>CAJUER010000001.1:0-54379 GCA_910585705.1 uncultured Christensenella sp.
ACGGGAGATAAATCGTCGCCCTTTACAATTTGTCAAGGCGGCGTATTCCGTCCTCAGACGGTAAGCACAAGCGAATAACAAATCTATTTAATTCTTACGAAAAAAATCTTTTGTGTTACATTGACATTATAGCAAATACCAAATGAAAAGCCAAGCAAAACGCTTGACATTTCTTTACTGAAAGTATTATAATTTTACCAATAGTAAAGTTTAGGAGCGTACTATGAACACAAGAACACAAAGAACGATAGCATTTAATCGTCGAAATATTTTAGACGCCGCTGACAAACTATTTTGCAAAAACGGCGTTGAAAAGACGACAATGGAACAACTTGCGGCAGAGGCTGGTTATAGCAAGCCTACTTTATACGGATATTTCAAAGATAAAGACGAAGTGTTTTTTGCGCTCGTTTTGGAGTTTATGGAAAAAATAGTCGTTAAAGTAGATAAAGCAATAGACGAACAAACCGCTTTTAACGATACGTTCTCAAAAATATGTCAGGACGTTTTTCGGCTTGCAACCCGTTACCCACTCTATTTTGAGGGGCTTATCGGAACAATAAACGTGAACATAAAAGCCGACGACACGCCGCAAATTTACAAAGACATATACCGCTTGGGCGAAGTCTTAAATGAAAAACTATTAAACATTTTACAACAAGGAAAAGACGAGGGTGTTATCAATACCGCGCTTGACAATTCGGCAATTCTGCTATTCATTTGGAGTTCGATTGCGGGTATTATCAGAATGATAAGTCACAAAAAGGACTATTTGAAAATGCTGCAACTGAACGAAAAAGACTTTTCGGCGTTCTGTTTTGAACGGCTGCTGTGCGCTTGTAAATAAGGGGAAAATATTATGACAAGGAAAAAGAAAGTAATGATTATTGTATTTTCGATTTTAGGCGCGGTCATTGTCGCGCTGTCCGCTGTTCTTACTGCGGCGGCAATTATAGGCAGACCGTTAAAAGTCAATCCGTCGCGCAAATTAGACGGTGTAAACGACGATATTCAAAATGCGCTTTGGTATTCCTCTATCGCGGCTAACTCACATAACACGCAAATGTGGAGCGTTAAACTTTACCCGAACGAAAACCGCTTGCAAATTTCAATAGACGAAAGTCGCGTATTGAGTATAGTAGATAGCGAAAAGCGCGAGGCTTATATTTCGCTTGGTTGCTATGTAGAAACAATAAGCGTTGCGTTTAGCGCATACGGCTATGATACACAAATAAACTGCAACGATTTGTCCGTGCAAGTTGCATATCAAAAACGCGATAATGCAACTGTCGATACCACTAAACTTTCATTGATTGATAAACGGCATACCGATAAATCGGCGTACTCAAATGGAAAAATCGAACAAAAAACGGTAACTGCCTTATTAAATAAATATTCGGCTATAACGCTCTATCAAAACGGCGACGAAAATTTTGATTATATAAAACGCATTTCAATGGATGCCGTTACGGTGCAGTCGGCTAATCAAGCATACCGCGACGAATTAGCGGAATGGATGCGCTTTTCCGATAAGGAAGCCGAAAACAAATTAGACGGCATAACCGCTGATATGATAGGCTTAAAAGGTATAGTCAAAACTTTCTATTATTGGACGACGACAAGAGAAAGTGCAAAAGGCGATAAATTTGCAAAACAAGGAATTGACACGGCAAAAAAGCAACTGAATAATTGCGGCGCGTTCGCCGTTATTACGGGTGGTAATACGTTTGAAGAATTGATAAATACGGGCAGAAAAACGCAAGCATTTTGGTTTGACTGTGCCGCAAACAATATAGCCGTTCAACCGTTTTCCGCCGCATTGGAAACCGAGCCGTTTTGCTCGTCGATACAAACCGATTTAGGCGTTGCCGTGCCCGTGCAAATGATTTTACGGTTGGGCTATGTGGACGAATACGGCGCAAACTGCGGACTGCGGCGTAATCTTTCCGACTATATCGAGGTTGTATGATAAACTACGTTGTATGCCCCGAATGTGGGTATAAATTGTTTAAGTTAGGCGACGGCTCGAACGCGGAAATACTTTGTCCGAAATGCAAATTGAAATTACAAATAGAAATCAAGGACAGCAAAATCATTATTCAAAAAGTATTATCAGATAAAGCATAACAACCGAATAAACTTTATAGCAAATAAAGAATTGAGTGTACGAAAGTAAAACGACAAAAAACTTTCGGGAGCAGTAAATGGAACACTCAATTCTTTTTTTATTCAATACCTCATAGAAACGCCTACACCCTCACAATGAAATATGGGCAGTAATCGCACGCACGGTTACGGCTGGCGTTTGTCATAGGTGTTATGGCTCTCAATGAAAGAGTAAAACCCGACAGATTTTCAAGGCTTATAAAGTCTGAAAGTTTGTCGGGCTTTTTTATTTTCAAGAATTTTTATAAAAACCTTACCACTTTGCCGTTGCCGTGCTTATAAGTGGAGGCTTTCTATATGCAAGTAATAATCTATAAATTTGTAGACGGCACGACGAACACCGTTGAGGTTACGGAAGAAATATATTTGATACACTTGGAATTACTACAACAAGAAAAACGCAACCATTGGAAAGAAACAAGGCGGCATACCTCGCTGTACTATTTAATCGAAAACGGCATAGACTTTGAGGACAAGTCTGCCGATACGCTTGCAATCATTATACGGCGCGAGAATACAGAGCGCGTACATAAAGCATTATTAACGCTGTCGGACAAGCGGCGCGATTTAGTGTGTAAAGTGTTTTACGAGGAAATGACAATGCGACAAATAGCAAGTCAAACGGGCGTATCACACACCGCTATTTCGCAACGTATGAAAACGATACGCAAACATTTGCAAAAGCAATTACGCGATTGCAGTATATAATATTACCCGTTCACCCCGTAACGTGTAACGTAAATTCAAGCGTTATGCTAACGGGGTGGACATAGTATTACCTTAGTCCACCCCGTAACACTGTAACACTTTTGGGGTAAATACGGCACAATACGGGGCGGCGACAGCCGCCCGCAGTGGCAATAAGCATACTATTACCTTATTGGCACTACGGAACACGGAACGAAAAAGCAAGCCCGCTGTGGGTGGGTTTGGGTTGGGTTATAAAGAATTAACGGAGTTTCAAATATGAATAAGACAATGCCGCTCGGAATAACAGTCATCTACTTTAACGACAATATCAAAAACATATACGCCGAATTGCCACCCGATATAGAGCAAGCAAAAAGGCTGTCAAAGCGTATTTATAAGGACGCTATGACAGCCATTGCAAGCGAACGGGCAAGCCGCGAGGGGTTAGCCCCTTGCGACTAACTGTTTGCCGTATAACGGGTAGTCCGACAACGGCAATTCCACCACGCAATAAAACTCACGCCGATTTACTTTGAATATTTGGGTGTGCGTTTTTGCCGCTTTCAGTTCCACCATTTCGGGAGTATACGCACACTTTGGAATGGTGTGCGTATTTCTTTTGATTTTAACAGTAAACGGCTGTTATATCTCGGCTATGCGCTTGCGCCGCAAATTTTTCATCAAAGAAAAGAGGAACATTTATGCAAACAGGATTTTACTATTACAGAAACAAAGTTTATTACGACAGTTATGACGCAAATCAAGTTTCCGGCTGGGTATTGATTTCGGGACTTAAACCCGAAGATATTGCGACCGACGAGCCTGTAAGCGAGGGCGAACGCGCAGTCAGTTTTTTCGATAATCACTGTTTGCTCGAACAGGAATATAAAGATTTGCAAACGATGCTTACGAAAATGCGTTCGTTTATGAACGTTAATTCAAACGAAGAAATCGATTTTTCCGCAACTGAGAAAAAACTTGGAGTTACTTTCCCGAAAGAGTTAAAGCTGATTTATAACAGCATAATCGGGCACGACGAATATTTTACTTGCGACGAGCATTTTTTGCCGCTCGACGAGATTTACGCTGAGCAGGGAATTATTGTGTTTTACAAGAAAAAGAAGACTGCGGTTGCGGGGTATGACACGGCGAGCGGTTGCCTTGCACAGTTTTATAAAAAGGAATGGAAGGTATTTCAAGGCGATTTTTGCTGCTATCAGTTTTGTATCGGAAGTATGTTGTTTGCGGCAATGGAAAATAAGCCCGTTTTCAAAAAGGGCAGGTGCAAAGGAAGTTTTGTAACGACTTTGAACATTGCAAAAGAAGTTGAAAAGTTTTGCAACGAAAAGTACAGCCTTTTGTCGGAGTTCGACGCATACGGAGTCGCCGTAATGTATTCGGACGAAAAACTTATCGCATGGATACGCAGTAACGGTTTTTATTCCGATATTCAGGTCGGAGCGGTTGAAGAATCGCACATTATCGCGCTGGGCGAATGTCTCGGCAATATAACTTGGAAATAACGGCAGGTAATAAATGTCTGAACATAGTTTGGAAATAGCGCTTAAATACGGGGAAACCTTGAAAAATTTCAACGGTATTTCCGAAGCGGAAAAATATTTTATTTCCTACAAAGATAATTTATTAACCGTGCTAAAAGATATAAGCGCACAATGCTTAGAGTTTGTACCGGACTATACGGTCGAAAGTTTGAAAAAATTAGAAAAGTGGTATTTTGACCTGTATCGAAATAATTCGTTCGATAAATTAGGATTGTTTCAAAATGATTTTGAAAGTATTATGTCGGTCTACTGGGGCGAGGTCGTTATCAAAAATAACGAGGAAGCTAAATGGGTAATAGAAGAATTTCCTTTCTCGCAAAACAAGTATGAATTGATTGTGAACAAAGGTTTTTGCAACGTAGCGATAGGCGATACGTTCCGTGACCTGTATAAAAAGCAGGGCAACACACGCAAAGATTTCTTATTCAGGGAATATAACAAATTGTTTGCAAAATAATTTTTCTAAAAAATAAAAACCGCTCGGGCGGTTTTTTATTTTGCGTATTTTCCCAGTAAATAGAAATTTCAAATGCGTATGCAAAATTTTTGATTTGTTTTTAAGAGTGTAAATAAGTAAGGCGGCGAACAGTAGATTTACATTTATTATTCGCCTATAAATACCTGTGCCAGATAATTCCATTGAAGTATGCCCGAAAGCACAATAAGCCGGACGGTAAACTCGGGATTGACGTTGTAGCTGTTTTTTGCCGTGCTTATCAGGTTTTCAAGCGTCGCTACTCGGTTTTCTTCGGTGCAGTCGGCGCAAAGATATTTGCCTTCGGGCAAAATTTCCAGTCCGTTCACCGAAGTGTACGCGCGGCATTCCGTAAACAGACGCGCCTGACCTTCACGTTCGTAAACGCCTGCCGAATCTTCAAAAGTAAATTTGTCTTTCATGTTTTCTGGTATGCTGCTGTAAAAATGGCGGTGGTAGTTCCATAAATTGTCCACAGTCGGCTTATCTAACGATTCGGAAAGCATAATGACGCGACGGGGATAAAATTTTATATATGCGTCGTTTTGACGGTTGACGCCGTCGGACTTGTTTTCGTAAAAAGCGCGCGCACGCCGTATTTTAAGTTTCGCATTGTTTAGCTCTTCGATCTTTTTATCAGCGTTTTGTTCGGCTTCGCGCAGGGCGCGGACTATTTTATTAAAATCGTCGTAGGACAAAATTTCATTAATTTCCGCCAACGTCAAGCCCATACATTGCAGCGCCCGTATGGTGTTAAGCTTAACTATTTCCTGTTGCGAATAGTAGCGGTAACCGGTCCATTCGTCCGTTTTGCAGGGTTTAACCAGCCCTATTCGGTCGTAATGCCGCAAAGTTTCCGCCGTCATACCGACGGATTTCGCCGCACGGCTTATTGAAAAAAATTCTTTCATATTTTTTATAATATCCCCTTGACTTTTGTGTTACACAAAGGTTTAAACTTATTTTAGCATCGAAATAAAGCGGTGTCAAATCAAACCATCAAGGAGAATTTTATTATGAAAAAATTAAGTTTGCTTTTTGCGGCTGCAACCGGCGCGATGATTTTGGCTTTGTCGGGTTGCGCAAAGAATGAGAATTACGCGCAAAAATCTTATTGCTCGGACGGGATAGAGATACAAAGCGTGGTTATAGACGTTTCCGACAGACAGCTTGAAATTTCCGCGTCGGAGGACAATAACGTTTATATCGAGTATTTCGACGGTGAAAAAGAGTATCTCGACGTAACAGTTTCCGAAGAAAGCGTGCTGACGGTAAAGTGCGTTTACGATAAAAAATGGACGGATTTCGTGGGCGTAAAAAAGTTTGAAGCAAAGTACCGCAGTATAAAGATAAGGGTGCCCGACGGAATTACCGGTGCGTTTACGGCGCACACCACGAACGGGGACATAAGCGCGTCGGCAGTGTCGTTCGGCGATAAAGTAAATTTGGGCGCGGACGGAGGAAGCGTTGTCTTGGAACGTTTAAGCGCGGGGAAGGCAATTAACCTTAAAGCAAAAAACGGTGATATAAGGGGGACCGTTACGGGCGGTTGGGACGATTATTCTATTTCCTGCACTATAAAGAAGGGCGACTGCAATTTACCTCTTAACAAGGTTGGCGGAGATAAAGCCTTTTCCGCCGACTGTAATAACGGCGACATAAAAATAGATTTCGTCAAATAAATTCCGCGTTTCGTTTACGGCTAAGCAAGTCAAAGAATAGAGTTTTCGGTAATTAAAAGTTGCTTTTTAATACGCTATGTATTACAATGGTGTAAAGAACATTTACGGAGGAAAAAATGTTAAACGATAAAATTGCCGCATTATTAAACGACCAGGTCAATAAAGAACTGTATTCGGCTTATCTGTATCTCGACTTTGCAAATTATTATGCCGACGAAGGATTAGACGGCTTTGCTCATTGGTACGAAATCCAGGCTCAGGAAGAGCGCGACCACGCAATGATGATCCGCCGTTATTTAATCGACAACGGCGTGCGCGTCACTTTCGATAAAATAGCCAAGCCCGACAAGATTTTTAAAGAGCATATCGACCCGTTGAACGCAGGTTACGAACACGAGCAGTATGTGACCTCGCTAATAAATAATATCTATTCGCACGCTTTTAACCTCAAAGATTTCAAGACTATGCAGTTTTTGGATTGGTTCATCAAAGAACAGGGCGAGGAAGAAAAGAACGCCGAAGACCAGATAAAAAAGATGAAGATGTTCGGATATGACGCGAAAGGACTTTACGCTTTGAATCAGGAGCTTGCGGCGCGCGTATATACGCCGTCCCAAACTGGTCCCGCAATGTAAAAACATCGCTATTAAAGCCGCCGTTAGAATACGGCGGCCTTTTTAAATTGTTATACGGTTTATGCCGATATTGACATTTTTTGCAAAATGGTATATAATAATTAAGTGACTACAATTAAAACGGAGCAGTAATGAAGATTTGTGTTTTCGGCGCGGCAAGCGCGCATATCGACAATATATATATAAGAGCAGTGGAAGAGCTGGGCGAAAAAATGGCAAAGCGCGGACATTCGCTTGTCTTCGGTGCGGGTGCAACCGGTCTTATGGGTGCGGCGGCGCGCGGAGTTAAGCGCGGAGGCGGTAAAATTCACGGCGTTATTCCCGATTTCTTCCGCGACGAGGAAGTGGAAGCCATTTACGAGGGCTGCGATAAAATCACCTATACCGAGAATATGTCCGAGCGGAAAAGAGTAATGGAGGATGAAGCCGACGCCTTTATCATAACGCCCGGCGGTATAGGCACGTTCGAAGAGTTTTTCGAAGTGCTTACGTTAAAACAGCTCGGCCGTCACGACAAGCCTATGGCTATTTTAAATATAAACGGCTATTACGACGATTTGGAAAAGTTTATGCAAAGCGTTGCGCAAAAAAAGTTCATCACTTTCAAGTGTTATGAAATGTACAGCTATTTCAACGGTACGGACGAAATTCTCGACTATATCGAAAGTTACAAGCCGCAGGGCACGGCTTGGCAAAAACTTAAAATAGGGGACTGATATGATAAACGTGGCTTTCGTATGTTTGGGCAACATTTGCCGTTCCCCCGTTGCCGAACTTGTTTTTAAAAATATGACGGAGGAAAGGGGGCTGGCGCACAGCTTCCGCATTTCTTCGTTCGGAACTTCCGACTGCGAGGAGGGTTCCGACATTTATCCCCCTGCAAAGCGCACGCTCATCATACACGGTATTGCAGGCAACCATAAAGCGCGGCAGATAAGTTTGCAGGACGTCATAAACAATGATTATATCCTTGTGATGGATTCGGACAATCTTCTCGATCTGTTGCGCCTGACGGGCGGCGAGTTCGGCGAAAAAATTTACAAGCTGTGCTCGTTTACCGAAAGTCCGCGCGACGTTGCCGACCCTTGGTACACGCGCGACTTCGAAAAGGCTTACGCCGATATAGAGGAGGGGTGCAGGGCTTTCCTTGAATATTTGTTGAAAGAGAAGTCCGCCGCGTTTTCCTACGATAAACGCCATTGATTTTTGTTTACATATAAAATAAAGCGGCACGCGCATTTTATGCGCGTGCCGCGTTTAATATCTTTAATTTCAAATTTTCTGTGCGGCGGTTTTTTTGCGGCTTGATGCCTTCTCGGTTGCCGCGCTTCCGCGTCTGTCCTTGCCCATAAAGAAAAGCGCAATCGTTCCGGGACCTACATGCGTGCCCGTACACATATCGTAGTACTCGATTACGACTTCCTTCGCGCCGCGTTCTTTTACCATTTCGGCAAGCTTTTCGGCGTCTTCCAAACTGTCGCAGTGGGTTATGGCAACAGTCTGATTTTCGGGGTTCTCAACGTTAGAGGTAAACGAGTTTGCGAGATACTCCAACGCCTTCTTTCTTCCGCGCTCCTTTGCGGTGAAAGTAAGCTTCGCAGGCGAGCCGCCGTCCGCTCTTATAATGGGTTTGATGTTTAAAAGCGTTCCCGCTATTGCGAGAGTGGTGGAAATTCTTCCGCCTCTGCGCAGATATTTCAAATCGTTCACGGTAACGTAAGCGTTTAACTTGTACTTGTTTTCTTCAATCCATTTTGCGCAAGCGTCTATGCTTTCGCCCATATCGCGCAGGTTCGCGGCTTTAACGGCAAGCAACCCCTCGCCGAGCGAAGCGTTTGCACTGTCTACTACTACGAGCTTGCATTTGGGGTAAAGGTTTTTCAGCTCCTTCTGTGCCTGTAACGCCTGGTTGTGCGTTCCGCTTATTCCCGAAGAAATGGTTATAAGTAAAACGTCCTTTCCCTGTTCCATAGAAGGGGATACCGCTTTAATAATCGATGCTTGCGACACGAGCGAGGTTTTAATCTCTGCGCCCTTAGTCATATTCTCATAAAATTCTTTTGCCTTTGCCGAAAAGGGCTTGCCTTCTTCGTGGCAGAGAACTTCTTCGCCGTTTACAAGACAGGTGTAGGATATAACGCCTATCCGATTGGAGGTTATCATTTCGTCGGTCAGGTTTGCCGCCGAGTCTGCGAAGATATCAAATTCTTTATTCATTTTCGTCTCCTTGAAATAACGTCTTGTGCCTTATATTGAAAACGCATTGCGCGTCTATATATATATTATCCCACAAAGCCGATAATTTCAACCCTTTACGCACAAATTTCTCTCCACATTTTAAAGTCCGCCGTAAACTGATAAAAAAACCGACTCTACCGCAAAAATTTCACACTCTACTCACAGTAGAGTTTAATTTTTACTTGTTTTTTAAGCGCTTTTGTGGTATAATTCCGATATGGACGAATTAAAGCAAACAATAGCTAACAATTTGATCGAGCTGCGTACTCAGGCAAAGCTTACCCAGTTGCAGCTTGCGGAAATGCTTAACTATTCCGATAAAGCCGTATCCAAATGGGAGCGGGGAGAAGCTATTCCCGATTTGCGCGTTTTAATTCAGCTTGCGGAAATTTACCATATAACGGTCGACGATATAATTTCCCCGCCGACGCCTAAAAAGTCGGTTAGACCGAAAATGAATATCGGCAAAAAGAGGCTTCTTATAAGTCTTTTGACGACGGGGCTTGTGTGGTTCATCGCTACGGGAATTTTTATGATATTCTACTTTATTCCCACAACGGAAAAACACGCATATCTTACGTTCGTGTTTGCGCCGTTCGCAATGGCTATCCCGCTTATAGTTTATTCCGCGCGCTGGGGAAACTGGATTACGAATATCGTTACGTGTTCGCTTTTGATATGGGCGGCGGCGGTTATATTCCACGTATTCGTAATTGCGTTTACGGAGTTTTATAAAATATATTTCATTTATATTGTTGCAGGCGTTTTCGAGGTTTTAATAGTGCTGTGGTTCACGTTAAAGCACGTTTCCAAACGCAGAAAATAAGAGGTTGATATTATGGATTTGAACAAACTTGCTTCCGCATTGATTACGGACGACGATTTGCTTCCTTGCGAAGAATACGAAAAAATTTATCCCGAACGCGTTAAAGGCGAAAAGGCGGAGGTCACCCGTCTTGCGCCCTCGCCGACGGGCTTTATCCATCTCGGCAATTTGTATTCCGCACTTGCGGACGAACGTTGCGCCCATACCACCGACGGTGTGTTTTATCTGAGAATAGAGGACACCGACGAGAAGAGAAAGGTGGACGGCGCGGTTGAAAGCGTGATTCGCTCATTGAAGTATTTCGGCATAGATTTTGACGAGGGCGCGGAAATAAATTCGCCCCTGAACAATTACGGCCCTTACTATCAGCGCCAACGCGCAAAAATTTACCGCGCGTTCGTAAAGCGGCTCATTTCGCTCGGGCTTGCATATCCCTGTTTCTGTACGGAGGACGAATTGAACGCCGTGCGCGAGGTGCAGACCGCAGAAAAAAAGATTACGGGCTATTACGGCGAATATGCGAAGTGCCGCAATCTTTCCGAAGAGCAAATTTACAAAAATTTGGCGGAAGGCAAGCCTTACGTCATACGCCTCAAATCACAGGGCAGTACGGATAACAAAATCAACTTCCGCGACGAAATAAAGGGCGAGGTTACCGTTACGGAAAACGACCAGGACGTGGTAATTTTAAAGTCGGACGGTATACCCACTTACCACTTTGCACACGCGATAGACGACCATTTTATGCGCACCACGCTTGTAATTCGCGGCGAAGAATGGCTGTCAAGTCTGCCCGTGCATTTAGAGCTTCATAAAGTGCTCGGCTTCAAGCCGCCGCGCTACGCGCATACTTGCTCGCTTATGAAAATGGACGGCGACACAAAGCGCAAGCTTTCAAAGCGAAAGGACCCTGAGCTTTCTTTGGACTATTACAGAAAGGCGGGCTACTTCCCCAAAGCCGTAGTAAAGTATCTTATGACCATTTTAAACTCCGATTTCGAGGAATGGTCGTTAAAGAACCCCGACGCGGATTACCGCGAGTTCAAATTCAGAATAGGAAAGATGGGAAAGAGCGGGGCGCTGTTCGATTTGGATAAGCTGAACGACGTTTCGCGCACGGAAATTTCAAAGCTTTCCGAACGCGAGTGCTTTGAATTTTTGAACGAGTGGGTGAGCGAATTCGGCACGGATAAGGACAGAGAGCATTTTAAAGATAAAGAGTATATTATAAAAGTGTTGGCTTTGATAATGGGCGTGGGCGGAAAGAAGAGAAGGAAGGACATCGAGCGCGCCGAACAGGGCGTAAGGCTTATCGACTATTTCTTCGACGATACTTTTACACCCGAATATTCTTTCCGCTTCGACGACAGAACCGTGAACTGCGTGCTTGACGTATTCTCGGATATGTACGACCCTGAGGACGACAATACGGTATGGTTTGCAAAAGTCAAATCAATCGCGCCCCTCATAGGCTTTGCAAGTGAAACGTCGGATTACAAAGCGCACCCCGAAAATTACAAGGGCAGCGTTTCGGACATAGCGGAAATTCTGCGCGTAGCCGTAACGGGCATGCCCAATTCCCCCGACCTGTGCACGATTATGCGCATTCTCGGCAAAGAGCGTTCGATCAAACGTCTGTACGCCGCAAGGCGCGCGTAAACGGAGTACGCTATGAACTTTGTTGACGCCTTGCTTACCGCCGCGTTTCTGTTTTTTATCGGCAGTACGCTGGGCTGGTGCATAGAGGTGGTTTTCAGAAGATTATTCACCGCCAAAAAGTGGATAAATCCCGGTTTCCTTACAGGTCCGTATCTTCCGCTTTACGGCTTCGGAACGGTCGGACTTTTCACTATTTCGCTTATTCCGATAGATACGGGAATGTACTGGCTTGACAGTATTATAATAATCCTCATTATGGGCAACGCAATGACGCTCATAGAATATATCGCAGGGCTTATTTTTATTAAAGGACTGAAAATAAAACTATGGGATTATTCGAACAGATTTGCGAACATACAGGGCATAATCTGTCCGCTGTTTTCAGCGCTGTGGATGCTTGTCGGCGCGTTCTTCTATTTCGTTATTTCGCCGTATTGCATAGAGGCGGTCGTTTGGTTTGTTAATCACATTGCTTTTGCGTTTTTCGTCGGTTTGTTTTTCGGGGTGTTCTTAATCGACTTCGGACATTCCATAAATATCACCGCAAAAATCACTTCGTTTGCAAAGAAACACAACATAATAGTTTCGTTTGAAAAACTCAAGGAAAACATAAAGGACAAAAAGGAAAGGGCAGGCAAAAAGGCGAACTTTGTTTTTCCGTTTAACTCTTCCGAGCCGCTTACAACCGAACTTGACGACTATAAAAAGGACGGCAAACAAGAGGATAACCCGTAATAAGTTTTTTGTGTGAAAGATATTAAAAATTACGCTAAAAAACCGTAAGGCTGTCGGCGGTTTGTTTGACAACGGAAAATCAAAACAGTAAACTTGTTTTAATAAAATTTATATAAGGATCGAAAATGCTTAAATTAGTTGACGTTAAAAAGGAATACTACGCAGGCGGTGAAACCGTCCACGCTTTGAAGGGCGTAAGTATTAACTTCCGTCGCAACGAGTTTGTTTCCATTCTCGGCGCGTCGGGCTGCGGC
Organism: uncultured Christensenella sp.; assembly: GCA_910585705.1. Taxonomy (GTDB): domain Bacteria; phylum Bacillota; class Clostridia; order Christensenellales; family Borkfalkiaceae; genus Coproplasma. The sequence goes on from CAJUER010000001.1 coordinate 12,923, forward strand.
AAAACTACTCTGCTGAACATTATCGGCGGACTTGACAAGTACACTTCGGGCGATTTGATTATCGACGGTACGAGTACCAAAGAGTACGGCGACAGGGATTGGGATACATACAGGAATCACTCCATAGGTTTCATTTTCCAAAGCTATCATCTCATTCCCCACCAAACGATTTTGCAGAACGTAGAGCTTGCGCTTATGATTGCAGGCATAAGCAAGGAAGAGCGCAGACAGCGTGCTTTGGACGCTTTGACGAAGGTGGGCTTGCAGGACAAAATAAACAACCGTCCCAACCAGCTTTCGGGCGGTCAGGCGCAAAGGGTTGCGATTGCCCGCGCGCTCATAAACGACCCCGAGATAGTGCTGGCTGACGAACCTACGGGTGCTCTCGATTCCAAGACGAGCGTTCAGATAATGGAGCTGTTGAAAGAAATTTCGAACGACAGGCTCGTAATTATGGTCACGCACAACCCCGAGCTTGCCGAACAGTATTCCACCCGAATAATCCGACTTCTCGACGGCGAAGTAATCGACGACACAAAGCCTTATTCCGACGTGGACGAAGCCGCCGATGTAAGCGCGGCTGCGGAAGCGAGGAAGCAAGCCGAAGAGGCGGAACTTGCCGAATTAGAGGCGCAAAGTGAGGCGCAGGACGGCAAAGCAAAAAAGAAAAAGGCAAGGCGCGTTAAGAAAAAAGCTTCCATGCCGCTTATTATGGCGTTCGGGCTTTCGCTTAAAAATCTGCTTTCCAAACGCAAAAGGACTGCTATGGTTTCCATTGCGGGAAGTATAGGCATTATAGGCGTTTCAATGGTTCTTGCCATTTCCGCCGGAGTAAGAAGTTACATACGCGAAATGGAAGACGATATGCTTTCGGGTTACCCTGTGGCGATAGAGCAGACCTCGTTCGATTGGAGCGCGATTACCAACATAAACGCAACGCTTTCGAATGCGCCCGATATAACCAAACTCAAAGATAAAGTTTATGTGGATTCGCTTTTGCAGACTATGCTCGATATGGGCAACAACTTTATGTCGCAAAACAATCTTTCGGTAAATTACCTCGATTACGTTTCGAATATGCCTGCGGAATATTACAACGTAATGCAGAACTCTTACGATTTCGATATAAACAACTATCTTTATACAGATTTTAAAGTAATAAGCGAAAACAGCCCCACGAAGGACTTACCTGCCGATAAGGACGCAAGCAGTGAAGGCATTTCGCTAACCGCGCTCCGCTCGATGTATAAATCGATTCTCTTACAGGAAGACGATTACAAGCATTATGCGTCGCTAATGGATAACTTTACGGGACTTTTGGAAATACCCGACAATCCCGACTACATACTTACGCAGTACGACGTAATCGCTACCGACGGCGAAATGACGGAAATGCAGGTAAAAGAAGCAATGCGCCAAAAGGACAGTATGATACTCGTCCTCGACGACGGATTTGTGGACGACCTCGATTTGGCTCAGTTTGCGTATTTCAGTCAGGAAGAGCTTCTGAACTACGCGTTTAAGGCGGCGGAAAACGGCAACTACGACCCGAATATCGGTATGATAGGAAGCGGCGGCAAGGACGACCCGCTCTACGACGAATCGACGGGAAGCGGCGGACTTAACTACGGCTATTTCTTCGATAAGACCTTTAAATTCTATCCCAACGATACAATTTTTTCACCGACGGGCAATGTGTCCGACCCCGATAAACCTTTCTTTATTTACAATTCGTACAGTAAAGATTTTGCTTCGGAAGGCAGTTTCGATTTAGGCGTAAAAATTATTTTGCAGAAAAAGAGCAATGTATCTTACGGCTGTATCGACGGCGGACTTTACTATACCAAAGCATTGACGGACCATATTTTGGAGCAAGGCGCGCAAAGCTTGATTGCTAAGGTTCTGGAAAAGATGCCGAACAAAATGTTCAAAGAAATGCCTTACTCGTACGAGTATACATATTACAAGATAAACAACGGCGTGCGCACTTATTATAAGGAAGTTGCGACAGATAAATTTTCGCAGTCGGCGGGAATGATGGCAATGATGGGCGGGGGCGTTTCCTACTTCGTAACTCCCGCAATGGTCGCCGGTTCCGATTTGGCTACGACTGTAAGAATTTACCCCGTAGATTTTGACGCGAAGAACAGCATAACCGAATACCTCGACGGTTGGAACGATATGTGCCGTGCGGGAAGTGAATACAACGGAATAGCTTTAAGCGACGCGGACGTTGTAAAATATACCGATACGGTCGGCATGATTATTTCGATGATCGATTCGATGATTCAGATGGTAACCATCGCGCTTATCGCATTCACTGCGCTGTCGCTTATAGTGTCAACCGTAATGGTCGGAATTATAACCTACGTTTCGGTTGTAGAGCGAATAAAGGAAATAGGAATTTTACGTTCCGTCGGCGCAAGGAAAAAGGATATAAGGCGGTTATTCAATGCCGAAACTTTGATGATAGGTTTGGCGGCAGGCTTATTCGGAATTATTGTAACTTATATTGTTTCGATAGTGGTGAATTTGGTTGTTGCGGCTATCGCGCCCATTTCCGCGATTGCGGCGTTGCCTTGGTGGCAGGCGATAATTATGGTCGCGGTCAGCGTATTCTTAACGCTCGTTTCGGGACTTATCCCTGCGGCGGCAGCAGCAAAGAAGGACCCCGTTGTTGCACTGAGAACGGAATAAAAAAACAAAAAAGGCTTTCCCGACAAGGAAAGTCTTTTTTAATTGACGAATGGTAAAAACACTTAAAATAACTTTTAAATTTTACAGATAAATACAAATAAACCGTTGACAGTTTTTTACCGTTATGTTAAAATAATGTAGTAATAAATCTCATATAAAACAAAGAGGTAAAATATGAAAAAGATTTTCAAGGGTTTGGCAATTCTGGCGGCGGCTACGGCAATAGGTGCAGGCGTCGGTTTGGCTTCCGGCTGTTCCAAAGGCTATAACGGCGAGTACGAGGGCGAATATCATTATCCCAATGCTTATTCTGCAAGCGCACCTCATTACGGAATCAAAGTCAGAGTAACCGTTAAAAACAATATTATTACCAAAGTTGTAGATATAACTAAGGGTGAATATGTTTCAGTAAGCAATGCAAATCCCGATCACGGTTGGGACAAGGATTCGGTTGCAAACTGGACGGGCAACGAGAGCTGGTTGCTTCAGAAATACGAAGGTTTGGCAGTATCCGACGTGCTTGATATACAAGTATTCATTAAGGACAACGGCGAACCTTACAATAAAGATAAAAACGCCGGCATGGGCGAGCTTATTATAACCAACGCAACTCAGGGCAGTGCAAGACTTTTGCTTGCCGTTCAGGACGCGCTCGGCAAGACTACCGAAATCGGCAGAATTGAAAAGGCTGAATAATCGAAATGAATTTAACCCGTCGTAAAAGCGACGGGTTTTTTTGTTTGCAATTATAAAGTTTTTCAATTATAATAAACTTATGCAACTACTGAAAAAAATCATTTTCCCGTCTTTGGCGTGCGTTTCACTTTTATTCGGCACAGCGTGTAAGAACGGCAAAGAAAAATACACGGTCTATACAAACTTGCCGCAGGGCGCATATACGTTGACGGAAAAAAACTTCGATACGGTTGAGATAGGCGGTTATACGCCAAACGAACAAAGCTTCCCCGAAGAAGATACGTCCTCATATACGACGAGGGGATATACTCTTTATGCAATGTTTACCGACGCGGAAATAATCGTGGCAGACGATTTCACTAAAGAGGGCGCGGAGGAAAAGTACAAGCAATTCAAGTCGGATTTGTCGGCTTTGCTTACGGAAGTAAGCAAATGCGTTTCCTCAACCGTAAAGGATTCGGATATATATAATTTTAACAATGCAAAAGCCGGTGCGACGTTGGAAATAGGCAAAACCGCTTACGAAGTTTTAAGTACGGCGAAGTCGGTTTATACTTTTACGGAAGGATTTTACAATCCCGCGCTTTACTACAATATCCACGCTTACGGTTTCAGCGGCGAATCGTCGCACCCCGAAAGCGCGGAGGATTTGCCAGACGACGCGCTTATCGCAAAGTATACCGACCTTGCAAAGCGCTTCGGCGAAGTGACGCTCGAAGAAAAGGAAGGTCGCTATTTTGTGACAAAGCCTGCTTATACGGTTGAGGCGGACGGCGAAGTTATTTCGATAAAGCTTGATTTGGGCGGAGTAGGCAAAGGCTATGCCGTAGATAAAATAGACGCGCTTTACGAAAAGTACGGCTATAATTACGGTTATACGAGCTTCGGCGCAAGCAGTATGGTTTTGAAGAGCAATTTTAAAACAGGACCGTACACACTTGTACTGACGAACCCGCGTTCGATTTCTCAGGACGCATTTATACACATACCCGCGCGCGGTGAAAAGCTTTCAACAAGCGGCGATAACGAGCAGTTTTACAGAATAGACGGCACGCGCTATTGCCACATCATCGACCCCGAAACGGGCAAGCCCGTACAAAAGGGCATAATGTCGGTTACGGTAATAGGCGGAAGTGCGGCAGAGGACGACGCGCTTACGACTGCTATAATGTGTATGGGCAAAGAGCGCGCGGTAAAGTTTATTGAGGAAAAGCTGACGGATAAAAAAGTTGTGTTCACTTGTGAGTAAAAAATGTCGCTTAAAAAAATAGAACAGGTAAAACAGGACAGGGGCTTCAAGCTGTTTGACCTTATAATTTACGGGCTTGTGCTTCTTGCCGTCGCGGCGCTGTTCATCGCGGTTTTTGCCACGCGCGACAAAAGCCCCGTAACCGGTATAAAAATTTATATCCGAGCGGAAGCCGTGTTCGAATACAGTTTCGGCAGTGCAGTTCCGTCCGGCGAAACGCTCGATAAGAGGGTGGAGACGAAGGAGGACGAAAACGGCGTTACCGTAACCGTTCGTGCGGACGAAAAGCATTTAAACGTAATTTATATAGATAAGGCAAAGAAAACCGCCAAAATGGTCGAGGCGAACTGTAACGGCGGACAGTGCAAATATTTCCCCGCGATTGACGACAATAATAAATATATTTACTGCGACCCGCACGGCGTTAAGGTTGAGCCCTTATCGCGCGACTGGGATAATCCGAACATAATAATTTAATTAACGAAATAATTTATTTAACGAAAAACCGCTCCGCGCTCTTATGAGCGCGGAGCGGTTCATTTTATATTGTGTTGTTTATTCTGCCGCTTTTTCTATGCTTTCAGAAGTATCGGGTGTTTCTTCGGCAACAACCTTTCGGCTGATTATTATGTGGCGCGGACACTTTTCAACGCAGGTTAAACAGCCCGTACACTTAGTGTAATCGATTTCGGGAAGATTGTCTTTCATCGTAATCGCACCGTGAGGGCAGCTCTTTGCGCAAATTCCGCACGCAATACAGCCGACTTTACACACGCTTGTTACGTCCTTGCCGCGACACTTTGACGAGCAGGCAACGTACACGGGCGCGGTGGCGGGTATACGGTCGATAATGTCTTTGGGACAAGCAGCAATGCACGCTCCGCAGGAAATACATCTGTCGGGGTCAACCTTCGAAAGCCGTCCCGTAACCTCAATCGCGTTTTCGGGGCATACTGCTTTGCAGTCGCCGCAACCCAGACACGCATACGAGCAAGCCTTATTGCCGCCCAACAGCGAATTGTTCGCCGCGCAGGTGGGGTTGCCCTTGTAAACGAATTTGTCCGCACAGTTTTCAATTCCTCCATTGCAGTGAACGACTGCTACCGTGCGTTCTTCGTCTTTAAGCTCTATGCCTAAAAGCTTGGCTATTTCCGCCTTCTTCTCGGGCGAAGTTACATGGCAGTCGGAAAGGCACGCACTTCCCTTTGCAAGTTTGTCGGCAAAGCCGCTACAACCCGAACAGCCGCAGCCGCCGCAGTTTGCGCCTGCAAGGTTTTCGAGAATTTTCGTTATCTTTTCATCGACGTTGACTTTGAACACCTTGCCGACTACGAGAATAAGCGCGCCGATTAAAAGCGCCGAACCTGCGAAAATAGCTGCTACGATTCCTACCGTAATCCACGTTTGGTTTGTGATTTCAAGTAAATTCATTTTCCGCGCCTCCTTATAAAGATATCAGACTGAATACATAGAACGCCATACATATAAAGCAAGCCGTAACCATTGCAATGGGGAAGCCGGCAAGCGCCTTAGGCGTCTTGTAGCAGTTCAATCTTTCACGCATACCGCTCATTATAATCATAACGATTGTGAAGCCCAGTCCCGCGCCAAGCGCGTACAGAGCCGCCCAGCCGATATTCATCGAAGCCTCGCCGAGTATTGCGGACATATCGCCGATTAAAAGCTCGGTTACGCCGAGAACGGCGCAGTTCGTCGTGATGAGGGGGAGGTATATTCCCATTGCGCCGTAAAGCGTAGGGGAAAGCTTCTGAATAATTTTTTCAAGCATCTGCACGAGTGAAGCTATGATGAAGATGAAGAATATAATTTCAAGGAATTCTATTTTAAGCGGCACCATAACGTAGGTGTAGATGGGATAGGTCACAAGCGTGGCAAGCACCATTACAAGCGTGACCGCAATGCCCATTCCCGCCGCGCTCGACGTCTTTTTGGAAACGCCGAGAAAGGGGCAGACGCCGTAGGTTTTTGCGGTTATGAAGTTATTCGTTAAAACCGCAGAAAGAATTATCGCAATAAACGTAGCCATAAATTACGCCGCCTCCTTTGCGCTGAGCATATTTTCACGCGCCAGCTTATTAGCTTTCACTCTGCGCCATCTTTCGAATCCGTCTATGACGTACACGAACACCGCTATGCAGATACCGTATACGAGGAACGCTCCGGCAGGCTTTGCAAGCATACCTATCTTGAAGTCCATAATCTGCAATCCGAACAGCGCGCCCTTGCCGAGAAATTCGCATATGATTCCCATCAGCGTAAGCGCTACGGTGAAGCCTAAGCCGTTGGCAATTCCGTCTACGGCGGATTCGACTACGTTGTGCTTGTTTGCGAACGCTTCCGCTCTGCCGAGAATTATGCAGTTCACGACTATCAGCGCAAGGAATCCGCCGAGACTGTCGTATAAATCGGGTACGAACTTTTCAAGGAACATTCTCGCAAAGGTTACAAGCGTAGCTATAATTACAATATAGCACGGGATTCGCACCGCGTTTGGTATAACCTTGCGCAACGCCGAAATTATCATATTGCTCAGCGTAAGCACGACGAGCACTGTAAGCCCCATACCCATAGAAGAGAATGCGGAAGAAATGAGTCCGAGAGTGGGACAGGTACCGAGCACCAGCATAAACGTGGGGTTCTGGTAAATAAGTCCGTCAAGAGAAATCTTTTTATACTTATTCATTTTCCTGTCCTCCTTCGGTATTTTCGTCGCCGTCATCTGCGGCGTTAAGGCATTTGTCGTAGTTCTTTGTTGCAAAAGCAGCCGCGTATACGCACAGGTAATTCGACTGGGTCGCGCCCGTTGAAATCAGCGTGTCCTTACCGTCGCCGGGATAGGTTATACCCTCGTTGAGTATCGCTTGGATACCGGCAAAGTCCTTTCCTATAAACAGCGTTTTATCGAGTATGCCAGCAAGCATTTTATCGGTATAGCTTTGACTTGTAGAACCGTTTACAACTATATTGTAGTCGGTTATCGCGCCTGCCGAGTTGACCGTAACGTCAATAGTGAATTCCGACGGCATCGTATGCCCTTTCGTCTTAATATGGTAAACGACGTTGCCGTCTGTAATTTCGTGACTTGTTTGCTTTGTGTTGATATATTCAGTAAGATCGAAGTTTTCGTAAATATCAACCGCAACGTTGCCGAACTTGGCGTTTACAAAGTCTATCGAAGCGTTTACGGCATTGCAAATAGCGGTGGCGGAGCGAGTTGCGCCCGTCTTTATGAATCCTTCGTTGGGGTTGAAGTATTCGCCTTTATATTCCGAAAAGCCTGATAAGAACTTGTCGTTGATATAGCCGATATAGGACTGACCTTTGTTGGAATCAATAACAACCTTGTCTATGCCTTTCACTGTGCCGCCTGAAACGTTTACGACTACCCAGCAGGTAACCGTTCCGTTATCGAATCCGCCCTTGCCCGTAGCTTTGATAAGATAGTTTCCGTCGTCCTTAACTTTGTACGCTTCGTCAATCGTCGCGCTGTCGTTGTAGTTCTCGACGGCGACAGCTTCCGTCTTTACGTTCTTGCCGTAAATTTTGTTTATCGCGCGTTCGAATCTTTCCTGTTCGGTAACGGCGAGTAAGCTGTTCATAATCGTTAGGAATACGCCGCTTACCAAAAGTACGCAGAGAAGAGCAATAAGGCACTTGAACGCTTCGCCTTTAAAAAACTGTTTAGCGGTCATTTTTATTCGCCCTCCTTTTCAACGTAAGCCGCGCCGTTTGCATCGACGGGTTCTATGAGGTTCGCCGCCGCGTTTGCGGGTGCGGTATCGTTTTGCTTTATTTTTTTGACTCTCTTATATCCGAAAGGTTTTCTGATAAGGTATTTGTCGATTAAAGGTACGATGATGTTCATAATTAAAATTACGAACGACGTAACTTCCAGCTTCGTAAGATAGCGCAAAACCGCAACAAGCACAGCCGCAAGCAGGTAATAAAGAATCTGTCCGTATATGCCTTTGGGTGAAGTGGTGTAGTCGGTGAACATAAACACCGCGCCGAACAGTACGCCGCCCGAGAATATGTGGGGGAGGAACAGCTCTATATCGAAGATGTATCCGCCGGTCGCGATAAACGCAAATCCCGAAGTAAGTACCGCCGTGAAGCCGAACAGCGCGATGAACGCCAACGGCTGCCACCATTTGATAACCTTTCTCACCGAAAGGTATATATAACCAAACAAAATCGCAACTTTACAGGTTTCGCCTATACAGCCCGCAACGCCCGTGCCGAGAAACAGATCGAGTACGGAAATTTTCGTTGAGGGGTTGCCTTCCGCAGGGAACAGCCAGGAGAGGTTGGTCGCGTCGGTGAAAACTCCGCTTTCGAATTTCAACGCGGGGATATTCGCCGCAGTGTAGGTAGTGATTGCAAAGCTTATGAACATAAATACGCGCGCCGCCGCCGCAGGGTTCACAAGGTTTTTGCCCGTTCCGCCGAACAGCATTTTAACGACAGCTATCGCAAAAATACTTCCTATCAGCACTTCGTACCACTTAACGGTGGAAGGAAGTATGAGCGCGAGGATAAGCCCCGTGATTACCGAAGTAAAATCGAATTGCTTTATGAACCTTCTGCAAACCGTACCCGCGTCCTTGCACTTCTTGGAAAATCCTTTGTTAAGAATGAAGAAATAGACAAACTCGGTCGCAACGCACGCGGCTACGGCAACAAGCTCCACAACCAGCGCCTGCCAGCCGAAAAAGACTATTCCCGCAATGGCGCAAGGCGCAAGCGCGATTAATACGTCGAGCATTATCGAGCGCGTAGTGCGTTTTGATTTGACGTGGGGAGGGGTGGAAACGACTATCGTGTTGTCGGTCATAATTATTTACCCTCCTTTTTATTTTTAAGGTAAGCCTTAGTTTTTCTTATCGCCTGAATTAAAGGGCGTTTAGCGGGACAGATATATTCGCACGCGCCGCACTCTATGCAGGCGGCTGTCTGTCCGTATTGCAAAGCCGCGTCAAAATCGCCTGCCGCAGAATAGAACGCGGTGTTCATAGGCATAAGGTGCATGGGGCACACGTCGGCGCACTTTCCGCAGTTGATGCAGGGAGTGGGCTCGTCCGCAGCCGCTTCCTTTTCGGAAAGCAGTAAAATTCCCGAATCGGTTTTATGCGTGTAAACTTCGTAATTTGCAAGCGCCGTACCCGTCATCGGTCCGCCCTTTACTATTTTCAAGGGCTTTTCTCCGTCCTCGCCGCCGTTGCAGTAGTTCACAATGTCCTTGACGGAGGTACCGATTTTAACCAAAAGGTTTTTAGGCGTTTTTACCGCCTTGCCCGAAATGGTTACAACCCTTTCGTAAAGCGGTTTTCCAAGCTCTACGGCTTCGCATACTGCAAAGCAGGTCGCAACGTTCTGAACAATCACGCCCACCTCCGCAGGCAGCTTGCCCGCGCCGAGCTTTCTTCCGGTGGCGGAATAAATTATCTGCTTCTCTCCGCCCATAGGATATTTTTTCGGAAGCACTACGGGCTGAATGTTTTCATACGCTTCGAACTTTGCAACGCAGTCGGGTTTGTTTTTCTCGATTGCTATTATAATTCTTTCCGCGCCCAGCGCTTTCGCGATATACGCGGCGCCCCTTGCTATTTCATCCGTCTTTTCAAGCATAAGACGGTAGTCGCACGTCAGATAGGGCTCGCACTCCGCGCCGTTCACGATAAGCGTATCAACAGGGGAGGAGGGCGTCAGCTTAACTGCGGTCGGGAATCCCGCTCCGCCTAATCCCACAATGCCGGCGGCTTTTATTCTTTCCCTAATCTCTTCGCCCGACGGGTCGGAAAGAGAGGGAAGGAACGTAGTTTCGTCTTTTCCGTTTGATTGAATGAAAATATACTTCTCGGTTTGTCCGTTGGCGCTTAGCATATCCTTTATATCCGTAACCGTGCCGCTTATGCTTGCGAACACGTCGGAAGATATTTCGCCATCGGCTTTTGCGATAACTTCGCCTGCCTTTACGGTTTTGCCCGTTTCGACAATGACGACTGCGGGTTTACCGATTGACTGGGAAAGCGAAATTGCAACCGCTTCGGGTGCGGGAAGCGCCTCTATCGCGGCGGATTTTGCGAGAATTTTTCCGTCGCGCGGGTGAACGCCGCCGAAGTAGTATTTTCCTTTTACTGCTTTCACTTATAATCTCTCCTTAATTTATTTGCATTATATTTACCCTTTCGGGGTTAAACCTTTTTGCCTATGGCTTTTTCAAACACGCTTTGCGGCACTTTTTTGAAAATTAGCATTATTACCGCTCCGACCACCGCGCCCGAAACTATACCGATTAAAACGAGATACGGCATATATCCGAGAGTGAGCGGCGTTCCGCTTATGCCCGCGAAAACGAGGTTCTGCGTAACGTTGTGCGCAACCGCTGCGATTACGCTTACCGATATTAGCGAAATTCTCGGGTATACCGCATACATTAAAACGGAGGACGCCGTCATGGAAACGACTCCGCCCGTAAAGCTGTACAAAAGCGCGGAAACGTTGCCTGCGTAAACCGCGCCCAGCCCCGTCCTTACCGCCACGACGATAAACGCCTCGACGGGGGAGTACATAATAAGCGCCGCGAACGAAAAGATATTCGCAAGCCCCATTTTAGCACCCGGTATAAACAGCGGGGGGAACTGGTTTTCAATTATGAAAGTAACTAAACTCAGCGCGGTGAAAATTGCGAGCACCGCAATTTTTTTCGCTGCGGATTTGCCGTTTTTCATATCGTCTCGGGAATGTTTCCGCCTTTACTATTATATATAATCAATTATACACCATTAAAAAAAAATAGTAAATAATATAATTCATTAATTTTAAATATTTCTTTCAAAAATTTGCGCCGCAATAATTGAAAATGCCGCCGTGTTGTGTTATACTGTATTCGAAATGAAAATACAGATTCACAAGGAGAAATAAAATGGAACTTAAATACACGCGTAAAAACGTTTATAAGGAGGCGGACGGAAAGGAGCTTGAAAAAATTTACAAGTTCGCCGAAGGCTACAAAACCTTCCTCGACAGCTCCAAAACCGAACGCGACGCTTCCGAAACCGCAAGAAAGCTTGCCGAAGCAAACGGCTTCAAGCCTTTCAGCTTTTCCGAAAAATTGAAGGCGGGCGACAAGCGTTATTTTGTAAACAGGGGTAAAAATATTTTCCTCGTAAAGGTCGGCAAAAAGGACGTCGCTAAGGACGGTATCCGCATTATGGTTGCGCACGTCGATTCTCCCCGTCTTGACTTAAAGCCCAATCCCGTGTTTGAGGACGCGGGACTCTGCTACCTTAAAACGCACTACTACGGCGGCATTAAAAAATATCAGTGGACGTCGATTCCGCTTGCGCTTCACGGCGTGGTTATGCTTCGCGGCGGCAAGAAAAAGGAAATTTGCGTGGGCGAGGACGAGAACGACCCTATATTCTACATAACCGACCTCCTGCCTCACCTTTCGCAGGAGCAGAGCCAGAAACCGCTTGCAAAAGCGATAGAGGGCGAAAGTCTCAACGCGGTCATAGGCGGTCTTCCTTCCGTCGGCGAAGAGAAGGACGAGGAAAGCGTGAAAACCGCAGTTTTAAATCTTCTCAATAAAAAGTACGGAATTACGGAAGTGGACTTCCAGTGCTCCGAACTTTGCTTTGTACCTGCTGGCAAGGCGCGCGACGTAGGATTCGACGGCGCGTTGATTTCGGCTTACGGTCACGACGATAAGGTCTGCGCTTATCCCGAAATGCAGGCGATATTCGACAGCGATTCAGACAGAACGGTCGTTGCGGTGTTCGCGGACAAAGAGGAAGTGGGCAGCAACGGCACGACGGGAATGCAGAGCAAGGTTATTTCCGACGTGATAGAGACGATTGCAAACTCGTTCGGCGCAAACCCCATAGAAGTTAGATACAACTCGAAATGTATTTCCGCCGACGTTACCGCAGGCTACGACCCTGCTTACAGCTCGGCTTTTGAAAAGCGCAACACCACGTTTATATCCTGCGGCGCGGCTGTCTCCAAATACACGGGCGCGCGCGGAAAGTCCAATTCCAGCGACGCTTCCGCCGAATATATGGGCTTTATCCGCGACATATTCGAAGATAACGGCGTTATCTGGCAGACGGGCGAGCTCGGCGCCATAGATATGGGCGGCGGCGGAACGGTTGCAATGTACATTGCAAATCTCGGAATAGATACCGTCGACGTGGGCGTTCCCGTGCTTTCCATGCACGCCCCTTACGAGCTTATTTCCAAAGCCGACGTGTATTCGCTTTACAAAGCGTGCCTCGCATTCTGTAAATAATCGGTAATATAAAACCCCCGTCCGCACAAACAGGTGCGGACGGGGGTTTTATTATAGTTATTATTTTTCCGTAACTGAAATATTGAATTTTTGTCCGTTCATAAGCGTCATTGTCAGACGGGTTTTTTCGGCTTTGACCGTACCTATGAAAAAATCGTTCAGCACAACGGACAAATCAGCCGCAAATTCTTCTGCGGTTATTTTTTTCTGTTGAAGCGCGGCGAAAATATCGTGCGCGCCGAGTTTGTCGTTTCCGTTTTCCATTCTTTCGTACCTCTTACAGGCTGCAATTTATTTTTTATAAGCTCTCAAACATTTTATGCAAAAAGCTCATAAAATATGAATTTGCACGCAATCAGTATCTGAATCTTACGCTGTAAACGTTTTTAATGCGTTCCCGCACGAAAGTTTTGTATTTTTTGCCTGCGGATTCGAACAAAACGTAAACCTTGTTGCCCGCCGCGCAAAGCCCTTCGGACATGGACGGAATTTCGTAATTTTTCAAAAGCAGTTCGCTGTTATTGCAGTCGGCAAAATACACTTTAAGGTCGGTAACGGTGTAGGGTACGCCGTTGGAGGTGGTGACGCCCTCGTAAGCAAAGTTCTTTTCGTTCAGTTCGTTGAAGTTTTTGCCATTCTCGCTTTCGGTGGTCTTTTTCCAGTCGAATGCAAATATGTGCGAGTTTGCAAGTCCGTAGCTCTGCGAAAGCGCCAACGTGTTGCCGACCCTTGCCAAGCCCTGAATTTTTTCGGGTATGGAAATCGCCCTCTGGATTTTCGGAACTTTATTTTCTTCGGTGAGTTTGCTGTCTGAAAGTTTTACAAGTCCGTAAGGCTCCAAAGTGGAAATGTTGTATTCGTAAACCAACGCGGTGTTGTAGTAGCCGTTCGGCGTCGTCATGCGGTGGCTCATATCGGTTTCCCAGTTGCCTTTGCGGTAAAATTCGCCGACGTAAAGTCTGTCGTACGATACCGAAGTGTAGTTGGGGTTGTCGTAGTAAAAGCAGAAATCCGCGCCGCAGTTCGCCTTAAACGACGAAGTGAATTTGACGGATTTGTTTTCGCTGCCTTCTTCGAGCTTGGCTTTGGTAATAAGCTCGTTAGCTATGTCGGGATAGTCGGAGGAGGAAGATTTTGCAACGTAAACCGTGCTTTCTCCAGTCACCCAAAGGTAGCTTCCGTTTGTGGCGATTCCGCCGCAGTGTCCGAGATAGTCGCTGCCGTCAACGTTCTTCATGGTAACGTAGCCGACGTAGCCCGTGTCTTCGCCGGTGACGTAAATGCGCGAGGGCGAGCCGTCAACCATATACGCTGTAATGAAGAAGTACTGCTGTGATTTTTTTATCGGCGTGCCCACGCCTTCGATAACGTATTCTGCGGTGCAGTTGCCCATGCCCTGAGGAACAGCCCCGTCTTTCAGTCCCGGTATTGAAAATTCCTTCGAGAAATTGGCGTCAAAGTCCTTGTATCTGTCGCCGTAAAACCACACCATTAAAAAGATGGCGAGCATTAAAATTGCCGAACCGACGGCGGTCAGCGAAATTAGAAGTTTCTTGTGTTTCATAAATCCGACCTCTTCGAATTGTTTTACCCGATTATTTTACCAAAAGCCGAAGAAAAAAGCAAATCATTAAGCGCGTAATTAATAAAAGAGAGGGGCGCGGCTTTTTAAAACCGCGCCCCCGCGTAATCAGAATATAGCTTTTAAAATAAGTCCGAAAATAAACGTAGCCGCCGCGCCTATGAATGCAAGCATAATTCTGAACTCCACGTCGCGCCGCCTTTGCTTCGCCGTGCGCTTGAAGGCAAAACCGTTTTCTTTCAGGCTTATAACGTACATTTTTTCGCCCTTTCTTTCGGAAGTTATCAAGTCGAAATAGCCGTCGCGCATTAAATTGTTCAGAATGTCGTCTATCGCTTCGGGACTGAATTTTTTCTTTGCGGGCAGAATGGAAAGAATGTCGAGGGTGGATATAAGACAGCCGTCCGTGCCGTCGCAAAGGCTGTACACGGCGGACATAATTTCGTTTTCGTTTCTCGAAAGCATATTAAACGAGCGCGAAAATAAGCGAGATGATAAGACTTCCCAACGCTCCGCCCGTAAACGCGGAAACGAACACGAAGTTCAATCTCGGCTTTTTTTCGTAAATTTCTTCCTCGTCGTCTTCGCCGCAATCACCGTCGTCGGCGTATTGTTCTTCCGCAATATATTCTTTAAGCGGCGCAATGCAATACATATCTCCGCGAGAATATTTCACGTCGATGTAGCCGCTGTTTCTAAGCGCGGTCAGCGCCCTGTCCAGCTCGCTTCCGCTGTCGTCCGAATTTTCGGGAAAGGCTTCGAAAAGCTCTTCTTCGGCAATTATAACGTACCGTCCGGCAGGGCTTAAAGAATGAATTTTATCCAGTACCGCTTTGCAAATTTTGTCCATATTACTATAAATATTGACAAAGTCCGCAGTGTTTTATACTGCGGACTTGCGTAAATTTGCTTAAATTTGCGTGTGCTGTCAGTTCAGCGCCGAATAAATTATGCCTCCGATAAACACCGCTACGGTAATGCCCAAAGCGACGTAGGCTGCGATTTGGATTATTTTAAGCTGTTTGAAATCGTTTTTGCGCTTCTGTATGTTGACAAAAGCGAGCGCGCCTATCTCGAACAATATCGAGGCTATCAGCGCGTAAAGCCCGAGCACGGTAAAAATCAGTCCTAACGAAACTGCTCCTGCCGCGATAAGACCTATTGCGATATATGCGAATAATTTCCCCGTGTAAGGAGGTTCGGGAGTGAGGTTCTCCAAATTCTTTTTCTTCATTTATTTTCGTCCTTTAAAAGCTCTGCATGCGGCAAGGGTTGGGCAAGGGTGGTGCGGTAATTGGTATAAACGACAAATCCCGCGTTCGACTTCGGCGGTTTTTTTACGAATTTTTTTTGAGTGTAATCAACGGGTATTTTGCTTCCGCTTCTTCCGTCGGAGTAGTACGCGCATATTTCCGCAGCCGTCTTTATAACGCCGTCGGGCACGATTCTGCCTTCGGTAATAACGGCAACATGGGAGGAGTGGTACTTCTGCGTGTGCAGCCACAAATCGTCTGCGGCAAGCCCTTTCGTAAGTCTTTCGTTTTGAATATTGTTGCGCCCCGCAAGTATTTTGAATCCGTCGCAAATATAAACCCTGAACGGCGGAGGCACGGACTTTTGCTTCTTTTTCAATTCGCGCGGTCTGTAAAGTTCCAGCGCTATCAGCTCCTCTTCGGTTTCTGCAAGGTCGGTCTTGTTTTCGGCGGAGGAAAGGTTCGAGCAAATGCTTTTTAAGTAGTCGAGTTTGCGCTCTGTTTCGGTTTTTTGAACGCTGACGCTCTCGAACGTGCGTTTCAGCTTGGCGTATTTCTTGTAATATTTCTGCGCGTTCTGCGAGGGGGTAAGCGTTTCCTCAAGCTCTATTTTAATTTCGCGCATTTCTGGGTCGTAATAGTTGACTGCGGAAAAAACCTTCATTCCGCGTTCAAGCGCGTAAATATTCGCCGTGATAAGCTCGCCTTTTAATTTAACTTCTTCCGCGCCGTTACATTCGAAAAGTCTGCGGTTTATTTCCGCAAGTCTCTTTTCTGCTTTTTTCAACGCGGAGTTAAGCGCGCCCTCCAGCTTGCTTTTAGCCGCTTGAAAGCTACTTTTTTCATACAGATAAGAATAGTATTCGCACTGCGCCTCTAAAATTCCGTCAAAATTTTTCTTTTCGCTTAAGATAGAACGTACTTTAAAATCGCACGGCTCGCCGTCGAAGTACGTTATGCAAGGCGAAGGAGGTAGTTTGAAAATATATTCGTAAACGTTTTCGGCGGAAATGTTTTTTCCGTAAAATTCCGCCATTTCTTCGGCGGTCGCGTAAGAAATTCCTTTTATCCCGTTGCAGATAAGCTTCGCTATATCGCCGCCGCCTTTCAAAAGTTCTTCAACCGCCTTCAAATCGTCGGGTGCGGTTTTTTCCTGCGGCTCGGGCGGCAAGTACTTAGCTCCGCCGAGAATAAGCCGTTTAACGTTTTCGCCTATCGAGTTTGTTTTAAGCGCGCCGACGATAACGCCGTTTTCCGTGAGTACGGCGTTCGAGTACTTGCCCATAATTTCAAAGTGCAGGCGCATAACCGAACAGGAAAAGTCGGAAACGCACTTTAAATCAAAACATATAATTCTTTCGAAGTCCGGCTGGAACACGTCGAGTATTTCCGCGTTTTGCAAATGCTTCCTCAAAAGCATACAAAAGTTCGGCGCGGTCACGGGCGCGGGCTTGTCCGTCTCGCCCAAGCTCAGCCTCGCCGCGCGCGCGGAAAGGCAGGCGTCAAGTTTAACGTTGCCCTTAGCGGTGTATATAATAAAAGTAAGCTCTTCGCGTTCGGGTTGGATAATCTTTGAAATTTTTCCGCCGACGAGCGCGCGTTTCAGCTCTTCGCATACATATTTAATTGTAAAAGCGTCCTGCGGCATAAAAGATTCTTACCCCTTAGTTTAAACTTTACATATATATTATATAGCAAAAATTGCCAAAAGTAAATGTAAATCGCTTTTCAAAAATAAAGTTTTGTGTTAGAATGAACTTTGTATAAAAATAATATTATATTAAGATAAACAGGAGAACTACCAAAAATGAAGTATACTCACGTTGCAGGCGAAAAAAGTACGGTAAAGCTTACTATCACTTTTTCCGAAGAAGAATGGCAGGACGCCGTAAACGAGTCCTATAAGAGAACGAGGGGCAAGTATTCCGTGCCCGGATTCCGCAAGGGCAAGGTACCCAAGCCCGTGCTTGAAAATTACTACGGAAAGGGCGTTTTGTACGAGGAAGCTTTCAATATTCTCTATAATAACCACTATTCCGCAATTCTCGAAAAGGAAAAGGACAATTTCACCGCCGTAGGCGAACCTTCTTTGGAAGTCGAGGATATGACTGAGGGTAAGGGCGTTGTGCTTTCGGCTGTCGTTCCCGTCAAGCCCGAAGTAATTATCGACGCTTACACAGGTTTAAAAATTAAGCAGTTTGAGTATAATGTATCCAATGCGGACGTAGAAAAGGAAGCTAACAAAATACTTGAAAGCGGAGCGGAGAACGTTGAAGTAACTTCGCGCGCTTGCAAGCTCGGCGATACGGTAAACATCGATTTTTCGGGCAGCGTTGCGGGCGAAAAATTTCCCGGCGGCACTGCGGACGACTATAATCTCGAACTCGGAAGCGGCTCGTTCATTCCCGGTTTCGAGGACGGCGTCGTAGGAATGAAGGTTGACGAAACTAAGGATATAAAGGTCAAGTTCCCCGACGATTATCAGGCGGAAAATCTTCGCGGCAAGGAAGCCGTTTTCGAAATCAAGCTTCATAAAATTACAGAAAAGAAGCTGCCCGCCCTTACCGACGAATACGTCAAAGCGCACTCAGGCTCGGCAACGGTTGCGGAATATAAAAAGACCGTACGCGAACGCCTTGAAAGAAATGCGGAAAATCGCGGCAGGGACGAAACGGAAAACAGCATAATCGGCGAAATTTGCAAACACGCCAAGTGTGAAATTCCCGAAGCTATGATAGAAAGCGAAATCGACAGAATGGTTCAGGATTTCAATTACCGTCTTATGTATCAGGGACTTAAACTCAACGACTACCTTAAATATATGGAGTTGACGATGGAGCAGTTCCGTTCACAGTTCAAAGAGCAAGCCGAGCCCAGAGTGTTAAGCCAGCTTGTTATCGACCAAATCGTAAGAACGGAAGGCATAAAGGCAGACCAGAAGGAAATAGACGCAAAAATCGAAGAGCAGGCTAAATCAGTCGGCAAGACGCTTGCGGAATATAAAAAGTCAATCAATCCCAAACAAATCGATTACATCACAAACGATATTATAATAACAAAAATGTTCGACTTGTTGAAGTCGAAGAACGAAATGTATACGGAAAACGGCTCAAAGCCTGCGGCGAAGAAAACTGCGGCGAAAGCGGCTTCCGAAAAATCAGAAAAGCCTGCGGAAAAACCTGCGGCTAAGAAGCCCGCGACGGCTAAAAAGCCTGCGGCAAAGAAAGAATAAAAAGTTAAGAGAGGTAATTTTATGGAACGCAACGCATTAGTGCCTTACATTGTAGAACAGACTTCGCGCGGCGAACGCTCGTACGATATTTACAGCCGTCTTTTAGAGGATAGAATTATATTTTTAAGCGGCGAGATTGACGACGCAGTCGCAAACACCGTCGTGGCGCAGCTTATATATCTCGAAGCGAAAGACCCGCAGAAGGATATTTCACTCTATATCAACAGTCCCGGCGGCTCGGTTTCCGCAGGGCTTGCAATTTACGATACGATGAACTATATTAAATGCGACGTATCCACAATCTGCATAGGTATGGCGGCTTCGATGGGCGCGTTCCTGCTGTCCAGCGGTGCAAAGGGTAAAAGGTTCGCCCTCCCCAACAGCGAAATTATGATTCATCAGCCTCTCGGCGGCGCGCAGGGTCAGGCAAGCGACATAAAAATCGCGGCGGAGCACATTCTGCGCACCAAGCAGAAACTGAACACTATACTTTCGCAGAATTCGGGCAGACCGCTTTCGGAAATAGAGCGCGACACCGACAGGGACAATTACCTTTCGGCACAGCAGGCTCAGGATTACGGGCTTATC
Organism: uncultured Christensenella sp.; assembly: GCA_910585705.1. Lineage (GTDB taxonomy): Bacteria > Bacillota > Clostridia > Christensenellales > Borkfalkiaceae > Coproplasma. The sequence continues at coordinate 32,534 of CAJUER010000001.1, forward strand.
GACAGAGTATTTTATAAAAGATAATATTTAAAAATTTTTGGAGTTTTATATTGAAAGAAAAGAAATTATGTTCTTTTTGCGGTAAAACGGAAGATAAAGTAAAACGTCTTATTTCGGGTCAGGACGGCGCGTGCATCTGCGACGAGTGCGTGGAAATTTGCGGCGATATGATTAAGGATTTGGAGGTTACGGGGTTTGACCCCGTGCCTTTGAAAAAGCCTGCCGAAATAAAGGAAGAGCTGGACAAGTATATCGTGGGACAGAACGAAGCGAAAAAGGTTCTTTCCGTCGCGGTGTACAACCATTATAAAAGAATAAACAACCGCGTTGACGGCGTTGAAGCGGACAGCGACGTGGAAATAGAAAAAAGCAATATTTTACTGCTCGGACCTACAGGTTGCGGTAAAACGCTTTTGGCGCGCACGCTTGCCAGAATTTTAAACGTGCCCTTCGCAACGACGGACGCAACCACTCTCACGGAGGCGGGCTACGTCGGCGAGGACGTGGAAAATATCCTGTTGAAGCTAATCCAGAACGCCGACTACGACATCGAAAAAGCTCAGCGCGGAATTATCTATATCGACGAAATAGACAAAATCGCAAGGAAGAGCGAAAACGTTTCCATAACGCGCGACGTTTCGGGCGAGGGCGTTCAGCAGGCGCTTTTGAAAATAATCGAAAGCACGGTTGCGAACGTTCCCCCTCAGGGCGGAAGGAAGCACCCTCAGCAGGAATGTTTAAGGATAGACACAACGAATATTCTTTTCATCTGCGGCGGCGCGTTCGTCGGATTGGACAAGATAGTGCAAAAGCGCAACGAGGGCACTTCGCTCGGCTTCGGCGGCACGGTTAAGAGCGCGGAAGAAAATTCTTTCGAAGCGTTGACCGACGTTAAACCGCAGGATTTGACTACGTTCGGGCTTATTCCGGAATTTGTAGGGCGCGTTCCCATCGTGGTGGGACTGCATCCCTTGAACGAGGAGGCGCTCGTCAATATCCTCACCCAACCCAAAAACGCGATAATAAAGCAGTACCAAAAGCTGATAGCAATGGACGGCGTAAAGCTGACCGTAGAGGACGGCGCTGTGCGCGAAATAGCGAATACCGCCATCAATTTAAAGACGGGTGCGAGGGGACTGCGCACGATTATAGAAGGATTTATGACTTCGGTCATGTATAAAATTCCTTCGGAGAAGAACGTTGAAGAAGTAGTGGTTACGCGCGAGTGCATAACCGACAAAGCCGAACCCAAAATAATTTATAAAAAGACGGCTTAATTTAAAAAAACAAGATAAAATGTTTTCCGCGCCAAAACCGCCTATGGTGTTTGGCGCATAATTTTAATACGGATTACGGAGAAGAATATGGGCAACTTTATACAGCTTCCGTTGCTTGCAATGCGCGGCAGAGTGATTTTTCCCGATACGACGGTGAGTTTTGACGTCGGCAGAATGATTTCGCTTACGGCGGTAAAGTACGCAACCGCGCACGATTCGCGCATATTCGTTTGCGCACAGAAGCAGTCGGAAAAGGAAGAGATTTCGGAATCGGATATTTATACGGTGGGCACGGTCGTAAAACTGCGGCAGATAACCCGCCTGCCCGGCAATAACCTGCGCCTTTCGGTGGAGGGGCTTTTCCGTGCCAAAGCAAAACAGGTTTCAAAAGAAGACGGTGCGTTTATCGCCACTGTGGAAGAAATAAAATCCGTGCACGGCGAAAAAACTTTGGAGCAAGCATACTTGCGCACCTCTAAGGAAATTTTGAAAGAAATAACTTCGGGCGATTCGCGCTTTCCCAAAGACGCGGCGGTGAATCTTGAAAAGTGCACCGAACCCGACGTGTTTATAAACATTGCTTCGCATTATATGCAGATAAGCGTCGAGCGCAAACAGCAGGTTTTGGAGTGCGCGCGTATTTTGGAACGCCTTGAAATTATGGACAAATTCCTTAACGACGAGCTGGAAATAAGCCGACTGGAACGCAAAATAAGCGCGGCGGTGAGGCAGAACATAGACAAGAATCAAAAGGAATATTTTCTGCGCGAACAACTCAAAGCCATTCACACCGAACTCGGCGACGACGTTGAGGAAAAGGAAGAGCTGGAAGAAAAAATCAAGGCGAAGGGCATGCCCGAAGAGGTCGAAGAAAAGGCTTTGAAGGAGCTTTCGAGAATGTCGCGCATGCAGTCGTCCTCGCCCGATTATAACGTTTTAAGGCTTTACATCGACTGGCTTTTGGACCTTGCGTGGAACGAGAAAACTGAGGACACCGAAAAGCTTGCGGACGCGGTTAAAATTTTAAACGCGGACCACTACGGACTTGAAAAGATAAAGGAACGCATAACCGAATACCTTGCCGTGTTAAAGCGCACGGAGGGCAGAACCGCGCCCATACTCTGTTTTGTCGGCCCTCCGGGCGTGGGAAAAACTTCTATCGCAAGCTCCATCGCGCGTTCGCTCGGCAGGAAGTTCGTCCGCATGAGCTTGGGCGGAGTAAAGGACGAAGCCGAAATACGCGGACACAGAAAAACTTATATCGGCGCAATGCCTGGTAGAATAATAAACGGAATAAAAAAGGCGGGCAGTATCAACCCCGTGTTTCTTTTGGACGAAATAGATAAAATTTCTTCCGACATGCGCGGCGACCCTGCGGACGCGCTTTTGGAAGTTCTCGACCCCGCTCAGAATTCCACGTTTCTGGACAGGTATTTAGAAGTGCCGTACGATTTAAGCAAAGTGCTATTTATAACTACGGCTAACACGCTCGAAACCATTCCCGCGCCCCTTCTCGACAGATTGGAGGTTATAGAACTCGGCGGTTATACAACAGTCGAAAAAAAGGAAATAGCCAAGCGTTACCTCGTCCCTAAAAAACAGGAGGCGAACGGTCTTAAAAGCGGAGAGTTTTCCATTACCGACGGCGCGGTACTGAGCATTATAGAAAATTACACGCGCGAAGCGGGAGTCAGAAATCTCGAAAGAATGATAGATTCCGTCTGCCGCAAAGCCGCCGTGCGTCTGGCGGACGGCAAACAGCAGAGCGTGCGCGTGAACGAAAAGAATTTACAGGATATATTAGGCGCAAAAAAATTCGAAAAAGATACTTCGTTGGGCGCTGACGAGGTCGGCGCGGCGACGGGGCTTGCCTGGACTTCGGTCGGCGGCACAACGCTTACTATCGAAGTTTCCGCAATGCACGGCAAGGGCGACGTAATGCTTACGGGTAAGCTCGGCGACGTTATGAAGGAAAGCGCGCGCGCGGCGATAAGCTATATCCGCTCGAACAGTGCAAGCTACGGCATAGAAAGCGAAGTGTTCGAAAAGACGGATATTCATATTCATGTGCCGGAAGGCGCTACCCCCAAAGACGGACCGAGCGCAGGCATAACGATGGCTACGGCTATACTATCAGCGTTTACTAAAAAGCCTGTAAGAAAAAGCATTGCAATGACGGGCGAAATAACTTTGCGCGGAAAGGTGTTGCCGATAGGCGGACTTAAAGAAAAGGCGCTTGCCGCATACCGTCTCGGAATACGCGACGTAATAATCCCTGCGGACAATAAAAAGGATTTGGAAGAAGTGCCTGAGCCCGTGCGCGGAGATATAAACTTTATACCCGTCACGGACGTTGACGCGGTGTTTAAAAACGCGATTATCGGGCTTTGATTAAATAGTAGACCGACTTGCTGACGATAAGCCGAACGGGTCCGCCTATTTTAAAGCTTTGCCGTGCTTTCGGTACTGCTTTCGGGCTGTTTAAAGATAAAGATTTATTCGTATTGCGCTTGCGTTTCCGATATGCGGCACGTTTTATGCGCGCATAGAAGCAAGGAAAAGGAAGATGGAAAAATTTAAAATCACTAATGCAAAATTCATAACAAGCGCGGCGGATAAATCGGGATTTATCAAGACGGATAAACCAGTCATAGCAGTGTGCGGCAAGTCCAACGTCGGAAAATCCAGCTTCATAAATATGCTTGCAGGGCAAAATAAGCTTGCAAGGGTTTCCAAAGATCCGGGAAGGACGCGGCTTGTAAATTATTTCGATTTCGGCGCATTCGTTCTTGCGGACTTGCCCGGTTACGGCTTTGCGCGCGTGTCCAAAACGGAAAAAGAAAAGTGGGCACGTCTTCTTGAAAATTTTTTCAGTGAAAAATGCGCAACACATGTGTTCGCGCTTGCTGATATTCGTCACGACCCCACTGCGGACGACAGGCAGATGATAGAGTATCTCTATTATCATATAATCCCGTTTACGGTTATCGCCACAAAAGCGGACAAGCTGTCAAAGTCGGCGGCGGCGAGAGGGGTAGGGAATATCGCGGCTTGCTACAAATGCGGGTTCGACAACGTTATAGCCACGTCCGCGCTCAACCGTCAGGGGTTGGAAAAAGTGTTGGAAAGAATAGAAAGTATTTTATCTCCGAAGGAAGAAGCAGATGATTAATAATCTTTTAAATCTGAAAGGATTTTTAAATTCCCCTGCGGGAATCGCGGTGTTCTGCGTTGCGGCTGCCGCGCTTTTGATACTTATTCTCGATTTAAATTACCGCCTGTTTGCAAAACGACTGCTTGATTTTATTGCGTCGCTTATAACGGTGTGCGTAATTTCGCCGCTGTTGATTGTTTGCGCGGTAATATCCAAAGTGCGCTCGGAAAACGGTTCTGTGCTGGACTATGCCGATTACATCGGGTTAAACGGCAAGGTAATAAGCGTAAGCGGTTTTGCGGGCATAAGCGGGCCGCTTAAAAATCTGTCGTGCATTCTTGACGTTTTGTGCGGCAAGCTCAGCATGGTAGGACCTAAACTCGTTGAATCGGGTGACGCGGCTTTAATCGAAGACGGAGCAATGGAAAGGTTTTCCGTGCGTCCGGGACTTGTTTCTCCTCTCGCCGTAAGCGGCGGCGAACAACTGACTTACGAGGAAATGTTTGCCGCAGACGTCCGCTATATTAAGCGGCGCGAAATGTTTATGGATTTCGGAATTTTGATTTGCGCGGCGGTGAAAGGTATTCGCGGAGACGGTAAAAAATATCTCGGCGAAGCGGCGGAAAAATCTTACGCGCAAACGCTTTTACAGCGCGGCGCAATAACGGAAGAGGACGTTATAACGGCGCGCAACTACGCCGCCGAAGCCTCCAAAAAAAATTAAATCAAAGTTTGAAAATATGCGGCGGTCAACCCTCGCATATTTTTTCTTGGTCTTTAAGGCGGGTTAATGCAATGATAATTTTTCTATTTTAAAACAAAATAAATATACGCCCGTTTTGCACGTTGGAAATTTTATGTAATTTTATTGATTTTCATTATATATTGTAGTATAATAAAAATTACAATTAGGTTTACTTTACCTTTACATAAAAATGGAAAAACAAATGTTAAAATTAATGTATATAACGAGCAATCCGCAGATTGCTTTGATTGCCCAGAAATACGGCGTGGACCGAATTTGGGTCGACCTCGAAACGCTGGGTAAAGAGGAAAGGCAAAAAAACTTAAATTCGGTAAAGTCACACCATTCGATACGCGATATTGAAAAAATAGCGCCGCTTTTAAACAGCTCTGAAATGCTGGTAAGAATCAATCAGTGGAACAAAAATTCATTAAGTGAAATCGATTCGGTAATTAAAGCGGGCGCCGATTTGATTATGTTACCCATGTGGAAAAGCGCGGCAGAGGTTGCAGGGTTTATTAACGCTGTCAACGGCAGGGCTAAGACGGTGCTGTTGCTCGAAACAAAGGAGGCGGTGGATTGTTTGGACGAGGTTTTAAATCTCGGCGGTATAGACGAAATTCATATAGGCTTAAACGATTTGCATTTGAGTTACGGTTTAACGTTTATGTTTGAGTTACTTGCAAACGGCACGGTTGAAAAAATTTGCGATAAAATCAAACGAAAAGGCTTGCCTTACGGTTTCGGGGGAGTGGCAAGAATAGGAGAGGGAACTTTACCCGCAGAAAAAATTATTCTCGAGCATTACAGACTCGGTTCGAAAAGAGTCATATTGTCAAGAAGTTTTTGCAACAGCGAAGAAATAACTTCTGTTGACGAAGTGGAAAAAGTTTTCAAACAGAATTTGGCAAAGTTAAGAGAATTCGAAAACTATGCGGCTTCGGCAGACAGTTCGGTGTTTGCGGAAAATAAAAAAGAAGTCAAAAAATGCATTGAAAAAATTATCGGGTCGATTCAGGAGAAAAAGATAAATGAATAAAGAGACGCTTGAAAAACTTACGGAAATTTACGGTGATGCGTTTTATATTTTGGATACCGAACAATTCAGGAAAAATTTTTCCGAACTGAAAAACGCATTTTCGAAAATTTACGATAATTTCAATATCGCTTACTCTTATAAAACAAACTATACGCCGAAGTTGTGTAAAATTATCAACGAGTTGGGCGGATATGCGGAAGTAGTTTCCGATATGGAAATGGAAATTGCTTTACGGGTTGGTGTGAAGCCTGAAAAGATAATTTGGAACGGTCCTTATAAAAATTATAAAAAGGTTGAAGAATTGTTGTTGACCGGCGGAACGGTTAATCTCGATTCCGTCTACGAAATCGATAAAATAAAGGATATCTCTAAAAGAAATCCCGAGCACACGCTCAATATCGGTTTAAGGGTTAATTTCGATATAGGCGACGGAGTAATTTCAAGATTTGGCTTCGATATAGAATCCGAAGATTTTAAAAAAGCTTTGCGCCTGGTAAAGGAAACGACAAATATTAATTTAATCGGCGTGCAGTGTCATTTTGCAACGCGCAGTCTGGATACATGGAAACCGCGTGCCGAAAGAATGCTTAAATTATTGGACGGCCTTAACTTGAATCCTTCGCACATCGATTTAGGCGGAGGGCTGTTCGGTAAAATGGACGAGTCGTTAAAAAAGCAGTTTGATACCGAAATACCCGCTTACGACGATTATGCCGCCGCCGTTGCCTTATTATTTGCGGAACATTACAAAAACAAAGCGGATAAACCTTTGCTGTTAATAGAACCCGGTAGCGCGTTGGTGGGCGACTGTATGCAATTTGCCTCCCGCGTGGTAAATATTAAGGACGTTAGGGGTAAAGCAATTGCAACGCTATTAGGCAGCATTTACAATATCAATCCCACGTTGAATAAAAAGAATCCGCCCATAAAAGTTTACGCTATGGGGGCGAAACAAACAAATTACACGGATCTGGATTTCGGCGGTTTTACTTGCATCGAATCCGATTATCTATACAGGCATTTTAACGGTAAACTTGCGCAAGGCGATATCGTTGTTTTCGGTAACGTCGGTTCGTATTCCGTTGTGTTGAAACCGCCGTTCATTTTACCGAATTTCCCCGTAATCGAATTACGCGGTAACGGAGCGGAATTAATAAAACGCGGAGAAATATTTGACGATTTGTTTCATACGTTTGAATTCTAACAATGTTTATAATAAGTAAATTTTTTAAAAGATTATTCGATATATTTTCTTCGCTGACGGCAATTTTATTATTAATGCCTATTTGGGTAATAATACCTATTGCAATCAAGTGCGATTCAAAGGGTCCCGTATTTTTCAAACAGGAAAGACGGACTAAAAATGGCAGAATATTTAAAATGCTTAAATTCCGCTCTATGGTTGTCAATGCCGAACAGACGGGCACGGGATTGTTTAATTATAAAGATGATCCGCGCGTTACCAAAGTGGGGCGTTTTCTTCGCAACAGCAGTATAGACGAATTACCTCAGCTGTTTAATATTTTCAAAGGCGATATGTCGGTAATAGGCCCGCGCCCCTGCGTTAAGTACGAGCTTGGCGATTTTGAAACGCTTAATAAGAAATACAAAAAGCGTTTTGAAATGAAAGCGGGATTAACTGGTTTAGCTCAGGTTAAAGGGCGTAACGACATAAGCTGGGATGAAAAAGTAGAGTACGATAATCTGTATATAGATAATTTTAAGAAGCACGGAATTTTTACCGATATAAAAATTCTTTGGCTGTCCGTTATAAAGGTATTCAAAAAAGAAAGCATTTACGAAAACAAGGCGGATGAAAGCGTTGACGATATTGAAGCGGCAAAGCTTGCAGAGGAAGAAATTATAAGAAAAGCTCATATTCCCGATGAAGACGCGGAAGAGCTGCTTTCTGACGAAGGAGAAAATAAAGATGAAATATGACGTTGCTAACAGACTGATTTGGTTAAAGGGGGAAATCCTTAACGTAAACAGTGCGAAAATAAATGTTTTGTCGCCTACTTCGCAATTCGGTTTGAATGTGTTCGAAGGCATACCCTGTTATTGGAACGACAAAAACAAACAGTTATATGCTTTCAGGCTTGATGACCATTATACACGGCTTAAAAAGTCGGCAAGGCTTTTGCAGATAGATTGTCCTTTTACACAGGAGGATATGAAAAAAGCTTTGATAGACGTTGTCAAAGCAAACGAGTACTATGAAAACATTTCCGTAAGACAGACTCTTTTTGTGGACGGCTTCGGGTCATGGGGTGCAGACGGTCCTGTAGAAATGTTTGTGGCTCCTATTCCGAAGGGAAGAATGAGTAAAGAATATAATAAAAAAGGATTGAACGCCTGTATAACCTCCTGGCGGAGAATCAGCGACGTAAATCTTTCTCCGAGAATAAAGTGCGGAGCCAATTATATAAACAGCAGAATGGGACAGCGCGAAGCTTTGCGCAACGGCTATGATACATGTATATTTTTAAACGAGTTCGGTAAAATTTCCGAAGGTCCCGGTTCTTGCTTTTTTATGATAAAAAACGGAGAACTTATTACGCCTCAGCTTACTGACAGCGTGCTTGAAAGTATAACGCGCGACAGCGTAATCAGAATAGCAAAAGAAATTTTGGGAATAAAGGTAATTGAAAGAAGTATTGACCGAACAGAGCTTTACGCTTGCGACGAGGCGTTATTATGCGGTTCCGCAATGGAGGTGACGCCTGTAATTTCGGTTGATAAGTATTTGGTAGGTAACGGTGAAGCGGGCGCGTTAACGGAAAAAATACACAAGTTATATCTCGATATTGCAACCGGCGAAGAGAAAGAATTTATCAGTTGGGTAACCCCTATATATTAAGAGGAAAAAATGGCGGAATTTTCAGTATTAATGACGACGTATCGCGGAGAAAAACCCGAGTTTTTAGACGCGTCGTTAAAGAGCGTTCTGATTAATCAAACTTGTAAACCGAATCAGTTCGTTCTTGTTGTCGACGGACCGATACCGAATACGCTTGACGCTGTAATAAAAGATTACAAAGCACAGTTTCCGGATGTGGTTGAAGTTGTTTATTGTCCTGTTAATCAGGGACAGAGCAAGGCTTCGTTAGAAGGTTTTAAATATCTTAAATACGAACTTTTTGCCAGAATGGATTCGGACGATTTGTGCGTCGAAGAAAGGTTCGAAAAACAGCTTGAGGTGTTTGAGAAAAACAGTGAAGTCAGCGTAGTGGGAGGATGGATATCCGAATTCGATAAAACGCCCGACGATTTGGGCTCGCTTCGCATAGTTCCTCAAACGCATGCTGAAATTACGAAAATGTTCCGAAAGAGAACTCCCATAAACAATATGACGGTAATGATGAAGAAGTCTGCCGTTGAGAAAGCGGGGGGCTACGGCCGCGAAACGGTGAACGAAGATTATTCGTTATACGTTCATATGTGGGTCAACGGAGCGGTGTTTTACAATATTCAGGAAATTCTCTGTTATGCGCGTATCGGTAACGATATGGTGGGCAGGCGGCACGATTTCAGAATTTACAAGGATTGGAAAAAAGACCAAAAATACTTAGTTAAAAATCATAAGCAAACAAGATTCGGTGCGTTTATCAGTAATTTAAGATGCTTTGTTTTTATTATAACGCCGAAATGGGTTAAGAAAATTTTATACAAAAAGGTTTTAAGGAAAAAGTCAAAGTAATTTTTAACTATGCAAAAAGAAATTAGTATCGAAGAATTAAAGAATATCGAACTTGATTTGTTAAATCAGTTTCATAATATCTGTGAAGAGCAGGGTTTCAGATATTCGTTAGGCGGCGGAACCTTGCTTGGCGCAGTCCGTCATAAAGGTTTTATCCCTTGGGACGACGATATCGACGTTATGATGCCGCGCCCCGATTATGACGAATTTATAAAATACAGTCTTTCGCATGACGTTCCTTTTAAAATTTTATCTTGGGAAACGGATAAATCTTATGCGGATATGTCGGCAAAGCTTTATAATCTTAATACCGTTCTGGAAGATGAAAACATAATAGAAGGAAATAAAATAGGCGTAAATATCGATATTTTTCCTATCGACGGATTGGCTAATACTTATAAAAAAGCCGTAAAGAAATTCAAGTCGACGTCATTTAAGCGCAATCTGTTAATCGCTACGCATTGGAAGCATTATTTCAGGTCGAAGACCCATGCTTGGTATTACGAACCTTTCCGTTTTGCATTTTTTGTTTTAAGCAGATGCGTTAATAAAAGCAAGTTGTTTGATAAAATACAAAAGAAGTATACAAAAATCGATTTTAATAAAGTAAACTTTGCGGCGGCAATCGGCGGGGCGTATAGAGAAAAAGAAATTTTACCGCAAGACGTATTTACGGAATTTATCGAACTGCCGTTCGAAGATTGCAATTTCAAAGCAATAAAACAGTATGATAAATACTTATCCGCGATTTACGGCGATTATATGAAACTGCCGCCTAAGGACAAGCAAATATCGCATCATTCGTTTAAGGCGTTTTATAAGGGCAGGGAAGAAATAAATGATTAAAGTTGCCGTTTTAATGAGCACCTATAACGGTGAAAAATATTTGCGTGAACAAATAGAAAGTATTTTATCCCAAAACGGGGTGCAGGTTGATATTTACGTCAGAGACGACGGGTCTTCGGACGAAACGAAAGATATACTCAACGGGTACGCAGAACAATATCCTAACATTCACGTCGAATGTGCGGGGAACGTCGGCGTCGGCAACAGTTTTATGAATTTAATTTATTCCGTTACCGATAGTTATGACTTCTATTCTCTTGCCGACCAAGACGATATTTGGGAAGAAAATAAACTGATTGAAGCTGTGAATCTTTTGGGAGACGATTACTTATACGCTTCGAACCAAGAGTGCGTGGATAAATACGGTAATTCAATCGGGTTAAGATATGGCGAAGATCAAAAAATAAATTTGTCGCCAGTAAGCATACTTGAAAAGAATATGATTGCTGGCTGTACAATGGTTATTCCGAATAAACTGTTCAGGATACTGACGGAAGAAAAAAACAGACCGTCGCCTTATTTGTTAAGAAATCGCATTCACGACGTATGGATAGCTATGGTTGCTTCGGTATTCGGCGAAATAGTTTACGATAAGAGATCTTTTATAAAGTACAGACAGCACGAAAACAACGTGGTGGGAGCGAAAAGCAGTTTTAATAAAAGATTAAAAGAGAGAATTAAAAAAGTTAAACATACGGAATACCGCAAAGGGCGCAGTTTGCTGGCGAAAGAAATTATAAATAAATTTCCCAACGAAGCGGCAAAATATCCGTTAATCGAAATTTGTTCGAAGTCGGATACTTTCGGCGGTAAAATCAAAATATTGAAGAACGGTAAAGAATTGCGAAAGTATACCGGCGAAAAACGATTGAGTTTTTTTATAAAAGTTATGTTAGGGTTATTTTAATTTGCATTTAATTTGCAGATATAAATCAGGTTTGTAGTTCATATGGCATTTTTAATGTTTATGCTTTTGGCTGTATTTTTAATATCGGCATACTTTTTGGGAGATAAGGATCTGCTATCTCCTTGGTTTTTGCTGTGCCTGATGATATTTGCAATGTTTGCGATAGTTTTGCTTAATTACGGCAACTGGGACGTAAAAATCAACCCGCTGTTTGTTTTGTACGTCGGCACGGCAATAATTTCATTTGGCTTTGGCGGAATATTAATTAAATGCGTTAGTTTGAAATCAACCGTAAAAGCGGGCTCGTCAACGGGCTTGTCAAACAGGATACCGGTAGACGAGGCAAACATTAAACACCGTTATCCTGCCTATCTGTTGTTGGTTGTATCTTGCGGTTTGGCTTTAATTTACATTTATAAACTTTTGTCCGACGTGTCGGACGTGGCTTCTTTCAGCGGAAAGCTGCGTAAGATATACGAAAATACCGTTGACGGATATACTCCCGGATTTATTTACAATCAGTTTCGGGAGATTATTACTGCTATCGCCTATGTAAATACTTACCGCTTAATGGTTAGAATTTTTTCCCGCAAAGACAAAGCAAATATTTTTGTTTTGATTTTGCCTATAATATTTTTTATTGCGGCTGCTTTAATAACTACGGACAGAAACATTTTTTTAAGATATGCTTTTTATTTTATATGTTTATACGTTCTGTTTTTAAAAGAAAATTACAGAAAAAAGAACTTAAACTTAAAAATAATACAAAAAGTTTTAATCTTCGGCATTTTTGCAATTTTAATATTTTTTGTTCTCGGTAAACTCAAACAATATTCGTCCGACTTTATCGATTCTTTAAGCATCTACGGCGGGTCCGGTCTTTACAACTATAATCTATGGCTTGAAGACTTCGAAGGTCCTCTTTTGTACGGTAACGCCACATTTTCAACTTTTTTAACTTCATTTAATACTATACTCGAATATATAGGAATTAACGCAAATATTCAAACTTTAGACAGGTTCGATAAATTTATAGAGTTTAATACTTCGAACGGATATTTTTACAGTTCGAATATTTATTCGGCATTAAAACCTTTTACCGAAGATTTCGGTTATCTCGGAGTTATAATTTTCCCGTTTATAATCGGCGCTTTTTATCAATGGCTGTTCATATCGGCGAAAAAGAAAAAATATGGCTTTTCGTGGATTTTGTACTGTATGCTGATTTATCCTATATTCTTTTTCCCGATTTTAGACCAGTTGTTCGGCAGGTTCACTTTGGGATTTGTATACGAATTGGTTTGGCTGTTTATTATTTATTATTTGGTAATCGGCAGAAGAAGGGTATCTGTAAAAAAAGCGGTACCTAAAATAAACGGGGTGCAAAATGCAAAACAGTAAAGTAATGAACATAGGCGTAATTTTTGCGGGCGGAGTGGGCAGCAGAATGCACAGCAAGGAAATGCCCAAGCAGTTTTTAAAGGTGCATGATAAACCCATTATCATTCACACATTGGAGCATTTTGAAAAGAACGACGAGATAGACGCGATTGTGATTGCCTGTGTTGCCGATTGGATTGAGCATTTAAAAAATTTATTATATAAGTACCGCATAGAAAAAGTTAAGAAAATAGTAGCAGGCGGCGAAAGCGGTCAGATTTCTATTTATAACGGACTGTGTGCGGCGGAAGAAGTTGCTTCGGGAAACAAAGCAATAGTTTTAATTCACGACGGGGTTCGCCCGCTTATAAATCCGTCATTGTTATCCGAAAATATCCGTTGCGTAAAAGAACATGGTTCTGCCGTAACCGCAGGTATCGTTAAAGAAACAATTGTGGTAATAGATAAAGACGGGCGGATAGAACAGGTTCCTTCAAGGGAAAAGTCCCGCGTTGCGAAGGCGCCCCAAAGCTTTTGGCTGGCCGACATTTTAAAAGTACATCGTCAGGCAATGAAAGACGGCGTTTTAAATGCGATTGATTCGTGTACTTTAATGAAGCAATACGGACATGCTTTGTTTATGCTTGACGGACCTTATGAAAACATTAAAATAACTACGCCCGATGATTTTTATACCATGAGGGCAATTCTCGACGCAAAAGAGAATGCGCAAATTTACGGCTACGGGGAAAACGCTGACTAATGGATTTATCTGAGTTCGAAGGAAATAGAATACTGATTACGGGCGCAAGCGGCTTAATAGGAAAATCGATTGTAAAAAGTTTGATTTTGCATAACGGTAAAAAGTCTGCGGAGGTTTATGCTTTGGTTCGGAATGAGGAAAAGGCGAGGAAAGCTTTTTCCGGATTACCGCAAGAGCATATTCATTTTTTGGTTTGCGACGTATGCGATTTATCGACTGAAAATTTAGGGATTAATTATATCATTCACGCGGCGAGCAAAACGGCGAGCAAAGAATTTATTACGGAACCCGTAGAAGTTATTTTAAATTCCGTAGAGGGTACAAGAAAATTATTGGAATTTGCGCGCGTTAATCCCGTAAAGGCATTTGTATATCTTTCAACGATGGAAGTGTACGGCGCTCCTCAGACAGATGAAAAAATAACGGAGAATCATTCTTGCGATATCGATACTATGAGCGTGCGTTCGAGCTATCCCGAAAGCAAGCGTTTATGCGAAACGCTTTGCGCCGCGTATGCTTCTGAATACAACGTTCCCGCAAAGGTCGTAAGACTTACGCAGACTTTCGGAGAGGGAGTGGATTATAACGACGGAAGAGTGTTTGCGGAATTTGCGCGGTGCGCAATCGAAGGCAAGGATATAGTTTTAAAAACAAAGGGAGAGACCGAGCGGAATTATATAGATATAGACGACGCGGTTGAGGCAATTTATACGGTTTTGTTGAAGGGCAATATCGGCGAGGCTTATAATGCGGCGAATGAAGACACCTATTGTTCGATATGCGAGATGGCTTGTATGGTCGCAAAAGAATTCGGAGAAGGTAAAATCAAAGTAAAAGTTTCCGATGACGTTAATGCGGAAAAATTAGGTTATGCGAAAACGTTGAAAATGAATTTATCAACGGCTAAACTAAGGGAATTGGGCTGGCGTCCTGAAAACTCTCTCAAAAAGTTTTATGCCAAAATGATAAATTATATGAAGAAAATCAATTAGGTATTTATGGCGCAAAATATCACGACAAAAAAATTTGCAAAGAATGTAGTTTATTCGATATTGGCGCAAATCATATCTTTGGCCGTAAGTTTTGTTCTAACTCTTATCGTTCCTAAATTTATAGACGAGTATCAGTATTCTTACTGGCAGACTTATGTTCTATATGTAGGTTATGTGGGCGTTTTACACTTCGGGTTGCTGGACGGTTTGGTTTTAAGGTATTCCAAGTACGATTACGAGGAATTGGATAAAGCCCGTTTACGTTCGCAGTTTATTATCTTGTTGATTTTTACAAGTATAATAACTCTTTTTACTTCGGTAATTTCTTTGACGGTTGCGGGCTATCCCGACAAAATAATTTTTGCTTTGGTAGCCGCTGGAATTATTACCAAAAATATCGTAACATACAGTTCGTATATGTTTCAGATTACGAACAGAATCAGCAAGTACGTTTTTTTGATTATTGCGCAAAGACTTGCTTACGGCTTGATTGTAGTTCTGCTTCTTATTCTGAAAGTAAACGATTTTTACTGGTACTGTATTGCCGATTTGGCGGCGGATTTAGTCGGATTTGTAATAGGCGCTGTTTTCAACAGAGGTTTGTTTTTAGGCAGAAGTTTAAAACTGCGCGAAGCGTTAGGCGAGCTTAAATCGAACGTATCGTCCGGAATTATTTTAATGATGGCGAATTGGTCTGCAATGCTTATGATAGGCGGGGCCAAAATGATAATTCAATGGCACTGGACGGAGTTGGTTTTCGGAAAAGTTTCTTTCGCGTTCAGCGTATCGAATATCTTTCTTGTATTTGTGTCTGCAATAAGCGTAGTAATGTTTCCCTCATTGCAGCGTATCGAAGCGGACAAACTGCCGTCGCTTTATAAAACGGTAAGGGGAATGTTGTCGCCCGTGCTGTTTTTTATGATGATTTTCTATTTCATCGGTTGCTGGATACTCAATTTGTGGCTGCCGAAGTATTCGGAAAGTCTTGTTTATTTGGGCGTGTTGCTGCCTATAATAATTTATTCATCGAAGGTCAGCTTGCTTACAAACAACTATCTTAAAGTTTACCGCAAAGAAAAACTTATGTTGCTTGCCAATGCAATATCGATTGCCGTCGGCGCGGTTTTGTTTGTTCTTTGCGCCTATGTGTTCGACAATCTTTATGCGCTTTTGGGCTGTGTGGTTTTCGTAATAACGCTTAATTCGGTTTTGTCCGAAATTTTCGTTCTGCGTACGATTCACGTTAAAATAGTCAAAGAGTTCATTATAGAAGCGGTAATGACCGTCGGCTTCATACTTTGCGCGTCATTCTTAAACTTATGGATAGGCTGTGCGGTATACGGCGGAATGTTGCTTGTTTACGCAATAATAAATTACAAGTCGATTATAGCGTTAATACGTAGACTTGTCAGACGAAAGAGTTCGGATACCGTAGCTTCGAAAGAGGCTGTTGCCTGTCCTGAAAACGAAAATTCAAGCGAAGAGCAACCCGAAAATACAACGGAAGACGGTATAGAGGAGGAGAAATGAAGGGAATAATTTTAGCGGGGGGAAGCGGTACAAGACTTTATCCGCTTACAAAAGTAACAAGTAAACAGCTTTTGCCTGTGTACGACAAGCCGATGATATATTATCCGCTGTCCGTTTTAATGTGCGCGGGTATAAAGGATATTCTTATAATTTCCACCCCTCAGGACACGCCGAGATTTAAGGAACTGCTTGGCGACGGAAGTTCGCTTGGGATAAACCTCGAATACGCGGTCCAGCCCTCGCCCGACGGGCTTGCGCAAGCGTTTATCATTGGCGAAAAATTTATAGGCGGCGATAGCGTCGCTATGATTTTGGGCGATAACATTTTCTACGGAAACGGTTTTACCAAAATACTCAAAGAAGCAAAGCGCAACGCGGAAAGCGGCAAAGCCACGATTTTCGGATACGGCGTAAAGGACCCCGAGCGTTTCGGGATAGTGGAGTTCGATAAAGACGGAAATGTTTTGTCTGTCGAAGAAAAGCCCAAAAAGCCCAAATCGAATTATTGCATTACAGGTCTGTATTTTTACGACAAAAGGGCGGTGGAGTTTGCAAAAGCCATTAAGCCCTCTAAACGCGGCGAGCTTGAAATTACCGATTTAAATGCGTTATATCTGCAAGCGGGGGATTTGACCGTTCAACTTCTCGATACGGGATTTGCATGGCTCGATACCGGCACAATGGACAGTCTTTTCGAGGCTGCGGAGTTTGTAAGAGTGCTTTCACAGCGTCAGGGCGTAACTATTTCAGCCCCCGAAGAAATTGCTTACCGCAATGGTTGGATTGACAAAGATAAATTGATAGAAATTGCGCAAAGCTACGGCAAATCGCCGTACGGCACGCATCTTAAAAACGTTGCCGGCATCAAGGAGGAAAAATAAATGACTATAATCGTAACCGGCGGAGCGGGATTTATAGGCAGTAATTTCATTTTTCATATGCTTCGGAAATATCCCGATTACTGTATAATCTGTCTGGACAAACTAACGTATGCAGGCAATCTTTCAACGCTCGCGCCGGTAATGGATAATAAAAATTTCCGTTTTGTAAAAGCCGACATCTGCGACAGAAAAGCCGTCAATAAGCTTTTCGAAGAGGAAAAACCCGACGTTGTGGTCAACTTTGCGGCGGAAAGCCACGTTGACAGAAGCATTACAGACCCCGAGATTTTTTTGCAGACGAACATACTCGGCACGGCGGCGCTTATGGACGCTTGCCGCGAGTACAAAGTCAAGCGCTATCATCAGGTTTCAACGGACGAAGTTTACGGCGATTTACCGCTTGACAGACCCGACTTGTTCTTTACAGAAACAACGCCGCTGCATACAAGCAGTCCTTATTCGAGCTCGAAAGCTTCCGCCGATTTGCTCGTTCTCGCGTATTACAGAACTTACGGATTGCCCGTAACTATCAGCCGCTGTTCAAACAATTACGGTCCTTATCATTTTCCCGAAAAGCTCATTCCGCTTATGATAGCGAACGCGCTCAACGATAAGCCTTTACCCGTATACGGAAAAGGTGAAAACGTGCGCGACTGGCTGTACGTTGAAGACCACTGCAAAGCGATTGACCTTATAATTCATAAAGGCAAGGTGGGCGAGGTGTACAACGTCGGCGGTCACAACGAGATGAAAAATATCGATATCGTTAAGTTGATTTGCAAAGAGCTCGGCAAGCCCGAAAGCTTAATTACCTATGTGGCGGACAGAAAGGGGCACGATATGCGCTATGCGATAGATCCGACTAAAATCCATAACGAGCTCGGCTGGCTGCCCGAAACGAAGTTTAAAGACGGCATTAAAAAGACAATAAAATGGTATCTCGATAACCGCGATTGGTGGGAAACGATAATTTCCGGCGAGTATAAAAATTACTACAAAAAAATGTACGGGGATAATTAATGAAAGTTTTGGTAACGGGCGTTAAAGGTCAACTGGGCTTTGACGTCGTAAACGAACTTACTAAACGCGGACATGATGCTGTGGGCGTGGACGTTTCGGATATGGACGTAACAGACGCGGAAAGCGTAAACCGAGTCATGCAAAAGGTCAAGCCCGACGCCGTAATTCACTGCGCCGCTTGGACCGCCGTCGACGCGGCGGAAGACAATGAAGACAAGGTGCGCCTCGTCAACGCCGTAGGCACGGAAAATATAGTAAAAGAATGTAAAGCTCTTGATTGTAAATTGATTTACATTTCCACCGACTACGTTTTCGACGGCAAGGGCGAGAAGGCGTGGCTGCCCGATTGCAAGGATTACAGCCCGCTCAACGTTTACGGCAAAACCAAACTCGAAGGCGAGCTTGCCGTATCTGAAAATTTGCAAAAATATTTTATCGTGCGTATCGCGTGGGTGTTCGGCGTAAACGGTAAAAATTTTATAAAGACAATGTTAAGCGTAGGTAAAACGCACAATACCGTGCGCGTCGTCAACGACCAGATAGGCACGCCGACGTATACTTACGACCTTGCGCGGCTTTTGGTTGATATGGTTGAGTCGGAAAAGTACGGCTATTATCACGCAACGAACGAGGGCGGCTATATCAGTTGGTATGACTTCACGAAAGAAATATTCAGACAGGCGGGTTACAGCACCGAAGTTGTACCCGTAACTACCGAAGAATACGGTTTGTCTAAGGCGGCGCGGCCCTTTAATTCGAGGCTGGATAAAAGTAAACTCGTTGAAAACGGCTTTAAACCTTTGCCCGAGTGGCAGGACGCGCTTTCGCGTTACTTGAAGGAGATAAATTATGGGGCAGATTAAAGTTACGAAAGCGCCCATTGACGGCTTGTATATCATTGAACCTGCTGTTCACGGCGACAGTCGCGGATATTTTATGGAAACGTATAACAAGCGCGATATGGAGGAGGCAGGGCTGAATTTGAACTTTGTGCAGGACAACCAGTCAATGAGCACAAAGGGCGTTTTGCGCGGACTGCATTACCAGATAAATTATCCGCAGGGCAAGCTTGTGCGCGTAATCAAGGGCAAGGTGTTTGACGTCGCGGTCGATTTAAGAGAGGGCAGTAAAACTTACGGCAAGTGGTTCGGCGTTGAGCTTAGCGAAGAGAATAAAAAGCAATTTTATATTTCCGAAGGCTTTGCGCACGGCTTCCTCGTATTAAGCGACTTTGCTGAGTTTTGCTATAAGGTAACCGACTTTTACCACCCCAACGACGAGGGCGGACTTGCCTGGAACGACCCGTCTATAGGTATCGACTGGCCCGAATTGAACGGTAAATATAACGGTACGGCGTCGTCGGAAGGATACTCGCTTGCGGACGGCACTCCGCTGAATTTAAGCGAAAAGGACCAAAAGTGGAAAACATTGTAATATAACTGAAATTCGATTTTTAAAAGAAGCTTTAAACTCACGGTTTGCGTGAGTTTTATTTTTTGAATTTTTTCATAAAACAAAAAACGACAAATTCGTTAATAAAACGCGAAAAACCGCATAATGCGCCAAAATTCCGCATATTAATTTAATACTTTGATTTTGGGAGAAAAAGTATGTGGGATTATATATCGGAAAGGGTTACAAGAGAAGCCGAGTACATTATAGAGACAAATTCTACCGTAAGGGCGGCGGCAGTGCATTTCGCGATAAGTAAATCAACCGTGCACAAGGACGTTACCGAAAGGTTGAAAACCATAGATAAAGCCCTTTATAAAGAGGTGCGCGGAGTGCTTGACAAAAACCTTTCCGAGCGCCACATACGCGGCGGAATTGCCACAAAATACAAGTATTTACATAAAACGGTTACTTGATTTTTATAAGAATTTTACACATATATTCGTCAATAAATTTGAAAATTTTTGCGCATTGTGATATAATATGTGCGATGACTAAACTTATGGGAATAGACGTCGGTTCTACTACCGTTAAGGTTGCGGTAATCGACGAAGAAGACAAAATTATATATTCGTCCTATGTGCGCCATTTTGCGCGCGTTAAGGAAACCGTGCTCGACGAGCTGAAAAAAGTAAAAAAATCTTTTGACGGCGACTTTTCCGTAAGCATAACGGGCAGCGCGGGGCTGGGGCTTTCCCAGCGTAGCGGACTAAACTTTGTTCAGGAAGTTCAGGCCGCTTTTATTGCAATCCGCAAATTTTATCCCGACGCCGACGCTGCTGTGGAGCTCGGCGGCGAGGACGCTAAAATCATTTTCATCACAGGCGGCACGGAACAGCGCATGAACGGCAGTTGTGCGGGCGGAACGGGCGCGTTTATCGACCAGATGGCAACGCTATTAAACATAGACGCGGCAAAGATGGACGAGCTTGCTTTAAAGTCGGAAAAGACTTATCCTATAGCCTCGCGCTGCGGCGTGTTCGCAAAATCGGACGTTCAGCCGCTTTTAAATCAGGGCGCGAAGAAGGAAGACATTGCCGCGTCTATTTTTCAAGCAGTCGTAGACCAGACGGTTTCCGGGCTTGCGCAGGGCAGAAGAATAAAGGGCAAAGTTTTGTTTTTGGGAGGTCCTTTATACTTTTTAAAGGGGCTTCGCAAAGCCTTCGTAAACACGCTTAAACTTTCCGAAGACTGCGCCGTATTCCCCGAAAATGCACCTTGCTTTATGTCGATAGGCGCGGCGCTCGGTTCTGTCGGCGAAAGCGCACTCGGCTTAAATGAAATTATATCCAAAATCGAAGGGGTTGAAGAGAGCGACGAAATAGTCACGGGCGAGCCTCTTTTCTCGGATAAAGCAGAGTATGCGGAGTTTGTCAAACGCCACCGCGCAACCGACTTGAAATTCGCGGATATTGCAACGTATAAGGGCGATTGCTATCTCGGAATAGACAGCGGTTCGACGACTACGAAGCTGATAGTTATTACGCCCGATTGCCGCATACTTTATTCGCAGTATCTTTCAAATAAAGGTCAGCCGCTCGACGTTATTATAGATAAATTAAAGGAAATTTACCGTCTGGGCGAAGGCAGACTGAAAATACGCGGCAGTGCGGTTACCGGCTACGGCGAGGACTTGATTAAGAGCGCGATAAAAGCCGATTACGGCATAGTGGAAACGGTTGCGCACTTCAAAGCCGCAACGCACTTCAAGCCCGACGTCGATTTTATAATCGATATCGGCGGACAGGATATGAAGTGCTTCAAAATCAAGAACGGCGCAATCGATTCGATAATGCTCAACGAAGCGTGTTCGTCGGGTTGCGGCTCGTTCATACAAACCTTTGCGCGCGCTATGGGTATGGAAATCGACAAGTTTTCTCAGGAAGGGCTTTACGCAAGGCACCCCGTAGAACTCGGTTCGCGCTGTACGGTGTTTATGAACAGCGCCGTAAAGCAGGCGCAGAAGGAAGGCGCGGGCGTAGACGATATTTCCGCAGGGCTCTCCTCGTCCATAGTCAAAAATGCGATTTACAAGGTAATCAGGGCAACCTCGCCCGACGATATAGGCAAAAACATAGTGGTGCAGGGCGGCACGTTTTTAAACGACGCGGTACTCCGTTCTTTTGAAAAGGAAATAGGCAAAGAGGTAACCCGTCCCGG
>CAJUER010000001.1:54479-120550 GCA_910585705.1 uncultured Christensenella sp.
AAAGCCGCGCAGTCGGATACGGACATATATTCATATAAGCAAGCAAGGCTTTTAGAATGCGTAAACGGCGCGAAAGGCAAGCGCGGCAAGGTGGGATTGCCGTTACAGCTGGGTATGTACGAACAGCTTCCCGTATGGGCAGGCTTCTTCGAAACCTGCGGGTTCGAGGTGGTGCTTTCCGATAAGTCTTCGCGCGGGTTGTACTTTAAGGGGCAGCATACGGTCGCTTCGGATACGGCGTGCTATCCCGCAAAGCTTATGCACGGTCATATTGAAAGCCTTTTGGACAAGAGCGTAGATTTTATCTTTATGCCCTGCGAAAGCTACAACCTTGACGAACATTGTTCGACAAATCATTACAACTGCCCTGTTGTTGCATACTATCCCGAGCTGTTGAAAGCCAATAACGAGCGGCTTACCGAAAGCAATTTCATTATGCCCTATATCGATTTGAATATGACGGGCAATACTGTGAAAAAGCTGTATAAAATTTTCTCGAAATACGGCGTTAAGAAGAGCGAAGTCGCTAAGGGGCTTAAAGAGGGCTTTGCACGGCTTGACAAATACCACTCGGACGTAAGGAAGAAGGCGGATGAAATTCTTGCGAAAGCCGAGACGGAGGGCAAGCAGATAATAGTGCTTGCAGGCAGACCTTATCACCTCGACAATGAAATAAATCACGGTATTAACAAGCTGCTCACTTCTTTGGGAATGGCTGTGCTTTCGGAGGACAGCGTGTTCGAAAAAGGCGATAACGTTAAGGTGGACGTTCTCAACCAATGGACTTATCATGCAAGGCTTTACCGCGCGGCAGACTTCGTTTCCAAGCGCAAAAACGCCAACCTTGTTCAGCTCGTTTCCTTCGGTTGCGGACTCGACGCAATCACAACCGACGAGGTGCGCGCTATTTTAGAGAGGAACGGTAAGCTTTACACACAAATAAAAATAGATGAAATCAATAATCTCGGCGTAGTGAAGATAAGACTTCGCAGTATGCTAGCGGCTATTGAGGAGACTCGAAGGCATCGATAATGAATGAGAAGAATACGGCGGACTATACGACAAAGTATGTAATGTGGAACAAGTCGATGAAATCCACCCATAAAATATTGATACCGAATATGCTGCCGTGGCACTTTCTGATATTGCAGGAGGTGCTGCGCCTCGAGGGATATGACGTCGAGGTTTTGGAGGGCGATTCGCGCACGGTAATAGACGAGGGACTTAAACACGTTCATAACGATACGTGTTATCCTTGTTTGTGCGTTGTGGGACAGTATATTGACGCGCTTAAAAGCGGCAGGTATGATTTAGACAGAACGGCTGTTCTGATAACGCAGACGGGCGGAGGCTGCCGCGCTTCGAACTATATGCCGCTGATAAGAAAAGCTTTGCATACGGAATTTCCGAAAGTCCCCGTGCTTTCTTTGAACCTTTCGGGACTTGAAAAAAATTCCTCGCTGGAATTGAATTTAAAACTGCTTATGAAGCTCGCCTACGCAGTATTTTACGGCGACAGCATAATGTGGTGCTATAATCAGACTAAACCCTACGAAACGGAAAACGGCGCGGCGGACGTTGCAAGGGACGTTGCCGTGAAATTTACGGTTGAAGCGTTTGTTAAGGGCGGATATAAAAATTACAGAAAAATAAACGCGAATATTATACAAACGTTTGCGGCGGTAAAGCGCACGCAGGAGAAAAAGGTAAAGGTGGGAATAGTGGGCGAAATTTACGTCAAGTATTCTCATCTCGGCAATAACGGACTTGAAAAGTTTTTAATTTCCGAAAATTGCGAACCGGTTGTGCCCGCGCTTATGGACTTTGTGCTGTACTGTATTATAAACGTGGTAAACGACAGAAAGCTGTACGGACACGGCGCAATTAAAGCAATGCTGTATAAGCTGGTTTATAACGTTTTGCACAAAAAGCAGAAGAACATTATAAAGCAGTTTGAAAAGGAGGGCAGCTTTGCGCCCGTGCACGATTTCGAGCATCTTAGAAAGTGTGCCGATATCGTGCTCAATCAGGGAGTAAAAATGGGCGAAGGCTGGCTTATTCCTGCGGAAATGGCGGCGCTTGCGGAAACGGGCGTGCCCAACGTAGTGTGCGCGCAACCGTTCGGCTGTCTGCCGAACCACATAGCGGGCAAGGGCGCGATAAGAACGCTTAAAAACCTCTATTCGGACGCAAACATCGTTGCGGTAGACTACGACCCTTCGGCTACGAAAGTCAATCAGGAGAACCGCATAAAATTAATGCTCGCCACCGCAAGAGAAATGTTAAACGAAAAGCCGTAAAGCGCTGAATTTTAATATTTAAACAATAAGCGGCGGTGTATTAAAGCGCATTTTCCATAGGGATTAAAAACTAAAATATTATCAGCTTTTATAGATAAACAAAAACGCTCTCGGTCAATAAATGTCGAGGGCGTCTTTTTGCACATAATTCATAATAAAATTGTAATTTATCCGGTATGCCGACCGTATCGATGTTTCCACGGGCGATTTTTGCCAAGCCAACCGTTATTATACCAATACTCATTGTCAAGTCCTGCAACACCGCGCTTACGCACCTTTTTCTGAATAAGGCGACAAATTATAAATTTGATTTTTGTAGTAAGCTTAGTGCGGGCAGGTTTGGCATAATTGATTTTAGAGAATCGAACAGCAAGTTTATTTATCTTATTAGTTAATTTTTTGCGCTTCTTTTCGGAAAGTTTATCCCAGATAATCTCGCTCATAAGCGCTCCGTTAAATATGCCGATTTTCGATATTCCCCACCAAGACAAGCTTTGCGTTATATCTTTTGCGGTCGATTTTGCGCCTGCGCCAAGACATTGCGTAATAACGACCGCACGTTTATCAAACATTTCGGGCGCAGGTCTGTGCGGCATCCAACGATAACCAAAATGGTCTAATAACGCCTTCATTGCACCTGTTGCGTGCATAACGTATGCAGGCGAAGTCAGGACAATTAAATCGGATCCGATAATAGATTTTTCGATTTTGTTTATGTAATCAAAGTCCTTACAGTTTTGTTCGCCTTTCATAAAGCAACTTGTACAGCCTATACAAAAAGACGGGCAATCTTTCGGCAGATAAAACTCAACTACGTCCGCGCTTTGAAAGTTTTGTAGAAAAATCTTCTTTAAGCGATATGTAACGCCGTGTTTTTCCGTGCCGTTTATTACTGTTATTTTCATAATAATTTTCCTAAATTAAAACACTTTTCAACTTCCTCAAAAGTATTCACATTCAACGCAATTTCAAAACGCCCTTTTAAACCTTCATAATTTGCCAATTAAATCACAGTTACAGTGTAGTAATTGCATTATTAAAAGCGAAAAAAAACGATTGAAATTTCAGCCATATATCGCGATGCTGCAAGCGAACGTCTGCGAAGAAAAGACCGGAAAAGGCGTGGCTTTACGCCACGCCTTTTTTTTTGCTGGCGGTTTGCCAATTATTCTCTGTGGAAATCACGGCAAAGCGCAACGCCGCTGTTCGGTTTTATGTTTTAGTAATATCTTCTTCTTGATTTTTCGAGGGAAAGTTTTGCTTTTTCTACGACTTTATCGGCTGTGAAACCGAAGTGTTCGAACACCTCGTTTGCAGGTCCCGACATACCGAAAGTTCTCATAGCAATCACTTCGCCGTTGTCGCCGGCGTATTTGTACCATGCAAAGTGTGAAGCCGCTTCAACGCATACCCTTGCCTTGACGAGCGGAGGAAGCACATAATCTTTGTATTCGTCGGTCTGTTTTTCAAACTCTTCCATACTGGGCATGGAAACGACGCGCGCGCGTATTCCTTCGTCTTCGAGCTGTTTTCTCGCCTTTGTGCAAAGCTCTATTTCCGAGCCGCAGGATATGAGAATAACGTCGGGCGTACCCGAGCAGTCTTCGAGGATATATCCGCCCGCAAGAGCTTTAATGTCCGAATTTTCGTTCTGGGGCAGGTTCTGGCGCGAAAGCACGAGAACGGTGGGGGAATCCTGCGTGAATGCGGAGATGTACGCCGCCGCAGTTTCTTTGCCGTCGCAGGGACGGAACACCTTTATGTTGGGTATGGAACGCAGTGCGATAAGCTGTTCGACGGGTTGGTGAGTGGGTCCGTCCTCGCCGACGCCAATACTGTCGTGCGTCATAACGTAGATGACGGGAATATTCATAAGCGCGCTCATTCTTATTCCGCCCTTCATATAGTCCGAGAAAGAGAAGAATGTCGAGCAGACTATGCGCAGACCGCCGTGAAGCTGTATGCCGTTGCAAATCGCCGCCATAGCGTGTTCGCGTATTCCGAAATGAATGTTGCGCCCTTCGCGGTTATCGGGCGAGAAGTACCCTTTGCCTTTAAGTTCTGTCTTGGTGGAGGGGGCAAGGTCTGCCGAACCCGACATAAGGTTGGGCATAAGCTCGGAAATCTTGTTTAAAATTTTGCCGCCCGAAATTCT
Organism: uncultured Christensenella sp.; assembly: GCA_910585705.1. Classification (GTDB taxonomy): domain Bacteria; phylum Bacillota; class Clostridia; order Christensenellales; family Borkfalkiaceae; genus Coproplasma. The sequence continues at coordinate 58,935 of CAJUER010000001.1, forward strand.
CGTGGCTTCGGATCCTTCAAAACGGAACAGCTCGGGCATTTCGTTGAAGTCCGGCTCGCTTCCGTCCATAAATCTCTTGTATTTTTTTGCAAGCTCGGGATAGTCGCGTTCGTATTTCGCAAACATTTTGTTCCATTCGTTCTCGGCTTCCAGCTTGGCTTCCGCAATTTTGAAGCAGTGTTCTTTAACGTCTTCTGGTACGCAGAAAGGCTCTTCCGTCCACTTGAAAAATTCTTTCGTTTTTTGCAGGTTATCTTCGCCCATAGGCGCGCCGTGCACGTCGGCAGAGTCGGCAAGGGGAGAGCCGTAGCCGATAACCGAACGGCAGATGATAATGGAGGGGCGTGTCAAATCGCTCTTCGCGCGCTCGATGGCGGTTTTAAGCATAACGAGGTTGTTTGCGTCGTTTACGCGTATAACCTGCCAGCCCTGCGCCGCAAACCTTGTTGCAGGGTCTTCCGAGAAGGTCTGTTTTATGCTTCCCTCTATGGTGATGTCGTTTTTATCGTAGAGGAGTATCAGCTTGCCGAGCTTCTGGTTGCCAGCAAAGGAACACGCTTCATAGCTCAATCCTTCTTCCAGACAGCCGTCGCCGCACAAAACGTAAGTGAAGTGGTCTACTACGGGATAGTCGGGTCTGTTGAAAATAGCGGCAAGGTGCGACTCGGCAACGGCAAAACCCACAGCGTTGCCCACGCCCTGTCCCAAAGGACCCGTTGAGGTTTCAACGCCTTCGGTCTTTCCGTATTCGGGGTGGCCGGGCGTTCTCGAATCGACCTGTCTGAAATTCATCAAGTCCTCTTTGGTTACGTCGTAACCGAAAAGGTGTAAAAGCGAGTAAAGGAGCATGGAGCCGTGTCCCGCAGAAAGAATGAACCTGTCGCGGTTGTCCCACTTGGGGTTTTTGTAGCTGAATTTCAAAAAATCGCTAAACAGCTCGTAGCCTATCGGGGCGGCGCCCATACAGATGCCGGGATGTCCGGAATTAGCCTTCTGGATAGCTTCGGCAGAGAGTATTCTTATTGTGTCAACGCTTTTATCGGCAACAGACATAAAATTCTCCTTTTATATGTAATTAATATGTAATAAATTTTTTTAAATTTTCGGTATTCAGAAAGGCGTAGCCTTCGAGCATTTTCAAAAGCTTTTCCGCCATAATTCTGTTTCCGCCGCGAACGTTGCTTTCGAAGTTTATAGGCATAACGGGGTCGTGCACGCTTTGGCGTATCAGCAGCCAGCCGTCGCCTTCGCCCTTGCCGAAGTTAATCCTCGCGCCCTCGTAATTGTCGGGGGCGAGCTTCATACCGTCGGAAACAAGCGCCGCCGCTTTCATGTCGCCGATAACTTTCTGTCCTTCGGCTTTAAAGTTTAGGCTTTCTTCGGAGAACGTCAAACGCACTTCGTCGCATTCTACCGGTTCGGGCAGAAGCGAAATAAGATCGCACAGACTTTTCCCTGATTTAGCTTGTTCGGAAAGAGTGATAAGTATGCGCGTTATAAGGTACGCGCCGTCGTCCAGCATATAATTTTCCAAAAAAGCGGCGTGTCCCGAAGTTTCCATAGCGAGAGGGGAATAGCCGCCGCCTCTGTTTACTTCCATACACTTGTCAATAACGTTTCTGTAACCGCGCTTGTATCTTATGTGCTGTCCGCCAAGATCTTTTATGAACGCGGAAAGTCCGTCGCTCGTAACCGAATCGGTTACAATAACGCCCGCTTTTTCTTTGAGAAGAATCGCCGCCACAAGCGCGATAAGCCTGTTTCTGTTAATCTCGCGTCCGTCGCAATCTACCGCGCCAGCGCGGTCCACGTCGGTATCGAATATTATTCCCAAATCAGCGCCGCTCGATATTACGGCGTCGGAAAGGCTTTTAATCGCCTGCTTGTCTTCGGGGTTGGGTATGTGGTTCGGGAATGTTCCGTCCGGTTCCAAAAACTGGCTGCCCGTAACGTCCGCGCCGAGCGGTACGAGTACTTTTTCGGCAAAGAAACCGCCCGCGCCGTTGCCCGCGTCCACTATTATTTTTTTACCCGCAAGGGGGTAGGCGCAACCGCACTTTTCACGCACGGTATCCGCAAGGATTGCGCTGTATTCGTCCATATACGATTTTTCGGAATAATTTCCCTCGCCGTCTATAAAGATTCCGCTTTCGGCTATTTCGAGGATTTCGTCTATATCTGCGGAATCGAGTCCTCCGTCGGGAGTGAAAAATTTAAGCCCGTTTCTGTCGTAAGGCAGGTGCGAGGCGGTAATCATAACCGAAGCGTCGCAGCCCCAGTCGGATTTTTTCAGCAGTATAAACATCGACGGGGTGGAGGACAGACCCGTGTAGACGGTATCGCTTCCGCTCGATAAGATTCCCTCTTTGACGCAATTCAAAATACGCGGGGCGGAAATTCTGCTGTCGTTGCCGACGGCGATTTTAAACTTGTCCTTTTTGTATCTTTTTGTCAGCCACTTCACAAAGGCGCGGCTAATGGAAATAACCGCTTCGTCCGTAAGCGTTACGGGCGACGAACCTTCGACGGCAACGCCGCGCACGTCGGTTCCGCTTTTAAGTTGTTTAAGTCCGCATATCTGCATAGCTTCATTATACATTATTTAATTTTTTAAAACAAGTATTTGATATTGAATATATGTAATTTTTTCGCTTCCTTATTGCGGTAAATTCCGAAAACGGCGGCAAATCGTTTTATTTTTGCAATAGGGTGTGATATAATTTAACGAAAGGAGAATTTTATGGCAAAGGAAAGTTTTGTTGAACAGGTTGCGGACATTGAAAAGGATTTTCCGCAGTGGTATACCGATGTTGTTTTAAAGACGGGGCTTGTGGATTACGGTCCCGTAAAGGGCACTATGATTATCCGTCCTTACGGCTATGCCATATGGGAAAACATACAGTCGGAAATGGACGCGCGCTTTAAAGCTACGGGTCACAAAAACGCATATTTTCCGCTTTTAATACCTATGAGCTATTTCACCAAAGAAGCCGAACACGTCGAAGGCTTCGCGCCCGAAGTGGCGGTGGTTACGCACGCAGGCGGAGAAGAACTTTCCGAGCCGTTGGCAATCCGCCCCACGTCGGAAACGATTATAGGCAGTATGTATTCCAAATGGATACAGTCGTACAGGGATTTGCCTGTTCTTATAAATCAGTGGGCGAACGTTATGCGCTGGGAAAAAACAACGCGCCCCTTTTTGCGCACTTCCGAATTCTTATGGCAGGAAGGACACACCGCCCACGTCACCGAAGAAGAGGCGATGGAAGAGACGATGAAAATGCTTTCGGTGTATAAGGAGTTTGCCGAAAACGTTTTGGCAATTCCCGTCATCTGCGGCAGGAAGACGGAGAAAGAAAAGTTTGCAGGCGCGGTTGCGACCTTCGGAATGGAAGCCATGATGAAGGACGGCAAAAGCTTGCAGTCGGGCACGTCGCATTACTTCGGGCAGAATTTTGCAAAAGCGTTCGATATAAAATATCTCGATAAAGACGGCGTGCAAAAGTACGCCTACACCTCAAGCTGGGGCACCTCGACGCGTATGATAGGCGCGCTTATAATGGCGCACGGCGACGCGCGCGGACTTGTTCTGCCCCCCAAAGTCGCTCCGCATCAGGTCGTAATCGTTCCCATCGCGGCGAAGAAGGGCGGCGTTATGGAAGCCTGTGCCGATATAAAATCGCAGCTTGAAAAAGCGGGTGTGCGCGTTATTTTCGACGATACGGACAACAGTCCCGGCTGGAAGTTCAATGAGTGGGAAATGAAGGGCGTTCCTTTGAGAATCGAGCTCGGCCCGCGCGATCTGGAAGCGGGCAAGGCGCTTATATTCCGCCGTGACACGCTTGAAAAACAGGAGGTCGCAATTTCCGCAATAGTTGAGGAAACGGCAAACCTTCTTAAAGAAGTTCAAAAGGATATGCTCGAAGCGGCTCGCGTCCGCCGCGATGCTAAAACGGTTTACGCCGCAGACCTTAAAGGAATTTTAGACGGCGTAGACGGCGGCAATTTCGTGAAAGCGGGTTGGTGCGGTTGCCGCGAATGCGAGGATAAAATAAAGGCGGAAACAGCCGCGACGGCAAGGGTCTTTGCCGAAGGCGAAACAGCGGAAAAATGCGCCGTGTGCAGTAAGAATGCCAAGCATATGGTAATTTTTGCGAGAGCCTATTAAACATAACCGAAAGACAAAAGCGGCGGCGCAATTCTGCGCCGCCGCTTTTATTTAAAAACGTCAATAATTTAAAAAATAAGGACTTCCGAAAGGAAGCCCTTGAATTGTAAAAATAAGTTATTTTGTAATTTTCTTTTCTATGACGGTGACTATTCCGTACATTCCGCCTGCAAGCACGCAGAGTATAAAAGTAGCCGTCATAACAAGGTCAAGACGGAAAACCTGCCCGCCGTAAACTATTAAGTATCCGAGCCCCGCTTTCGAAACGATGTATTCGCCCATGATCGAGCCTATCCAGCTAAGTCCGACCGCTACCTTCAACGTGTTTACGAGAGTGGGGAAGGAAGCGGGGATAATCAGCTTTCTCAGCGTTGTGGCACGGCTTGCGCCCATCGACTTCATTAAAAGCAGTTTGGTTTTATCTACGGCGATAAAGCCCGAAAGCATATTCATCGTGCAGACGATAATCGAAACAAGCACCGTCATGAAAATTATCGCGTCGTAGCCCGTGCCTATCCAGATTATGATAAGCGGACCGAGCGCAATTTTGGGCAGAGAGTTGAGCACGACGATGTAAGGCTCGGCAATCTTCCTCACGGTCTCGCTCGACCAAAGGATTATAGCCGCCGCATAACCTAAAATTATGGCTATGGCAAAGCCCACAAAAGTTTCCATAAGCGTTACGCCTATGTGGTAGAACAGCGTGCCGCCCTTGTACAAGTCGGCAATGGTTTTTGCTACGCGCGAGGGCGAGCTTATGATAAAGGGGTCTATAACCTTGAACTGCGCCAAAAGCTCCCACACGCCGAGAAATATAACCAAAATCAGCGCCCTTGCAAGCACGACGATAATTTTTTTGTTTCTGTTCTTTTTCAGGTACGCGAGGTGCTCGCGCGAGTAGTTGTTGTTCTTCTTGTTTTTCATAAGTTTATTACCTTTAAGCGTTTGTTAAATTCCCAGCTCTTTTCTCAGGATTTCGAACGTTGCGGAAAACTCCGCGCATTCGCGCCGTTTTTTGGGGCTTCCTTCGCCGAAAGTTATCAAATGCTCCGCGACGACCGTTGCGGGTCTTGCCGACAGCACGACGACTTTGTCTGAAAGCGCAATCGCTTCGGATATGTCGTGCGTGATTAAAAGCGCGGCTTTTTTCTCGCTCTTGATAATGCCCTGAACGTCGTCGCAGACTTCCAGCCTCGTCTGATAGTCGAGCGCGGAAAACGGTTCGTCCAAAAGCAGAATTTCGGGCTCGGCGGCAAGCGTCCTTATAAGCGCAACTCTCTGGCGCATACCGCCCGAAAGTTGCGAAGGCGTCTTTTTAAGGAAATCCTTCAAGCCGTACTTTTCGGCAAGCTCTACGGCGCGCGCACGTTTTTGCGCGGTGTTGCGTTTTTTGACTTCGAGCGGGAGAAAGATATTCTGTTCCACCGTCCGCCAAGGAAACAGCGCGTCGCGTTGCAGCATATATCCGAATTCGCCGTCGCCGCGAATTATCTGCCCTGCGGACGGGGACAAAAGCCCCGCCGCGAGCGACAGAATGGTGGTTTTTCCGCATCCGGAAGGACCGATTACCGAAACGAATTGTCCGTCTTCCACGCGGAAATTCAGGTCCTTTACGGCAGTGGTTTCGCCCTGTTTTGTATGATAGGTATATGAGATATTATCGAATATAAGCATATTTATGCGTAAATTTCTTCGTACACTTTATGCGCCGTCTCCGTCAGAACCAAATCGCCGAAGGCAACGCGTTTTTCAAGTTCGCCCGCAAGCTCTATAACGTCCTGCAAGCGCGTGAAGGAGGCTTCCTTCATAGCCATATCGGTAACCCATGCGTCTATCGACTTGTAGCTGTCAAGCGAGGTTTTTACGCTTGCTTCGCTTGTGCCGTCAAAGTAAGGCGTAAGCAGTTTCGCAACATCCGCGCTGTCGTTTGCAAGCAGGTACTTCGTCGCTTTGGTCACCGCGCGTAAAAGCCCTTCGATTTTGTCGCCGTGCTTGTTGATATAGCTGTCCTTCGCTATAAAGCAGGTGTAGGGGATTTCGCCCGACTCTTTTCCGACGGAAGCAACTATGTGACCTTTGCCTTCCGCTACATAGTTTGAAGCCGCAGGCTCGAACATAGTGCAGTAGTCGCCCGTGCCGCCCTCGAACGCCGCAGTCATCATATTGAAGTTAACATTGGTAACGAAGTTGGCGTTTACTTTCTGGGTTTTGCAAACGTATTCGAAAGTCATAAAGGGCACGCCGCCGGGTCTTCCCGCAAGCACGTTCTTGCCTTCCAGGTCGCTCCATTTAAAGTCGGGTTGGGCGGTCCTTCCCACGAGGAAGCTGCCGTCGCGCTTTGTTAGCTGACCGAATACTTTGGGCGTGTCGGTCGTTCCGCCGACTGCAACGTAGATTGCCGCTTCGGGACCGCAGAAGCCTATATCCGCCGCGCCGGAAAGCACCGCCGCCATAGTATTGTCCGCGCCGCCGCCGTTCGTCAGTTCGATTTCTATGTTTTCCTCATCGAAGTATCCGAGAGCGTCCGCAAGATACAAGGGGGCGTAAAACACCGAGTGAGTGACTTCATTAATCTTGATAAGCTTATCGTTCTTTTTACAGCCCGTGAAGGCAAAGGTAAGCACCGCCGCCATACACGCCGTAAGTAACAAACAGAGAATTTTCTTTTTCAATGTAAGTATTTTAAACTCCTTAAAAATTTAATAATACATTTTATGCTTTCGGTCATAGCGTTTGACAACGTCAAGGCGGTTGCGGTATAATAATTAAGTATTTTGTAACGAGGTTATTATGGATAAGGTATATAATCCTAAGTCTTTCGAGGACAGACTTTATAAAGAATGGGAGGAAGGCGGCTGCTTCAAAGCCGTGCGCGACGACGACAAAGTCCCGTTCACTATAGTTATGCCTCCCCCCAACATAACGGGACAGCTCCATATGGGACACGCTATGGACGAAACCTTGCAGGACTCTATTATACGCTTCAAGCGTATGCAGGGTTACTGCGCGCTGTGGCTTCCCGGCACCGACCACGCTTCCATTGCTACGGAAGTGAAAATAGTCGAGCAGATGAAAAAGGAGGGGCTTTCCAAAGAGTCGCTCGGGCGCGACGGCTTTTTAAAGCGCGCTTGGGACTGGAAAGCGAAGTATGCGGGACGCATTGTAGAACAGCTTAAAAAGTTGGGCTCGTCCTGCGACTGGTCGCGCCTCACTTTCACTATGGACGAAAAATGCTCCAAAGCCGTGAGGGAGGTGTTTTTCAACCTCTACAACAAAAAACTTATTTACAGGGGAAGCCGTATAATAAACTGGTGTCCCTGCTGTAAAACCACTCTTTCGGACGTGGAGGTGGACTATTCCGAAGAGGAAGGTCACTTCTGGCACATAAAATATTTTACTGAGGACGGTTCCGCCGCTTTGGAAGTTGCGACAACCCGTCCCGAAACAATGTTCGGCGACACGGCCGTTGCCGTCAACCCCGAAGATAAACGCTATAAACATTTAATCGGCAAAAACGTAATTCTTCCCGTATCGAACAAGCCCATACCCGTAGTCGGCGACGCGCACGCGGATATGGAGTTCGGCACCGGCGTGGTAAAAATCACCCCCGCGCACGACCCCAACGATTTCGAGGTAGGCTTGCGGCATAATCTGCCCGTAGTCCGCGTTATGAACGACGACGGAACTATGAACGAACTTGCGGGCAAGTACAACGGTATGGACAGGTATGAATGCCGCAAAAAGTTAGTGGAAGAGCTGAAAGCACTCGGCAATCTTGCCTCGGTTGAGCCGCACGTCCATAACGTCGGACACTGCTACCGCTGCGGCGCCACTGTTGAACCAATCGTTTCGAAACAGTGGTTTGTCAAAATGGAAAGCCTTGCGCGCCCTGCGATTCACGCCGTACTTGACAAGAAAATTTCTTTCATACCCGAAAGATTTGCAAAAACCTACTACAACTGGATGGAAAACGTCAAGGACTGGTGTATTTCGCGCCAGCTTTGGTGGGGACACAGAATCCCCGTATGGTACTGCAACGACTGCGGCAAGGAAATTTGCGCGAAGGACGACGTTAAGGAATGTCCGCACTGCAAAAGCCGCAACCTCGTTCAGGACGAGGACGTGCTCGATACTTGGTTCTCGTCCGCGCTCTGGCCGTTCTCTACGCTCGGCTACCCCGACGACACTTCCGATTTGGAGTACTTCTATCCTACGGACGTGCTTGTTACGGGCTACGACATAATTTTCTTCTGGGTGTCGAGAATGATTTTCTCGGGACTCGAGCATATGCGCAAAGTGCCCTTCCGCGACGTTTTGATGCACGGACTTGTGCGTGACGAGAAGGGCAGGAAGATGTCTAAGTCGCTCGGCAACGGCGTTGACCCTCTCGAGGTTATTGATAAATACGGCGCCGACTCTCTGCGCTTCTCGCTGTTGCAGGGGGTTTCGCCCGGTAACGATACGCGATACTCGGATACGAAGGTGGAAAGCTGCCGTAACTTTATGAACAAGATATGGAACGCAAGCCGTTTCGTAATAATGAACAGCGAAGGCAGAAAAATAAAACCGCTTTCGGAAATCAAGCTTCTGCCTGCGGATAAGTGGATTATCGCAAAATTACAGTCGGCGATACGCGACGTTACTCTTGCAATGAACAAGTACGAGCTGGGCATAGCCTGCCAGATAATGTACGACTTTATGTGGTCGGACTTCTGCGACTGGTATATCGAACTTGTAAAGCCCGTGCTTTATTCGGACGACACAACAAAGCGCGACGGCGCAATTTCCGTTCTCGTGTTCGTTCTTGAAAACGCGCTCAAGCTTCTGCATCCGTTCATTCCGTTCGTAACCGACGAAATTTACCGCAGTCTGCCCAATGCTTCGGGCACAATTATGAATAAGGAATTCCCCCGCTATAACGCGAAACTTTCCTATAAAAAGGACGCGCAGGCGTTCGAGGGGATAATAGATATAATAAGGTCAGTCCGCGCGGTTAAAACCGAGCTTGACTGTCCCCCTTCAAAAAAAGTCAATCTTTATATCAGTACGGAAAGCAAGCGGCTTGTTTCCGCCAACGAGGACAGCATATTAAAGTTAGCCGGCGCGAACGACGTAAAGTTTGTTTCTTCGGCTTCGGAAGCGGGCGAAAACGCCGTAACGAAAGTGCTTGCCATAGGCACGCTTTATATACCTATGGGCGAGCTTGTGGATTTGGAAAAGGAAAAGGCAAGGCTTTCCGCCGAACTTGAAAAGGTAACGGCGGAGATAGCGCGCGCGGACGGCAAGCTCAATAATTCGGGCTTTATTTCAAAAGCTCCGAAAAAGCTTGTCGACGACGAGAGGGCTAAACTCGACAAATATATAGCGATGCGCGAAAAGATTTTAACCCAGCTTAAATCGCTGTAAAGGTGAATCATGGCAAACCACAGAAGAAATGTACGCAAGGCGGCTAAAAAATATCCCACACTGTTTCTCGTTCTGGGCATATTGGTTGCGATAGCCGTAATCGTGCTGTTAGTGCTTTACTTTATGAAAATAGGTCCGTTTAAGCCAAAGCCCGAAAGTGAAGCGCCCGGCGACGGTATAGTGACCGAAGTTGCGGACGCGGATTTGTCAATACACTTTTTAGAGCTTGGCAATAAATACACGGGCGACTGCACGCTTATAAAGTGCGGAGATACAGAAGTTCTGATTGACGCGGGTTCGAGAAAGAACAGCGCGGCGACAATCAAAAGCTACGTTGACGAGTACTGTACGGACGGCATTTTGGAATACGTTATAGCAACCCACGCCCATCAGGACCATATTGCGGGCTTTGTCGGCAATACGGACGGCGACGGCAGGACGGGCATACTCTATCAGTACAAGGTCGGAACGCTAATTCAGTTTTCGGGAACCGATACAACGTCGCAGATTTACGGCAACTATTTCAACGCGGTTAATTATGCAAAAAGTCAGGGAACGGAGGTCTACACCGCAAAACAGTGTTGGTACGAAACGGACGGCGCACGCAAAACCTATTATCTCGATAAGGACGAGAAGGTTTCTTTAAATATTCTGTATCAGAAGTTTTACGACGAACCCACACGCGGGGACGACGAAAACAATTACTCGGTTTGTACGCTTTTGTCGCAGGTTACAGAAAATAAAACGCTTAACTATCTGTTCACGGGCGATTTGGAGGAAGAGGGCGAAAGCAGTCTTGTAGACAGTAACGCTTTGCCCGAAGTCGAGCTTTTCAAAGGCGGACATCACGGCAGTTATACGGCTTCCTCGCAAAAGCTTTTAAGCGTTATCAAGCCTAAGAACGTTGCCGTCTGCTGTTGTTGCGGCACTGAAGAATACGACGCCAAACCCGAAAACACGTTTCCGGCGCAAAGTTTTATCGACCGCGTTTCCGCATATACGTCGAACATTTACTGCACTACGCTTATCACGGATTACAAACAGGGCAAGTATGAATCTATGAACGGAAATATAGTTTTCTATTATATAAAGAGCGGCGAAGGCGACGGAGAGTTAAAACTTTACTGCTCGAACAATTCCGTAATTTTAAAGGATACCGAGTGGTTTAAACAAAACCGCGTCTGGCGCGGAAGATAAATTCTAATGTAAGAGGTGTTAAAACAATGGAAGAACAGCCTTTGAATGAAAAAAATAGCGGACAGCCGCAGAAGGTTAAAACGGTTGCACGGAATAAGGACGTTATCTGCGACAACCTTTTGACTCAGGCGATTTACAGAATAGTGTTCTGCGTAATTTCCGCGCTCGGATGTTTGCTTTCGTTTGGGTTTTTCGATAGAACTTACGGGTCGGAAGAATTTACTTTTTCAAACGATTTCTGGCAGTATTATACGAACCTTTCAAACTATTATTGTCTGGGCATAGGCATAGCGGTATGCGCGGATACGTTAAGGAAGCTGCGCAAGGGCGAAACGCACGGCAGCAATACCGTTGCGCCCACGCTTAAGCTGTGCGGCGTGGTCATGATTATGGTGACTTTCCTCGTTTATTCTATTTTGCTCGGCGAGCCGAATAAACTGGAATTTTGGAACAGTCTCGGAAATCTCTGCTACCATGTAATCGTGCCGATATTGTTCATAGTCGATTTCTTCATATTCGACAAGCACAGACAAATCAAAATTCTCGACCCTTTAAAGTGCACTTTTATGCCTCTCGGATACGTTGTTTACATACTTGTTTACGGGGCAATATGCAGGGCGGCGGATTTGAATTTCGAATATCCTTATTTCTTTTTGAACGTGGACGAGCTCGGCTACAGCGGAGTTGTGGGCTGGGTTTTCGCCCTCCTTGCAGTGTTTATCGCGATAGGGTATCTTATGTTTGTTTACGATAAACTCGTAAAAGAGGACGGTAAGTGGAAACTGGATTTTAAGAACCTAAAAGTCTGGTAGTATAAAGTTTTATATAAATTTTTCGGACAGAATTAACCGAATGGAGAAAATATGAAAAGTCAGAGTGTAGTAACCGATTTACGCAGGAAAGTTTTTACGGAAGTTGCGCGCGTTGCGTATGATTCCGAAAACGTATCTAACGATATAGAGGAAATTCCCTTTTTAATCACGCCCGACGAAGTGCCCAAGTACCGTGAAAATATTTACCGCGAAAGGCAGATAGCTTCTGAAAGGGTGCGCCTTGCAATGGGGCTTTCGCTCCGTCCTGCAAACAAACCCGTGCATATTACGGCAGGCGTTGACAAAAGCACGATTGCGGAAAAATATTACGAACCGCCTTTAATGCAGGTTATACCTTCCGCATGCGACAAGTGCCCCGATAACGAATATTACGTTTCCGACCAGTGTCGCAACTGCGTGGCGCATTCGTGTATTAAAAACTGTCCTAAGGGCGCAGTTTCCATCGTCGACGGCAAATCTTATATCGATCAGTCGAAATGTATAAAATGCGGCAAGTGCAAGGCGGCTTGCCCTTACGACGCAATTGCGCATCATGTTCGCCCCTGCGCTTCCGCGTGCGGAGTAAAAGCCATTTCAACCGACGAATACGGCAGGGCGCACATCGATACGGATAAGTGCGTGGCGTGCGGTCAGTGCATGTCTGCATGCCCGTTCGGCGCCATTGCAGACAAATCGCAGATTTTTCAACTTATTCAAGCTATCAAAAAGGGGGACGAGGTGGTGGCGGCGGTCGCTCCCGCAATCATAGGGCAGTTCGGTCCTAAGGTTACGCCGGGTAAGCTTAAATCGGCATTGCTCGCGCTCGGCTTTAAAGACGTGTACGAGGTAGCGGTTGGCGCGGACGTCGGCTGCATCGCCGAAGCACACCACTATGTGAATGAAGTGACTACGGGTAAACTCCCTTTTCTTTTCACAAGTTGCTGTCCTGCGTGGGCGGTGCTTGTTAAAAAATACTTCCCCGATTTGGCAGGCAAGGTTTCCGAAGAACTTACTCCTATGGTGGCGACGGCGCGTTCTATTAAAGTCAACCGTCCCGACGCAAGGGTGGTGTTCATCGGTCCGTGCGCGGCAAAAAAACTCGAAGCTTCGCGCACGTCGGTGAGAAGTTATGTGGACTTTGTAATCACGTTTGAAGAGCTTGCAGGTATGTTCGACGCTAAGAACTTAAAGCTCGAAGAGCTGGAAGATCTGCCTGTCAGCTTCAAAGCTACAGGTGCCGGCAGGGGCTACGCCTGCGCGGGCGGAGTTGCCAGCGCGATAGAAAAGTGCATTAACGAATACTATCCCGAAGCACAGGTTAAAATTCAGCACGCGGAAGGGCTTTCCGACTGCAAAAAGGTTTTAACGCTTGCTAAGGCGGGCAAGCTCAACGGATACATGATAGAAGGTATGGGCTGTCCCGGAGGTTGCGTCGCGGGCGTCGGCACGATTATTCCGCCCGAGCGCGCGAAAGCTGCGGTCGAGCAGATTGTAAAGCAAAGCACGGAAATTATTCCTCCGCGCGAAATGGAAGACCTTGCCGAAAAACTTTCCAAAATGAACTGACGGATTTTTTGAAAGCCCCGCGCGTCGGGGCTTAAAATTTATAAAAAAGGCGATAACTCAACTATGTACGACGTTGCGATTATAGGAAGCGGACCTGCGGGAATTTCCGCCGCAATCAACTTAAAAATACTCAATAAAAATTTTATATGGTTTTCAAGCCGTACCGTGTCGAAAAAGGTAGGTCAGGCTGAATTTGTCAAAAACTATTTGGGACTGCCCGACGTTACCGGCGGCGAGCTTGCCTGGACGTTCCGCAACCATTACGAGAGTATGGATATTAAGCCCGAAGAAAAGACGGTGACGGGCGTTTACAGGACTGAAGGGCATTTTACTCTGCTTGCGGGGAATGAAAACTATCTTGCAAAGTGCGTAATTCTTTGCACGGGCGTTCAGACGGAAAAGCCGCTCGAAGGCGAAGAAGAGTTTTTGGGACGCGGCGTAAGCTATTGCGCAACGTGCGACGGAAATTTGTATAAGAACAAAAAAATAGCCGTTCTCTGCACGGACAAGCAGTTCGAGCACGAGGCGGAATTTCTTGCGGAGCTTTCCAAAAAAGCTTACGTTATGCCTATGTATCGCGGATATGAAATAAAGTCGGAAAAAGCCGAAGTCATACTCAAAAACCCCGTAAAGGTTTCGGGAGGTATGAAGGTTGACAAGATTCATTTTAAGGACGGCTTTATAGAAGCGGACGGCTTGTTTATTTTGCGCGGCTCAGTTTCGCCCGCAACTCTTGTTCACGGGTTAAAGACGGAAGGCGGACATATTTCCGTCGCGCGCGATTTGTCGACGAATATCAAGGGAATTTTCGCTGCAGGCGACTGCACGGGCAGACCGTACCAGTACGCAAAATCCGCAGGCGAGGGGAACATAGCCGCACATTCCGCAGTAGAATATCTTGCAAGCCTTAAATAATAAGTTGAGACGGGCTAGCGCCGCGCGGATTTTAATTAAGCGAAATCCGCGCGGCGTTTGTAATTACTTGCAATAAAGCACGCCGCGTGTTAAAATATCTCTATGAAATTTACCGAACTAACTATACATACTTCCAGCGAGGCGAGCGAGCTTGTCGCCGACGTTTTGTGGCGTTACACTAACTACGGCGTAGCCATTTCCGACGTGAAGGACGTAATCGCCCTGCAACGCAACAAAGCGATGTACTGGGATTATATAGACGAAAATTTAACCATAGGCGGCGACGTACTTGTCAAAGCCTTTATCGCGCTTGACGAGGCGGCGGAAACCGTTCCCGAAATCCGCGCCGATTTGGAGGCGCTGAAAGAAAACGGCGCCGCATATTTTTCGTTCGGCACGCTCGAAAGCACACAGCGCACCGTCGAGGGCGACGATTGGCTGGGAATATGGCGCAAGCATTTCCGCCCCATTCACATAGGCGAAAAAATAGTGGTTTGCCCCGAATGGATAAGCTATGAAAAACAACCCTTCGAGCAGGTTGTCAAGCTCGATTCGAATATGGCTTTCGGTACGGGCGAACATGAAACTACGGCAATGTGCCTTAAACTGTTACAGCAGTATTTAACGCCCGACAGCGTGTGCGTAGACGTGGGTTGCGGAAGCGGAATTCTCGGTATTTCCGCTGTGAAGCTGGGCGCAAAATTTGCGTATCTTACCGACATTGACGACATAGCGGTCAAGAGCGCGACGCACAATGCGCAGATAAACGGCGTGTCGGAAAAAGTAAAAGTTGCCCGTGCCGACCTTTTGGACAGCGCGGAAATAAAGGGCGACATTCTGCTTGCCAACATAACGGCGGAAATACTTTGCCGCCTTGCGCCGTCTATACCCAAAAATCTGAAAAACGGCGGTACGCTTATTTTAAGCGGCATTATTGAAAGTCGCCTGAACGTTGTTTACGAAGCGTACAAAGCGCAGGGGCTTATACCCGATAAAGAGATAAGAGAGGGCGAGTGGTACGCGCTTTCGTTTAAATTATGAGCGGACGTAAAAGATTCTTCATTGACAAAATCGAATATCCCCAAGAAACCGAAGTTACGCTTAGCGGCGAAGAGTTCGTGCATGCCCGCACCGTTCAGCGCATAGAGTCGGGTACGGAAATTACTTTGCTTGACGGAAGCGGAAACGAATATTCCGCAGTCGTATGCAATGTAGGCAAGCGCGATTTAACCGCGCATATTTTAAGCGCGGAGAAAAGCTGCCGCGAACCGCTTACGAAGATTTATTTGCTGTGCGGCGCGTTGAAAGGCGACAAAACCGAGCTTGTAGTGCAGAAGGCGACGGAGCTGGGCGCGTCTGAAATTGCGGTGTTCCAGTCGGAATACTGCGCCGCGTATATGAACGCTAATAAGCTTGAAAGATTGCAGAAAGTCGCGCGAGAGGCGGCAAAGCAATGTATGCGCGCGTGCGTGCCGGAAATAAAATATTACGGTAATTTAAAAGATGCACTTGCTTCTGCGAAAGGCTGTAAAAACAAACTGTTTGCGTGCGAGTTCGCAACCTCTTCCGAAACTGATATAACCTCACTCAGCGGTGTGACCGCGATTTTGGTCGGCAGCGAGGGCGGCTTTTCGCAAGCGGAGGCGGAGCTTTCGGCGGAATACGGTTTTTCGCGCATAACGCTGGGCAGGAGAATACTCCGCGCGGAAACGGCGGCGGTTGCTTTGACCGCGCTCGTCTCTTACGCGCTTGGAGAGCTTAAATGAAGGCGGTTGTGTTCACGCTCGGCTGTAAGGTCAACGAGGTGGAAAGCGCGTCGATAATGTCCGCGCTGGAAGCGGCGGGCTGGGAGGTCGGCAACTCGCTCGGCTATGCCGACGCGTATATTTTAAACACATGCGCCGTCACCCGCGAGGCGGAAAAGAAAAGCAGGCAGCTTGTTGCGCGCGTGCGTAAATTCAATCCCGAAGCCGCTGTTTTCGTGTGCGGTTGCGCTTCGCAAAAAGACGATGCAAGCTTCCGTAAAAAGGGAGTAACGTTCGTCACGGGCGCACGGAAAAAGGAAGAAGTCGTCTCCGCGTTCAGTCGTGTGTTCGGCTGTGCGGACTGCGGACTGCCCTATCCCAAACAGGTGAAAACCCGTGCGTTCGTCAAAATTCAGGACGGTTGCAACAATTTCTGTTCGTACTGCATAATTCCCTATCTTCGCGGCAGAGAGACTTCTCGTCCGCAAGACGATATAGTAAACGAAGTTTTAAACACGGACAGCGCGGAAATAGTTTTGACGGGCATAAATATTTCGTCGTACAATAAAGGCGATCTTGTTCCTCTTGTTTCGGCTCTGCGCGGCGTGGATAAGAGAATACGCTTCGGCTCGCTCGAATGTGGCGTTATCACTGAGGGGTTTTTGGATGCGCTTTCGGATTTGAAAGATTTTGCTCCGCAGTTTCATCTGTCTTTACAGAGCGGAAGCGACGCCGTGTTGAAGGCAATGAACCGCCGTTATACGCGCGCGGAATATCTTGAAAAGTGCGCGAAAATTTACAGCCGTTTTCCCGACGCGGCGATAACGACAGACATAATTTCGGGCTTTCCGACCGAAACGGAGCAAGACTTTAATCAAAGTCTTTCCATTATAGAAGAAGCGGGCTTTGCGCGCGTTCACGCATTCTCGTTTTCCCCGCGCGAGGGCACTGCCGCGTTTAAAATGCGCGGCTTGGAAGACGGGATAAAGGAGCGGCGGCTTAAAGCGCTTTTGACCGCCTCTGAAAGCTGTTCGCAAAAATATATCGAACGTTTTTGCGGCAGTGAACAGATTATCATCGCGGAAGATTTTAACATGGGTTTTACGAGCGGATATACCGGCAATTATATAAGAGTGTACGTTCCCGAAAAGCTGGATTCGGGCATAAAATATAAGGTTAAATTGAAGCAAATTTTTAAGGACGGAGTATCAGGCGAAACAGATGGCAAAAACTAAATCGTTAATCGCACGGGCAACAATTACATACTTATTCAAAGAAACTTTCCGCGCACGGTCCAAAGCGGAGTATAAGGAAATTTTCACACGCGGACTTAACGAAGATAACAGCGGCGTAAGCGGTGCATTCCCGTGGCTTTACGTCCGCGCGTTTTTTGTGCTTTTGGTGCTGTTTACGGTTAATATTCTCGTTCTGCGCCTCACCAACAATCAGCTTTATATTCCTTCAGTAATATTTCTCGGCGGAATTACCTTCACCGTTCCGTTCATTGTTCTTTTGTTCGAGCTGTACCCTAAGCGCGACGTGAGTCTGTTTCTCGTGCTTGCGCTGCTGGTCGCCGGCGGTACTGCGGCGGGCGTGCTTACTCAGGTAGGTTATAAGTTCATTCGTCCCGAAAACGAATGGCTTTCTGCCTTGCTTGCAGGCTGTCTCGAAGAGGTGTGTAAAGCCGTTCCCGCAATTATCGCGATAGCCTTTTTTAAACAAAAAAATTCCTACGCGTGCTATCTGTTTGCGGCGACAGTCGGCGCCGGCTTTTCCGTAATAGAGGATATGGGCTATATTTTCGTCTATTCGGATAACTACTTTGTCGATATTCAGACGACCGTTACGATTTTTATGGACAGGGGACTTTCGTCTTTCTGCACGCATATTCTCTGGACGGGTGCGATAGGCTGGGCTTACTCATATATCAAAAAACCGTTCAAGTCCGTGCGTTTCTTTTTAATGGTGCTTTTAAGCGTTGCAATGCACGTTTGCTGGGATTTTCCCCTCGAAGGCTGGTGGCAGGTTCTCGATATAGGTCTGTGCGTCGTCGTTGCGGCTGCCGTCAATCTTGCGATAGTCCATCTTTCGCGCAGAAATACGCTTTCCTCCGAAATGGATTTAACCGCCGTGAATGAGGAAATTATCCGCGAAGCCAAAGCAATGGGCGAGAGAATGCGCTTTACAAACGCCGCAAACCTTACTTACGTCATTATGTGGTCGGCGTTGTGCGTGATGATTTTGCTTTTCTGCGCAATGCCCATAGGTATGGATTACCGCCGCGTAGAGTACGATTCGAAAGAGGAATTTATCGCCTTTTTGGAAGACGGACGCAGCTTTTACAAAGGCCGCGACAGGGAATATAACAGAAATCAGCCGAATGTGGAAGAGCGGTGGATAGAAGGCGAACTGACCTATGTGGTTCAACGCGCAGAGATAGACGGTTACGACTATTATTTCGGTTATTATATTACCCGCGAATCGGGATATGAAATATTCGACCTTTACGGCATATCCGTTGAGGTGGAAGTAAACAACGTGACCATGCAGTGTCCGAGTACTTCGTACAAGTTCGGAAATTCCGGCGACGAGTGGGTTTTCGATATAAATTCGGACGAAGTGCGCAACTATAAATATAAATCCGACGGAAGCGTAACGGCAGTGCTCACCGCCGAAGAATTCGAGGGGTACGACGTACTCATAATAATGTGCGGAGTCGGCTGTGCGGTAACGCTTGCAAGCTTCGTTGTAATTTTGGGACTGAGATTAAAGATAAGGAGTATGAAAGATGCTGAATAACGACTGTATTTTCTGCAAAATAATAAAGGGCGAAATATCTTGCGCAAAGGTTTACGAGGACGGGAAAATGCTCGTTTTTAAGGACATAGAACCCAAAGCGAAGGTGCATTTGCTCGCGGTTGCAAAGGACCACTTCAAGCTCATTTCCGAAGCGGACGAAGCCCGTGCCGAGCTTATAAAATATATGCTTATGAAAATTCCGCAAATTGCGGAGAACAACGGCTGCGACAACGGCTACCGACTGGTGATAAATCAGGGAGAGGACGCCGGGCAGACGGTTTTCCATTTGCATATACACATACTCGGCGGCGAGCCGCTCGAACAATAAACGGTATTATAAAATTTGATAAAATTGTAAATAAAAAACGTACGCGTAATTAAAGTGCGTACGTTTTTTTATTTAGTTCTGTTCGTAAATCCGCTTTGCGGCGCAAATTACTTTTTCTTTAACCGATTGCGGTTCAAGCACCTTAACGGCTCCGCCGTAGCTTAAAATTTTATTTACCAGTCCTCCGTTGTCGGGCAACGTCATACGCGCGATAAACGAATTGCCTCGCGGCTCGATATTGTCTATACCAAGCCATTCCTCTGCGTCGGCAATAGAGCTTTTTTCTATTTCCAGCACCACGTCGCACAGTTCGGCGGAGGTGTAGGTAAAGTCTAAATCCAGCTCGTCGCGCATAATTTCTTTTTTAACGAAATTTCCGCCCGTCAGCGTCGCGCTTTTAATTCTTCCGATTTTGAATGTTCTGAATGTCTGTTTGGTATGGCAGAACGCATAAACATACCAAACGTTTTGTTTGAAAATCAGAACGTGCGGGTCTATTACTCTTTTGCTGTGTTCGCCGTCGCGTGAAACGTAGTCGATAAAAAGGCTTTGCCGCTCGTTCACCGCCTTTTCGCAAACGCGCATCTTTTCGGAAAAGCTTTTGCTGTCGCCCCAAGTTCCGCCGTCTATAATAATGTTTCCGCACACCGAAAGTTCGCGCTTTTCCGTCTTTTGCTGGCTTTGCAGTTTTTCCAGCGCTGCGAGTATGTTTTCGTCGGTCACTTGCGAGCGCATGGCTTGAAGCGCGTTCACGGTTGCGGCGTACTCCTCGCGCGTAAAGTAGCCTGTGGGCAGGCGGAATGTGTCGGCAATGGTAATTCCGCCGTACCGCCCGCGCGTAACGTCTACCGGAATACCGCAAACGTTCAGCTCGTCAATGTACCTGTATACGCTTCGTTTGGATATTTCGTAGCGTTCGGCAATGAATTTAGCGGTCAGCTTGCGCCTTGCAAGCAGAAGCATCATAATATTTATCATTATCTGGTATTTCATTTTTAATCACTCCGTCATATTTTGTTAATGCAACGAATAGTATAAACCGTTAAAAGAATTTAAAAAATTTTATCATATATGACAGTTATTGTCAAGTATTAGATGTAGAATGAAATTGTAATAAATAGGAGAAAAGAAAAATGACTTATACGGCGTATATAGAAAGACAGAAAAACATAATTAAAAACCGCCATGAAAGCGATTTTATGATTGTTCGCAGTACGGCGTATGCGGAGGAGGACAGCGAACAGCTTTTCCGCGAGCTTTTGTCTCTCGGCGGCTTGAATACTTCCGAAAGACTTAACGCGGGGAGAGAGGTATGATTAACTTCGTAAAAAAAGCGGCGCACCTTGCCATTGTGGTGTCCGCCGCATTTATGCTCACGGTCATAATCTGACCGTTTTTAAAACATAATAAAAGCTCCCCGAAACTTCGGGGAGCTTTGCTTTTTTATGCTTTGATAATTTTCTTTACCGCCGTCTGCATTTTTTCGAGCGCGGCTTCCGCGTCCTGCTTGTTGTTTGCCTTGACGGAGAAATAAATTTTCAGCTTGGGTTCCGTACCCGAAGGGCGCACGCAGATGAAACTGCCGTTTTCCAGCTCGTAATAGACGCAGTTGGTGAGGGGGGAGCCTATTTCGGAGGTTTCGCCCGTAGCTACGTCGGTTTTAGTGTTGCTCGAATAATCGCGCACGGCAGTCACGCTGTAAATATCGAATGATTTTACGGGTGACTTTTTCAAGCCGTCCACTACGGCGTTCATATCTTTCATTGCGTTCAGACCGCTAAAAGGTATGGAAATGTTGCAGTCGAGAACGTAACCGTAAGTGTCGTAAATTTCCTGCAATCTGTCGAAGACGGTCTTGTTCTTGCTTGTGTAATAGCAAACCATTTCCGCCGTAAGCATGGAAGCGACAACCGCGTCCTTGTCGCGTGCGTGCGTGCCGCGCAGGTATCCGCAGCTTTCCTCGAAGCCGAACACATAAGTATGAGAGCGGTCGCGTTCCCACAGCTTTATTTTCTCGCCTATGAATTTGAAGCCTACGGGCACTTCGAAAAGTTCCGCGCCGAACTTCTGGCAGATAGACTTAGCCATACCGGTAGTTACGAATGATTTTACAACTGCCGCGTTTGCGGGCAGAGCGTCTTCCTCGCTAAGCCTTGTGAGAATGTAATCGAGAAGAAGAATACCTACCTGATTTCCCGAAAGCGCTTCGAACTCGCCTTCCTTGTTTTTAACGGCTACGCCGAGCCTGTCGCTGTCGGGATCGGTGCCGAAAACTACCGTCGCGCCTATTTTCTGCGCCAGCGCGATACCCATTGAAAGCGTTTCCTTGTATTCGGGATTGGGCACTTCAACGGTGGAAAAATCAGTGTCGCGGCAGGTCTGTTCCTTGACGACCGTCGCGTTTATTCCTATCTTTTTGAGAATGGTGGTAACGGGGATATAACCCGAGCCGTGAACGGGAGTGTAAACGAGCTTTAAATCCTTGCCGCACTGTTTTACGGCTTTTTTGGAAAGTGTAAGCTTTTTCAGCTCCTTATAATATTTTTTGTCGACCTTCGAAGGCACGGACTTAATGAGCTTTTTAGCCTGCTCTTCCGTAAGTCCTGGCGTCGAAAAATAATCCGTGATTTTTTGGATATAGGATACGACGACGGCGGTGTCTTCGGGGGACATCTGCGCGCCGTCTTCGCCGTAAACCTTGTAACCGTTGTATTGCTTGGGGTTGTGCGAAGCGGTCACCATAATGCCGGCAACGGTGTTTAAACATCTGACCGCAAACGAAAGCATGGGCACGGGGTGCACCTCGTCGAAGAGGTACGCCTTAATTCCGTTAGCTGCCAAAACTTCCGCCGCCGCCCGTGCGAAAACGTCGCTTTTAAGCCTTGTATCGTAGGAAATGACAACGCCGCGCTGCATATCTGCTTCGCCGCGATTTTTAATAAATTCCGCAAGTCCCTGCGTCGCGCGCTTAACAGTGTGCACGTTCATCATATTCGTGCCGTATCCGATAATCCCGCGCATTCCCGCCGTACCGAATTCAAGCTCCGCGCCGAAACGGTATTCTATTTCTTCCTTATTGTCTTTTATGTTATCGAGCTCGCGCTTGCCTTCGCCGCTTAAACGCTCGTCTTTCAACCAGTTTTCGTAAATTGCTTTATAGTCCATTTTTTCCTCCCAGAAATGCGGTGTTTGTTTAAGTGTAGTATTTACCTTTATATATTATATAAAAAAAACTCCGCGTTGTAAAGAGCGGAGTGAAAAATTTTTTCCGAAACAGTGAAGATTTTATAATTTTTTATATTATTTCGTAAATAAAAGCGATTATTCGCCCTTGAAGAACTCTTCGCGCGTTAAAGTGCGTTCCTTTCTGGGTTTTATAATGGTATCCCTGTCAAGGAAATATTTAAGTTCTTCCCTGTCGTAATAGTTTACAAGCTGGAAGCAGACGAGTATCGCGTAGCTCGAAGGCACTGTTATAAGCGCCGCCGCGCCGCAAGTGAAAATAATCGCTCCTACGTTTATCGCAAAAATTATCAGCACGATAACAACGTAGTTCGAAAGAACGTTGAACGTGTTTTTGCCTCTTCTGTCAAAGGTGTAAAGAAACGCCTTTTTTTGTCCGCATTTGCCGCGAATGAGCGCGGGAAGCCAGTCGGACGTAAACACCATTTTGAAGGAAATTGCAAGCACCGCAAGCGTAACGAAGAGGAACAGCCTTAACGGGAAATATAAAAACGACATTGCCTTGAAAATGAGGAAGTACAGCCCCGTATAACATAAAGCGTCATAAGCGTAAGTGAGGGGGACGTACATAAGATTGTAAAGGCAGGATTCCTTTAAATTTTTTATGAGAGTAATGAGGTAAGGCGACTGTGCGTGAAAAGCCATTTTATCGTTGATAACGGCGGACATAGCATAGTTGCCGAGTCCTGAAAAGAACTTCTGAACAAGGTACACTAAAACGACGCCCAGAATTCCCCATACGAGATTACCCTTATTGTGTGCGATATATTCTAAAAGCGCGGTGAACGATTCCTTAATCTGTTCGGTTGCCTCGCCAAGTTCGGCAGGATGTCCTTCCACAAGGTTCTTCAAAAACGCCTTTACACCGCTTAAAAGTCCCTGATACTGCGCCGAACCCGTCAGTCCGTTTACGAAAGGATAGGCTATTGCGGCGATAAGTCCGCCTGCGATTAAAAGCACCGCAAGACGGTATAATAGATGCTTATATGTGACCGAAAAATTATCCACGAATACATGGAAGGAGTGTTTGAATTTCATATATTTCCCCTCGCGTCAGACTATCGGCACTATTTTGTGCACAGCCTTTTCGCCGTTTATGATAAGATAAATGTAACTTTTTTCGGAATAACGGTTTCCCGTACCGGGATTTAAAAGAGTAATACCGTCGATAACGTCCTCGCGCGCGTCGTGGGTGTGTCCGTAAAGAGCGATTTTGCAGCCGAGCTCTTTCGCGCGTGCGGCAAGCTTTACAAGCGTTTGCTTTACGCCGTAACGGTGCCCGTGACAGGCAAAAATTTTTACGCCCTCCACGTCGAGTACTTTTTCGCCTTCGCCCAGCTTTACGGGGTCGCAGTTGCCGTTAATGACCACAGTCTTTCCGGGATATTTTTTGCTTATGAAATACCCGTCGGAGGAGGTGTCGCCCAAGTGCACGATAAAGTCGCTTTCCGAAAAAATCACGTCAAGCTTTTCGAACAGGCTTCTGTTGCCGTGCGTGTCGGATAAGACGGTAAGCGTTTTCAAATTTTACCCCTCAAATCGGATAAGGCGCGGTAGCGGTGGGATACGGAATTTTTTTCTTCCGCACTTGCCAGCCCGAAACTCTTTTTCAAATCGTCCGAGTAGAACAGGCAGTCGTATCCGAATCCGTTTTCTCCTATTTCTTCCTGTAAAATTCTGCCGTAAGTTCTGCCCTCGCCGAAGAATTTTTTGCCGTTCGGGAAGTAGAGGCACACAGCGCTTTCGAAGTAAGCCTTTCTGTCGGTTATGTTGGAAAGTCTTTTTAACAGCAGGTCGCGGTTGGCTTTGTCGCCTTCGCCCGAAAAACGAGCCGAATATATGCCGGGCGCCCCGTGAAGCGCTTCTACGCACAGTCCCGAATCGTCCGCAAGCGCAGGCATATTGAATTTTGCGGCGATGGTTTTCGCTTTGATTTTCGCGTTTTCCTTAAACGTTTTACCCGTTTCATTGATGTCGTCGGAAAAGCCGAGCTCCTGCATGGAAACGATTTCCACACCGGTGAAAATTTCGCGTATTTCGCGTATCTTGCCTTTGTTGCCGCTTGCAACGATAATTTTATCCAATTTCATAATAAGTATTATACATTAACGCTTTAAAAATGTAAAGCGGTTAATCCCATTTGAGGCGGTGCAATGCGCCCTCCGTTTTGAAACCCGAAAAATCAAGCTGCCTCAGCCCTTCGTAAACGGCTATCGCCACAGAGTTGGACAGGTTCAGGCTTCTCGTTTCGCCAATCATCGGTATGCGCAGACAGCTTTGCTTGTTCGCCTTTAACAGTTCTTCTGGGAGTCCTTTCGTTTCCTTGCCGAACACGAGGAAGTCGCCCTCCTTAAATTTCTCGTCGCAGTGTCTTTTAAGCGCTTTGGTTGTGAAGTAGAAAAACCGCGCGTCGGGGGTTGCGTTAAAAACTTCGCCTAAGCTGTCGTAATATATAATTTCCACTTCGTCCCAGTAATCCAGCCCCGCGCGCTTTAAATGTTTGTCGCTGACTTCGAAGCCGAGCGGACGGACGAGGTGGAGCCTGCAACCCGTCGCGCGGCAGGTTCTTACGATATTTCCCGTATTCTGCGGAATTTCGGGTTCAACAAGTACGATATTAAACATAAGCGTATATATTGTAAAATAAAAGCGCAAATTTTGCAAACAAATAGCTTAAATCAAATTTTATTATTTTATTTGACAGACACGTTCGTTTACTGATACAATATATAAGCAAAGGTTTGTGCCTTTGCTAAAACTATGGAGAAAAATTTGTTTATGGCTTCGTCTTTGATGGCTTTAAGCTCCTCAAACGTTTTAACCGTAATAAACAATCTGCTGCTTTTGTTCGGCGGCGTCGCCGCGTTCATCGTCGGTATGAACATAATGGGCAGCAACCTTGAAAAAGCGGCGGGCAAGCCCATGCGCAGACTTATGGCGAAAGCTACGAAAAACCGTTTTCGCGGAGTCGCAACGGGCGCGGCGGTTACGGCAATCGTAACAAGCTCTTCTGCGACGACGGTAATGCTAATCGGCTTCGTCAACGTCGGACTTATGACGCTCGTTCAGGCGGTGCCCGTGATTATGGGCGCAAACATCGGCACGACGATTACGGCTTTTATTTCCGCCGTTTCCACTGCGGGAGCGGAGCTTTCCATAACCTCGCTTTTCGCCTTTCTCGCGTTCGTCGGCGTGCTTATGTCGATGATAAGCAAAAAGGACAGAATAAAGAGAATAGGCTCTATATTTCAGGGCGTTGGACTTATATTCATAGGCATGAACGTTATGTCTTCCTCTGTGGGCGGACTTATGACGGAAAAGATAATAGAAAACGGCGTGGCTGTGCCTAACCCCATTGCGGAGGCGGTTAAAAAACTGTTCATAGCGATAGGTCTCGGCAAAGACGTGTTAAGCTGGGAAATAATAGTTTTGTTCCTGCTCGGCGCGGTGCTTACGGGGCTTATGCAGTCTTCTGCGGCAATCACCGCAATAGTAATTTCGCTTTCCACGTCGGGGCTTATTTCTCTGCCTATGGCAATGTTCATAATTCTCGGAACCAACGTGGGAACGTGCGTAACCGCGCTTCTATCATCTATGGGAACAAGCGTAAACGCAAGAAGAACGGCGGTGGTGCACCTGCTTTTCAATATCATAGGCGGCGTAATATTTATGATTCCGTTGTCCGTTCCTGCGGTATCGAACGGCATCGCTAAATTTTTGCAATCGTTCATAAAAGATATAAGCTGGCAGATAGCGATTTTCCATATGGTGTTCAACGTGCTTACAACGGTTATTCTCGTTGGGTTCGTCAAATACCTCGTAAAGCTCGCCTGCGTACTCGTACCCGAGAAGAAGGGCGCGGAAGCCGACGGGGAAGTGGAAACTTTGGATAAACGTTTTCTCAAAACTCCTGCAATAGCGGTAGGACAGGTAAGAAAACAGCTTTTACTTCTGGGCGGCGAAGCGTTCGCAAACTATAAACGCTCGCTCGATATGCTTCTTACCGGCGATATGTCCGACAGGAAGCAGTTTGCCGAAACCGAGCAGAACATAAACGCAATGCATAAATATATTGTTTCGTATCTCGTACAGCTTTCGTTGCAGGAAATTTCCGAAATAGACGAAAGGAAGCTCAGCTCGTTCTACCACGTTTCTTCCGATCTCGAAAGAATAGGCGACTATGCGGAAAACATAGTGGAGTTCGCGGAAAAAGCGGTGGAGGATAAGGTTACCTTTTCCGAAAAGGCGCGCGAGGAAATCCGCGAAATGGATTTGCATATAACGGAGCTTTACAAATACACCTGCGAAGTGTTCTCCAACAGCGATTTGAGGTGTATCCCCGACGTAGAGCGCGAAGAAGCCGAAACGGACAGAATGAATAATGTAATGCAGCAGATGCATTTGCAGAGAATGAACGAAGGCAAATGCACTGCGGAAGCGGGTGCGCTGTTCTTACAGCTCGCCGTAAGTATGGAGCGTATAGGCGACCATATGCACAATATCGCCGAATCCGTAAGAGCATACGGACACGGCGCACAGCAGACCGAAAACAGGCAGGACGCCGCTCAGCAATAAAAGAAAATAACGGAGGTAAACCGACTTGCGCATATAATTCCTTTGAACGTTGAATCTGCACGGCAAAGGGCAGACCGCCCTTATATTTTCCGTGCGCTTCGAAAGGGAATTTTTGTGCACAAACCAGCCTCAGCCGCATTTTTTCGCGGCGCATTTTTCCGCAGAAATTTCCTTGCGGAATTTTTTTATTTAAAGGAGGTTTACTTTGGTTATAAGTTTAAAAAATATTACTTTTTCATATGCGGATTCTCTTGAACCCGTATTCAAAAATATCAATCTTAATCTCGACTCCGAGCGCAGGTTCGCACTGGTCGGCGACAACGGTGCGGGTAAAACTACGCTTTTGAAAATCCTTTGCGGCGAGATAAAAACTGATTTTCGCTCCGTTCTGCCTTTCAACCGTTTTCCGTTCGATTTCCCCGACGGCGGTAAATCCGCTTACGAGGCGGCGCACGTCATTGCGCCGCAGACGGAGTTTTGGGAAATAATGCGAGAGGCGGATCTTCTGGGCTTGCCCGACGAAACGCTTTACCGCCCGTTCGACACGCTTTCGGGCGGCGAACAGACCAAGTTCAAGCTCGCCGTAATTTTTGCGCGCGGCGGCTTCGCGCTTCTTGACGAACCTACCGACCATCTGGATATTTACGGCAGAAAAAGGCTTGCAAAATATTTGTCGGCTAAAAAAGGATTTATTGCCGTTTCGCACGATAAAGCCTTTTTGAACGAATGTTGCAACGCAGTGATTGCGTTGGAAGGCGGCGAGGCAAGCGTTACGCACGGCGGATTTGCCGTTTACGAAGAAGAGCGCGGAAAGAAAGCTCGCGCCGACGCCGTAAAAAAGAGCTCGCTTGAAGCGGAAAGAAAACGTCTTAAAAAATCGGCTTTACAATCTTGCAGCTGGGCGGACGCGGCGGAACGCGAAAAATTCGGCGGAAACGTAAAAGCAAAGCATGCTGCGGTCGATCGCGGCTTTCTCGGCGCGAAGGCGGCGAAAATGCAAAGGCGTGCGGCTGTGGCGGAAGCTCGGCGCGACAAAGCCGAAACCGAAATACAGCTTTTATTAAAGGGCTTCAAGGAAGATGATGAGCTGAAAATTCACTGCGAAAAATTTTTCCGCGCACGGCTTGTTTATCTTTCGGATATAACTGTACAGGTTGACGGAAAACCTCTGTTTCGCAATCTGAATTTAACTGTGGACGAGGGCGAGCGCGTTGCCGTGACCGGCGCGAACGGAGCGGGCAAGACTACGCTTTTAAAACTTGTTACGGGCGGCTTTCAAAATTTTTGCGGTGTGCGTGACGTTTCGCCTAAACTTAAAATTTCCTATGTGCCCCAAAGCTTTTCGTTTGACGGAACGCTTTCCGATTATGCGCAGATGTATTCGCTCGACGAGGGGAAGTACAAAGCCGTTCTTAAAAAATTCGGGTTCGATTCTAAGGACTTCGATCGCCCCGTCAATTTGTTTTCCAAAGGACAAAAGAAAAAGGCGGCGCTTGCGCGTAGCCTTTCGGAAAAAGCAAATTTATATGTTTGGGACGAGCCGTTAAACTATCTCGATATGTCCGCGCGTGAGCGGCTTGAAAAAGCCGTGCTGTCATCGGGCGCAACGCTTTTATTCGTCGAGCACGACGCGGCGTTTGCGGATACGGTTGCAACGCGTAAAATACTGCTTTAAACCGTTTCTTCCTGTTTTTGCGTATCTTCGTCCGTTTCGGCGTCTGTTGCGGCGGCTTCGCTTTCGGCAAGCTTCAATGGTACGACGGGTATTGCGGGGCTTCGCGAAAGCGCTTTTTTGCGAATTGCAAGGAAGGCGTAATAACCGCCGTTCATTGCGTAGAAAATTGCTACATAAGCCGCGTACAGTCCGAGAATGTACAGCATATTCAGTTCGCACTTCCATATGGTTAAGCCCCACACGGGCACGCTGAAAGGCAGCGGGTTAATCTGTGTGAACGCATAGTTCGGCATAAGCCATTCGCCGTCCTGCAACGTGTAGCCGTTATATGTAAAGCCCATAGAGGCGGAGGTAACGAGCGCACTCGCAACGGACGCGATTATAATCACCGCAAAATAATATATCAGCGGAATTATAACGTCTTTGGGCTTGAATTTATAATGCCCGAGCGCTGTCGGAAGAACGGACAGCGCAAACAGAAGACAGTGCGTAAGGGTGAAGTACAGAATGGAGTAACTGCAAAAAATGCCGTAGTTCGACATTTCGTTTTTGCCGAAGTAGAAGAACACCGTCAAGGCGCCCGCCGCATGCACGAAAAATGAAATAGCGTAAAGAACTTTCTTTTTCAGTATTACGGAAATGCTTGCAACGTATACCCCGATGTTGCATATAAACAGCGGTATACACGCAAAAACAGTGTGATAAACGTTGTATCCGTCGCCCATTACGACGGAGTCTTTACTGTGGTACTGTATCAACAGCACAATCGCCGCCGCCGCAAGATATTCGTCCTGCGAGCGGCGCGTTTTGTTTTTAAGGAAGTAGTATGCGCCCACCGTAAAGCAGACGAGTATAATTACCGCGAGAAGGTGCCACACCGTAAAGTTTTTGAACCGAAGAAAATGCCCGCTCGAAAAGTTTTCGATGTCGAAAAAGTTTTCGAATATATTCAAAGGTATGCACGCAAGCATAGCGAACGGAAGACGGATAAAACCGCTTAAATTCGTCCTCCAACCGTCGCGCACGAATAAAAGCGCGCAAATGAGGAGGTACAGAAAGTTCGATATGTAAAACAGCGCAACGTTTGCCCGTTTGGGTATGAATTCGTTTATGTGCGCGTAAACAAGCTCTGCGGGAGTACTGTCGGGAGTAACGGCGGTAGCGTCGAAAAAGCTTCCGAATGTAAAGCACGAAATTATTATAAAGACGGGCAGAACGTACCTTGCAATCGCCGAGCAGCTTTTCTTATCGAAGAACGCCGCCATCGGAATAACGAGAAGCCCTGCCTTTTTTATCCACTGAGAAAGCACGAAAAAAAAGCCGAACTCGTCCGCGCGGTTGAATATGTAATAATCCGATACCGTGAACGTAAGCAGCAATGCAACGGCGAGTAATGCCGCCGTCGCAGCTTTCAAGCCTGCGTCCGTAAATTTTTTCAGTTTCATCGCGCCTTTATTATAGTATAAAACACGGCGCTTTGTCAACGGCTTGAATTTTCTATTCAAAGGAATTAAAGTAAAGCCTTTCCAAAATCGGTTAATTATCGCGGGTAAACGTTCACTGCTCGGAAAAAAATTGTTATGCTCAAATTAACGTTTTAATGTATTACTTTGTCAGAAGAATAAGCGGGCGCGTAAAATAATATAGGCGCAAAATTCGGTTAAGTTTATAATCAGTTTATTTTCTTGCGTTATAATAATTAAAAATACGTCAGGAGGAAACAATTATGCAGGCTTCGGCTCAGGTTATAAACGATACCCGAACTACGGAACGCGAAAAGAGCTTTTACGTTAAAGCGTCATGCATTTTTCTGGTGATGATTATAATGTCGGCGATAGGTTGGATAGCGGAAAATACCGTCAAGCTTATATCGTCGGGCAAAATGGATAACAGATTCCACGTTCTGCCTTTCATATTTCCTTACGGTCTTGCATTCCTTGCAATGTATGCGGTGCTCGGCAATACTAACGATATAGGCTTTTTCGGCAAAAAGCTGTTTTCAAAGAGAAGCGTGAAATCCGTAATTCTTTCGAATATAATGTATGTTTCGATAGTGAGCTTCTTCGTTTTTATCGGCGAGCTGTCCGTCGGCAACCTTTACGAATTTGCGACGGGCGCAAAGCTTTGGGACTATTCAAGTCAGCCTCTGCATCTTACGCAATATGTAAGTTTATCATCCGCGCTCGGCTACGGAGTAGGGGCGTATATCGTTATGAAAGCGCTTTCTCCTCTGTGCAACGCACTTATAGAAAAGGGCAATATCAGGGCGGTGATTATCGCCGACTGTACATTGGGCGCCGCCATATTGACGGACAGCGTTTGTATGATTTTAATAACGCTTATAACAAAAACTCCGCCTGTTTACTGGGCTATTCAATTTTAATTTCTCCTAATAAAAAATATGTAATAAACGGTAATGCAGGGTTAAAGAGTTCGGGCGTGGCGCAAAGCCGCGCCTTTTTTATTTATCGGATTTTATTTACAATATTTTCCATTGTCTTACTTTCGCATATTTGCATATATAGTGTATACCGAAAAAAGGATAAATGTTTGACAATGCCTAATTAAGGATGAGATTTGCCCATACAAGATTTAAGAGCGAAAGTAAAACCACTCGGAAAAATCCGGGTGGTTTTACTTTCGCATTTATTTATTGAAATTTTTTTTTCGCGCTGATTTTTTAATCTATTATTTTTATCTTGTCCGAGCGGTCGTTTTTCTCTACCTGAAAAACATACTTCCCGTTTTGTTTGATGCTCTTGAAAAACTGAATGGGGCGGCTGTTTTGAAATCCGTACAGCTTGGGGTTGAAGTCGTTTTCCTTGCGGCGTATTTCGTTCATAAACGCGGAGAAGTGCATCCATCCGTCGGAATCCGCTCCGTCGTCGATAATCTGCTTCGCGGCGGTTATAAGCGGTTCTATTTTCTTAATGGGGGCGGAGGCGGTTGTCTTTTTGTTTTCCGTCTGTTTTTTCTTTGCGTTCGATGCGGGTTGCTTTGCGTTTGCCTTTAAAAGTTCTTCGATGGGAATAAAAATGTCGCACGCTCGCCTGAACGAGAGCGGGGTTTTCTGTTCTCCCGCGCCTATAACTACGAGGTTGTCGTTGCGGAACCGCATTGCAAGGTTAGTAAAGTCGCTGTCGCTGGTCGCAAGGCAGAAGCAGTCAACTTTGTCCTTGTAGAGTATGTCCATTGCGTCGATTATCATTTTCGAATCGGTCGCGTTCTTTCCGGAAGTAAATGCAATCTGCTGAATCTGCTCTATCGAGTGTTCTAACAGCGCAGGCTTCCAGCCGTTTGCTTTGTGGTTTGTAAAGTCTCCGTAAAGCCTTCTGTAAGTGACTTTGCCGTATTGGCTCAGTTCGTCGAGAATAATAGAAAAGTAGTCGCTTGAAACGTTGTCGGAATCTATTAAAAGCGCGATTGTTCTGTCCTTGATTTCCATTTATAGTTCCTTAAATTTTCGTTATACTTCTATATTATCAAAAAACGGCGAATTTATCAAGCGATATGCCTTCGAACTTTTCAGTTAATGCGGTTTGTCGAGTCCCTTGCAATAAGCGTAACGGAAACGGTGATAACTCTCGAAGGACTGTTCGGGTTTTCTATCCTGTTTATAAGCGTCCTTAAAGTTTCCGTGCCGAGAAATTCTCTGTCTACCGAAAAGGAGGTTATATAGGGAATATTCGATACCGCTTCCGAAACGTTGTCGAAGCCGACTATTAAAGCCGACTGCGGAACTGCAACGTTCAGCGCTTTAAGCGCGTTGCATACGCCGCGCGCAACAAAATCGTTACAGCAAATAAAAACGTCGGGTCTGTATTTGAGTTTAAGTATTTCCGTCTTTAAAGCGTCAAGGCTTCCGTAATTGAAAACCTCGTCGCTACAAAAAATATCTTCGCTGCGGGAATGTGTTCCGCCTGATGATAAAATTCCCGCAATCATTCCGTTGTACCTTTTCTGGAAGCTTCTGCAATGCCGCCAGTCGCCGACAAAGGTGAACCGCTCGGTACGGTTTTTCGAATACAGCGCCCTGACTATTCCGCTTATCGACTGTTCGTCGTTCGTGGCTATTATGTCGTAATTTTTGTCGGTTCTTATTTCCGCCGTGCAAAAATCGTTAAAGCAGACCGGCTTGCCGAGATTGATAAGTTTATTTATGAAATCTTTGTCAAAGCATTCTATCGCCACAATGCCGTCGGCTTTCAACTCGTTGATATAGTCGGAAACTTCTTTGAACGGGGTTTTACTTGCGTTGTAAGTATATTGAAAAAGTTCGTAATTCTTTTCGAAGCAGTTGTTTTCAATACTTTTAATAAGCGGCACAAAGTAATTTATATTGTTCAGCGGCTTGCCCGAAACAAGCAAAATGCGGTATCTTTTGTTACCGGTTTCTATATGGTTTACGTTAAGCGACTTGTACTTCATTTCCTGCGCTTTCCGCAAAACCCTTTCGCGCGTCTTTTCGGGGACATACTGCCCGTTAAGCGCTTTTGCCACCGTATTTCTTGATAAATTAAGTTGTTCCGCAATGTCCTTTATGGTTACCGCTTTCTTCATACATTAATTATAATGGTGCGCTTCAAAAAAATCAAGTATACAAATGCACAAATTTATTAACTAAAACATTGTGCATTTGCACAATAATCTTTAAACTTGTTGACAATGTATTTAACCATAAGTATTATGTACTAAACGCACAAATATTGTTTCAATATTTCATTTCAGGGGGGAACTTAATTATGAAGAAGCTTTTTGCGGCGGTTTCGGCGGCTGTAATGCTGTTCGGCGCGGTATCGGGATTTACCGCTTGCGGAAAAGAGGAAGATGAGCACGCGCATATTTGGAACGAAGGTGAAATAACTCTCGCGGCAACGTGCACGCAGACGGGCGTTAAAACTTTTTTATGCACCGTTGAAGGCTGTACGGAAAGCTATGAAGAGTCCGTTGAAAAAATCGCACACGATTTCACTGGCGAATGGATAGGGGACGAGAACGGTCACGCAAGAAAATGCGTCAACTGCGGAACGGTAAACAGCGAAAGCGAGTCGCACAACTTCGAAGAAGATGCGGAAAGGTATGTGGCGGCAACGTGCAATTCGGATGGTGAAAAGGTATACGTCTGCCGCGATTGCGGAGCGGAAAAGACTGAAAAGGTAACGGAACGCCCTGCACACGACTTCACTGGCGAATGGGCAGGGGACGAAAACGGTCACGCAAGAAAATGCGTCAACTGCGGAACGATAGACGAAAAAAATACACATAATTTTACATATACGGATATCGGCGCGGACGGACATAAGGAAGTTTGTACGGATTGCGGTTACGGTTCGGCTCTTTCGGCGCACGAATTCGGCGAGGGTACGGTTATAACTCAGGCGACTTTTAATAAGAAAGGAGAAGCGGAGTACTCTTGCGTTTGCGGACATACCAAAACCGAAGCAACCGATTATGCGGCGGCAAACTACGGCGAGCAGTTCACAGTCAGCCCCGATGAAAATCACGCATGGTCCTACGGCAAAGCAGACTATGTTTGGAGTCCTGCCGAAAACTTTACTTTTACGGCTGCGACGGACACTACCGACGACGCGTGGAAAATCGGCAACAGCGAAATTAAGGCGGGCTGGATAAACGCCGACAACAATGTGGCGATAGGCTACAAAATCCCCGAAGGCGTAACCAAAATCAAATTCGACTTGTCCTATACGGGCGGCGGAGAAGATCCCGGAAGGTTTGATATAAGAATTTGGAGAATGGCGCCGGACGGAACGTTGCAGGGCAACAGTATATTTATAGGTAAAAACCCCGACGGCGGTAAGGTTGAGAATAGCGGTGAAATAGAAACGAATGCAGGCGAAACGGTTTACCTTATTTTCTTCCACGAGGGCGGTTGGTCGCAGGTCGATAATTTCTACTATTCTTTGACGAATATAACTCCCGAAGCTCTACCTGAGGAATAATACAACCAATATAAAAATCAAAAAGGATAAAGTATGAAATCGGGAAAATTAAAAATCTCGTTTATTGCAATGCTTGCGTCGATTGCGCTTTTTGCGGTCGGCGCAGGCGTTCTGTCGGCAAATAAAAACGCTTTTGCGCAAACTTCCTCTTATGGAGAAAGTTACCGCAACAGGCTTTCTTATTCCGCGAAATCGGGTTGGAACAACGACCCCAACGGGCTTCTGTACGCAGACGGCGTTTACCATATGTATTACCAATATACTTGGGATTCGAGAACGAACGCCACTGCAAATTGGTGGGACCATATGAGCTGGGGTCACGCAACCAGTTCCGATTTGGTGCACTGGACGGAACAGCCCGTTGCAATTCCCTCGTACTGGGACGAAGAAAACGTAGAGCATATGATGTTTTCGGGCAGCGCGATTTACGACGGGAACAATACGAGCGGACTTTTCGTAACCGAAAACGGCAAAGTCGTCAAGGGACAGGGAATCGTCGCCGTTTTAACCCAACCCGACGAAAAGCAGGGCGGACAGAGGCAGATACTCGCATACAGTAAAGACGGCGGCACAAGCTTTGAAATTTACGGCGAAGTGCTCGGCGCAAACGCGGAAGGCAGTCTCGGAGACGGCGAATTCCGCGACCCCAAAGTGTTTTGGAACGATACTCTCGGCAAATGGCTTATGGCTGTCGGCGGAGGTTCGGTGAGAATGTATTCGTCGGATAATCTTAAAGAATGGAATTATCTCGGCGAAACGGGCTTCTGGGGCGAATGTCCCGATATTTCCCGCTACGAAACAGACGGCGGGGAGAAGTACGTTTTGATTATTTCCCCCGAAGATAAAAGTAAGAGCCACGAATACAACGGTACGAACCGCGTAGACGATTATTATCCTTCTGAATATTATGCCGTCGGCGAGCTTGACGCAAACGGACTTTTCCGCGCAACCCAGCCTTTAAAGCGGCTGAGCGAAGGGATAGACAGCTATGCGTTTCAATCGTTTAACAACGTGCCCGATAACAAGGTTTACGGAATAAGCTGGTCGGCAAGCTGGCTTACGGTAGGCTCGTACGAAGGTTTTAGGGAAAGCCACAACGGAGGTATGACCGCCGCTTGCGAGCTTAAACTTGTAAACGACGGAACTGATTACTCGCTGTTGAGAAAACCCGTAGAACAATATTCGGATCTGCGCAAAGAGGAGACTGTTGTTTCGGGTAAAGCGGAAACAGGCAAAAATCCGCTTAAAGACGTAAAGGCGACGGAAGCGGACATAGAAGCCGAACTCGATTTTTCCGACGGTGCAACCTGTGCCGAGCTTTGCCTTCGCGTTTCGGCTGCGGAAAAAATCAAGATAAGCTATGACGCCCCTTCGCAAATTCTTACGCTCGACCGTTCGGAAAGCTCGCTCATTGCGGAAAATACAAATTTTTTCAAGGGCGCTTACAAAAAGCAGGTTGCGCTTGACAACGGCAAACTCAATTTAAGGATACTTCTCGACAGAGCGTTTATAAGCGTATTTGCAAACGACGGCGAGGCAAGTTTCTTCTCTGCGGTTTTTCCTTCCGCAGTATCGGACGGAATGTCGCTTTCTTCGGACGGAGTTAAATACTCTTTAAAAATTTATTCGGTTGAAAGTATTTTCGGCGAGACGGGAAACAGCGAATCGCTTATTCTCTCCGCAACTAAGATTGACGCGACTGTGGGCGCCGAAAGGGCGGTAGTGGCTTCGTCTTACGCCGCGAACTTCGATTTTACGGACGTTAAATATGCCGTTGCGGAAGGGAGCGAAAACGTTTCCGTTCGCGTGGCAGACGGAATAGCTTATATAAAAATGCTCAAAAAGGGCAGCGCAAAAATAAAGGTTTCCTACAAGGGTGCGGAAAAATTTATCGAGGTTTACGTTTACGATAACGGCTTTATAGGCAACGTAAATTTCACTGAAAGCTACCGCGCGTTCAGTTACATGCGCGATGACGGACTGTTTCTCGGCGCGGGCGGAGTCGACGCTTTCTTGTTCGGCGACGCCGGCGGTACTGATTTCACTTATTCCGCAAGCTTTACGCCTCAGGCAAACGCTCAGGCAGGCGGACTCGCTTTCGGCTATAACGGCAATCCTTCGGGCTACTGGTTCGTCACGGCAGACGTCAAGGAAAACGCAGTAAAGCTCGTATTGTTCTGCGGCGAAAAGCAAGCCGCGCAAACGCTTGCAACCGCACAGTGCGCGCTTTCTTCAAGCGGGACGTACAGCCTGTCGGTAACCGTTAAGGGCGGCAGGGCGGAAGCGTATTTCAACGGCGTAAAGGTTTTATCTGCCGAGCTTGAAAACTACAAGGGCGGCAGAGTGGGGCTAAACGTTTTCAACTCCGATATGGTTGTAAACAAGGTGTTCTGCTCGGCGGCGCAAAGCGGCGGAGGAATAGCCTTAGGCGAACAGGAAATAGTTAAAATAATAAACGTTACCGACGCAAGCCACAGGCTTGAAGAACAAGATTATTCCGTTGCGGACGGCAAACTCTTTATAAGCGAAACTTACCTTAAAACTTTGGACGCGGATAAGGATTATACTTTCAGAGTAGTTACCGCAACGACCGACTTCGACGCGGTTATTCATACAGATTTTACGGCGGTGACTCTTACGCCCGTGCAAGACGAATTTTCGAAAGGTGAAAACATCTCATTTGCTCTGAGCGATAACTCGCCCGTGTACAAGGTGGAAATCAACGGCGTGCAGACGGAGTTCACCAGAGACGGAAACATAATAACCGTTTCGGGTGAGTCGCTTAAAAATCTTACGGGAGGAACTCACGTTTTAAAGGCGTATACCGCCGACGGAAGACCTGCGGCAAGCTTCAAATTAGCGCCGCTTCCCGACTTCGAGGAAGACGAAGTAAAAATTATAAACCGAATGTTCTTCTGGATAGACGTATCGATATTCGCCGCACTCATTTGCGGATATGCGGCGTTTACGGCGGTTAAAAAAACAAAAGCGAAAAAATCCAAGTAAGACAGGGGCGAATTTATGGAAAATATAAAAACAGTGCAGGCGGACGGCGCGGCTTTAAGTGAAAACGAAGCTTTAATAGAGCAGGCGTACGAAGCAATGGCGGAAGGCAAGCCCGAAAAGCAACCCAAACAAAAACCCGCCGCAAGCAATCCCAAATGGGAAAAGTGGAAACAAAATTTCAAGCGCAGGGGCTGGATTCTTGTGTTTATTCTGCCTGCGCTTATTTACGTTCTCATTTTCTGTTACGGACCTATGTACGGTATTCTTGTCGCCTTTCAGGACTATATGCCGGGCGACAATATAATAGGTTCCGGAACGAACTGGATAGGTCTGGATAACTTTAAAACATTTTTTTCGGACCCGAACTTCGGCAACTATTTTTTAAACACTTTTCTATTGTGTATTTTAGGTTTCCTCGTCGGGTTTCCCCTGCCTATAATTGTTGCGCTTTTGCTTAACTCGCTTAAACCCAAAAAAATCAAAAAGGGATTGCAAATACTTTATTATGCGCCCCACTTTATATCGCTCGTCGTACTTGTCGGAATGTTGAAACTTATATTCGGCTCTGACGGACTTTTGGACCAGCTGAGCGTAAAGTTTGGAGGGGACGTAAACGGCTTGCAGTTGTTTTTAAAGCCCGAAGCGTTCAGACCGCTCTTCATCTTCTCGGGCAACTGGCAGGATTTCGGCTGGTCGGCAATTATATATCTTGCCGCGCTTTCCGGAGTAGATCCCGCCCTGCACGAGGCGGCAAAGGTGGACGGAGCTTCGAGATTCAGAAGGATTTTCAGCGTTGATTTGCCCGCGATTTTACCGACGGTAATAATGCTTATGATTCTTTCGATAGGTAATTTAATGAGCTGCGGATACGAAAAAGTTCTTCTGATGCAGACGGGCGGAAACCTCGAAACGAGCGAAATTTTGTCAACATACGTCTACGGCGGATTAATGAGCGGACAGTACGGACTCAGTACGGCTTCGGGACTGTTCAATTCGGTTATAAACGTTGTGTTGCTTGTAATAGCGAATTTCACTTCGAAGAAGCTTGCAAATCAGAGTATGTGGTGACGGTATGGAAGATAAAGAATTAAAAGCGTTAAAAAAGAAAAACAAAATCAAAGGCAGTAAAACCGATTATGTGTATTACGTTATCTGCGGCTTTATTCTGTTTTTGCTTGCGGTTATCGTAATTTATCCGCTGTACTATATTGTCATTGCTTCCGTGTCGGACCCCGACGCGGTTATGACGGGCAAGGTGTGGCTGTACCCCGTAAAAGTCACGTTTTCGGGCTATGCACAGCTTTTCAACCGCGACGACGTTTGGCGCGGCTACTTCAATACTCTCGTATATACCATATTTGGAACGCTTTTCAACATAGCCTTGACGATACCTGCGGGCTGGGCGCTTTCACGCGATTATCTGCCTTTCAGAAAGGTTATAAACGTGCTTTTGATAATCACGATGTTTTTCGGCGGCGGACTTGTGCCTTACGTCATACTGTGCAGAACGCTGGGACTTTATCAGAATCCGTTGATTTTAATAATAGGCGGAGGCGTAAGCGTTTACAACGTGTTTATGTGTAAATCGTTCTTTCAGGTCAACGTTCCTAAGGAAGTGCTGGAAGCCGCGCAGATAGACGGCGCAGGAGAAATACGCACGTTCTTTGACCTCGTTCTTCCGCTTGCAAAATCTATAATAAGCGTAATGGTTCTCTTCTACGCTGTGGGGCACTGGAACAACTATATAGACGCCTATATATTCAGTATAGACAAAGACTTTTATCCTTTGCAGGCGGTCATTAACGGACTTCTCGACGCTACCGCCGGCGGCGAAGGCGACGTGGTGCTCGAACAAATGCGCGTAGCAACGCAAATAAAATTCACGTCGATTATCGTTGCAACCTTGCCTATTTTGGTGCTTTATCCGATGATTGAAAAGCACTTCGGTCAAGGCGTTCTTGTGGGTTCGTTCAAATAAAAACACGGAGAAAATTATGAAGAAAATAATTGCGGGAGTGCTCGTCGCGGTTCTATGGTTTGCGGTCGTCATAACCTATACCGCCGTCGCTATGAAAGGCGACGGAGACGAGGACGGTCACGAATTTACAATTCTTACCGTTAAGGAAGAAACGGTAAAAGATTATAATACGATGCCTGTGTTCAAAGCGCTTGCAAGAGAAACGGGCAGGGACGTTTACTGGACGTACAACACTTCCACGCAGTACGCAAACAACACAGACCCCGTCGGCATAAACGGAATAGACGCAATTTATCACTCAGGCTTTTCAAACCTGCAACTGTATAATTACGGCAGTCGCGGCAGAATAGTCGCAATAGACGAGTACCTCAAATATATGCCTAATTTTTCAAAGATTTTGCAGGACCGTCCCGACATAGCCGAAGCGTTAAAATCGCCGCCTACGCCCGACGCACCGGAGGGACATATTTATTCGCTTCCGCGCGTGGAGGAAATGGGGCTTAAAGCTTATCCCAATATTCTGTTTTTGAATAAGGCGTGGGTTGAAAAGCTTATCGACTTAAACGAATTGCCCGCAGAAGTCGGACTGGAAAAATCCGATTTGACCGACGGTCTTGTTTTAAAACGCAGTCAGTTCAAAGCCATATTGCAAAAGTTCAACGATTTGGATATGGACGGCGACGGAAGCAGTGAAAACGAAATTCCTCTCACCTTCGTAAGCGGTAACTGGCAGGGCAACGAAAGCGACCTAATAGCTTCATTCGGCGTGCCTGAAAACGTAGAGCATAAAAC
Organism: uncultured Christensenella sp.; assembly: GCA_910585705.1. Classification (GTDB taxonomy): domain Bacteria; phylum Bacillota; class Clostridia; order Christensenellales; family Borkfalkiaceae; genus Coproplasma. The sequence goes on from CAJUER010000001.1 coordinate 99,100, forward strand.
GATTGTCGACGGCAAGGTTTCCTTTACCGTAGAAAATGAAAACTGGTTCAACGCGGTAAAGGAGCTCAACGACTGGTACAATAAAAAACTTATCCGCTCGACGGCGTTCACGCAGACTCAGGACGAGTTCCTTGCAAAAGGTCAGGACGGCAGATACGGCGCGTTCTACTGGTGGGAAAAGGAAACGGTGGTCGCCAAAAATTTGCAGGAAAATTATATTATGCTTCAACCACTTGTGGACGACGCCACAGGTAAGCAGTACGTCGGACAGAGCAACGAGCTTGAAATAGAAAAGGGCGAATGCGTGATATTGTCGTCCTGCAAGGATAAGGAAGGACTTCTCTCTTACTTCGATAAGTTTTTCGAACCTCTCTATTCGGCGCAATTGAATTACGGCTCGATAGAATCGGGCGCATTCGAAAAACAGAAAGAGGGTGAAAAGCTCATACCGAACGACGATCACGGCGCGCAGAGCGCGGACGACTTCCGTATGAAAAACGCCCCTTACGGCGTGGTGTATCTTACGGGCGACGTTTGGGAAAATCACGTTGAAATGGAAGCGCGTGCAAAGCTCAGGTTACAGCGGCTTGAAGAATATCTTAAAAACAATTCTTTTGAGAACGTAAAGGCGATTCCGAATTTAAATTATACCAAAGATGAGCTCGATACACTCAACAGATACGAAAATTCGCTCGGCAAAAATATTACTTCGTGGATGATAAACAAAATCACTTCGTCGGGTGCGCCGACTTTAAGCGACTGGCAGAGTTTTCTCAAAACTAACGAAACTTCAATACAGCAGGTAAAAAACGTAAACCAGAAGGCGTACGACAGGTACGTTGAAGCGACGACGCGCAAGTAAAGGATAAAAGGAGGGGGGAGCAATGAAAGGTTTCAGACTGTTCGGCGATTATGCTTTCGAGTTTTTTGTCGTCACTTTATTACTTGCCCTTTCGGCGTTGCTGGTAATTCCTTTTGTTCCCATGCTTGTAGGCGTTACGGCGTATTTCAAAGAGAGTATTAACGTCCGCCGCTTTAAGGACATTTTTACCGCAATAGGGAAAAATATAAAAATACTCGTTTTTTATACCCTGTTCCAGCTCGTGATTATTATTTTCCCCGTGCTGAACGTCTACTTTTTCAACACCCACCCCGAAAGCGTGAATTACTTCGTGCTTGCGGTAAGCTGCGTTGCGCTGTTCGTCGGTATAATATACCTTGTGACCGCGCCGACGGTAATCGTAAATATGTCGGTTACGCTCCGCCAGCTTTTTTACAACGGCATAATGCTTCTTTTCGGCGGACTTGTGCGCAGTATAATTTCTGTTGCGTGCATTGCGGGAATCGTCGCGCTGATAATTTTTTATCCCTACGTTGTGCCTTTCACGCTGTACGCCGCGCCTTTGCTTATTTCGAAATTGATGAACGAAAATTTTTTGAAGCTCAAAGCAAAAGCGCTTAATACAAGCGTGTTCGAGCTTAAAAGAAAGCAAACAGAAGACGATTATCTCGATGAAAACGGAGAAATAAACCGTACGGAAATTTTGGAGAAATATGATGAAGAAAATTAAGCTTTTGCTTTTACCGCTCGCGGCTTCCGCATTGACGCTTGCCGCTTGCGGACAGAAAGAAATAAATCACGGACCTGAGCTTTGGGGCGTGAATGATATAATCTGTCTTGCGGGCACTACCGTTGACTTGCTTGACGGCGTTGCCGCGCTCGATTTGGAGGACGGAGACATTACTCCGAATTTGCGCGTAACGGTAACGCCCGAAGTCCCCGTTGAAAACGGCTATACCGTATTCCCCGCAGCAGGCGAGTACGAGGTGTGTTACGAAGCTTACGACAGTCAGGGCAAGTACGTCAGGACTACCGTCGGCGCGTCGGTCAAGCAACGCGAAGTATATACGGACAGTGTGCTTACCAACGGTTTTTCTTTAAATACGGGCGGTAAGGTCGAAATAATAAACGAGGGTTTGAACTCGAACGTATACTCGTTTAAAGTCACAGGCAACGAAATTGCGGAGGACGTAAAACTTTCCCGCGAGTACACGCTCGTTTCGGGTGTGGAATATACTTTTGCTTATCACTTCGACTGCAACGCTTCGGGCAGGATAAAATGTGCGGCGGACGGCTTTGCGTTTGCGGAAAGGAATATAGCCGCAGGCAGTGGACAAATTCAATTTACCTATTCTCTGCCGTACTCCGAAACTGCGGACGGTCAGGCGGCTTCCGACACAGTTTTAATAGAGCTTTGGCTCGGCGGACTCGATGGAGAAATGAATTTTTCTTTATCTAAATGCGAATTATCGTATCTCAGTACCGGCGACGGCTTGGTTGAAAAATTGCCGAATTTCGATTTCAACGGCAAGACGGAAGGCAGGTTTGACGGAACGGTAGGAACGGCAGGCGCTGCCGAAGGCGGTAAGGGAGTGTTTGTGGAAATAAGCAAAGCTTCCGCCGACACCTGGCGCGGCGGGGTGTTTGTTAACACGGGGCTCAATATCGCGGACGGTGTGACCTACAAGGTTTCTTACGACGTGGAAGCGCAAAACGACGGTCCTTTCGAGGTCATATTGCAGAACAAACAGTGGGACGCGAACGAATTCCATAAAACATTCAATACAGGTCACAGCGAATTCGACGTTACGATAAACGCGCAGTCGAGCGGCACGCTCTGGATTTATATAGCGTCGGGTGCAAACGTAAATAGAATCACGCTTAAAAACCTCAGCGTTAAAGCGCAGGAAAGCGGAACTATCAAAAAGACGTTTGAAATAGGTCAGATTTATTCCAACAACTCCGACGGCGGCGAAGGAAGCGCAGTTTGTGAGTACGGAAGGATAATTTACGATATTAAAAAGTTCGGCGCCAATTGGGGCAATAACGAATTGGGCACTCCTTCTTTCGCGCTGTCCGGCGCGGCGGGAAACTTCGTCATAACTTTCAAAGCAAAGGCTTCCTCGCCTGTGAATTGCGTTTTTGCGGCAAGCGCGGCGGACTATTGGGATACCTTTGTCTGGAAACAGCTTAAAATCACCGAACAAGAGCGGACTTATTCCGTCCGTTGCGACGATAAGAGCGTGGAAGGAAATTATAAATTTCTATGGCAGTTCGGCTCGTCAGCGAACTCCGTTTATTCAGACGTAAAGGTTGAAATCAGCGACTTAAAAATATGTTATTTAAGCGAACTCGAAGGTTGATAAAATGAACGAACTTAAAAAGGCTAACTTATATATTTCAAAAGCAAAACACACGATAAATTCAAAATACCGTCTTAACTATCATTTAATGCCGTCCGTCGGCTGGATGAACGACCCCAACGGACTGATATATTTCAACGGCAAATATCACCTGTATTACCAGTTTAATCCATACGATACTCACACGGGCAAAATGTGCTGGGGGCACGCCGTTTCCGACGATTTGGTTTCATATACCGATTGCGGAGTTGCGCTCATGCACGAGGGCGAACACGAAAGGGTTTTCTCCGGCGGAGCGATTGAAGCCGACGGAGGAATAACGGCATATTATACCCTCCATATAGAAGAGGGAGCGGAAAAGACGGAAGAGGTTTTCAAAGCCCGTTCGCTTGACGGAAACGAATTTACCGAACATGTAAAGGTATTCGACAATAACGACCTGCCCGAAAATATTTCGAGGACGGATTTCCGCGATCCCTGCCCTGTAAAGATAGGCGATATGTATTATGTGTTTGTCGGCGGTAAGGACGTAACTTTGAACAAGGGCGTAATTATTGTGCTCGGCGGCGAAACTACGGATAATTTAAATTATAAGTTTTATCTCGGACCTTATTACGAGCTCGGCGATATGGGCGAATGTCCGTCATATTTCAAAGTGAACGGAAAAGACGTTCTGCTTGCTTCGGGGTGTCATGTCCACGACAGGGGAAACGACTTCAAAAACACGAATTCAAGCGTTTTTATCGTCGGCAGTCTGGACTTCGAAAGGGGTGCGATGAAGGTTGATTTTATAAAAGAAATCGACAAGGGAGACACATTTTACGCGCCCCAGTTCATACGCGGAGAGGATAAGCCGATAATGATAGGATGGTTCGAAATGTGGGATAAACCTTATCCCACGAAGGATGCGGGGCACGGCTGGGTCGGCGCGTTTACCGTTCCCAGAGAGTTGACTTATTCCGACGGCGACGTTTTCCAAAATCCGACGGAGAGCCTGAACGCGTATCTTTACGAGCCCGCCGCAGACGAGGTGCCGAAATGTTCGGATATACGCTTTGAATTTTTCGGCGAAGGTGCGCTTACGGTCGAGGGCGCAAACGGGAAAGTAGTAATAGGCAACGACGGCGGCGTGTATCTTGACACGATTCATTCAAACAACTCGTTTGGAAGCATAAGGCGCACTAACGGCAGTTACAGCCGTTGCAGCATTAGAGTTCTTTTGGACGTGTCTGGAATAGAGGTTTTCGTGGACGGCGGCAGGGAAGTTATATCCAGCAGAATTTATATCGACGGCGATTACCGCATAAGAACGTGCGGCGGCGTCGGCGGTTTGAAAATTAAAGGCATAGGTGGAAAGCAATGATTAAAAAACGGCTTGTACCGATAATTGCGGCTTTGGCGTGCGTGCTTGCGGCAGGTTGCGGCACGCCCGGAAAAAATTCGACGGATCAGGAGTCGAAGACAGTTTTTCCCGTTTCCTCTTACGATGAAACTTTGCCTGTGTCTATGGGCGACGTAATGCCTTTCTACGACGACGGGGTTATGAATATATATCACCTGCAAAACAGCAGGGGTACACTCAGTCTTTTCTATCACCCCATATCGCGCCTTACAACGACTGACTTCGTCAACTATACCGACTGCGGCGTCGCGCTCGACTTCGAAGAAAATTCCCAGTCGCCGGACGCGGCTCTCGGAACGGGTTCTTTCATAAAAGATAAGGAAGGCAATTTCCATTGTTTTTATACGGGGCATAACGATAACGGACAGGAAGAGGGCTTGAAATTCAACGAAGTCATCCGTCATGCAAAAAGCGTCGACAATCAGGAAACTTGGGTAAAGGACGAAGACTTCAATCTTTACGGTTATGAAAACGACTTCCGCGACCCTTACGTCTATTACGACGCTGAAGAGGATATTTACAATATGCTCGTAACCACGCGCGATTACGGCGTTGGCGTAATAAAAAGATATTCGTCAGCCTCGCTCGATGCGTCTTGGGAGGAGTGGCAGGACAGGGGTGTGTTTTTCCGTAACGACGACGGCAGTTACAATATGGAGTGTCCTTCATACGTTGAGTATAACGGTTATCGGTATCTCGCTTACAGCGAGCAGGGCGAAAACCGTGTAACGCATTACAGGTATAAAACCGAAAAGAACGGCGAGTGGAAAAAGTTCGAGCGCGACAGTATTGACGCAAGCGGTTTTTACGCGGGCAGATTGGAAAAGGCGGGCGATAAATTATACGCATTCGCGTGGTGCGCCAACCTTTCCGCAGGCAGCACGGGCGATTTTGACTGGGGCGGCAACCTCGTCACCCACGAGATAAAACAATCGTCAAACGGAGAGCTTTGCGCCGTTATGGTCGCCAGCGTCAAAGACGCTTTTTCAAACCGCGTCAAATACGAATATATAAGCGGCGGCGAAATTAAGGAAGCAACTTTCGGCAGTAATTTTTCTGCGCGTTGCGCTGAAAAGCTCGCAACAAACGTCACGAGGATTAATTTTACATTTTCCGTCGGCGATTTCGGCGGCGACTGCGGATTAACCTTCGGGCTTGACGGTAAGTACGACAACCGTTTGGGCACTGCGGCGGTTGCATTCGACACGGCTGAAAGCAGGCTCGTATGCTACAACAAAATTTCAAGCGTAGTACGCTACGGCGACCCGTTGGCTTCGGTTGCGTTCGCGTATTCCGCAGGACGCATATATAACGTTGATATTATTATCGAGGGTGAAATTCTCACCGTATATCTTGACGATACAGTTTGCCTTACGGCAAGGTTTCCTGATATGCAAAGAAGATGCTTTGCATTTTATTCTAACGGCTGTACGGCGGAATTCAAGGGGATAACTTTTTATGAGTAAATTATATTCTGTGGGCGAGCTTTTAATCGACTTTCAATCTGTCGGAACGGGCGGTCTGAAAGAAACAAAGCAGTTTATAAAAAACGCGGGCGGAGCGCCTGCCAACGTGTGCGTTCAGGCTGTTAAGCTCGGACAAAAAGCCGCGTACCTCACAAAGGTAGGCGACGACGGCTTCGGAGAATTTTTGATAGATTCGCTTAAAAAAGAAGGCGTGGACGTTTCGTATATTTCCAGAAGCGGCGAATACGACACCTCGCTTGCATTTGTAAGCTTTAAGGACGGAGGCGAGCGCGAGTTCAGCTTTTACAGGAAAGCGGCGGCGGATCTGCACTTTACCGAACAAGACTTTAAAGACGTGAACTTCCGCGCGGACGACGTTCTCGAATTCGGAAGCGTCGCGCTTAAAACCGCGCAGGCGCGCGATACGCACAAATTTTTAATAGACCGTGCGGAGAGCGCCGGAGCGTTAATCTGCTTCGATCCCAATTTAAGGTTTAACCTGTGGGAAAGCAGACAAGAGCTAAAAGACGCGGTAAAAGAATTTGCCGCATATGCCGACGTAATAAAGGCAGGCGCCGACGAGCTGGAATTTCTTTGCGGACTGCCCGTTGAAGAAGCCGTTAAAATTATGTTTGGCGGAAAACTTAAAATGCTGTTCGTAACCGACGGAGGCAAGGGGGCAAAGCTTTACCTTGCAGACGGCAGAAGTTATTCGTGCGAAGGATACAAGGTCAATACAATCGACACGACGGGCGCGGGCGACTCGTTCTTCGGCGGCGCGATTGCTCAGATTATGCGGCTAAATCTTAGCGCGGATAATCTTGTAAACGGCAAGACGGATTACGGTAAGATACTCGATTTCGCCTGCAAATGCGGCGCGTATACCACAACGGGGTACGGCGCGATTCCAGCAATGGGCGACAGAGAAAATATTGAAAAGGCGGTGAAGTAAATGGCAACTGTTCAGCTTATAAACGTAAACAAAGTGTACGACGGCGGAGTTCATGCCGTGCACGATTTCTCAATTGACATAAAGGACAAAGAGTTTATCGTGTTCGTAGGTCCTTCGGGCTGCGGAAAATCGACTACTTTGAGAATGATAGCGGGACTCGAAGAAATTTCCTACGGCGATTTTCTGATCGACGGAAAAATAATGAACAGCGCCGCGCCTAAGGACAGGGATATCGCAATGGTGTTCCAGTCGTACGCGCTGTATCCGCAGATGACGGTTTACAACAATATGGCATACGCGCTTAAACTGCGTAAAGTGCCCAAAACGGAAATAGACGAGCGCGTAAGGGAGGCGGCGAGAATACTTAAACTCACACCGTATCTCGATAGAAAGCCGCGTGCGCTTTCGGGCGGACAGAGACAGCGCGTCGCGCTCGGCAGGTCGATTGTGCGCCGCCCCAAAGTTTTCCTTATGGACGAACCCCTGTCCAACCTCGACGCAAAGTTGCGCGTCGCTATGAGAAGCGAAATAGTGCGCATTCACGAGGAAGTGGGTGCAACCACCATTTACGTTACTCACGACCAAATCGAAGCTATGACTATGGCTTCGAGAATAGTGGTTATGAAAGACGGATTTATCCAGCAGATAGGCGAACCGAACGAGGTCTATAAAAATCCCGCAAATATGTTTGTCGCCGGCTTTATAGGCACGCCCGCAATGAACTTTCTGCACGGCGTGATAGAAAAAGGAAACTTCGTTTTAGACGGCACGGGTGAAAAAATCAAACTTACCTCCGACCAGAAAAAGCTTGTAAAAAATTACGAAGGCAAAAGAATAGTTTACGGCATTCGTCCCGAAAATCTTATTTTCGAGCAGTCCGAACGTTTCGAAAAATTCAAGGACTATGCGTTCAAAATGAAAGTGGGTATGATAGAACTTCTCGGCGATATCGTAAACGTTCACGGCGAAGTAGGCGGCGGCAAGGCTATTTTGAAAATGAACAGCAAATACGCCGTAAAGGATAAAGCGGAAATAAAAGCGGCTGCGGACTGCGAGTACGCACGTTTCTTCAACGAAAGTACGGGTAAAGCTATAACGGAAGAATATTGCGAATACGAAGAGGCGGAAGTAACCCAATCGCTTGACGAGGATAACGTGGTAATCGTCGAGCAAAAGCCGCAGGGCTTGTTTGCAAAGGCGGTGGACGCAATCAAATCGGCGATAAGCAAGGTTAAGCGTAAACCCGAAACGAAAGAGGAGGACTCGGCGGAAGATAAAAAAGTTGAAGCCGAGACTTTGCAAACGGCAGAGGATAAAAAAGACAAAGCGGAAACTTTGCAAACGGCAGAGGATAAAAAAGATAAAGCCAAAACTTCGCAAACGGATAACGAATAAAAAAAGCGAACCTGAAAAGGTTCGCTTTTTTAACTGCGCTTAAAATATATTTATTAAAAGAATAATTAATTTTACTGTTTTTTTATAAAGACGTAGTAATCGTAATATTTTGTTCCGTCGTGACCTATAAGCGGTTCGTCTGATTTAACATATCCTATTGATTTCAATGCCGTAATGCGCTCCGTAGCCGAAGGTATTGCTTTTGTAGCCACTTTTTTACATCCGAACATTTCAAACGATGGTATCGTAATCAGCGATAAAATGCTTTCGGCATCCTCCGTGTTTTCGTAATCGCTACGCAAATCAAGTCTGATAAGTCCGCAATCGGTATAATAGTCTTTTTCGTTGCGTAGAAATTCTTCTATCGTACCGATAGCTTCTTTCGTTGTTTTATCTACTATGGCGAACCTTACAAACCAACCGTTTTCGTAAGCTTGCTTCCAAAAGTCCAACGCCTGACTCATACGTTCGAGCGTAGCATAATAAAAATCATCGCCGTGACAGTTGTCGCCGTTAAAAAAAGGTACGGCTTTTTTATCGCTGTAAACCTTAAATAAATCGCTTAAATCTCTGTCGTCTATCGGTCGCAAAATAAATTTATTGTTTTGCAGTATAGGACAGTTTTCATAAATATTCATAAAATTTAAAGCTCCTGGTAGTGTCTTATAATTTGATTATAATATAAATAAGCGCCGAATGCAACTCTATTAAAAATTTTTCAACCTTTCGGTTAAACGCCGTCGACTCTTTTTCGGAAATAAAATGATTGCCTTTAATAACCGTAAATTCGTCGTTGGTTACGCCTTTCGGTTAAATAATTATTTTAACTCTACCGCCGGTAGAGTTTTAAATTTATCCGGTAGAGACGGAATTTATATTGTAGAATTTAGTTTTTTTAAAGTTTAGTTTTTATTTTAAATCGTATAATTAAATCTATTAAAAGTAGGGTGTAATTGAATTTGTTATTATTTATAATGAAATTGATAAGTTGAAATAAACAATAAAAAAAGGAGCTTTCAATGAATAAAGTAAAAATAATAACCGATAGTTGTTGCAGTTTGTCGCTGGAAAAATTAAAGCAGTTTGATATTGATTTTGTTCAAATGAGCTTTACTGTAAACAATAAAAATTTTAATGCTTATGAACACCCGATTAAAGATGGGCAAAAATTTTATGATGAGCTTGCAAAATCAAAAAATTGTTCTACAAGTTGCGTCAACCCTTACACGTTTTCCGCAATATTTGAAAAATACGTCAAATTCGGTTATGACGTGGTATATATCGGTATATCAAGCGGAATGAGCGCAACTTATAAAAATGCAGTAGTTTCGGCGAAAGAAATCAATACTGCTTTTGGCCGACACGTTTGGGTGGCTGATAGTTTGTCAGGAAGTTACGGGATTGCTTTAATGCTTGAATATGCCGTTAAACTTCGCAATGAGGGTAAAACTGCTGAGGAAATATTTGAGTCGATAGACAAAATCCGTATGAACGTGTTTGCAGTGTTTGTGCCAAGTGATTTGATATTTTTAAACCGTTCGGGAAGAATAAACAGATTTGTTGCAAGTATCGGAACTTTGCTCAAAGTAACGCCGGTTATAACAGCCAATGATAAAGGCGAACTTAAATTGCTTGCCAAATGTATCGGAAGAAAAAAAGCGATAAAGACGATTCAAGATTTTATTTTACAGAAAGCGTGTTTGGAAAATGAACGCAGAATTTATATTGGACATACAGGCGTGAAAGAAGACGCGGAAAGACTTGCGGAATTTATAAAAGCAAATACCGATATTAAAGACGTTGTTGTGGACTTAATTGACTATACTATGGGTTGTAACTGCGGACCTTACACTCTCGCCGTTTTCGGGAAATTAAAGGTAGAGCGGTAACAAAATAAGCAAAATTTAAAAGCGGACACGTTTTGATAAAACGGGCCCGCTTTACTTTGTAAAAAATTAAAGCAAAAAAAATTATTCTTTGTCAAACTCCGCCGTCTTATTTTATCAATAGCCCGAACTTTAAAGTCTTGTCAAATGCAGCGGAACGTAAATAATTTAAAAATTTTTGCAACTTAAATAAATGTGGCATACGGCAAAAATAACGGAAAAGAAAATCAACGGAATGTTTGCCGTCACAATGCCGCTGAATATGAATATACAAGACGGAATTATCGAAAGCGACAATGCTTTTAATTTGTCGTTTCTGTTCCAACATATAATCCAAAAAATCAAATATGCCAAGCATAAACCGCCGTTTACTGACAAATAGACGGTAAGCGCATTATCAAACCAAAAGTTAAAAAATGTATACGGAATATTAAAAATCATTAAAACAAAACAGCCGTATATGCCGATTTGTTCCAAGATTTCAACCGTTTTATTTCGGTAGGAGTTTTCGTTATTTTTATGTTTTGCGGCATAAATAATATTCGGTATCATAATGATTGCCATTATAATAAGCCCGTAATAATTAAACCAACTCATACTGTCAATGCTCCAAAGAAAAGCCCAAAACAATTCCTGCGGGGTTCGTTTCGGGCTATTGCTGGCGGGCAGTCATCACCCGAATTTGAACTTTTTATGTATAAAGAGCATTTCGGGATAGAAATACTGTTATAAAACACTTTAAGACTTCGTTATAGTGCCTTCCTTAATGTGATATTGCTTTCCATTTGTTTCGCAAAATAGAATCACTTTTTCAGCCATTTCATTAAAGAATTTTTTATAATCTTTATATTGCGAAACTTTTGCATTGTAATTTAGTCTCCCAAAAATTATTTTATCTACAAAGGATATTGCATCTATAATTTCATCTAAACTTTGTTCAATGAAATTAGGTGTGGGATATGGTTCAATGCTTACCCATGTTTTGCATCCCGCTTCATGGAGATTTTTTAAAGATTGTATTCTTTCAACGTATGGAGCAGAGCCTGGCTCAATCTCTTTCCTAAAATCCTCATTAAGAGAAATCAAAGTTATGCCATATTCATTTTCATTTGACAATTCGCTAAGTTCAAACGGTAGCGTTCCTTTTGTAAGTGCTGTGCATTTAATTCCACTTTCATTTAATTTACGCATACACTGCGAACTTAAATCAGATATCTCAGGATAGTTGTACATAAATGGGTCTGTGGTAAAACAAAGTTGTACGGATTGAATTTTATCTTTCAATTTGGGTATTTCTATATCAAGCAATTCTAAAGCATTACCAATAAGTTTGGGACAGCACCAATCCTCATAAGTTTTAGCTTTACCAAACCTTTTTGCCATCATCATAGCATAGCACGGATATTTACATCCATGCGAACACCCTTCGGCGATATTTATTGTATAATCACCATATTCAACGCCCGTCTTATAAAGCAAACTTTTTCGCATTATTTTTTCCATTTTTTATTATCCTTTAATATCATAATAATCGGAAGTATAGTTACTTTTCCTAACACCATCATTTAACTTAACCAGTATACCGTCTTCAATCAACGCTTCAAATACATGCTTCTTTAAATGACTTTTTCGTAACATCGTTTTCTCCAATATAGGGAGTGCAATATCTTGATATGAAACATGGTTTTTATTTGGCAATCCAAGAATTATCTTTTTTGCGGATTCGGCATTGCAACTGATGATATATGCTTCATTATCTTTAGCAAATTGCTCTTCCATTATTGGGGTAAAAAATGATAACTGGTTTGTGTCGATTTTGCGAGGATTGCGATAATAAGATGCACCATTAAATGTTGTCCAAAGAGCGTCTTTGAGAACTTCCAATCCTTTATCTTTAGGAGTTATGTAAATAATTTGGTAAAGCTCCGTATTCGTTTCCGTATGGAATTCATAATTAAAACTATATTTCATTTTTCCAGTCTTTAATTGGGTGATAATATAGTTTACTAATTCATTTTTGTTGTTAATATTTGCGTTTGGATTATCAATTACATTATCAATCCTTGTATCCATATCATTATTTCTATTTCTTACCCAATCACTGGTGAAGAGATTAAAAAGAAGCTCACAATAATATTGCTGGCAAAATTTCTTTAAGGTAGGGATATGCACAGTACCGAAATCATATGGATCTACATATAGTAATGTTGTTTGTGGATATGAAAACCTCTCTTTATTTTGAAGCAAAATTGATAAGTAACCATTTACATCTTTTTGTGAGATGAATATTTTTAAGTTTGGTAGTTTGGTTTTATACACTATGTTAATGACTTCCTTAAGCACCTCTATTCGCTTTGCGTCAATATCATTTAAGTATAGGTTAAATACACGATCTTTGTGAATAGCCGCAGACTGTATAAATAATTTTAAAACCTCGATGGATGTGCAAAAATCTCCATCTTGATAAACCCCAGCATTGGACATACAATCAATAAAATTAATACCTTCGACAAATTGAGCATTGCCTAAAACATACAACCAATTTTGTACATAGTTTTTAACATATTTAATTTTATTAGTTGTTTGCGGTTTTTTAAGATCTAACAACTTTTTATATTTCTTTACCAATTCTTGCATAACTTACTCCGAAACTTTGTTGATAATCGATTCGATAAAATCAATTTCCTCATATGTGAGGTGCTTTTTAACATCAGTACCTTTTGAAAATAAAGTTTTGAATCCTTGTGCCATCAAGAAATTTTCAGCATTTACGTAATATTGCTGAAAGGTAATGGGCGGATTATTATTTACTGTATTCCACACGAGTGTTTCCACGCAATATTTTTGCATTAGACTGTTGATATGATTTAGCATTTCATCAAATTGTTGAGTGTTATAATAAAATCGCAATTTTTCCACATCATCGATGAAATCAGCAATTTCTTTAATATCTTTATAGTGTTCAAAAATAGATTTATAATCTTTCATAGAATCAACACTCCAATAGTATGTAGGCTATTCCCTAAACAAATCTTCAACAATTTCAACCATTTTATCGCTGTGGAGCTGCTTTCTGTAACGAACATTAGGGACTTCTCGTTGCATTTCTTCAAATAGTTTTTGCGCGCAAGTAATTTTACGCACTTCTTCCGGGTCAAGCTCGCTATTTTCTTTGTCTTTTGTTTCGACAATCAAATTCAGTTGCTTGCTTCCGTCTTTCTTTTTGACGATATACATAAAATCGGGGCTATACGTTCCGTCGGCATAGGTCGGTATTCGTACCGTGCGTTTCGGTATTTTGCCGAATACTTCCACTTCGGCTATTTGCGATTTTATATCAAGCGTAATATTGTCTTTTTCAAGCTGTGAATCGTAACAGCAAGCATCATAGAGGTAGTTATCCAAAACCGCTGTATCAGAAGTAAATACTCCGACATCATTACGAATTATAGATTTTTTTAGACCGTTCTCATCGCAAAGCGGATCATTGACTTTTACGTCTATCTTTTCATAAGAATACCGTTCATTGAATTTTGCAATAAACCATAGTCTATATTCATCTACAAATCTTTGCAATGTCTGTTTGCTAAAATATTCGGAAGGTATTGCTCGCGTAGCAAAATGTTCGCATAATGCCGAATGCATCAACTTAATCGGTATATTTGTGCGTTGCTGTACTTCTCTCAAAAAGACAGAGTACGGCAAAACCTTTTTTACGGTAAAAGAAGTGCCTGCAATATCCTCAAAATCAACGCTACCATCAGCGTCGACTTTCTTTGATTTCGCTATTTTAGTTGTAACCGTAGAGCGCCCGTCAATATTTTTTGCAAGGATATCGGCTATGGCTCTTTTTAGCACATCATCGTCAATTTTTTCAATATGTAAATAGTACTTTTGGTTTATAAGTTTCCATAATTTTTCGAGCTTGCCGAAAATATTTTCACGAATACCAATGCGCGCTGTGTTCTGATTTTTGGATTTGTTGATGTCAATAATTTTACCATTAGACAAAGCCTTAAACAAATCGGGATAGGCAAGCATAAATTCATCTTTTTTATCTTCGATTAAACTAAAGTCTATCGGATCGATAAAGGCTTTAGCAATAATATCACGCAAGAACTCTCGAATATCAATGTGTTTTGCCTTTGCATATTTTTCAAGGAATTCTCTTGTAATTTTCAGTTCAAGACTAGCATCGCCGTTAATCTCTTTCTTTAATTTATCGGCAAAATCTTTTTCAGAATAATCAATAATATAACGCAAATACATTTGTTCGTCGCTGATGCGATTACCAAACTCATCTACCGGCAAACGCAACCCGCGCCCGACTTCTTGCAATTTGCTTGTTTCACTTCCGCTACTGCGAAGTTTGGCAATGACAAAAACATTCGGATTATCCCAACCTTCTTTCAACGTCCACTTGGAGAAAATGAAGCGTGTAGGCTCAAAATTTCCATTATCGTCTTTAATACGTATAATTTTGTCTTTTGCTCGAAGAACCTTATCAACTTCGTTTTTAACATCGTCGCTATCGGTATTGTTGTCCTCAGAGAAGTATGCAGCGATGGTGTCAGATAAATGATCCAAAGAATATTCAAGATAGGCTTTATACTCTTTGTCCCGTTCTGAAGAAGTAAGGGACCGAATTTCTGTCTTCAACTTGGTTAGCAGTAAATCTTCAAAGTCTTTCCTTAAATGTCCGTCATTTCGGAAAGATTCTATACTGTCAATAAAGAAGAGTGAAAGGGTTTTAATTCTATTCAAACGTCTGAAATTATCACGCTCTTTTTCAAAATGCCTGTCGAGAGCTAACGATAGCATCATTTTTTGGAAAGTATCACTAAATACTTGCGGATAAATTGAATCGCTCGTATGCAAATCCATACCGTTTGAAAGAGTGATAATGCCTTTATCGATTTTATCTACGGTAACTCCTATAAGACTATCATCTATTTCAGCAAGAGACTGACCTATGACTAAATCATACGCCTTCTTGGTTAATTCGTTTTGTAATCTTACCGTTTTTTCTTCACCTTTATTTGACGTAATAGACAAAACT
Organism: uncultured Christensenella sp.; assembly: GCA_910585705.1. Lineage (GTDB taxonomy): Bacteria > Bacillota > Clostridia > Christensenellales > Borkfalkiaceae > Coproplasma. The sequence goes on from CAJUER010000001.1 coordinate 114,464, forward strand.
TTAATTTTAACTTGTTCTTTCAGTTTGGCTTCTTCGGCAATATATTCAACTTCTACGCCCTTGATAAGATTGTCGTTGAAGGCATCGCAAGAACCGAGATTAAATACTACGTTTTCGTAATCGAAAACTCCTTTCGATATTTCGGGGAACGTAGCGCCGTACCGAATAACACATTGCGGTTTTATATTGTCTATCAAGCATTTGAAGGTTTTTTGTGTGCGTGTAAATTTATGCGGCTCGTCGATAATCACAAAAGGGGCAATTTCGCGCAATGTTTCATACGGCTTGGTATATACACCCAAAAGCGTTTGATCATAACTTGCACCCATAGTTGCCTTTGATGTAAGCATACCGCTGTTTATTAAAAGCACATCGATTCTGTTGCCGCCTATGTCTGTCGCGTTAGCAAAATCGACGATGGCAGAAGGAATCATCTTTCTGCCTTTTGTGCTTTTTTGAGAATCCAAAACGTGCAAGCATAATTGAGTACCGCCATATAACGCCTGCAAATCTGTCCTCATATAACTCGATGTCAGGAACGACTTTGCACCTTCTTTAATGGGAACGGTAGGAACAAGTACGATAAATTTATTGATTCCGTAGTGTTTATGTAATTCAAACATAGTGCGGGTATATACATACGTTTTACCCGTACCTGTTTCCATTTTAACGTCTATATTCAGATAATCGCTATCCGTATAATTGCGCTTATAGTAATCCGGCAATCTATAATCGTCGGCATAAAAGTCTCCGTTTTGAACAGCGGCTACATTGCGTTTAATAGCTGGATCGGAAAAATCAACACGTAAGCACTTATTTTTATCTGCACTTGGTATGAAACCAACGCCCGCGAATACACCGCAAACGGCATTTACGGCATTCAACTGATGCGGTAAATTATTTTCTAATCTCATAATTCACCTCAATACCGCAAGATTGGCTCAATCGAAGTTCTGTTTTTCAATGTCTTCAAGTTAGAGCGTAACGCCGTATTTGTTGTATAGCTAAAAGCATATCCGTATTCAATAATTCTGTCTATGTTCAGTTCGTGAGCTTCAATTTTTCTTACAAGCTCAATAATAGACTTTTCAGGCATATCCTCAATCAAGTACAGGCTTGTACCGACTTTGTTATCTGAGAGAAGATAAGCAGTGTAACCGTGCAAATCAACTGTTTGCACCATTGCATTAAAGCCGTAGCCGTCTTTTATTTTCCAAGTTTCTAAAACGGTATCCACACCGAATTTACTTTTTATATCTTCTCCGTCGATAGGAAGCATAGGATTAAATTCGGTTATTTTATCCAATGTGTTTTTATCCGTTGCTTTCAAGTAATATGTTTTAAAACTCAAATCCACACTTGATGCACTGTCGGGGTTTGCTTTTTCAATCTTCTTCGCCGCAAGCTGTATCCTTTTTCTGCCAATTTCATCTATCGTAGTATAGCCATTTTCTTCCGCTATAGAGCCGTGAGAAACTTGCTCGGACAACTGTACCATAATAAATCTATGATTGGTTGTATTAATGGTATTATATTGCATAATTGCATGTGCCATAGAAGCTGAACCTGAGAAGAAATCTAAAATAATATTCTCCTCATCATCATTTGTCGCCATTTGACAGATGCGCGCAAGCATCTCGATAGGTTTTGGATAATCGAAAACTTTGCATCCAAACAACTCTTTTACTAATAAAGTACCTTTTTCTGTATTAGTATCTTTATCCCACCAAACAGAACGAGCCATTTTACGCGCTTCTCGATATTTTTCAACTATTTGAAAACCGCCATTTCGCATTGCTTTGGCTTTTATATTAATATTTAAGTTTGCTATTGCTTTATCTTTTCCCCATCTCCAAACAGTTTTAACTCCTTGTGATTCTAATGGATATAACTTTATCCAATCTTCTTTAGGAGTTAAAGAAATATCATATAACCCATTTTCATCTGCACGAGATGAGTCAATGTAGAATGGATAGTATAAATTGGGACGATTTTCCTTGTTGAATTTTATGTTACGATTTCTTAATTCTCTTAATTCATACCCTCCGAATTCGTCAAATTGAGTAAACTCGCCGTCTTCATCGTCAATCAGGTTTATTTCACATTTATCTGTTTTTCTATAAGCGAGAATATAATCATTCATACGTGCAATACCACCATAATCTCGCCCTCTTGGATTCGCAACAACTGTTATTTGTCCAATAAAGTTGCCTTCTCCAAATATCAAGTCGCAAAGCAATTTGGCATTTGTAATTTCATTATCATCTAAACTAATAAAAATGCATCCATCATTAGAAAGTAAATCTTTCGCCAACTCTAAACGTGGATACATAAAAGTAAGCCAAGCAGAGTGCGTGCTTTTACCTTGCATATCCAAAACGCGCTGCGCCTCATCTTCTTCTATATTTATTTTTCTTGCAAGTTCTTCAGCAGTAAACTCAAATTTATCGTTATAAACAAAACCATCCGAGCCCGTGTTGTATGGGGGATCGATATAGATACACTTTATTTTTTCCGAATAGGAGTATTTCAAGTGTTGCAATGCATCGAGATTATCGCCTACGATATAGACATTTTGTGAATCGATATTTTTATTTTCTTCGTCGGGTAAAATAACAGTTTCGGAATCAAGACTCGCCAAATAACGGGCATAAGACTTGCCCAAGAAGTCAAGAGAATAGCCCTCTTTCTTTATATCAACTTCTTCAGTCCTAATCAAGTCCTCAAACGTTTTCAAATCAAACTTGCCGTCTTTATCAAAGCATTGGGGAAAATCCTTTTTAAGAAGTTCTATTTCTCGGCTATTGACTTTTGCTTGAGAATTCTTTTCTATTGTTTCTTTTATCATACCTGACTCCTTTGCCTTGAAAGACATTATACAAGTTTAATTATATCATACTTTTTCAAAAAAACATAGCAAATCAATGCGTCTTGTCGAAAATTGGACATAACTCTTACCGCGAAAATCGGGTTTCCCGATTGTTCCAGCAAGGCGATAGCCGAGCGTCAAAATAACCGATTCCCAAGAATTTTGGTTATTTTCTTTACCTGCTTGTAAAAACAGCGTTTTATTGGCTATTTTCCCAAAATAATCGCAGTATGGAAGCAACTATTTATTTAGGATTTTGCTTTAGTTTTGGTGCGTATTGTATACGGAAACAAAGCAGGTAAAGAAAAGTACACCAAAGTGTCTTTTGAGGTAAGCAATCGGGAAACCCGATTCTTTTGTTAGATAAATTTTCACCTTCTTGATTGCAAAACCGAGAATAAGTGTACTTGGTTATATGGGGATATACAAAGTTTTTTCGTCGTTTCGGTTGTATTTCTCAAAAAAGTGTCCTAGGAGATATAGAAGGGGTAAGAAAATTTTTTGAAAAAGTTTCGGTTCAGACCGTCAACTTTTTGCTATAACTGTGCTTGGTATAGTAGAGGGAGAAAGATTAAAGGTTGATGAAATTTTCGTCCACGCGTAAATATTTTCGAGATAAGTGTGCTTGGATAAGTGAAGGGAATTTTTCATTAGACCCCGAACTTTTAAAGAAAAGTGTGCTTGGTTATATAGAGGGGTAATAAAAAGTTTGCCTTAGACCGTGTACTTTTCGGGATATGTGTGCTTGGTTATATGGAGGGACTTGAAAATTCTTTTGAGAATTTCTACTCAGACCGCCACGTTTTGGAGATAAGTGTGCTTGGTTAAGTAGGGAGTATTTTAAGGAGGTACAACTATGAGCGGATAAACTCTTGACAAACAACTCCATATAGAGTAAAATATATTCAGTCGTATATATACGATTATATATATTTACCCTACGGAGGAAAGAACAATGGCAACAGACAGGTCTATTAAAGACAAGCGTTATGAAGAAAAGCATAAGGAAGAGAGAAAAGCCAAGTATATGATTTGGGGTACGAGCGTACCGCGAAAGTATGCCGAAGAAATAAACGAGTTTTTGGCGAAGTACGGGTTTACCAAAGTGCAACTCATCGAAGCGGGGTTTAAGGCTTTGATTGACGAAGCGGCTGAAACGGATACTTCTCTTGCCAAGACTATGGACGGCTACGACGATTTCTTTGTATTGGAGAAAAAGTAACTCTTCTTCCTTATGGATGGTAGCGAGGAAAAATAACCGGATATCTCGACGTCCACATAGGACTTAAATTATTTTCAGCAAAAACTTTTTATCCGTAGATTTGGCTACGTGTATTACTCAGCAAACAGACTATGAAATAACACAAGAACAGATAGAAACAAGCGCAACAATATTAGCAAACATACTACTCGACTTTGTAAAACAAAACGGTACTTCTATCTTATTCCCCGAAAGAGTATTCGGCAAAGGAGAACACAATGAATAAACGAGCGGTTATATATGCAAGATTCAGCTCGCACACGCAAACGGAACAATCTATCGAAGGTCAGCTTCGGGAATGCTATGACTATGCCAAACGACACGACTTACTTATTGTCGGAGAGTACATAGACCGCGCATTCACGGGTACAACTGACAAGCGTCCGAACTTCTTGCAAATGATAGAAGACAGCAAGAAAAAGACTTTCGATTATGTCCTTGTCTATCAATTAGACCGATTTGCTCGTAACCGCTATGACAGCGCGAACTACAAAGCGAAGTTGAAAAAGAATGGCGTTCGTGTTCTTTCGGCAAAGGAAAACATTACCGAAGATGCGAGTGGCATTCTCATAGAAGGCGTTCTCGAAAGTATGGCGGAATATTATAGTGCCGAGCTTTCGCAAAAGGTACGGCGCGGTATTAGAGAAAGTTTGAGCAAAGGCTACTTCATTGGTGGATACAAGTTATTCGGCTATGACATCATAGACAAGCGTTGGATTATAAACCCGATTGAAGCCCCGATAGTCAAAGATATATTCGAGCGGTACAAGAACGGAGAGAAAGCAAAAAGCATAGTCAACCGCTTGAACGATATGGGCATCCACAATAAAAGCGGCGCAAAGTTCACAGTCAATTCATTTGCAAAGATTATACGCAACAGCAAGTATATGGGCGTGGTCGTAAGCAACGGAACGACCTACACAAACATCGTTCCCGCGCTTGTGGACGAACAAACCTTTAAGGCTTGCAACGACATAATGGATAACCAACGACATAAGCAAAAGGTCGTGCAAGACCATAGTCCATACGTACTCAGCGGAAAACTTTTTTGCGGCAACTGCGGTACGCTTATGACCGCCGAGGACGGAACAAGTCATACGGGAAAGGTCTATCACTATTACAAATGCTTTAACCGAAAACTACATAGAGAACAATGCAACAAATCTAACATTACCAAAGAGAAGTTGGAAGATTTGGTATTCGGAAAGACGGTTGAATATGTATTGCAATCGGGTGTGATAGATAAGCTCGCGCTTACCGTTACCGAAAAGTTTAACGAAGGTTTGCAAAAATCCGATACGCTTGCTCTACTCGAAAAGGAACAAAAGCAAGTACGGAAAGCTATTGACGGTTTTCTTTCTGCGATTGCGGCGGGTATAGTTACGAAGTCCACAAAAGAAAAATTGCTCGCATTGGAGCAACAAAACGACGAATTGGATAGCAAGATTGCCGTGGAAAAATCTCGACAAATACAGCCGCTCGACGTGGACAAAGTAAAGACATTCTTAACCTACTTTGCGCGAAAGCAATACCAAAACGACGAAGAAAAGAACGAGTTTTTCAATTCGTTCATATACCGTGTGGTGTTATTTGATGATTGTGTTTATATTTTCTACAACACTTCACCGACCACTCCGACAAAGGTTAAGCTCGATAAAAGTGACTTAATCGAACTGCGCGAATACCGCATAAATAGAAAAAGCACTCAATTTCAACCTATTGGGTTCAAATTGGGTGCTTGTGGCGGAGAGAGAGGGATTTGAACCCCCGGATAGTTGCCCATCAACGGTTTTCAAGACCGCCGCATTCGACCACTCTGCCATCTCTCCATGATATAAAGATTTAAGAAGCGGAGAGAGGGAGAATGCGGAGCATTCGTCGTACCGAAGCACAATGTGCTTGCCACTCTGCCATCTCTCCATGATATAAAGATTTAAGAAGCGGAGAGAGGGAGAAT
>CAJUER010000001.1:120650-469305 GCA_910585705.1 uncultured Christensenella sp.
GAGGGAGAATGCGGAGCATTCGTCGTACCGAAGCACAATGTGCTTGCCACTCTGCAGTACAAAACTTTATGGTTAAGTTGTTTACCGACGGACTTTATTCTAACAAATAAGGGGATAGATGTCAAACAAAATAGCCGCGTCAAACTTTCTTTTCATCGGTTTTGAATGGTTTGTATTCGACCGAAGCCACCGTAGCAAGGTAAACACGCTTAGCGCCTGCGGAAAGCAGCCTTTTGGTTATAGCAAAAGAGGTTGAGCCTGTTGTTAAAACGTCATCGATAATAAGCACGTTTTTGCCTTTGATTTCATTGCGTTTTTCAACCACAAAACAGCTTGCAAGGTTTTCTGCACGCTCTTTTTTGGAAAGCGTCTTTTGCTCGGCAGTGTCTTTTTTCTTAATCAATGCGTCTTTGATGCAAGGTATTTTGCAACGCCTCGAAACGCTGTCGGCAATCAGTTTAGCTTGGTTGTAGCCTCTGCGGTTTACCGCCTTTTTCGTCATAGGAACATAAACAATGCAGTCTATGGGAGGAAGCTCTTTTATTTTATCGGCGATTAATTCCGCAAAAAATTCTTTGAGGTATCCGCTGCCGTTTTTGAATTTAGCAATAAGCAGGCATGCGCCGCCCTCGTAAACCAAAGCTGACACGGCTTTTTTGAAAGGCGGCAATACATATTTACATTCAGGACATATTTCGGGACGAAGCGTCCGTCTTCCGCAAATAGGACATACGTTTTTGTCGTTGAATGTTATAGTTTTCAAACAGTCGCCGCAAAGCCGTTCGCTGAAAATTTCGCTTCCGCAGACGTCGCAAGTAAAGTTGTCGGGAAAGAGAACTTCGTTTAATCCGTCCGCAAAATTTTTTAAAAATCCGAAGCGCATTTTATTTGATATATTTTTTAAGGTCTTCCGCTTTGTCCACGCGTTCCCACGCAAGTCCCGACTTTCCGAAATGTCCGTAAGCCGCCGTCTGAGAATAGACGGGCGCGCGCAGTCCAAATTTTTTGATAATGGAGTAGGGGCGCAAATCAAACTCTTTAACGACTATGTCGGCGATTTCGCCGTCGCCGAGCTTGCCCGTGCCGTAAGTGTTCACAAACACCGAAACGGGGTGGGAAACGCCTATCGCATAAGCAACCTGCAACTCGACCTCGTCAGCAAGCCCGGCAGCAACGATGTTTTTGCAGACGTATCTTGCCATATACGCCGCAGAACGGTCTACCTTCGTGGGGTCCTTTCCCGAAAACGCGCCGCCGCCGTGCGCGCATCTTCCGCCGTAGGTGTCGACAATTATCTTTCTGCCCGTAAGTCCGCTGTCGCCCTCAGGTCCGCCGATTTCGAACCTTCCCGTCGGGTTGATAAGGTACTTTGTTTCTCCGTCCAAAAGGGCGGACGGGATAACGCTTACGACGTGCTTTATAACGTCTTCTTTAAGTTTGCTCTGCGTAACCTTCTCGTTGTGTTGTGCGGATATTACAACCGTGTCCACGCGCTTGGGCTTGTTGTCTTCATATTCGACGGTTACCTGAGTTTTTCCGTCGGGACGGAGGTAAGGAAGAAGTCCGCTCTGCCTTACATCCTGTAATCTTCTCGCAAGCGTGTGCGCAAGTGCGATAGGCAGGGGCATAAGTTCTTCGGTTTCGCGGCATGCGTAGCCGAACATCATACCCTGATCGCCCGCGCCGAGCAAATCCTCGTGCGCGCCGCCGGCTTTGTTTTCCATAGAGCTGTCAACGCCGAGCGCGATATCGGGGCTTTGGCTGTGCACGGCAACCGTTATGTTGCATTTATCATATGCAAACGTGCCGAAGTTATAACCTATTTCCTTAATTGTGCGCCTTGCAACGGCTTCGTAATCGACTGAGGCGGAGGAAGTAACTTCGCCCATAATAAGAAGCCTGTCAAACGCCGCACAGCATTCTACGGCGCATCGCGCGTTGTTGTCCTGTCTGTAAATTTCGTCCACAATCGCGTCCGAAATTCGGTCGCAAAGTTTGTCGGGATGTCCTTCCGTAACGCTTTCGCTCGTAAATAATTTTTTCATATGTTTTAACCTTCCGTTTTTTTATACAAAGATAAATATCCGCAGTCTTTAAATCCTAAAGATTTGTAAAGTTTGACCGCGCGCTCGTTTTCCTTTTCGTATTCCAGCCTTATATATCCGTAGTCCTTTTTAGTCTCTATAAATTTAAAAAATTCTCTTCCCAAGCCCTTGCTGCGGAACTCGGGTTCTATATAAAGCTCGTCCACCCAAAGCAATCTTCCGCACGCTTCCTGCGAAGCCGAAACACAGCATACGGAATATCCTGCAATGCTGCCTTCGTATTCGATGATATATGCCTTGACGATTTCTCGGGAAAGAATTTCCTTCCAGAATTTTTCGCGCCCGCAGTCGTCTATTACCGAGTTCGTAACGCCTGCGGAATAAAACTTTTTCGACATTTCGAAGTAAACGCTTTTGTCGTCCGCCGTCATTTCCCGTATCATAACAATCTCCTTAAAGCCCTGATAAAACCCCCTTCCGAACGGCGGAAGGGGGTGCGATATTTTTTATTTCCCCATCGGTTCGGCGTTAGCACCTTGCATAGCAGGTTGCTGTGTGGTCGGCGGGCCGTTCCCTCGCACACTCTTTATAGGTTTGTCCGTATTATATCACCGCGTTAAAATATTGTCAAACAAAAGTTGCCTTTTAACTGCGTTTATTTTATAATTGAAATATGAACTGTTCGGCTTGTCCCGTTGCCTGCGGCACGGACAGAAAACTCAATGCGGGCGCTTGCGGCGTAAAGGGAGTGAAGATAGCAAAGTACTATCTTCATCCTTTCGAGGAGCCGCCCGTATCGTTTAAGAACGGCAGCGGTTGCATATTTTTCTGCGGCTGTTCGCTTCGCTGCGTGTTCTGCCAGAATTTCGAGCTTTCGCGAAATACTCGCGGAAAGGAAATTAACGTAGAACGGCTTGCAAGCATTTTTAAAGAACTCGAAGACATGGGCGCGGAAAACATAAATCTCGTCAATCCTACCCATTACGTCAACGAAATCGCGGCGGCGTTTGAAATTTATCGTCCCGAAATACCCGTAGTGTGGAATACTCACGGCTATGAAAGAATAGAAAGTCTCCGCATTGCCGATAAATTTACGGACGTGTATTTGCCCGATTTGAAGTTTATCGACTCCGCGCTTGCTAAACGCTATACGGCGCGTGAGGATTATGCGAAGTTTGCAATTCCCGCCGTTGAATTTATGGCGCAAAAGCCGCTGAAACTGCGCGGTGACGGCAAAATGCTTTCAGGCTGTATAGTGCGCCACCTCGTTCTGCCGCTCGCCGCCTATGATTCGGTGAACGTCGTGAAATTTGTTTCAACGCTTCCCGACAGCGTATATTTCAGTCTGATGAGTCAGTATACGCCGTTCGGGGAAATAGAAAATTTCAAGGAATTACAGCGCGGAATAACCAAACGCGAGTACCGCAAAGTTTTAGACGCGGTCGGGGAATACGGGCTTAAAAACGTGTTTATTCAGGAACGCGAAAGCGCCGAACAAAGCTATATTCCCGAATGGGACTACCGATAAATACGCAAGGGGAAACAGTGCGGCACAGGATAAAGTTATGTTGATTTCACTCGATAACGCGGCTTTCGGCTACGGCGACAATTTAATATTCGGCGGAGTGACTTTTGCCGTGAACGAGGGCGAACGCGTCGGACTTATCGGCGCCAACGGCGAGGGTAAGACCACGCTTATTAAACTTATGCTCGGTATGTTCGAAGCGGACGACGGCGCCGTAAGGCGCAAAAACGGGCTTAAATGCGGATACCTCGAACAGAACGGCGGCTATACGAGCGGCAATACGGTCATTGACGAAATGCGTGCGATATTCGCGGAGGACTTCGCCGCGCTTGAAAAGCTTTCCTCGCTCGCTTCCCTGCTTTCCGTAACGCCCGTCGGCGGCAGAGAGTATTTTGAGCTGTGCGCAAAGATAGAAAATACGGAAAAGTTCGTTTCCGCGCGCGACAGCTATAATGCGGAAATCAGGATTAAAACAGTGCTTAACGGACTGGGTTTTTCGGATATGTACGACAGGGTAGTCGATACGATGTCGGGCGGAGAAAAAACGCGGTTGAAGCTTGCGCGCCTTCTTTTGGAACAGCCAGACCTGCTCGTTTTGGACGAGCCGACCAACCACCTCGATATTTCGACGCTTTTCTGGCTCGAAGAATATCTTCAATCTTTCGGCGGTGCGATTTTCGTCGTTTCGCACGACAGGTATTTTCTCGACAGAACGGTTTCGCGTATAATAGAAATAGAGAATAAAAAGACGCTTTCTTTCAGCGGAAATTATTCCAAGTATAAAATACTAAAAGCCGAACACAACGCCCGTATGCTCAAAGAATACGAGGCTCAGCAGGAGGAACGCGCAAAACTTCAAGATTACGTCGACAGGAATCTCGTCCGTGCAAGTACTACCAAAATGGCGCAGTCGCGCCGCAACCGTCTTGAAAAAATGCAAATTCTCGAAAAGCCGTGCGAGCCGAAAAAACCGCCCGTCTTTAAATTCGGTTACGATTTACAGCCCTACGAGCGCGTGCTGGACATTAAAAATTTCAACCTTTCGCGCGGAGGGAAAACGCTGATAAACGGAGCGAATCTTACCGTAACGCGCGGGCAGAAGCTTGCCGTCGTTGGTGAAAACGGAACGGGCAAAAGTTCGCTTTTAAAAGAAATTTTAAACGGCAATCCTCAGATAAATACGGGCAGGTTCGTAAAAATCGCGTACTACGATCAGGAGTCGGCAAACCTCGACGGTGAAAAACAGGTGCTGTCCGAGCTTTGGGAAAGACACGTCGGTTATAATCAGACGGAGGCTCGAGCGGCGCTTGCGCGGTGCGGACTTTTTGCGGAAGATATGCAAAAGCCCGTCAAAGCTTTGTCGGGCGGGGAAAGGGCAAAACTTGCGCTGTGCGTTTTGGAATGCGAGCGCGGAAACGTTCTGCTCTTGGACGAACCGACGAACCATCTTGATTTACCCGCGCGCGAAGGGCTTGAAAATTCGCTTAAAAATTTCGACGGTACTGTAATTTTCGTTTCGCATGACAGGTACTTTATTTCCGCACTTGCGGACTCGGTTGCGGAAATCGCGGACGGCGCGTTAAACTTTTACGACTGCGGATATGAAAATTATACCGATATAAAAAACCGTGCCGCGCAGAAAAAGCGCGACGAGGAAACGGCGGAAAAACTGCGCGCTCTCGATTTAAAAAAAGAAAGCTCATACCGAAGTAAAAAGGAACGCGCCGAAACCGAAAGGCGAAAACTGCTTGCGAAGAAAATCGAGGACGAAATTTCCGCCCTCGAAAGCGAGGAGGAGGAAATAAATTCCGACCTTGCGTCGCCTGAAATTTCCGCAGATTACAAAAAGGTTTCCGAACTTTTGAAGCGGCTTGAAGGAATAAAATTACAACTCGACGCTCTTTACAAACAGTATGAATCCGTGATATAATGTTTACGAGGTTAAATTTATGGAAGAAAAGAAAAAGGACGAAGAAAAGGTTATACGCCATACGATAAACGCTGAGGAAACGTTTACTCTCGCAAAAGACGTATTCGACCTTCGTTGCGTAATAAAAAATATCTACAACAACCGCGCGGTAATTTCGCGCAGGCTTAATATTCTTTCGCTTTCTTTAAGTCTTTGCTATACGCTTTTGTACGTTGCGTATATGCTTTTTACGGGGCTTTTGGATAAGCTTGCTTTGCATACGGAAATTGCATTGTACTGCCTTCTCGGCGCGTACGGCGTGCTTTTCGCCGCTATGATTATCCTGTCGCTGTGCGGCGGCGGAAAGGCGAAGAATATTCGCAAAATCAATAAAACGCTTTCGTTTATAAGAATACTCGTCAGAATGCTTTCGCTCGTTCTGACTATTGTCGCGCTCGTATTCACTGCTGTGGGCGGAGAGTATGCCGCTAAGAGTATGGCGGTCGACGTTGTGCTGATAATATTCACTATAATCTGTCTTATAGTTCAGGCAATTCCTCTGCTGTGCGGCGGCTTGGGCAAGCTTGCGCGCTGGCTTCTTTCACCCGTGAAAATGAAATACCGCTTCTCGTCCGTCGCGCTCGAATGGTACGAACTTGCCGTGTCCGAAAACGGCGGTAAAAAGAACGTTAAACGCATAGCACAAAAGTATTACGACGACGTGGGAATCTGCCTCGACAATAAGCTGATACCTGCGCTCGGCAAAAAATTCGTGAACACAATTAAACCTTCTGCAATACTTGCCGTAACCGAAAAAACGCCCGAAGAAGATCGGACGCTGGTCGAAGGCATACTGAAAAACATTTTTGCATACGCAACGGAATGCGGATACGTTACTTTTGATCCCTGCCGCGATTTGCACTTCGAGGGCAGTATAGATGAAGAGGAAAAACCTGTCGCGGGTAAAATGAAAACCAGGCTTTTCAACATAGGTAAAAAAATCGGTAAATCAATGCTTGATAAATATATAGATAAAACCATTTCCGACACTGACGAGTAATTTTTTCGTCATTTTAAACTGAGTGAAGAACACCTAAAAAGGAACTTTCTCCGACGGTTTTGACTGCGGTATTTTCGATTTTAGTTACGTTTAGTTATCTGGAACGATTAAAATTGCGGCGGCGCAAATTTGCGCCGCCGCTTATATTTATCTTAAACTGTTTTAAAATTCGAGGCTCTTTTCGATATATGCGTCAAGTTCTTCGATTTTTATACGGATTTGCTGCATACTGTCTCTGTCGCGCACGGTTACGCAACCGTCTTCGAGGGTGTCGAAGTCAACGGTTATGCAGTAAGGCGTTCCTATTTCGTCCTGACGGCGGTAACGCTTGCCAATCGAGCCGGTTACGTCGTAAGTCACGGAAAACTTTTTCGCAAGGTGTCTGTAAATTTCATCCGCTTTTTCCGAAAGCCCCTTTTGCAGCGGCAATATTGCGGCTTTGTAGGGCGCAAGGAAGGGATGCAGGCGCAGAACGGTTCTTACGTCGTTTTTCTCTGCGTCAAGCAGTTCTTCGTCGTATGCGTCGGTGAGAAGTGCAAGCACGCACCTTTCCGCGCCGAGCGAAGGCTCGATAACATAAGGCACATATTTTTCGCCCGTTACAGGGTCGGTGTAGTCCATATTTTCGCCGCTTTCCGTTTGGTGCTGTTTCAAATCGTAATCCGTTCTGTCGGCAATTCCCCACAGTTCGCCCCAGCCGAACGCAAAATTATATTCGAAGTCCGTCGTCGCTTTGGAATAGAAGCAAAGCTCTTCGGGCGAGTGGTCGCGCAGTTTGAGGTTTTCTTCCTTCATGCCGAGTGAGAGCAGGAAGTTTTTGCAGTAATCCTTCCAGTATGCGAACCATTCCAAATCTGTTCCCGGCTTGCAGAAAAATTCAAGCTCCATTTGTTCAAATTCGCGCACGCGGAAGATGAAGTTGCCGGGCGTGATTTCGTTACGGAACGATTTGCCTATCTGACCTATGCCGAAGGGTATGCGCAGACGCGAGGTACGCGCAACGTTCTTGAAGTTTACGAAAATTCCCTGCGCGGTTTCGGGGCGGAGGTAGACGGTGTTCACGCTGTCTTCGGTTACGCCCTGAAATGTTTTGAACATAAGGTTGAATTTTCTGATTGGCGTAAAGTCGCTTTTGCCGCACACGGGGCAGGCGATTTTTTTGTCGGTTATAAACGCTTCCAACGCGTCGTTGTCCATACTTTCGACGGTTAAATCGAGCTTGTGCTTTTTGCAGTAATCCTCCACAAGGTTATCGGCGCGGTGGCGCGATTTGCAGCTGCGGCAATCCATAAGCGGGTCGGAAAATCCGCCGAGATGTCCGGAAGCCTTCCACGTTCTTGTATTCATAAGTATCGCGCAGTCAAGCCCCGTGTTGTACGGCGTTTCCTGAACGAACTTTTTCCACCATGCTTTTTTAACGTTGTTTTTGAATTCTACGCCCAAAGGACCGAAGTCCCAAGTGTTGGCAAGTCCGCCGTAAATTTCGCTTCCGGGAAAAATAAACCCTCTGTTTTTGCAAAGCGCAACCAGCTTGTCCATAGTCACGGCTCTTTTCTTATCGCTCATAAATTCTCCTCAGGCTACGCATTCGGATTAATGCGCGCACAAATTAGCGTTGTTTTTATTTTATAAAAAATAGCGGTTCAAGTCAAGTAATATGTGCGCGTTTGTTAAGCCGCTGTGAAAATGGTAAAAAATAAATTTTCAAAAACTGTGTATAAAAGTATACTTTTCATGCGGTAATATGATATAATAATTCTACTAAACGCAAAAACCCCCCGAAATACCGTCAAAAAGCGGTGTTTTCGGGGGGTTTTTCTATTTCGTGTTACTAACCCGATACTAATTCAAAGTAGCAGACATATTGTGTCACGCAGTTCCTGAATGGTTTTGTGCGTGTAAACCCTTTCACCAGTGTCCTTCGATTTGTGTCCCATCAGAAGGTCAATGCACTTCTTGTTTCCGCCTGCGCTGTCAAGGCGTGACCGGAAGGTGTGACGGCATTCGTGCGGTGTGTGGGTCATCTGCAACTGTTCCATGATGTCCTTCCACAAATTATAGTATGTCGCAGAGCAGCAACGCTTGCCGTTTGAATTGGTGAACAGATATTCGTTGCCTTCGGCATACCGTGCTTCAATGAAGGGAAGGATGCGTGGATGAATGGGGACGATGCGGTTCTTGCCGTTCTTGGTTTTCGTTCCTGACAGAATCGTTCCTTCTTCAAGGTTTACATTCGCAGACTTGATTGACAACAATTCGCTGATGCGCCATCCCATATATAGGAAGCACAGAACGCTGTCGAACCACGGTTCACTGGCCAGATCCCAAACACGCTGAATTTCTTCTTCGGTGAAGGGGACTTTGGTTGTTTCGGGGACTGGGGGTGCAGTGGTCAACATCGAATTGCACTTCACAATGATGTCAAGTTCCAGTGCGAATCGGTCAAGATGTCCGAACAGATTTTTGATTGCCCACTGGGTCGAATATCCACATCCGCAGTGGTCGATGCAGTCTTGCATCTGATAAGCCTTCAATTCCTTGTATTTTAATTGATAGACCGAAGTACAATGCTTCCAGGCAGACTTCAAGGAAGAAACAGAACCTTTCTTCATCTTGGGGAAGTCCCGGCCAGACCACATGTGATAGACTTCCAACACCGTGATTTTGTGAAGGTCTATGTCATAGGGATTTCTATTGAATTCGGCAAGCAACATCAGACCTTCTTCCCTGGTCGCTGTATAACCGATTGACTGATAAATGGGATGACCTTTTTCGTTCCATCCAACTGTTTTTCTGACGGCAAACGGATGCCTTCTGTTTCCCGACAATTTGACAACTGTCCCATACCCATTGGGATTTTTCATATTAAAACACCATCCTTTTGTGTTGATTTTTTGGTTGAATGGTGCTATAATAGAATAGACCATTCAAGATTTGAAGTTTGACCGCTTTTTATTTTGTATTGGTTTTCAACCTGAACCCTGGGAATTGCAGTTCCTGGGGTTCTCTTTTTATTTTGTCAGTTTTGTCAGTTGTCAGTTCTTCTTTCTATATTCTTTTATTTTTGCGGAATACAGAACAGAAGATTTTTTTTTCAATCCACATTTTCAAACAAAAGGGAAGGAATGACAGACTGACAGCGATGACGAATCCATCAATCAGTTCTTTTGTGACTTTCAAGAAGTTTTTCAATTTCTGAAATGGCAATGGTTCTTCCTTCATCATTTAATTGAACCAGGCAGACCAAAGCCTTTGTGACATCTTCACCAAACACATTAGAAATGTCAGTCAAGCACTTGGTTTGGAAACCGATTGCTTCCGAATTGTATTTGTGATCCCAACAGTCATACATTTCACACATTCCCAAAAGATAGACTGGGGAAGTCCCCAAAACTTTTGCGAATTTGATTAGTGTGCTTTGGTCAATGCCGTTATCACCATTTTCGATTTTGCTGATTGTTGACCGTGAATTCGCTGCTGTATAACCCATCCGTTTAGCCAGTTCTTCTTGTGACCATCCTTTCTTCATTCGAAGTTCTTTGATACGGCTTCCGACAAGTTTGTCGGCAGCAACAGCATCTGTGTCCTTTTTGATTTTCATAAAAACAAACCTTCCTTAACTTAATTTTGGCGAAAGAACACTGATATTATATATCATTGTGGATTAAAAATCAAGTTTATAAGAAAAAACTTTGAAAAAACCCAAAAAAATTTCTTAAAAACTGTTGACATTTAATCCACAAAGTATTATACTTGCATTGTGGATTGAGAAATCCACATAAAAAACAAACCACCCGAACGGTGAAAGGACTGGTGAAAGAATGAAAAAGTTCAAACATTTTGGTTACAAGCAGGAAACGATTGAAGTCAGAGAAATCAGCATGGGGAATTTGGTTCACATCATCTGCCAGGCGTTGATTGCGAATGACAAAAGGGACATGGAAATCAGAATCGTTGATTGCTATGCCGGCGAAGTCGATGTGTACAACGGAATGGAAGATTTGTTGATGCAGGACTTTATCATGGATTGGAAGGTCAATGCTTACAAGATTGAATGCCTACATAACAACAAAACGGACAAAGACTTTTTGAAGGTCATCATTGCAGATAATGTGGAAGGCGGTGAAGAATGAAAAAGTATTTGATTGAAGGAAAATACACCGAAGGTCAACACAAGGGGAAAACCTTTGTGTTGGCAAAAGGTGGATATGTTGTCAACAATATTTACTTGGTTTTTGTTTCAGATTGCTATGACACAAAGAAGGCTGCACAGATGGTTGCAACGAAAATGACCAAACGGAACAAGTTCGATTCGGCATATTGCAAAAACATCGATCCGTGCGAATACACGGTGAAAGAAGTTGAAGTGGGCGGTGCATTATGAAAAGATTCCGTTGTGGATTTTACTGCAACCCTTTGAACTGGACTGTGAAGGCAAGAACACAGCAAGAAGCAGCAAACAAATTTGCGAAGATGATCAAGCGAAAAAATCTGAAAGCACCAAACGGTGAAACAAACTTTGTTGTCATCGAAGTGTCGGAAAAGGGGGTGATAAAATATGAAAGTGTTTGATGTCCTTTCGACAATGAATCCTGATGCGCTGACAAGCATCGAATTCGCAGACTTTTCCGAACCGATTGTGTTTGATGAAGTCAGCAAAGTCAAATTGAACCCGAAGATTGATGGGTTCGAAGCCGAAAGAATTTATCCCGAATATTACAAGGGAATGAAACAGACCGGCATCACGGTCATTGTCAAAGCAGAAGCGAAAGCAGGTTGAAAACCAAATTGGAATGAGTGCTGCAACACAAATTCCACAAATTAAAAAGGACGGTATTTTTATATGAAGAATTATTTCATCGGAAGGGGATTTCTTCACCCCGAAAAATTGAAGATTGCGGAAAAGTACAGGGGCAAGCCTTTGGTTGATGCCGAAGGCGCAACCGAACACAACGGCGTTTTGGAAATTCGCCTTTGCCCCTATATGTACTGGTGTATGTTAAACAATCAGATGGGGTGGGGAAGAATGAAACCCGAAGAACGCCCCATTCGTGAAGCCTGGGTGAAAGACGGCATCTTGAAGAACACCAGTTTTCCCGAATTCACGGCGAAGGGCAAAAAGTTTGTGGAATATGTTTTGAAATGGGCATATCCGACAGACTATGCCGAAATGGTTCTGACAAACAGGGGGTGATTATATGTACATGAACAAATTTTTCAAGACGAAGGAAGAAGCAGTTGCCTTCCAAAAGGAACAGGGTTTCGGTGCGTTGTACTCGAACGCAAAGGGAAGTCACACCAAAGGACGGTATCAGACCGAAGCGTTGATGATGGGTAAGTCGGAAGAATTCCAAAAGGAACATCCCTTCTGCGTTGCGTGGAATCATCACGAATAGGTGGCAGATATGGCAAATCAAAAATTGACCCACACAATCGAATGGGAACAGATCAGTGGCAATTATCGCATTATCAAGTTGACAGGTTCGAAACGGCAACCAACGCTTGATGAAGCAAGGGAATATTTGCGTGAACACCATCTTCCCGAAGAAATATGGTGCTGTGGGTTCTACAATAATTCCGAAGCATCGGATGGATATTTTGACGAATACGAAATCAACAAAACCTTGACTTTGTACGAATATGCAAAATACAAAGAAGGCGGATGTCCGATATGCGGACAGGCAATCGACCTGTACAAACAAGCGGAAAAATGCCCTTGCTGTGGCAAAGAATGGGGTTAAAAATCAATAAAAGGATGGTGAAAACAAAATGACAAACACTTTGAAGTTGAAGGCAGCGATTACCGAAAGCGGACTGAATCAGGAACAGATTGCTGAAATGCTCGGCGTGTCGCTGTGTACATTCAACTATAAACTGAACGGCACTTCCGAATTCAAGGCAAGTGAAATCAAGAAGTTGGCGGAACTGCTTCATTTGGATGCGGACAAAGTGATGAAGATTTTTTTTGCCGACAATGTGGATTGAAAAATCCACAAAGGGCGGTGAAGAATGTTCGCAAAAAGAATGAAGCAAGCGATGGTTGACCAGGGAATTTCCCAGGCAGAATTGTCGGACAAGACCGGCATCGGAAGGTCAAGCATCAGTCAGTATTTGTCGGGCAAGAACAAACCCGGCCAGAAGCATCTGTCAGCGATAGCAGAAGCCTTGAATGTGGCGGAAGCGTGGTTGACTGGGGAAATCGAAGAAGAAACGACAATCGGAAAGTATTCGAATTTGCCGATTGCGATTGCAGCGAAACTGATGAACAAAAGCAAGCAGTTTGTCAGGGTCGGGTTGCAACAAGGGAAACTTCCCTTCGGGTACGCTGTAAAGGTGGGCGGAAACAAATTCACTTATTACATATCCCCGAAGAAGTTCACAGAGTACACAGGGATTGCGGTGGTGTGAAATGAAAAGTGATGTGATTTATAGCGAAGATTGTCGGCAAACAATGGAAAGGTTTGAACCAAATTCCATTGATGTGATTTTGACTTCACCGTTCTATAACACGAACAAGAAAGCAGGCAGATCCAGGACACTGGAAAACACATCGGTCAAGAAAGGTCAATATGACTATGTTCGATACGATGTGCATGTTGACAATATGACCAACGAAGAATATTGCGATTTTACTGTTGACCTTTTCCACCGCTTCAATACGGTTTTGAAGAAGAATGGGTGTGTATTATACAACCTTTCTTATGGAAGTGAAAACACAGAAATCATGTTTCAAACGGTCAATGCAATCATTTCACGAACAGAATTTTCGATTGCAGATGTTATCGTTTGGAAAAAGAAAAACGCACTTCCAAATAGTTGCAGTTCGAACAAATTGACAAGGATTGTTGAATTTGTGTTTGTCTTATGCAGACGAACCGAAATGAAAACTTTTTATTCGAACAAAGCGATCACCAGTTATCGGAAAACAGGACAAGCAGCATACGAAAACATTTTCAACTTCATAGAAGCACCCAACAATGACGGCACTTGTCCTTTCAACAAAGCAACTTTTTCAAGTGAACTGTGCGAAAAACTATTGAAAATTTACGCCCCGAAAGATGGCATCGTGTATGACCCTTTCATCGGAAGTGGAACAACGGCGGTTGCGTGTAAAAGATTAAAACTTCACTACATAGGATCGGAAATTTCCGAAAATCAGGTGAAGTGGGCGCAAGACAGAATTCAAAAGGAACAGGTGGGGAAATGACGGAACTTGACATCATTTACAACGAAGATTGTTTGAAAGGAATGAAGGAACTTCCTGACCATTCCATTGACCTGATTGTCACCGATCCGCCGTATCTGATTTCAGCAACCAACGGTGGCGGAACAATCAACAAAGTGAAGAAGTTGAACGAATCACTGAAAGACCTGACCACAGTTGACATCACCAAAGGATATAACATTGAACTTTTCAACGCTGAATTCGTCAGAGTGATGAAGGAAATCAACATCTATCTTTGGTGCAACAAAGTTCAGATTCCCGATTACTTCAATTTTTATGTCAACAGACTGGGGTGCAAGTTCGACATCATCTGTTGGCACAAAACGAACGCACTTCCGACATATTCAAACAAATACCTTTCTGATACGGAATATTGCCTGTATTTCAGAAAGGGCAAAGGGAAGTGCTTTCCGCAGACCTATGAAGATGCAAAAACATTCTACATTGCGCCGATTAACCACGCAGACAAGAAACTGTTCGGGCATCCGACAATCAAACCCCTTGACTTCACGGAAAAGGTTATTCGAAACAGTTCAAGGGAAGGTGAAGTCATTCTTGACCCTTTCTTGGGAAGCGGAACGACAGCCGTTGCAGCAGTGAACACGAATCGTCACTATATCGGGTTTGAACTCGATCCTGGCTATTTCGATATTGCTTGCAGCAGACTTGACGATGCAGAGAGAGAGAGAGAGAGAGAGAAACAAAAAATCATCATAATCGTGTTGCTGATAATGGCAACCGGAAGGAGTAAAAGAAGATGCAGAAATTATTCACGATTGACCGCATAGGCATCCACGGAAAGTTGTCGGTGGTCAGAACAGACAAGGGTGAATTGTTGCTTGAATACGCAGGCACTTTGTTCACCGAATTCGGGTTCGCTATGGAAACGGCAAACTGGTCGGAAGGCGAACAGAACTTCATCAAGGGCATTATCAAATTTGCGAAAAAGTTCCACGAAAGCATTCCGCCGAAGTTGAAGAAATGTCCTTTCTGCGGACAGACACCCACGCTTGACAAGAACGGCGATCAATTCATCGTTGAATGCGATTGCGGATGCGTTGTCGGTTCGTTCGATTTGAAGTGGGATGCGGTCGCTTCCTGGAACAGTCGCACAAACAAAAGGGGGTGACCACCGTGCAGTTGTACAAGCACCAAACCGATGCACTGGCGCAAACAGAGCAGTTCAACCGTGTCGGGTACTTCCTTGACATGGGACTGGGGAAAACCTTTGTCGGTGCAGAAAAGATGATGGACTTGGGGAAGCGTGTCAACCTTTTGGTTTGTCAGAAGTCGAAGATTGATGACTGGGTTGCCCATTTCAAAGACAACTACGGTTGCGCCGTTTTCGACCTGACGAACAAAACGGATTTGAACTACTTCATGGAATGCGCCGTTCCCAAAGACCCGAACACAGGGACAGTTCCGCTGAACCATAGACCACGCATATTCGGCATCATCAACTATGAACTGATATTTCGCAGGGACGAATTGAAGAAACTTTGTGACTTCACCTTGATGCTTGACGAAAGTTCGATGATCACAAACCCGACAGCGAAAAGGACGAAATTCGTTCACGCACTCGAACCCGAAAATGTCATTCTGTTATCGGGTACGCCGACAGGGGGCAAGTATGAAAAATTGTGGTCGCAGTTGCGCTTGCTTGGTTGGAAAATCAGCGAAGATGCCTTCTTCAAGAACTATGTCGTGACTGAATGGATTGAAGATGATTCGGGGTTCAAAATCAAAGTCATTCGTGGCTACAAGAATGTGGAACGCCTGAAAGACAAACTGCGACAGCACGGTTGCATCTTCATGAAAACGGAAGAAGTGTTCGATTTGCCAGAACAGATTGAAGTTCCGATTTGGGTCGAACCGACAAAGGACTTCAAGAAATTTATGAAGGACGATATGGTCATTCTGTCAGATGGCGTGGAACTTATCGGTGACACGAAACTGACCAAAAGACTGTATTCAAGGCAACTATGTGGGCAGTACAACCCCGAAAAGATTGCAGCCTTCAAAGACCTGCTGACTTCCACGGATGACCGCTTGATTGTGTTCTATAACTTCAACGAAGAACTGTTCAAGTTGACCGAAATTGCGGTTGAAATGGAAAGACCTGTGTCGATTGTAAACGGCAAAACCAAAGACCTTGAAGCCTACGAAACAAGGGACGATTCAATCACCTTCGTTCAATATCAGGCAGGGGCAATGGGACTGAACTTGCAGAAGGCAAACAAAGTCATTTACTTCACATTGCCCGAATGGTCGGATTTATACGAACAGAGCAAGAAGCGAATCCACCGCATCGGACAGAAAAACAACTGTATTTATTATCTGATGCTGTGCAAGCGCAGTGTGGAAGATGGACTGATTCTTCCGACACTGAAAATGCGAAAAGACCTGGACGATGATCTTTTCGAAAAATACGAAAATCAATTCAAAAAAGGACGGTAAACAAAAATGATTAAATGCGAAAACGAATGCTTGAAAGGCAAATTCGAAGGGTGCTGTTTCGTTTGTCCCTTCAAAGACGAATGTGACGAAGCGTGTGACAGTAAACCCGACATTTGCAGTCAATCCATTTATGACGAAAGCGCAGGGTTGGTTGCATTCAAAGACAGTTCCGTTGCAGTCATCCAACAGGTGTGCAACATCTGCACGGCGAAAAAGCAACTGGAAGAACAGGAAAAAGCCTTGAAAGACCAAATCAAGCAGGCGATGGAAAGGTTCGGCGTGAAGAAGTTCGAATCCGAACAGTTGACCATCACCTATGTTGGCGAAACAACGGCAGTTTCGGTTGACACGGCGAAGTTGAAAAAACTGCATCCCGACATTGCGGAAGAATGCAGCAAGACCAGTGTCAAATCCGCCTACATAAAAGTTGAAATTGCAAAGGGGGTGAAGTGATATATGAGTGTGCCGGTTCAAGTCACGCTGATTGTCTGTGCGACAGTCATTGCGTTGGCTATCATTGCAAACTTATTCAAAAGGAAGTGACACCATGCCGAAAGAAAGATGGAAAGTTGTCGAAAGTCATCCGAATTACAAGGTCAGCACTTTGGGCAGGGTGATGAACGGCAGGACAGGGAAACTTCTGAACCCCTATGACGATGGGCAAGGTTATCTTCGGGTGAAGATTGACGGAAGGTGCGAAAGGCTTCACATATTGGTCGCAACGGCATTCTGTCCGCACCCCGAAGGCAAGAACATCGTCAATCACAAAAGGGGCAAGAAACACGATTGCAGGGCTTCACAACTCGAATGGGTCACGCAGTCGGAAAATATCCAACACGCCTGGAACACTGGTCTGTGTGGAAGGGGGGGGGGTAAACGGAAATGGCAGCAGAAAAAAACTTTGAAAACAAGGTGAAAAGATACCTTGAATCAATCGGGGTTTATGACCTGGGGACAGGTGCTGACAAGATGAAGGTTGTGCCCTGTGGATATTTTGAAAAGCGTTGGGGCGGTGGTTATTCGAAGGCAGGGTTGCCCGACATGCACATTGTGGTGTGCGGTGTCAACCTTGATGTTGAACTGAAAGCATCCAACGGCAGACCGTCAGAACTGCAAAAACAAAAGATTGTGCAAATCAATCAGTCGGGAAGTATTGGCATCATCCTGTACCCCGAAGGGTTTGAACAGTTCAAAGAAATCATCAAGGGGGTGCAAAAATGCAATATTCCCATAGCAGGGTTGAATGCTTTGAAAAATGCAAATTCAAGTTCAAAATGCGTTATCTTGACGAAATTGACACGATAGCATCCACAGAGCCTGACAACCCCCTGATTGTCGGAACGGCGTTGCACACTGGCATTGAAAAAGGTGTCAAAGAAGCAATCGAAGAATATTTCATGTCGTTCCCGATAATTGACGAAGGTCACATCAACGAAGCAATCAAATTGGAATACCTGATTCCAAAGGCGAAAAAACTTCTTCCGCCTGGGGAATACGAAGTGGAAATTCAAGACGATGACTTCATCGGTTTCATTGACCTTCTTGCGCCGGCAACCGTGTTTGAAAGGGGCGTTGAAGTTCCGAACATGTTTGACATCTATGACTTCAAGTATTCGAACAATGTGCAGCATTACAAAGAATCGAAGCAGTTGCATTTGTACAAACATTTTTATGAAAAGACACACCCTGGAAAGCACATCAGAAACCTGTTCTTCGTATTTGTTCCGAAGGTCAATTCGAAACAGAAGAAAACGGAAAGCCTGACTGAATTCCGCAGAAGGATTGTGGAAGAACTCGGTCAGAAGGAAATCAAAATCGTCAAAATAGACTACCAGTCGGAAAGGGTGACCGAATGGTTTCAGGAAATCAAGACGATCAACGAAACGAAGGAATTCGAAAAAAATCCTTCATACCTTTGCAGATACTGCGAATACCAAAATTTTTGTGAAAAAGGAGATTCATTTATGTTGTTACCCAAAAATGAAAGAAGAAACATCGAAAAGGTGGAAAAGCGTGTCATTTGGATTTATGGCGCACCTTTCAGCGGAAAAACCACCTTTGCGAACGCATTCCCCGATCCGCTGATGCTGAACACGGACGGCAACATCAAATTCGTTGATGCACCGTACATCCACATCAAGGACGAAGTGAAGGTCGAAGGTAGAATGACCAAACGCACCGCAGCGTGGGAAGCCTTCAAGGATGTCGTTGCCGAACTCGAAAAGAAGGGCAACACCTTCAAGACCATTGTCGTTGACTTGGTTGAAGATTTGTACGAATACTGCCGTGTGTACATGTGCGGTCAGATGGGAATCACCCACGAATCGGACGATTCCTTCAAGGCGTGGGATAAGGTCAGAACCGAATTCCTGAACACGCTGAAAAGGCTTGTCAATCTTGAATATGAAAACATCATCTTGATTTCGCATGAAGATACAAGCAAGGACATCACCAAAAAAGGCGGTGACAAAATCACGGCGATCAAGCCGAACTTGCAGGAAAAGGTCGCAAACAAGGTTGCCGGCATGGTGGACTTGGTTGCAAGAATCGTTGCAGACGGCAGTGTCCGCACCTTCTGTTTCAAGTCGAATGAAGTCATCTTCGGCGGTGGCAGATTAAAGGTCGATGCGAAAGACATTCCGCTTGATGTCAATGCGCTTTTCAGAGTGTATGACGAAGCGAACAGGAACGCAGCGAAGAAGGCAACGAACACGGCGCAGGGCAGACAGAAAGCGGTGCAGACGGAAGAATCCCAGGCGGTTCAGACAACAACTGCGCCCACGGAAGCGGAAAAGCCGTCAGACGGCGATTCTACGCCCCAGGAAGCGACATCCGAAGCGGTGGCGGAAACCGTGCAGGAACAGCCGACAAGAAGAACACGCAGAAGGGCAGAAGCGACAACGCCCGACAGCGCAACGGAAGCGAAGGGCGCACCTGCCGAAGCGCAGGATGACAACACACCGCCCTGGGAAAATAAAAAGCCGATGGGCGATATTGCACCCCAGGAAGAAAGCAGCACCGAAACAACGCCGGTCAGAAGGGTCAGAAAATCCAGGTCGGCGCAGTAAACAAAACCAAATTCAAAACCAAAAATCAAATTCATAAAGGACGGTAAAAAATCATGGCAGACAAAAACACGAACAACATTTGGGACAAGTTCGACAAGACAATCGACACGAAGGGTCTTGCGGAAGATGTCAAGACGGCAGCCGAAAACGGCGGTTCTTATAAGGAAGTACCTTTCGGGGACTACGAAGTTGCAATCGACAAATTGGAACTGACGGCATCCAAAGCAGGTGACCCGATGGTCAGCGTTTGGTTCAAGGTCGTTGACGGCGAATACAAGGGAAGCAGGATTTTCATGAACCAGGTGGTCACGCAGGGTTTCCAAATCCACATCATCAACGAATTCCTTCGTTCGCTCGATTCGGGCATTGACATCAACTTCGATACATACAAGCAGTACGGCAATTTGCTGATGGATGTTTTCGAAGCGGTCAACGGCAACTTGGAATTTGCCCTTTCCTACAAGGAAGGCAAGAACGGTTTCGCAAAGTACGAAATCACGGAAGTTTTCGAACTCGAAGATTAAACGGCAGAAAGGCAAGGGGTGGGGTGTTCCATCTCACCCCCGAACCTTTTTGAAAGGAAGGTGAAACAATGCTTTTTTATGACTTCGAAGTGTTCAAATACGATTGGTTGGTTGTCGTTCTCGATATGCAGAACCGAAAGGAACATGTCATTGTGAACGATGCCGAAGGACTGGAAGCCTTGTACGAAGCGAACAAAAACGAAATTTGGGCAGGCTTCAACAATCGTCATTATGACCAGTACATCTTGAAAGGCATCCTTTGCGGTTTTGACCCGAAGAAGATCAATGACTTCATCATCAAGAAGGAACAGCCTGGGTGGAAGTATTCTTCGATGCTCGGCAAAATTCCCCTTCTGAACTACGATGTGATGTTGAACACCGACAGGGGTCTGAAAGCCTTTGAAGGGTTTATGGGACACAGCATCAAGGAATCCGATGTTCCGTTCGAAATCGACAGAAAACTGACGGAAGCGGAAATCAAGGATGTCGTGGACTACTGCCGAAACGATGTGCAGGAAACGATTGAAATTTTCCTGCAACGCATTGACGAATTCAACACCATGATGTATTTCATCAAGCATTTCAATTTGCCTATTTCGTCAATCAGCAAAACGAAAGCACAACTTGCTGCGGAAATACTCGGCGGAAACCGTAAAGGGGAAACCTTCGATGACGAATTCGAATTCCCTTTGGTGGACTGCCTTGACCTGAAAAAATACAAGTACATTGCGGATTGGTACAAGAACCCCGACAACCACGATTACAAGAAAAAGCAAGACGAAGTGATTGTTGCCGGCGTTCCGCACACCTTTTCGTGGGGCGGTGGTCACGGTGCAATTCCAAAATGCCATCGGAAGGGCGTGTTCCTGATTGTCGATGTCACTGCCTATTATCCCAGTCAACAGAAGCAATTTCATTTCGGTTACAGGGTGATGGATAAACCTGAAAACTTCGAATTCATTCACGACAGCAACATCGAATTCAAGCGGAAGGGTGACAAGAAGGCAAGGTTGCCGTTCAAGATTATGGACAACGCCATTTCGGGGCAGATGAAGCAGAAAGGTTCTGCGTTGTATGACCCTATGTCGAACAATAGCATCTGCATCAACGGTCAGATGATGTTGCTTGACCTGGTTGAACACATTGAACCGTACAGCGCAACAATCCGCCTGATACAGAATAACACGGACGGTCTGATCTACGAACTTTTGGACTATGAAAATGATTTCGACATTCTTGACAACATAGTTGCCGAATGGGAAAAGCGGACTGGAATGAAGATGGATTTCGACACATACTTCGGGGAAATCTTCCAAAAGGATGTGAACAACTATCTGATTGTTGACCGTGAAACTGGGGCGGTTAAGTGCAAAGGTGCGTATGTCAAAAAGTTGTCTGCGCTCGATTACGATTTGCCGATTGTCAACAAGGCATTGGTGGATTACATGATGCAGGGCGTTCCGGTGCAACAGACCATCGAACAGTGTGATGATTTGAAGGAATTTCAACTTGTCAGCAAAATTTCAAACAAGTACAGGTGCATTCTGCACGGTGACAGAGAAATCAAGGAAAAGTGTGTCCGCATCTTCGCTTCGAAGAAGGCAACTGATCCTGGGGCATTCAAAGTCAGCATTCGCAGGGGCAAGCCTGAAAAAATCGCAAACAGTCCCGAACATTGCTTCTTCTTCAATGAAAGCGTGAATGGGGTTAAATGCCCCACAGACCTTGACAAAAAGTGGTATGTGGATTTGGCAGAAAAAAGACTACAAGACTTTGGAGTGTAAAAGGAAATGGAAAAATTACGAATCGATTACGAAAACGAATCAGGGGGCGAATGCTTCATGGAATTGAATTGTGCGTTCTTCTTCCCCTGTACCAAAAAAGATGCGAAGATTGTGTTTCCGTTGGCGGTTAAGAATTGCACTTCCGAAACTATTCACGAATTGAAAAAGCACTTTGTGGATGCAAAGGAATTGTGCGAAGAAGCCTTGAAAACCTATTCCAAAATATATGCGGAATCTTCACAAAAAGCATCCGACACCCTTGAACTTATTGCGACAGGGAAACACCCTTCGGGGGTAAAAGCAACGGCAGACGAACTTTCAGCAGCAAGGGGTGACCTGATATGGCAAAAAACGCAGAGCAGGAAAAGCCTTGACGAAGTGAAGCGCAACCGCCGTTTGATTTCAAAGTACGCTGAAAATATTGAACTTTTAGAACAATACTTGGCGAAACAAGGGGTGTGACCATGTTTTTCAAGGGATATGTGAAAACAAAAAACAAGAAGTGCGTGGAAACCTTCAAGGGTCGGACGGATTTCAAAACCTACGATGAAGTGAAGGGATTGGACGAATTCGCAGGCATTCTTGCATCTGATGCAATCTTGGTCGATGTTGACGATATGGAACAATCAAACCTGTTGCTTGACATTTGCGAAGGTGAAAACATCCGTTGCAAAGTCCTTCAAAGTCGTTCGGGAATGCACTTCCTGTTTAAGAACAGCAAGGTTGACAAGTGCTACACCAAAACCAAACTGTCCTGCGGTCTGATTGCAGACATCAAATCGGGGTTCAAAAACTGCTATGAAGTTTTGAAAATCGAAGGCAGGGAAAGGGAAGTTTTGTACGACATTTTTGAAAATGAAGAATATCAAGAATTGCCGAAGTGGTTGTTCCCCATAAAGTGCAACACAGAATTCCTTGACATGAAGGCAGGTGAAGGGCGGAATCAGTCACTGTTCAACTACATACTGACATTACAGGCTAACGATTACAGCGTGGAAGAAGCAAGGGAAACCATCAGGATCATCAACAAATACATTCTGAAAGACCCTTTGTCGGAAAGCGAATTGGATGTGATTTTGCGTGACAGCGCATTCCACAAACCGATTTTCTTCAAGGGACAAACCTTCCTTCACGACAAATTTGCAACCTACATCAAGAACAACAACCGCATCATCAAAATCAATGGGCAGTTGTATGTGTACAAAGACGGCATCTATGTCAGCGGACAGGACGAATTGGAATCCATAATGATTCAGCACATCCCCAGTCTGTCAAGGGCAAAAAGGTCGGAAGTCCTGGCGTACTTGCAAATTTTGATAATGGAAAACACCGAACCGGCGAAGCCGAATTTGATTGCCTTCCGCAACGGCGTTTACAACATCGACACAGGGGAACTTCGGGCGTTCAGTCCCGAAATCGTTCTGACGAACCGCATTCCCTGGGATTACAACGAAAGCGCACATTCGGAATTGGCGGACAAGACCCTTGACAAGATTGCCTGCCACGATCCGCAAATCAGAACCATTCTGAATGAATGCATCGGGTCGTGCTTCTACCGCTCGAATACACTTGGCGGTGGCAAAGCCTTCATTCTGACAGGCGAAGGGGCGAACGGCAAATCCACCTTCCTGACGATGATTCAAAACATCCTGGGCGAAGAAAACATTTCTTCCCTTGACTTGAAGGAATTGGATGCGAAGTTCCAAAACGCAGAACTGTTCGGTAAGTTGGCGAACATCGGTGACGATATTTCGGACGAATTCATTGTGAACGCATCGGTGTTCAAGAAACTGGTCACAGGCAACAGAATTCAGGTGCAGCGCAAAGGGGAAAGACCATTCGAATTCAACAACCACGCAAAGATGCTTTTTTCGGCAAACAACATTCCCAGGATAAAGGACAAGACAGGTGCGGTTCTTCGCAGATTGCTGATTGTTCCGTTCGATGCACGATTTTCGGCGGATGATCCTGACTACGATTCTGCAATCACTTATAAGTTGCAAGCGCAGGAAGTCATGGAATATCTGATTCAGTTGGGGTTGAAATCCTTGAAGGAAGTCATCAAACGCCAGTCATTCACCGAATCCGAAAAGGTCAAGGTCGAAGTTGCAGAATACGAAGAAATGAACAACCCTGTCAAAGCCTTCTTGAATCACTGCGAAGCGAACGATGTGCAGGTTCTGAACGAAAGTGTGAATTTGATTTTCGAAAAATATTCCACATTCTGCACCATGAACGGCTATCAGGCAGTATCGCAGATGGAATGCACGAAGCAAATCAAGCGTTTGCGTGGGTATGACATCAAACAGGCAAGGGTCGGAAAGACCAGGTGCAACATCTTCATCGAAGCGAAGAAGGACGGCACAGAATAAGGCGGTGACTATGGGAAACGGAAACCGCAAAGCGCAGTACAGGCGCAGAAAAGAACGCTTGAAAAACAGACCGCCGAAGCAGAAGGAAAAGTTCCAGTTGATAGACGGCAACTTGACCTTCTATCCGGTGGCGGAATGCAGACCACACAACGGATGTTTGACCGAAGGTCTGATTGAAACCCACAGGTGCAGACAGCGAAAATGCCCAGGGTTGAAGCCATTAAACAAGGACGGTGATCGCAATGGATAGAGAAAAGGAAAACGCCCTTCGAATGCTTGAAGGTTGTGTCTGTCGGTTGAGTGTAACGGACGAAGAAGATGAAGCCTATCGTGTTTTTAATGGCATCACGATGTGGGCGCAACAAATTCTGAACCATACACTGCGCCGTATCTATGATCAGAAACATCAAGAAGAAGGGGGTGAAGTAAATGTGCGAAGAACAAAACGAAAAAGACATTGAAGTCAAGGAAGATGACCGTGACCCTTTGAAGGAAGCAATTCAGCAGGCTTGGAAAAAGCACTTGGAAACACCGGAAGGGCAGGAAGCGAAGATGGCGATGGACAAAGGCATCAAGCAGTTGGGTGACACAATTAACCTTCTGATAAAAGTAATCAAACCTGTCGCAGACTTGCTTCAAATGGCATTCAAAACGATTGCAGAGCAGAAAGAAAAAGCACTGGCCAGATCCAGCAAAAGGGTTAGACATCTTGCCCTGCACGGCAGAACCGAACGCATCAGGAACAAAAACTGGAAGCGTGTTTGGAAGGAATACATCAAGGGGGTGCGCCATGCCGAAAGATTGGTCAGGGAATCAAAATAGCATCTATAAGACATTGGGTGCATCGAACCACACCGAAGGTGAAAGGCAATCGGATGACTACTATGCAACCGAACCGAAGGCAGCGGAACTTCTGCTTGAACAAGAAGATTTCCACCATACGATTTGGGAATGCGCCTGCGGTGAAGGGCATCTTGCAAAAGTATTCGAAGCGCACGGTCACGAAGTCATTGCAACCGATCTGATATATCGGGGGTACGGTGACCCTGAACCGCTCGATTTCCTGAAAGACACCCTGGACGATTTCGAAGGGGACATCATCACAAATCCACCCTATAAGTACGCACAGGAATTTGTGCAGAAGGCGTTGGAAAGCGTGAAGGACGGAAGAAAGGTTGCGATGTTCCTGAAACTGCAATTCCTGGAAGGGAAGGCAAGGAAAGAACTATTCCAAAAGACCCCCCCCCGAATCGTTTATGTGTCAAGTTCAAGACTGCTATGCGCTATGAACGGCGAATTTGACAAAATCACTTCCAGTGCCGTTGCCTATGCTTGGTTTGTATGGGTGAAGGGGTTCACTGGGGAAACCACCGTGCGGTGGATAAACTAAAACAAGGAAGGTGCAAAAATATGAATATACCGCAAAGTGTGAAGATCGGCGGAAAGGTCTATCGGGTAGAAGTCACCGACAAACTGACTTTGGGCAAGGCGAATGTTTCCGCTGAAATTGACTACATGGAATTGGTCATTCGCATCCACCCCAGTGCAAGGGGGAAGATGGAAGCGGACTTTTGGCACGAAGTAGTTCACGGCATCCTTGACCATCTCGGATATAGCCGACACAACGAAAAGAAGGTGGACGAATTGGCAAATGCCCTTTATATGGTCATCAGGGACAACCCGAAGATGTTCGGGAACGGTGATTTGAAACCGCCTGCTTCGAAGTCGGGGCAGTAGTGGCAGAAGGGGCAAAGTGTCAGTTTGTCAGTCTGTCAGTCGTGCTTTTTGTTTGAAAAATAGGATTGAAAAAAAATATTGCTTTAATATGTACAGCAAAAATTTTCCGCCTATTAAAAAGAGAATAAGAAAAGAAGGACTGACAACTGACAGCAATGACAAACCGCAGAGCAGAAAAGGAATACGAAAATGACAGCGAAAGATTTTTTGAACCAGGCATATTGCCTGAATAAGTTGATACAAAGCCATCAAAGGGAACTTGCAGAACTTGAAGAAATGGGGGCGTGTATATCGTCATCAAATCTGTCAGGTATGCCGTCAGGCAGCAGAAACACAGAAGCACCCTTTGTCCGTCAGGTCATGAAGAAAATTGACCTTGAAAATCAGATAAAACAGGAAATTGCAAACCTGATTGATTTGAAGAAACAAATTCACGATGCGATTGATGCGCTGACTGATCCGAAACAAAGGCTTGTTCTTCGGTATAGGTACATAGAATTTTTCCCCTGGGGAAAGATTATTGACGAAATGAAGGATTCGTTCTATTCGGAACGGCAGATTTACAGATTCCATTCCGAAGGTCTGAAAAATATCAGTATGACCGTGTGAATGAATGCGTGAAAAAGTTGTCAGTGCATGTCAGTAACATATATGTTATAATGCTATCGTCAAACAATGCGCTTGATTGAAAGAAATTTCAATCAGGCGTTTTTGTATGGCGCACGAACGGCAGACAGATTGTGTTTCCATTCTTCTTTGGCAATCTGTTCTGTCGTTTAGTCTTTGAAAAGGAAGGTGATTTGTATGACAGACAAGCAACGCAAATTTGCGGACGAATATCTGATTGACTGCAATGCTACAAGGGCATACAAGGTTGCCTATCCACATGTGAAGAACGACAATGTTGCGAAGGTCAATGGGTCAAGATTGCTGACAAATGCTAACCTGAAAGCCTATATTGACGAACAACTTGACAAAATCAGTTCGGAAAAGATCGCTGATGCAGCAGAAGTCATGAAATATCTGACTTCTGTTCTGCGTGGCGAAAGCACCGCTGAAATAGTCGTGGTCGAAGGTGTGGGTGACGGAATGTCCGAAGCACGGTCAATGACCAAAAAGCCTGATGAAACGCAAAGATTGAAGGCAGCGGAACTTTTGGGCAAGCGATATGGTCTTTTCAAAGAGAATGTCAAACTGGAAGGCGCAGTTCCGGTGATCATCAAAGACGATATGCCTGAAACTGATGACTAACACGGCAAAGAAGTTCAACGAAGTTTCGATGCAAAAGGTTGTCGGTAAAGGTTACAACCGATATTGGCATTTCAAAGGCAGATACCGTGTTGTGAAAGGCAGTCGTGCATCGAAGAAGTCAAAAACCACTGCGCTTTGGTACATCAAAAGCATAATGCAATACCCCGAAGCGAACCTTCTTGTCGTTCGAAAGGTATTCAGAACGCTGAAAGACAGTTGCTTCACAGAACTGAAATGGGCAATTCACCGCTTGGGCGTGGATGCACACTGGGATGTGAAGGAATCACCCCTTGAAATGACATATCTGCCGACAGGTCAGAAAATCTTTTTCAGGGGACTGGATGACCCTTTGAAGGTCACATCAATCACGGTTGAAGTCGGTGTTCTTTGTTGGTTATGGGTCGAAGAAGCCTATGAAATCAGCAAGGAAGCCGATTTTGATATGCTTGACGAATCTATTCGTGGCGCAGTTCCCGAAGGACTATTCAAGCAAGCAACGCTGACATTCAACCCCTGGAATGAACACCACTGGTTGAAGAAACGCTTTTTCGACAGAGCAGACGAAGAAGCGTTGGCGTTGACCACAAACTATCAGTGCAACGAATTCCTTGACGATTCAGACCGCAAGATGTTCGAAGCAATGAAGAAGAACAATCCCCGAAGATACCGTGTCGCAGGACTTGGTGACTGGGGAATTGTCGAAGGTCTGATCTATGAGAATTGGAAGGAAGAAGTGTTTGACATCCATTCCGAACAGTTCAGAAAAGACCATCCAGGGTTGAAGTCGGGATTTGGTCTTGACTTCGGCTATACAAATGACCCTTCCGCAGCATTCATCGGGGGCGTTGATTTGGAACATCAACAAATCTTCGTTTGGGATGAAATGTACGAAAAGGGTCTGTCTAACAAACGGATTTTTGAAGTCCTGCAATCCATGGGATATGTCAAAGACCATTTCACCGCAGACAGTGCAGAACCCAAATCAATAGACGAATTGAAGGGTTATGGTTTGAGAACCAAAGGGGCGGTCAAGGGCAAAGACAGCGTGATGAACGGCATTCAATGGATTCAGGACTTCGAAATCATAATTCATCCCAGGTGCGTGAACTTCATCACGGAAATTTCAAACTATACCTGGGCAACTGATAAGTTCGGCAATAAACTGAACGAACCGATTGACGATTTCAACCACTTGATGGATGCTATGCGATACGGTTTGCACCAGTATATCAAGAAGAACGGTTGGATTTATTAAAAGGTAGGTGATTAAATGCTGAAACCCGAAGAAATATATGCGCTAATCCAGGATGATGCAACTTCCGAAAGGAAGCGTTCGGCAGAAGTCGGGCGCAGATACTATGACGGAAAGCACGACATTCAGAATTACAAACTTTATTATTACAACGCAGACGGCAAACTGGTGGAAGATACCACCCGAAGCAACATCAAAATCAGTCATCCGTTCTTCACAGAATTGGTTGACCAGTGCGTTCAATATATGCTGTCAGGCAAGGAAAGTTTTGTTAAATCTGACACACCCGAATTGCAGACCGAATTGGACTTGTATTTCGGGGATGACTTCAAATCAGAACTGGCAGACACCTTGACCGATGTGTGCAGTTGTGGTTTCGGTCACATGTACGCATACAAAAGCACGAACGAAAGAACGGCGTTTGTCTTTGCTGATGCAATGGGCGTTGTCGAAGTCAGAGCAAAGGACACAGACGATCACACGGAATATGTCATCTATTGGTACATAGACCGCATCGACAAAGGTCAGAAGAAAATCAAGCGCATTCAGGTGTGGGACAAAAGTCAGGTCACCTATTTCGTACAGGTGGACGAAGGCAAGATTGAAAAGGACAAGGATGAACCTATCAATCCACGCCCCCATGTCGTATATGAGAAGGACGGCGAAGAAGGCAAGTTCGGTGATGCGCTTGGGTACATTCCTTTTTTCCGCATTGACAACAATCGGAAACAGACCAGTCACTTGAAGCCGGTCAAGGACATCATTGACGATTACGATTTGATGTCCTGCGGACTGTCGAACAATATTCAGGATGTCAGTGAAGCGGTTTGGGTAGTCAAAGGCTTCCAGGGTGACAATCTTGAAGAAATGATTCAGAATGTCAAGACCAAAAAGCACATCGGCGTTGAACCTGATGGTGATGTTGACATCAAGACCATTTCCATTCCGTATGAAGCACGAAAAATCAAGATGGAAACGGACGAAAAGAACATCTATCGTTTCGGCATGGGATTCAATTCGGCGCAGTTGGGTGACGGCAACATCACGAATGTTGTCATCAAATCAAGGTATGCGCTTTTGGATTTGAAGTGCAACAAACTGGAAATCCGCTTGAAAGCCTTCTTGAAGAACCTGGTCAAGATTGTCTTGCAGGAAATCAACGAAGTGAACGGCACGGATTATCAACCCAAAGATGTTTACTTCGAATTTGACCGTGAAGTCATGACGAATGCGACAGACAACGCCACGATTGACTTCACGAAGGCGCAGACGGAACAGGTTCGAATGACAACCCTTCTGAATGCAGCATCCCTTCTTGACGATGAAACCGTGCTGAAAGCGATCTGCGAAATCCTTGAAATTGATTACGAAGAAATCAAGGACAAAATCCCGAAACAACCGGCAACGGATTTGAACGCAGCAAGCGAAAAATTGGCAGGTGTCATTCCCCAGGAAGGCGGTGACGATGGAACAGGTGGTGGCGGTGTATGAATTCAAGACAGAAAGAAGTGATTGCAGCATCCCTTGATGATGAAAAAGCCGTTCTTTCTGCGCTTGAAAAGAACTACACCGTTGCGCTTGCGGACATAAAACGGAACATCAAGGAACTGCAATCGAACCCTTTGACACAATCGAAGGCATATCAACTGGACTTCCAAAGGCAGTTGGAAAAGCAGATTTCGGGCATCCTTGACAATCTGTCGGGCAAAAACTTCGCATCCATTGCCGATTATCTGAATACCTGCTATCAGACAGGGTTCATCGGTGCGGTGTACGATATGCAAGGGCAGGGTGTTCCGCTGATATTACCTATCAATCAAGAACAGGTGTTGAAAGCCGTTCAGAAAACTGGCGATGACATCAAACTGGTGAACAAAATCGGAGTTTCCACGAAGGAACTGAAAACGCAGGTTCTTGAAGAATTGAAAAGGGGATTTGCCAGTGATCTGACCTACACCGATATTGCACGAAACATCAGCAATCGGGGACAGGCAAACTTGGGGCGGTCAATGACCATTGCAAGGACAGAAGGACACCGTGTGCAGAGCGAAGCGAAGATGGATTCCTATCACGCAGCGAAAGCGAAGGGTGCTGATATAGTCAAACAGTGGGATGCAACGCTTGACGGCGCAACCAGGGACACACACCGAATGCTTGACGGACAGGTCAGAGAACTGGACGAAGATTTCACGGTCTTGGGCGCATCCGCCCCCTATCCTGGGGGATTCGGTGACCCTGCGGAAGATTGCAACTGCCGTTGTTGTATGTTGCAAAGGGCAAGGTGGGCAGTCGAAGATGAAACCATCTATGACAAGTGGAACAATGAAACAGGGTGCATCATACAATGCACTGGATATGACGATTTCAAAGAAAAATACTTGAAAGCAGTTGAAAATTACGAAGAAAGTGGTATAATAGAAAGACCACCTTTCACACCTGCGAAAAGTATTGCGGAAGCGGAAGAATATGCACGAAGTATGTTTGCGAAAGATGCAGACTATTCAGGGGCGAAGAACCTTGAAAATGTCAATGCGATGAACCAAACGCTGACAGAACTGACATCTGACTATCCCATTGACACCCTTCAAAGCGTTTCCACAAACGGCAGATTGAAGTCCGCTGCTGCCCAGGCGCACGGTGGAAAGATCGAAGTCAAAACAGGTTATCTGAACAATCCTGGTGAACCTGCGGATTGGTCTGCAAGAATTGCTTCATATCCCGAAAGGATTGCTGACTTGCAAGCGAAAATTGATTCGGGTGCATATCCGAAGGATTCAGTCAAGTGGTTTCAGAAAGCAATCAAGCAAATGGAAGATGAAATGCAATTCAGTAGGTGGACGGTTTCGAGTAGTTCAAACAATCCACTTGCATCAACCATTTCGCACGAATACGGTCATGTGCTTGCTGATCAGATGTTCGGACAAATCAATGGAAGGCATTTTTGCGCCGATTACAGCGGAACAGCAGACATCAGGCAGATAGTTCGGGAAACCTTTGCAGAAGCAAGGCGGACAGGGGATATTCACGGCATTTCTATGTATGCAAACAGCAGTGAAGCAGAATTTTTTGCAGAGTGTTTCGCAGCGCACAGAGAAGGTGAAAAGTTGCCTGATTACATCGAAAAAATGTTAAAGGAAGCGTTGAAGAAATGAAACAATGCGAAAAGTGCATCTTCTATGATGCGGAATATGACAAACTACTTCAAAGCGGTGATGACATTGCCGTTGTCGGACAGGAAGGCAAAGAAAAACACTATTGCCGATTGTTCGATGGTGCAGTGGACGATGACATCATCACGGACAAAAAGGCGTGTGACCGTCAGGTCGCAAAATAACGCCCACAACAATTCAATGATTGAAGCATCCTGAAAAGGGTGCTTTTTTCATACACTTCTTCAAAAGTCAGAAGTAAAACAGAGCATTTCAAAATCCTGATGTAACAGGTAAAAATCATATTTGAAAAAGGATGGTACAAAAACATGACATTGCAAGAAATTTTGAAAAGTCAGGGACTGACGGACGAACAGATTCAGACGATTGTCGGGGAAATGAAGCAGAACAAGATTTTCACGGCATCCGAAGAAAATCTTGACATCCGCTACGGCAAGTTGAAAACGGACTTCGAAAGCCTGACCAAACAACACGGCGAATCCACTGCCCTGATAGAGCAGATGAAAAAGGACAATGCCGGCAACGAAGCGATGCAGGGCAAAATTGCCGAATACGAAGGGAAGATTGCAACCCTTGAAAACGAGTTGCAGCAGACCAGGGTCGATTCGGCGTTGAAGGTTGCCTTGCTTGAAGCGAAAGTCCTTGATGTGGATTATCTGACTTTCAAAATCAAAGAGAAGGGCGAAGTCAAACTTGACGAAAACGGAAAAGTCAAGGGCATTGACGAAACCATTGCTTCTTTGAAAACGCAGTTCCCCAGTCAATTTTCTACCGAAACAAAGAAGAAGATTGACGAAAACAAACTGCCTGGTGGCGAACCCGACAACAAACACGGCGTGACCAAAGAGCAGTTCGACAAAATGGGTTATCAGGAAAGGTTGCGGTTCTACAACGAAAATCCCGAAGCCTACAAAGAATTTACCGCAACCGACAAATAAAAATCAAAAATCTATATTATCAAAAGGATGGTAAAAAATTATGCCTAATCAGACTACTAAAATTGCAGACCTTATCAACCCCCAGGTCATGGCGGATATGATTTCCGCAAAGGTCGAAAAGAAAATCATCGTTGCGCCTTTCGCAAAGGTTGACACTTCGCTTGTCGGCGTACCTGGCAACACGATCACCGTTCCCAAATACGGCTACATCGGTGATGCCGAAGATATTGCCGAAGGCGTTGCCTGCGGTACGGTGAAACTTTCTACCGGCACAACCACCGCAACCGTCAAGAAAGCGATGAAGGCGGTGGAACTCACGGACGAAGCAGTCCTTTCGGGTTACGGCAACCCTGTCGGGGAAACCAACAACCAGTTGGCGAAGGCTATTGCATCGAAGGTTGACAACGATGCGTTGGATGCGCTGTACGGCGCAAAACTTGTTCACAACGGCAGCGCAGGGGTTCTTTCCTACAATGCGGTTGTGGATGCCGTTGACCTGTTTGACGAAGAAGTCAACAGCGAAAAGGCGATGTTCGTCAACCCGAAGCAGGTCACGCAACTTCGCAAAGACCCGAACTTCATTTCGGCGGACAAATACACCGGCAAGGTCATCATGACCGGCGAAATCGGCATGATTGCGAACTGTCGCATCGTTCCTTCGAAGAAGGTCAAGAAGGTCACCGTGGGCGGTGTCGAGTGCTACGCTTGCCCCATCATCAAGTTGAACAACGATGCGGAAACCGAAGAAGATGCACCGGCAATCACGGTCTATCTTAAAAAGGACACTTCCGTTGAAACGGAAAGGGAAAGCCTTGCGAGAAAGACCAACATTTCCGTTGACAAGCACTACACCGTTGCCCTTACGAACGAAAGCAAAGTCGTTCTTGCGAAGATTGCAGCGGAAGCACCTGCGCCCACGCCCGAACAGAACGGCGATGAAGGCGATCAGGGTTAAAATCGAATAAACCTGCAACTGGGGGATGTGCTTGATGGTGCATCCCCTTATTTGTGGGGAAGGGGTGCAGTATGATCATAACTGTTGAAGAAATCAAGGGAATGCCCGAATTCAAAGACATGTCGGAAGCAACCATCAAAAGGAAGTTAACGGCAATCGAAGAATTGATTCGTGGCTACACCAACAACAATTTTCAGAGCAGGGCGAAGCGAATTCACGCACCTTCTTCCGAATCGAAACTTCAAGGGATTTGCGAATATTTCAAAGAAGGGGACACGGTGCAGATTACCGAATCGGAAGTCAACGATGGCTTGTATGTCATCAAGGCAATCGACAAGGCAAACGGCACAATCACCCTTGACAAAGAACTGTACGAAGCAGGACACAACCTGGTGACCAAAATCGAATATCCGACAGCGGTTGTTGAAGGAACAGTCAACTTGATGCTGTGGGATGTCGGAATGCGTGACAAGGTGGGAATTGCTTCGGAAACGCTGTCAAGGCATTCTGTGACATACTTTTCGCAGGATGCAGGGAATCAGTTGATGGGTTATCCGGTGACCCTTCTTGGTTTCCTGAAACCCTTCACGAAGGCACGGTTCTGATGAAGAAAATCGGCGGAAATACATTCGCAATGTTCCAAACAAAGGTGGAAGGTGAAAGAAACAAAATCGGTGAATGTGAACACACTTGGGTTGATGCGCTGACCATAAAAGGTTGGCTTGACTTGTCGAATGGCGATTCAAAGCGGACAATTTATAGCGCAAAAATCCAGGAATCCACACACATG
The DNA here is from genome assembly GCA_910585705.1 of uncultured Christensenella sp. GTDB lineage: Bacteria > Bacillota > Clostridia > Christensenellales > Borkfalkiaceae > Coproplasma. Next base: position 154,713 of record CAJUER010000001.1, read on the forward strand.
TTTTTGTGTGATTATCAACCTTTGACCTTTACGCCGAAAGTGGAAACACCGGACGAAAAAATCACGCTGACGGCGGAGAATGCAAGAATTGTCATCGAAGGTCAGGTCTATGACATTATGCTGATTGATGACCCCATGAACATGCATCAGCATTTTGAAATTTATCTGAAATACACAGGCGGTCAAGGTGGCTGACGAAGGCATTCAGTTCGAAGATAACCGTGCAAAAGTATTGGAAGCAATGGCGGAAAAGGCTATTGCTTTTTTATTTGAAGCGGTTGCAGAACTGCAATCACAAACCGCCAGGAACAGCAGAGTTGACACAGGGCAAACAAAGGGGTCTTGGGACACCCATGTTGACGAAGCAACCCTTGAAGGCATGATCGGTTCAGCACTGGAAAACGCTATTTGGGAAGAATTCGGCACTGGCGAATATGCACTGAATGGTGACGGCAGAAAAGGCGGTTGGGCATACACAGACCGCAAAGGCGAAACCCATTTCACGCACGGCAAGAAACCGAACCGTGCGCTGTGGAACGCCTTTCAGACCCTGAAACCAAAACTGATTAAAAGGGCGGAAGCGTTGATGAAGGAGTTGAACGGAAATGATTGAAGTGCTTGAAGTCTTAAACGACCACATGGTGAAGGAATTAAAACTGAACTATGAATTTGGTCAGTACACAAAAACACCGCCCAAATACCCCTATTGGGTGAGCGATTACACAGAGCCTGAACCACTTGAAGAAGATGGGTTGACAACGCCCACAGTCACGCTGACAGGCTTTGCAAGGGGTAAATTTTTGGAACTGGAAGAAGGCAAGCAGAAAATCAAGGACTACTTCAAGGACGGCAAGTCGGTCATCACCAAAAGCGGTTCTGCGGTGGTCATTTTTTATGCAGGCAGTCTGAATGTTCCTTCGGACGAACAAGACCTGAAAAGGTGTCAAATCAATTTATCAATAAAAAAATGGAGTGTATAAAACCATGAACGAAGAATTCAGAACGCACGGCGTGACCGAAAACACGCCGAAAGAAATCCTGCTTGGCGCAGGTACGATTCACAAAGGTTTGAAGTTTGCCGATGGCAAATGGAACATCAAGGAATCTTTGTTTGGCGCAACGAGCGGTGGAAACAAACTTTCCATTGTTCCCGAAGTGTTGGATGTCGAAGTTGACGGCGCACTTGTCAAAACGAAGGGATTGACCTTCAAGCAGGGCGAAACGGCAACTTTGGAAACGAACCTTCTTGAACTTACGCCCGAACTTATCAAGACCCTTGTCATCGGTGAAGTCGTGGAAAATTCGGAAATCGAAGGCTATGACCTGATTGAATCCAGGGCAGACATTAAAGAAGGGGACTACCTTGAAAATATTGCTTTTGTCGGCAAGAAAACAGACGGAACGCCCATCATCGTCATCCTTGACAATGCCCTTTGCACTTCGGGATTCGAAGCGGAAGGCAAGAACAAGAACGCAGCAGTCATGAAGGCAACCTTCGAGTGCTACGCAGACCCGAACAAAGGTAATCTTGACAAATTGCCTTATCACATTTACTACCCCAAAAAGGCAGTAGAAACCACGCCCGACAACGGCGATGAAAACAAATAAAAGAAGGAAGGTATTTGAACAATGAACAACGAAATTGAAAAGGCGGTTGACACCGCCGACAAAAAGGCATACGAATTCAGAAAACTGGGCGCACTTGATGTTGCGCCTATGTGCAAAATTATCGGCAAAATCGGCATCACCGAATTCAGCAAGTGTTTTGAAAGTGAAAGTGTCCTGAACCTTATCAAGCAGATGAAGGGAAAGGATGCAACGCAGATTCAGGACATTGCAGGGTTGCAGGTAGTCTTGGAAATTGCAAACATCATCGTTTGCCACATTCCCGAAGTCGAAAAGGACATCTTCGCACTTCTTGCGAATGTCAGCGGTTTGACCGTGGAAACCGTCAAGGCGTTTGACCTTGTGACCTTCACGGAAATGGTGATTGATTTCATCAAAAAACCCGAATTCAAGGATTTTATTGGGGTTGTTTCAAAGTTGTTCAGATAGGCTTCAACAGGTATATGGACTTGCTATTCCACAGATATGCAAGTCCATATTTCCTTATTGACCAAATGATTTCGGTTGACGGATTCAGCGGATTTGTGACGGAACTATATGACCGGACGGAAGATGAACGGTTGTGGGAATTCTTCCTTCACAAAGTTCGTGATCAGTCGTTCGAAGAATTCAAAGGTGCTTTGAACAAACAACCGAAGGAAACTTTCGAATTCTCAAAGACCCAAATTGAAACAACAGTGAACAATTCCTTTGATATTATGCAGGGATTCATCCCTGATGACCTGTGAAGGGGGTGAATAACGCAAAATGGAACTTTTCAAATTATTCGGCAGTATAGCGGTTGACAATGCCGATGCAAACAAGGCTATTGACGAAACAGGCGAAAAGGCGGAATCCTTTTCATCCAAACTGGGGAACGGCATCAAAACCGCAGCGAAGTGGGGAACTGCTATCGTTGCAGGCGCATCCACAGCAGTTGCAGGTCTTGCAAAATTCGCACAATCTTCCGCTGCTACGGCTGACAACATCGACAAGATGTCCCAAAAAATCGGCATTTCAAGGGAAGCCTATCAAGAATTGGATTTCATCTGTTCCCAAAGCGGAACTTCCGTTGACAGTTTGCAAATGGGAATGAAATCATTGCTGACAGCAATGGATGGTGCAGTGTCGGGAACTGAATCGAACATTGCACAATTCGAAAGACTGGGCGTGACCGTGACAGATGCAAACGGAAATCTGCGTTCGCAGGAAGAAGTGATGTGGGATGTCATGGCAGCGTTGCAGTCGATGGATAATCAGGCAGAAAAGGCAAGGCTTGCAAATGAACTTTTCGGCAGATCGGGTTCTGAACTGATGCCGTTGTTAAACGGCGAAGCAGGTTCAATCGAAGCGATGAAAGAGCAGGCGCATGAACTTGGTCTTGTCTTGGGGGATGAACTTGTTGACAATGGCGTTGTTTTGACCGACACCCTTGACCAAACCAAAAGGGCGTTTTCGTCAATCGTCACGCAGTTGGGCGGTTCGTTGATGCCTATTTTGACGAAGGTTCTGACTTACATTCAGAAGTCGTTGCCTTCCATCAATGCGTTGGTCGGAAAACTTGCGCCGGTGTTGGCAACATTGTTTGATTCGTTGCTTCCACCCTTGATGGAGTTGGCAGAAGAAGTGTTCCCGATCCTGTTTGACTTGATTGAAATGCTTATTCCGCCAGTTGCAGAAATCGTCAGGTCGCTTCTACCGCTTATTACAAGCCTTCTGTCATCGGTCATTAAACCGTTGGTGCAGTTGGTCAAATCGGTGCTTCCACCGCTCATTAAAGTGGTGCAGGCGGTTATTCCGCCCCTGATTGAAATAATTCAATCAATCTTGCCAGTTCTCACACGATTGGTTGAAGCACTTACACCCATAATAGTGAACATAATCGAAGCAATTTTGCCGGTTATCATTGAACTGGTGAATGCGCTTCTTCCTATAATTAAGCAGTTTATTGACACAATGCTGCCGATTATGATTGATTTGATAAATAGACTGACACCTATTTTCAAACAGATAATCGAAAAACTTTTGCCAGTCATCATAGACCTGGTGAAAATGTTGACACCGTTGATTTCGAACATTATTTCGGCGGTGTTGCCTGTGGTGATTCAGTTGCTGAATACACTGACACCACTGATAGAATATATCATCACAAACATATTGCCGATTGTCATTCAACTGATAGAAACGCTGATTCCGATAATCATGAAAATAATCGAAAGAATTCTTCCGATTGTCATTGAATTGGTGAACAAGGTTGTGCCTATTTTGATGAAGATAATCGAAGCAATTCTTCCAGTCATCATCAGTTTGTTGGATATTCTGACACCTATCCTGGAAGCGTTGATGCCTATTCTTGAACCGATTTTGGAATTGCTGATGGTTCTGCTTGAACCACTGTTTCAAATTCTTGAAATCATTCTTCCGCCCTTGACAACTTTGCTTCAATTCCTTGCGAACATAATCAGCACGGTTGTCAAACCCATCATTGAATGGGTTGCAAGTTTCCTTTCGGGAACTCTCACAGGGGCGTTGGACGGCATCCGAAATCTAATCGGAAATGTCGGTGGCGCATTCAAGTCGGTATGGGAAGGCATCAAGTCAGTGTGGTCGGGTGCAGGTAACTTCTTCGGCGGTATATGGAACGGAATCAAGAACGCCTTTTCAAATGTCACCGATTGGTTCAAAAATGTATTTTCGAACGCTTGGCAAGCCGTGAAGAATGTTTTCAGCACTGGCGGAAAGATATTCGATGGCATCAAAGACGGCATTGTGACGGCGTTCAAGGCTGTTGTCAACGCCATAATCAAAGGCATTAACAAAGTCATTGCATTGCCTTTCAACGCTATCAACGGCATCTTGGGCAAAATAAAGGGCATCAGTATTGTCGGCATCAAACCCTTCGATTGGATAAAACTTTTTAGTGTTCCCCAAATTCCACTGCTTCGAAAAGGCGGTGTTTTGAAAAAAGGACAGACAGGTTTCCTTGAAGGTGATGGTGACGAAGCGGTTGTTCCACTTGAACAGAACACTGGGTGGATAAATAAAATTGCTGATAAACTTTACGCGTTGAATGCGGAAGCAGACAGCAACAAACTGAAAAGTTCGGAAACACCTGACCGTCTTGCAACCGCTGTGAAAGAAGGTTTGGAAGGGCAGACAGCGGTTGTTTCTAAAATGCTGAATGCGATTCTTCAAGCAATCTACAAACTTGATGAAGGTTTGGGTGATAAACTTTACGAAGCAATGACAGGGTTGCAGTTCCGCATCAATGAAAGGGAATTCGCACGGCTTGTCAAAGGGGTGTAAATATGCTTGAAAAAGTCAAATTCATAAATCACATGAACGAAGCGATGGACTGGGGAAGCAATGGAATTTATGTAAACCAAAACGACCTGCGAAATTATTCGTGGGACTATGCGAAGGAAAACAACAAAATTTCAGCATTTTCCCAGTCTATCGTGAAAAAATCAGTCCCCATAGTTATTGCCTGTCAGTCAGAAGATGAAGGGGTTGCAATCAAAAACAGACTATTCGAAATATGCGAAAAAGATGTCCTTGCAACGCAACACGGCAGATTGATTGTCGGGGACTATTATTTGAAGTGCTTCGTCAGTGGTTCTTCCAAAACAGAATATCTGAAACACAAAGGATATTTGAAAGTAACACTGACGATTGTCACAGACTATCCGCAGTGGATAAAAGAAAGCACGGTCACATTCCGAAATGACGAAGATTCAGTCGCACAGGAAGGGGCAAAACGCAATCTTGACTTCAATGTGGACTTTGCCTACAACTATGCATCAGAACTACACGGCAACACGCTGAACAATGCAGGTTTTGTCGGCACAAACTTCCGCCTGATTATTTACGGCGCATGTACGACCCCCACAATCTACATTTCGGGTCACCGCTATCAAGTGAATCGCATTGTCGAAGCGAATGAATATCTGACCATTGACAGCGTTGAAAAGACAATCACGCTGACGAAGCGAAACGGCGAAATTGTGAACTGTTTCAATTTTCGTGACAGAGATTCATATATCTTCGAAAAAATCCCTTCGGGAAGCAATGTGGTCAGTTGGAATGGTGACTTTGGATTTGACATCGTTCTGATTGAAGAAAGGAGTGAACCCAAATGGACTTGATATATATGGACGATAAAAAAAGGGACATCGGGGTCATGAAAAACTTCACACTTGATTTGGCGTTCGGGGAAGATGAAAACAACTTTGAATTGTCAACCGTTATGGAAAACAATGTGTGCGAATCGGGGTTCTACATATACGCCGAAGGCACTGACTATGGCGGAATAATTGACCAAATCAAAGTCAACACCAGTTCAAATTCGTTGAAATATATCGGCAGAACCTGGCATGGTATTCTTGGAAGTAAAATCCTTCAACCCGATGATGGGCAAGACTACTTGATTTTATCGGGCGATGCAAACCAGGTTCTTGCCGAACTCATTCAGCGAATGAACCTGGGGGATTTGTTTGTTACACCCGATGCCCCTTCGGGGTTGACGGTGCGGAACTACAAAATGAACAGATACATTGACGGCTACAAAGGTATTGTGAAGATGCTTCAATCCGTCAACGGCAAATTGAACATAACCTTCCGACAAGGTTATGCGACACTGACGGCAAAGCCGTTGGTGGACTATTCGAAGAATGAAGAATTCGATTCTTCGCAGATCAGTTTCGAAATCAAAAAGAATTTCAAGCCGACAAACCATGTGATTTGTTTGGGCGCAGGTGACCTTGCGGAAAGAACCGTCATTCACCTGTACGCCGACAAGGACGGAAACATTTCCCACACGAAGTCATTCTTCGGAATGGATGAAGTGTGCGAAGTGTACGATTGCAGCAATGCAGAATCGGACGAAGAACTTGAAAACGGCGGAAGGGAAGTGATTGAAAAGTCGTGGAATTCCGATTCCGTGAAAATCAACTTCACGAATTCATCTTCGGTGTATGACATCGGGGATATTGTCGGGGCGAAAGAAAATGTCACAGGCATTTCAATCGTTCAAAAAATCATCAAGAAAATAGTCACCCTTAAAAACGAAAGGGCAACTATATCTTACAAGGTAGGTGAATAAAAATGGCAAATATGCATCTTGTCACAGGCTATGCAAACAAAGAACACATCAAGTCCGCAGACCAGGGAAGTTTCAACGCAGCGGTGCTTGGTGAAGGTGAATTTGTCCTTGAAAGGGGAAGCAAGTTCGCATCCACCATCATTTCGAACAACATCGTCAGAATCAAAGACGGTGACATTCTCATGCAGGGACGGCACATCAGGCTTGATGATGGGTCATACATAGACCTGGATTTTGAAAACGGACAGCAGGGGTTCAAACGCAACGATCTGATTGTTGTCAGATACACGAAGGATTCCGCAACTGGCGTTGAAGAAACAAACCTGGTTGTTATCAAGGGAACGCCCACAACCGGCAACGCAACAGACCCTGACCCGATAAAAGGGGACATCATCAATGACCATGTGCTTGTCAACGACATGCCCCTGTACCGTGTACCCTTCGATGGGTTGAACATTCAGAATTTGGTTTGTCTGTTTGAAGTTCTTCCGTCATGGAAAACTTTGAAGGCACAGTCCATTGAAGAAACACAGACAGCAATTCAAACGGCAGCAGAGCAGAAACTCAACGAAGCGATTGACACCATCGAAACGCAGATGAACCATGTGGTCGAACAGGCGGAAGATGCCGTTGCAAGAGTTCCTGCGGTTAAACAGGGAACGACAGATCCGACAAAGACCACTGTCGGCATTCTCGGTCAAATCTACATCAACACGGCAAGCAAGAAAATTTTCCACTGCGTTGCGGTTGCTTCGGGCAACTACACCTGGGTTGGTGATGTTCTGCCCGAATTGATTGTGACCACGAAGAAGGGCGTGACGGTCACCGTGACGAACGGTGTCATCAGATACAGCGCAGTGTCGAACGGCAAGGCAACTTTCACCGTTCCGAACTATGGCAAATGGACGGTTTCCGCAACCATCAACGGCACGGTCATTTCAAAGGTTGTCGATGTCACCGATGCGAAACAAATTCCTGTTCTGCTCGGCTATCAGACAATGACGGCAATCATCAACTGGGGAACGAATAGCAACCCCAACACAACCGTCACCTATGCTGATGATGCAGTCGGAATGACGGCGGAACAGTGGGATGAATTCTTCGGTCACTATCCTGTGTTATTCAAGGACGGCAAGGAAGTCGGCAAGTTAGACCGAAACAATTATTCACTTTTCGAAGATGGCAGTCTTGCCGACATCGAATCGGGCAAAAGCGGTGATGTCATGATTGCATTCCCCCGAAGGGGTTTGAAAATGACGAAAGCAAATAACCAAATCACCATTTCGATGACGAACGACCCCGACAACCCCGATTTCAAATATTACGCCCATCAAAGGGGAAGCGTACAAAAAAATGTATTCTACATTGGCGCATTCAAAGGATACAAAGACGATGACAATAAACTTCGTTCGTTGTCAGATAAAGCACCCACGGCAAACATCACCATTGGAACAGCAAGAACCTATGCGCATAACAATGGCAGCGGTTATGAACAATCTGCGTTCTATCAGTTGATGTTCAGACAGTGCGCCTATGTTCTGAAATTCGGTTCGCTGAATTCGCAGACGAAAGTCGGAAAGGGTTTGGTCAGTGCAAGTGCAAAAGTCAACACAGGTGGTGCGAATGCCTATGGAATGGATTCTGAAATCATCAAAGCAAGCAATCCTTCCTATATGACGGATGGAAAACATCAAGTGAAGTGCTTGGGCGTTGAAGATTTTTGGGGCAACATCTATGAATGGATAGACGGCATTGCAACCGATTCAAGCAATCCTATTAACATTTTGACCAACACCGACAATTTTCAGGACAACGGCAAAGGCGATGGATATATTTCAACGCCTTCGGGAATGTCAGGTGGAAACGGCGGTTGGCTAAAAGAACCACAGGGGAACACCGAAGCAGGGTTTGCATTCAAAGCAGGTGGTGGATCGTCAACCACCTATTTCAGCGATTCTGCGGATTTGGGTGGCGGTTTTGTCGCTTATTTCGGCGGTGCTTGGAGTGGCGGTGATGCTGCCGGTGCTTTTCGGCTGTATGTGGATTATTCCGCTTCGGATTCGTTTGGTTATGTTTCGGCGCGCTTGATGTATTTATAACAAAGAAACAGGGGTGTCGAACGATTGAAATATTATCAAGAAGAAAAGCACAACAAACAAGTTCGATTATACGAATTTGAATGGCAGTTATGTCACTTATTTCGGCAGTAATTGGAATGACAGTGATAATACCGGTACTTTTCAACTGAATGTGAATAATTCCACTTCGGATTCGAATGGTAATGTTTCGGCGCACTTAAAGTTTTCAAAAGGTTCATATTGTTTGCTGAACCCCCGATGCAAGTCGGGGGTTTGACATAAACGAAGTGCGTTCACACCCTGCCACAGGGCAAAACACAAAAACCTTTATCCTGTATTAGTAGCCTTCCGAAAGTACTTCCGAAGGTCGAAAGTTTGGGGAAAGAAAACATCAACAAGGGGTGTTTCTATGAAAAGATATGGCAATATCTACAAAGAAATTTTTACAATGGAAAATTTGAAACTGGCACACAAAAACGCCAGGAAGGACAAAGCCTTCTATAAGGATGTGAAGAAGGTTGACAGCGATCCCGAATTCTATCTTGGGCAAATTCAAGAAATGCTGATGAATAAAACCTATACCGTCAGCGAATATTCGGTTTCAATAATAAACGACAAAGGCAAAGACCGTGAATTGATGAAACTGCCGTATTTCCCCGACAGAATCATTCAGTGGGCAATTCTACTTCAAATCGAAAAAGTGTTCGTGAACACCCTTTGCGGTCACACCTGCGCTTCATTGAAGGGTCGTGGCATCAAAAGGGCAATGAAACTTGTCGATGAATTTATGACGGATATTCCAGGCACGGAATTCTGTTTGAAAATCGACATTCGGAAGTTTTATCCGAACATCAACCATGCAATTCTGAAACAGTTGCTGCGGAAGAAATTCAAGGATGCGGATTTGCTTGAACTACTTGACCGAATCATTGATTCCTATCCTGGGGAAAAGGGTGTCCCGATTGGGTCATACCTTTCACAATACCTTGCAAACTACTATCTTGCATATTTCGACCACTGGTTGAAGGAAGATATGCAAATCAAATATGTTGTGCGGTATATGGATGACATCGTGATTTTCAGTTCTTCAAAGGCGTTCTTGCATGACATTCGAAAACGGATGGACGAATATCTTCGCATTCGACTTGACCTTCAAATCAAGCCGAACTGGCAGGTGTTCCCTGTCGATGCAAGGGGCGTGGATTTCGTGGGATATAGGTTTTTCCACGGTTACAAACTTTTACGCAAAACCACTTGCAAGAAGTTCAAAAAGAAAATGGTGCAAATCCAAAGGAAACAGTGTGACGGCAATCTGATCAACTATTCTGAATGGTGCAGCGCAAATTCATACAACGGATGGTTAAAGTGGTGCAATTCGCATCGGTTACGGCAAAAATATATTGAACCGATTCAACCTTCGTTGGATAGGTACTACAACGAAGTTATCAAATCAAAAAAGAACAGGAAGGTGACATCATGAAAGACATGGGAATCGTTCACGGAAACAGTGAACAGGCAAAAGCGGTGATTGTCGGGTTTGACACGGTATATGTTCACACCGACATTCAAAAGGTTGAAACAGACCAAAACGGCAAGGCAGTGGAAGATTTGTATTCCTATCACGAAGTGCAATATTCCAAAGACGAATACCTGGATTTGATGATGCAGGAAAACGCAGCCTTGAAAGACAGCATCACCGACACGCAAATTGCGTTGTGTGAAATCTATGAAGCAATGGGGGGTTAAAGCGATATGGCGAAGGTTTATGCAGACTTAATCCGCAAAGGAATCAAGACCATTGACGATGTGCCGGATAAACTGAAAGCAGCCGTTCAAGCACTGTTGGAAGAAAAGTGATTTGACCGCACAAAATGCTTGCCCACGCTCGGCGTGACAAGCGAAAGGGGGTGCGGTTGAACATTCACCCTTGCGACAAGGCAAGCCGTCAGAAGGGCGTTTCTGCGCCTTAAAACGGCAATTCTAAAAAGGACGGTAAACGCAGACATGACAACTGAAATTATTGTGGCATTGATCACATTGGTCGGAACGCTCGTTGGAACTTTTTCGGGCATTGTGGTCGGGACAAAGTTGATCAATTATCGAATTGACCAACTTGAAAAGAAGGTTGATAAACACAATCAAGTGATTGACCGTGTTTATAAACTGGAACAAAAAGATGCGGTTCACGATGAAGAAATCAAAGTGGCAAATCACAGAATTGCTGATTTGGAAGCGCATCACAAACCTATAAAATAAAAAAGGACGGTATTCAAACCATGAAAAAAATTGATTGGAAATCCAAATTGACAAGTAGAAAGTTTTGGGCAGCGATTGTTTCCGCTGCTGCTTCGATTGCAGTTGCATTCGGTGCAGGGGACGGAACGGTTGCCCAAATCACCGCCATCATCATGGCAGGCGCAACGGTTATTGCATACATAATCGGTGAAGGTTTGGTGGATGCAAGTCGCAACAAATCCACCGAAGCGGACACCGAAGGTGATGCAGAGCAGAAGGAAGGGGACGGCAAAACTACTGAAACAACGCCCGACACGCCTTCCGAAACGGCAGATGACAACACTGCCGAAAATAAACAAAATAGTGATTGATACTAACTTGATACTATTTTGTTACTAACGCAGGGGTTTCAAGGGGTTTTTCCACACTGAAATTCTTGAACTTTTAACCGAAAATTGTGCTTTTCACCCCCTTCAAGGCACTTGAACTTTGAACTAATCTGTGATATAATAAATACATATCAGAAAAATATTGAAGGTGTAAAATGCTCTCCGATATCGAAATTGCCGAAAGCTGTAAATTGCAGGATATACGCGAAATAGCCCAAAAGCTGTCGCTTGACGGGGACAAGCTCGAACTTTACGGCAAATATAAAGCCAAAATAGACTTAAAGGAAGTCAATCCTAAGTCCAAGCTCGTGCTGGTTACGGCGATAAATCCTACGGCAAGCGGAGAGGGCAAGACGACCGTGTCAATCGGTCTTGCCGACGCTATGAGCAAAATCGGCAAAAAGGTGTGCCTTGCTTTGCGCGAACCTTCCTTAGGTCCGGTTTTCGGAATCAAGGGCGGAGCGGCAGGCGGCGGATATGCGCAGATTGTGCCGATGTCGGATATTAATTTACACTTCACGGGGGATTTGCACGCAATCACTGCGGCGAACAATCTTCTGTGCGCAATGATAGACAACCATATTCTTCGCGGAAACGCGCTTAAAATAAAGCAGGTCACTTTCCGCCGCTGTATGGATATGAACGACCGCGCCTTGCGCGATGTAACTTTAAACTGCGACGCGGGCGTTATGGCGGGCTGTAAAAGCTATACGCGCGGCGAAGGTTTTGAAATCACCGCCGCAAGCGAGGTTATGGCTGTGCTGTGCCTCGCTACCGATTTAAGCGATTTGAAAAAGCGCATAGGCGATATTGTTGTGGGGCTTGACGAGGACGGAAAATTCGTCCGAGCAAGACAGCTTAAAGCCGACGGCGCGATGGCAACTCTTTTAAAGGACGCGATAAAGCCCAACCTCGTGCAGACTTTGGAGGGCACGCCGGCAATAGTTCACGGCGGACCTTTCGCCAATATCGCGCACGGCTGTAACTCCGTACGCGCAACTTACACTGCTATGACTCTTGCGGATTACACCGTAACGGAAGCTGGCTTCGGCGCGGATTTGGGCGCGGAGAAATTTCTCGATACCAAGTGCAGGATAGCGGGAATTCAGCCCGACTGCGTCGTAGTTGTCGCAACCGTCAAAGCGTTGAAGCTTCACGGCGGCGCGGACAAGGCGACCTTGTCTGATGAAAATATCCCTGCGTTGAGGGCGGGGCTTCCCAATCTTTTGAAGCATGTTGAAAATGTAGTCAAGGTTTACAATAAGCCCTGCGTTGTCGCAATGAACAGATTTGTCACCGATACTCGGGCGGAAATCGACGAGGTGTTGAACGCCTGCAAGGCGGCGGGTGCAAACGCCGTTTTCTGCGACGTGTTCTTGAAGGGCGGCGACGGCGGCAGAGAGCTTGCCGAAGAGGTTGTAAAGCAGTGTGCTAAAAAGAGCGAGCTTTGCTTTGCTTACGATTTGAACGACAGCGTTGAAAAGAAAGTGAGCGACGTAGTAAGGAACGTTTACGGCGGCGACGGCGCGGAATTTTCAGACGAAGCATTAAGGAAGATAAAAGCCCTGAAAGACAACGGCATTACGGGTTTACCTGTGATAATCGCCAAAACGCAGTATTCCTTATCCGACGACGCGAAAAAACTTTCCCGTCCGACGGGCTTTAAAATCAAAGTGAGGGATATAATATATAAAGGCGGCGCGGGTTTTATCGTCGCCGTTGCGGGCGATATTATGCTTATGCCCGGTCTATCCAAAACTCCGAGTGCGGAACATATAGATATCGACGAAAACGGAAATATAACGGGACTTTCCTGAAAAAGGTTAAGAATATATGAAACTTCCTGAGGCAAACAACTTTATAGAACAGATTATAAACGACGAGCTTGCGGCAGGCAAGTTCGAGGGGACGGGCAACGAAATACACGTTCGTTTTCCGCCCGAGCCCAACGGATATCTGCATATCGGTCATATCAAGGCGATGTGCATAAATTTCGGCGTTAAAGAAAAATATCACGGAACGCTCAACCTGCGTATGGACGACACCAATCCCGCGAAAGAGGATTACGAATACGTCAATTCCATTATCGACGCAATCAAATGGCTGGGCTTCGAATACGACAAACTGGTTTTTGCTTCCGACTATTACGACAGGCTTTACGAGATTGCCGAAAAGTACATTCTCGAAGGTAACGCATACGTCTGTGATTTGTCTGCCGAAGAAATAACGGCGACGCGCGGCACGCTTACGGAAGCAGGTACGCCCTCTCCGTACAGGGATAGAAGCGTGGAGGAAAACCTCAAACTTTTCCGCGAAATGAAGTCGGGTAAATATCCCGACGGCGCAAAAGTTCTCAGGGCTAAGATCGATATGGCTTCGCCTAACGTAAATATGCGAGACCCCGTAGTTTACCGCATTGCCCGCGTTCCCCATTACAGAACGGGGGACAAGTGGTGCATTTACCCGATGTACGATTTTGCGCACCCTGTTTCCGACGCGATAGAGGGGATAACTCACTCTCTATGTTCGCTTGAATTTGAAAATCACCGTCCGCTTTATAACTGGTTTGTAGAAAAGGCGGGTTTTAAAGAACCGCGCCCCAGACAGATAGAGTTCGCGCGATTGAACATTACGAATATGCTTATGTCAAAGCGCTATTTGAAAAAGCTCGTGGACGAAAAGTTCGTACGCGGCTGGGACGATCCTCGTATGCCTACGGTTATGGGCTTGAAGTCGCGCGGCGTTCCGCCCGAAGCGCTTAAAAAATTCTGCGCAGACGTCGGAGTGGCAAAGGCTTATTCGGTCGTAAATCAAGCCCAGCTCGACAGCTGTATCCGCGACAATCTGAATGAAAACGCGGAACGCGCAATGGCGGTTTTGAACCCCGTCAAGCTTACGGTAACGAATTACAGCGGCGAAGAGGAGCTTGATTTCGAAATAAACCCCATTAAGGAAAACGGAGGAGCGCGTAAAGTAAAGTTTACGGGCAGCGTGTATATCGACCGTGATGATTTTTCATTAAATCCTCCCCCCAAATACAAGCGTTTGCAAAAGGGCGGCACCGTCCGTCTTAAAGCTGCGTATATCGTGCGTTGCGACGACGTAAAGCTCGGCAAAGACGGCGAGGTTGAAGAAATACTTTGCACATACTTCCCCGAAACCCGAAGCGGCTCGCAGCAGCCTACGGAAATCAAGGCGAAGGGCGTTATACACTGGGTTGACGCAAAGTACGGAAAGGACGTGCAGATAAGGCAGTATCAGCCGCTTTTAAACGACGAACAATATCCCGACCAGGACTATGCGGAAAGGTTAAATAAAAACAGCGAAACGGTAATTTACGGCAAAGCCGAAAGTTATATCGCCGACTGTGATGATGAAAAGCCTTTCCAGTTGCTCCGCACGGGTTATTATAAAAAACTAACTGAAAACGGACTTGTTATTTTATCCGAAATAGTTTCGTTAAAGGATAATTTTAACAAGTAGCAAAAGAGGTTATTATGAATCTTTTCGGCATAATAATAATTTGCGGCATATTTCCGTTCTTAATTTTCGGCGGAATTTTGGGCGCGTTAAAGGGCTTTACAAAAGTCAAAAGCTGGGGCTTCGAATATGTTTTCGTCGCCCTTATAGGCTTGCCGCTTACGGGGCTTATCACCGGCAAACTGCACGGCGGTTCGGTCGGCGGCTTTATTTCCATAGGAATTATTATTTTACTGATTATCGCATTTATGGCTGTTTTCACAATTTTAAGGAAAGTGTTTTCCGTTAAAATGGAAAAGCGCAAACAGCTTTATTATTACGAGCATTACATAGAAAACGAGCAGGCCACCGCGCAGATTCTGGGCGCGATAAGCGTGAAGGACAAAAAGGAATATAAAAAGCTTGTCAAACAAAAGAATAAGCGTTCTGCAGGCGTCTGGGGCGTTTTGAACAGGGTTTTCGGCGGAATAGTGCTTGCTTTTAAAGGCGCCGTAATTTACGGATTTATTGCGGCAATAATTATTTCCTTGATTGATTTTACGGGACTGGCTGCGGAGGGCGGAAAACTCTTCCCTGTATTCGGCAAACTCTACGCGGGCAAGGGGTGGAATTTCTTCCGTAGCTGTATTTTCGATTTTGTAGTTATCGCCGTAATTATGGTATGTATAAGGTGCGGCTACCAAAGCGGAATATCTTCTTCGGCGTGGGGACTGGTAGTTATAGGTATGGTTATCGGCGTCGGCGTGCTTGCGTGGTACTTTGCTTTCAAAGTCGAAGCTTTTGCAACTGCGGCGACAGCGCTTAATTCCCATCTTGAACCCAAATTGCAAAAGGTCGCCTCTATACTCAACGTGGTTAAATTAACCTCGCTTAAACTCAGTAAAATTATCATAATGGCTTGTATGTTCTTGCTGTTGCTCGTGCCCGTGATATTTGCGGCGGTGTTTGTTCCCCGCCTTATAGACAACGCGAGGGACGGCAGAATTTTCCAAACGATAGACGGCGTAGCGGGCGCGGTAGTCTGCACGCTAATCGTGCTTGCGATAATGCTTCTCGTAGGCGCGGTCGTAAATTCTATGCACGACGTCGAGTTTATGGCAAGGTTTAACGCATACTTTGAAAAAGATAAACTCGCAACGTATTTCTATGACAACAATCTGTTGCAGTCAATGGGCATTATAAAGAAAGATTTGCCGCTTACGAATTGGCTTAAATAAAAACACAGAGCGCAAGGCATACCCTGCGCTCTGTGCTCTGTTAAAAAACAGAAGTTTTAAGGTATTAACTTAAATCTTCTCAGAATAGCTTTCGCAGCAAGTGCATACGTCGCCGCTACAGGTGCAGCCGACCTTTATGCTGTTAAGCTGGCAGTTGCAACCGTTGTAATTGTGTACGCATTTGCTTACGTTACAAGCTATATCACGATTGACGTTTTTCATATAATACCCTCCGAAAATTATTATGTGCCGCGCGCGTCAAATTATACGGAGGTATTGACAAATTTCCGATTTTACCTTAAAATATTAGAAAAGGAGCAACCTATGAAAATCATTTTATTACAGGACGTAAAAGGTCAGGGCAAAAAAGGCGAAGTAGTGGACGTAAACGAAGGTTACGCGCGCAACTTTTTGATTAAGAAAGGCTTTGCGGAAGCGGCAACGGCTGCAAAGCTGAACGATATAAACCAGAAAAAAGCTTCGGCGGATTTTCACCGTGCCGAAGAAGTAAAGGCTACCGGACAGCTTGCCGCTGAAATCAAGGGAAAGGCGTTCACGGTAAAAATCAAAGCGGGGCAGGGCGGAAAGGTGTTCGGCTCGGTAACAGCGCAAAATGTTGCCGACGCGCTTGTTTCGGCAGGTTACGACGTGGATAAGAAAAAGGTAGTCCTTACCCAGCCTATTAAAAACGTTGGGACGTACGACGTGGATTTGAAGTTTATGGAAGGCATCACGACAAAAATCAAGCTCGTCGTCGAAAGCGAATAAAATTATCGGTAATAAAACGCCGCGCCAGCGCTGTATTCAGCGCTGGCGCGGCGTTTATATTTTATGAATCGATTTTTAAAAGTTGGTCTGCGGAAATACGGAAAATTTTGCACAGCGCGGCAATTTCGATATCGGTAACAAACCTTTGTCCGCTTTCTATTCTCTGAACGGCGTTTTTGTCAATATCTATACCGTTAAGCTGTAACAGCTCAGCCAGCATTCTTTGCGACGTTTCGGGTGTGCGCGCTTTTCTCAGCTCGCATATCTTCTGTCCGCATATGTTGTTTCTTCTGTTTTCTGCTTTCTGCTTTGTTTTTAAACATATATTTTTATCCGCTTTGACATTTAGTGCTTGACAATATAATTATAGTATGACTGAACAATTTTAACGACATTTACTGAATGTCAATAAGTAAATATGGAAAATAAAAACAAATGCTATTGCTGTATTAACTTTGAAGCATACTTCACAAAAGGATATTGCTGTTTTTTAAGGACGGCGGAAACAGCCGTCAGCAAAACATTACGGTGAGTAAACATCACTCTTGCAAAAATTTTAAAGGCAGACGTATAAACCAAAGTCTTAAAAATAGTATGATTTTAAATCGTATAGAAAATGCGCTTACAAATTTAAGTGTTATAAAGGAGTTCTTAGAAGAAAAATTATAAAATAGAGCCATCGGCTAACAGGATTGCCGATGGCTTTGTTTTTATCTGCCGCGACCGCCGCCGCCCCCGAAGCCGCCTCCGCTGTGTCCGCCGAAGCCGCCCCCGAAACCGCCGCCTCGTCCGTTCATTCCCGAAGAGGCGGGGCGCGACGTCATTTGCGACGACATTCCCTGCATAGAGCGGTTAATCATAGTGTTGAAAGTATGCAGAACAAACACGTCACCGATTACGTTGCCCGTCATCCACTGGGGAGGCTCTACCGTAATGCCGTTGAATTTTTCTGTCCAGATATCGGAAATACCGAGAACCTGCGCATAGGGCAGAACGTTGTAATAGAACTGCGGATTGTCTTCCAGCATTTTTTCAAGCTGGTCCTTTTCGGCCAATTTAATGAACTCCTTGAATCCTAAAATTTCGCCGAGCTGTTGCGTGTATTTATCCGTTCTTGAAACTATCAGAGAAGAAGTGGCGGCAATTCCCATGCACGCAAGCGCGAGCAGGAGTTTAGCCCATATACCTATAATTGCCGAAGGAATAAGCAGATACGCCGCCGCGACGATACAGCAGAAAACGGCAACGGCAACCCACATTAACCTGAACGTCAAAGGCTTCTTTTTGTATTTCAAAGTCAAAACCATTTGCGAGCAAAGATTGATAAGCACAGCAGGTACAACTGCTGTAAATCCCGCGAAGTACAGGAAAGTGCTTGAAATTTGCGAGAACGCAAGTATAAGAGGAACAACCCCCATAAATAGGCCTGCAACGACGGCAATAGCCAACGACGCCCAATTTGTCCACGATTTATACAGCTGACCTTTGGTCTTCGTATTTATCTCCGATTTGGCGCGGTCTATCCATTTATAGTATTTGTTTGCAAGCGAATTGATTGAAACGGCGTCGCCCTCTACAAAAAGACCCGTATAAAGAGTGCGTTCGTAATTACTGCAACTCGAAGGCAGCTCTTTGGCGATACGAATGAGTATGGGTTTGTATTTATTTTCAAAATTAATTTTTATATAGCCCTTGCTTGCCCAATAAAATATCATTGAGGTAACGTCCTCGTTGTCTATTTTGTTGTCGATAAGTTTACCCATCATAAGAGGGTCTAAATTGTTGGGGGCTTCATAGTTCACGACGGGCGTAATATATGATTTTCCGAACAGCGTAAATTTAAGGACTATCAGCGCCGCGAATACAACAGCCGCAACGATTACGAAGATAAACGGAGTGAAGTCGAAATAATTTTTGATCGCGCCGTTTTCGAAGTGCAGGTCGAACGAAATACCGTTAAAGCTTGGCAGGCTTACGTTTTCGACCCTGAGAACGGTGCGCCCGTCTTCGACTGTCTGTTTATAGGCGAGCTTATCGGCGCTTCCCTTTTTACCGTAGAAACATTCCGCACCAGTAAAGCCTTCGGGCAGAATCATCGTCACGTTTGCGCTGGAAATCTCGCTTTCCCAGCCCGTGCCTACGGGGTTTAAGGGGAGCGTACCCTTTTTTACGAACGAATTGGTGATAACGTAAGTATAGGTTAAAAGATATTTCTCTCTCTTATTGTATTTTGACGAACTGTCGCCTATATCTACGGTAACAAAACCCGCATATTCTATGTCTACGTCATAGTAGAAGGAGGGACTGTCGCCCTCCAACTTGGAAGCCTTTACGTTTTTTACCTGTGTGCCTGCGTTTACGGGTATGTCGCGGTAGAATCCCGTAGAGAACCGTCCGCGATAAAATACGTCCATAATTTCCGTAACCTGTATCGAGCAGTCGTCGGAAATATCGTACGTTACGTCATATTTCTCCAACTCGAACCTGTAAGCAGGGTCCACCAAAGGCACGTTGTCGCTGTTTTGGGCGGAGCAGCCGGAAAAATAATTTACCGAGCATCCCGAAAGCGCAAAAATGCACACTGCCAGAAGCGCAAGCAGTGCCGCGAATATCGTCGCGGGCAAAAATCTAACTTTTTTCATAATCTCTCCGTAAGGGAAAAGGCGGGAACGTTTTTCGCTCCCGCCTTAAATTTCATATTAAAACGAAACTTTAACGTTCTGTCTTTCTTCTATGGAATCGAGCTCGAAGTAAGGCTGTTTTTCGCAACGCATTTTCCTTGCAACGATAGAGGAAGGGAAGACCTGTATTGCGGAATTGAACTGCTTGATTGTAGCGTTGTAGTACTTTCTCGACTGCGCAAGCTCAAGCTCTATATTTTTAAGCGTAGCCTGCAATTCGAGGAAGTTTGAATTCGCTTTGAGTTCGGGGTATCTTTCCACAAGCAAATTGAAATTTTTCAGCTGCTGCGTAAGCTGTGCGTTGGCTTCTATTTTCTCTTCCGTAGTCGTCGCGCTCTGCGCCTTTGCGCGCGCTTCGATAACTGCGGTTAAAGTGCCGCTTTCGTGTTTTGCGTAACCTTTAACCGTCTCAACGAGGTTGGGAATCAAGTCGTAACGCTTTTTCAAGTATATGTCTATATTATGGAAAGCCTCTTCATATTGGTTCTTCATACGGACAAGTTTGTTGTGCGTGCTGATCCACCATATTGCTATTGCCAGCAGCAATACGACGATTACTACGCCGACGATAATGCCGGCAAGCGCACCCGTACTTAAAAGTAAGTTCATTGTTTTCTCCTATATTAAAATTTTTTTATTTCGGCAAAAGCGCTTTTTAAAAACGCCTCTGCAAGCGAATCGTTTTTAATCTCTTCCGCCGCTTCTTCGAAGGTGAACCATTTAACGCTTTCCAGCTCGTTTTCGTCGGGAACGGGCGTGCCGTCTTCGGCAATTAAAAGGAAGCCCAGCATTAAAATGTTTTTCTCTTCGAGATAGCGGGAGTTGAGGTATTTGAATTTAACGGTGTCTAACTTCGTTTCTTCTTTGAATTCTCGCGTTACCGCCTTTTCTGCGGTTTCGCCCTTTTTCACATATCCCGCGCACAGTCTGTATCCGCTGTGACCTTTGTGCTTTGCTAAAAGTATTTTATCCTTCGCTCTGTTCGTTGCCGCCATGCTTACGGCAGTAGCAAAACGGGGGAAGCGGTATTCTCCGCATTTCGTGCAGTATGGCACAAGCCCTTCGTCGGCTTTGAACATTAAAGTCAGCTTATCGCCGCATTCCGTACAAAACATATATTAATCCCTCATCATATAATAAAAATTATTTCGCATAATATTATATAATAAATTTTTAAATTTTTCAATAGGTTTTCCTGATTTTTACAAAATTATTGACTTAATTTCACAATTATAATATAATTATAAAAAGAGGAAAATGATTTTTTACGGTATTTGACTATGAATTACGAAAGAGCAAAAGAAATTTTGACCGAACATAAACAAGCGCACCTTCTCGATTACTATGACGAACTCGACGGTGACGCGCGCAAGCTTCTGCTTTCGGATATTGAAAAACTCGATTTTTCGGTACTGAAAAACATCGGCAGAACTTCCGCTTCGAAGTACGGAGAAATCCGCCCTATACCTGCGGTAACCTTAAACGACGTCGCGCTCAAAAAAGACGGCTACGAAAAAGAGGGGCTTAAACTTCTTAAAAGCAGGAAGGTTGCCGCCGTTTTGCTTGCGGGCGGACAGGGCACCCGTCTGGGCTTTGATAAACCCAAAGGAATGTTCGACGTCGGCGTGACGGAAAGCCGAAGCATTTTCAGTCTTTTGATAGATAACGCCATATCTGTCGCAAAAAGAGCGGGCGTATATTTTCCATTGTTTATTATGACCAGCACGAAAAACAACGCGGACACGGTAAACTTCTTTAAGCAAAACGCATATTTCGGCTATCCTGAGGAGGAAATTCATTTTTTCATTCAGAATACCGAACCTGCGTGTTCGTTCGACGGTAAAATTTTTCTCGATGAAAAATATAAAATTTCGCAATCGCCCAACGGCAACGGCGGCTGGTATTCGTCTTTGAAAAGCAGCGGACTTGACCGCATTTTAAAAGAGAACAAAATAGAGTGGATTAACGTATTCGGCGTTGATAACGTTTTGCAGAAAATTTGCGACCCTGCGTTTATAGGCGCAACGGCGCTTTCCGGCTGTAACTGCGCGTCTAAAGTCGTCAAAAAGACTTGCGCAGAGGAAAAGGTCGGAGTGCTGTGCGAGGAGGACGGAAAGCCTTCCATAATCGAGTATTACGAAATGCCGAAGTCATTGCTCGAACTGCGTGGCTCCGACGGCGAGCTGGCTTACCGCTACGGGGTAATTTTGAATTATCTTTTCAGCGTGGAAAAGCTAAACGATATTACGCATTGTGAACTGCCTTATCACCTTGCCGAAAAGGCGATACCGCATATCGCGTACGGTAAAAAGGTAAATCCCGGAAAGCCTAACGGCTACAAGTTCGAAACTCTCGTGGTTGATATGGTGCGGCTTATGGACAGTTGCCTTGCATATGAAGTAGAGCGCGAAAAGGAGTTCGCTCCCGTCAAGAACAAAGAGGGTGTGGACAGCGCGTTTACCGCGCGCGAGCTTTTGAGAAAGAACGGTTATGTGATTTAACTGAAAAATTTAAGTGAATATTATAAACTGCGTCTCAACAGCGGTTGACTTTATAAGGGCGCGCCATTACAATTTATAACGGAAGGTGTTTAAATGAAAAAAATTATCTCGCTAATAGTCTGCATATGTATAGCGGCTACGGCTTTTTTCTGCGGCTGCTTTGATCTGGGCGGAAAATCCGGCCGTGACGGTCGCGACGGTTTGGACGGACAGGACGTTTCTATTTACGAAATTTACGAAGCGGCAAAAACCGTGCCCGGAAATGAAAATCTTACCCTCGACGAATTTTTGAAGAAATATCTTTCATATTCGCAAAGCGAGCTTTCCGACCTTGTAAATAAGCAGAAAGTAATAAACCGTTCGCTTATGTCTTCGTGTTCCATACTGTCGCGTTTTTCCTACAATTCTTCATCGACGCGCAATAAAGTATATATGGGTTCTGGCGTGTTCCTTTGGGTTGACAAAGCCGTCGGCGATGCCTACGTTGTGACGAACTGCCATGTGGTTTACGACGATTCCTCGCGGGAAGTTTTTTGCGACGACGTAAGGCTGTATCTTTACGGACAGGACGTGAAGGGGATTAACTTCACTTATGACGGTTATGGCAATATTGCAAACGATGATAGCTACGCAATTCACGCAAGAGTTATGGCGGCTTCCGTGACGTACGACATCGCTCTTTTACAGGTAAAAGGAAGCGAGGTAATTAAGAATAATGAAATTATTGCGGCAAGCTTCTGCGCTGCGGAGGACGTGCACGTCGGCGAGTTTGTCTATGCTGTCGGCAACGCAAGCGGTGAGGGCGTTTCTGCGGCGGAAGGAATTATAAGCAAGGACAGCGAATATATCAGTTTAAATCTTTCCGACGTAAGTTCGACTTCATCCAAGTCGTATCGCGTAATGCGCACGTCTGCGGCAATCAATCACGGTAATTCCGGCGGCGGACTTTTCAACGCCAGCGGGGAACTCGTTGCGATAGTCAACTCAAAGGACGATGAGTCCGACGTGGACAATATGGGCTACGCACTGCCTGCAAGTAACGTTAAAAGGCTGCTTAAACTTATGTACGATAATTACGCTGTAAACGGCAGATTTACCGAAGGTATAAGCAGGCCGATGCTAAACGTTGAAACTACTATAATCGACAGTTATGCGAAATATGATAACGACACGGGGCTTGCGGAAATTTACGAAACGGTACAGGTATCGAGCGTAAACGGTATGCCAGCAATCAAAAACTTAAAGGTCGGCGATGAAATACGCGCTTTAAAAATTACCGATTCAAACGGAACGGTTAAGGAAAGTATAAAAGTAACGCGCCGTCATCATATAGGCGACGTAATGCTTTCCGCAAGGGGCGGCGATACCTTAACGGTAACGGTAAAACGCGGCAATGAAGAGGTTGACGTAAATATATTGTTCAACTCGGATTATAATCTGCATTATGATTAAAATAAAAAACCGCCTCCGCATATGCGGAGGCGGTTTTTTATTTGTCTATTTCGTTTATGTCGTACGGCGTCACCTGATATACATAATAGTTCAGCCAGTTTATGTAGAAGAGGTTCGCGGTCGAACTCCAATTCATTTTAACCTCTTTCATTTCTTTGTCCGTAAAGTAATTTGCAGGCGGTGCAATGTCAAGCCCCTTTTCCAAATCGCGCTCGTATTCGCTTTTTAAAGTCAGCCTGTCGTACTCCATATGTCCTGTAACGAACACCTGTCTGTTGTCCGTGCTTTTTATAATGGAAGCTCCTGCTTTTTTGGAATATGCAAGAATTTTCAGATTCTTCACGTCCATAATGTCCTTCGCGTAAATTATCGTATGCCGCGAATGGGGCATATGGAACTCGTCTGAAATACCGCGCATTAAAGGCTCGGGAACACCGTCGTGCACGCGGTTGTGCGCGAAAATGCCGAAGCACTTTTTCTTTAACGAATGCTTTTTAATGCCGTAAAAATAATGTAATGCCGCCTGCGCGCCCCAGCAGATAAACAGGGTGGAGGTAACGTTGGTTCTTGTCCAGTCGAGAATGTTTACAAGTTCTTTCCAGTACGCAACGCGCTCGAACTGCATGTTCTCGACGGGCGCGCCCGTGATAATCATACCGTCGAACTTCAAATCTTTTACTTCGTCGAAAGTTTTATAAAACTTGTCCAGATGGCTTTGGTCCGTGTGCGTCGCGTTGTAGGTTGAGGTTTTAATAAGAGTAATGTTTACCTGCAAAGGCGAGTTGGATAAAAGCCGCATAAACTGCGTTTCCGTCGTTTCTTTTGTGGGCATTAAATTTAAAATGGCTATCTCGATAGGGCGTATTTCCTGCGAAACCGCTCTCTCTTTGTCCATTACGAAAATTCTTTCGCCCGTCAGTATTTTGAATGCGGGTATGTCTTTATCTATAACTATCGGCATTTTAATTCCTTATACTTGTTTCAAAGCCTGTTCCAAATCCGCGATAATGTCGTCGGGGTTTTCTATGCCGACGGACAGCCTTATGAGGTTATGCGGTACGCCCGCCTTCTTCAAATCCTCTTCGGAAAGCTGCCTGTGCGTGGTGGAGGCGGGGTGAAGAACGCAGCTTCTTACGTCGGCGACGTGTGTTTCCTGCGTGATAAGCTTTAACGCTTCCATAAAGCAAGCGCATTTTTCAACGCTTCCCTTAATTCCGAAGCTCATCATTCCGCCCTGTCCGTCGGGCATATATTTCTGCGCAAGCTTGTAATACTTGTCGTCTTTTAAAGAGGGGTGGTTAATCCACTCGATTTTAGGGTGCTTTTTAAGATAAGCGGCAACCTTCTGCGCGTTGGAGGAATGTCTTGCCATTCTCAGGGCAAGCGTGTCGCAGCCAATGTACGAAATGAAACCGTTCTGCGGACTCATAATCGCGCCGAAGTCGCGAATCATCTGCGCACGGCACTTTGTGCCGAAGGCGACGGGCAGGTCGGCGTAAACAAGTCCGTGATAGCTTTCGTCCGGCTCGTTGAAAGATAAATATCTTTCGTTGCCCTTAAAACAGAAATTCCCTGCGTCCACGATAACGCCGCCAAGCGCCGCCGCGTGCCCGTCGAGATATTTAGAGGAGGAGTGAATTATTATGTTTGCACCCCATTGCTTGGGACGGCACAAAACAGGAGTAGCCAAAGTATTGTCTACTGCAAAGAGAACGCCGTGTTTTTTTGCTATTTTCGCAATTTTATCGAAGTCGAGCACAACGATAGCGGGGTTCGCAACCGTTTCGGTAAAAATCATTTTCGTTTTGCCGTCTATTAATTTCTCTATTTCCGCCGCAGGCGCGTCTGGGTCGAAAAATCTGCACTCGATGCCGAGTTTGGGCAAGGTAGTGGAAAACAGATTGTAAGTTCCGCCGTACACCGCCGCAGAGGAAAGTATATTGTCGCCCGCGCCCGCAACGGTAAATATCACAAGCGAGGTCGCGCTCATTCCCGAAGCGCAGCCAATCGCACAAACGCCGTCTTCGAGTGCGGCAACCTTTCCCTCAAACGCCGCAACTGTCGGGTTGGAAAGTCGGGAATAAAAATATCCTTCGCTTTTCAAGTCAAACAAGTCTGCCATATCCTGCGTTTTTTCATAAACATAGGTGGTTGACTGTGCGATAGGCGGAATTCTCGCCTCGCCCGTTTTCGGCGAATAACCTGCTTGCACGCAAAGCGTGTCGATTCTGTAATTTTTCATATTTGTATCTCCCGTAAAAATTTTATCTGTATTCTTTAAGCTGTCTGTCCAAAGCGCGCTTTAAGTCGCGTTCGGCTATCGTCCGCTTTTTGTCATAGTTCTGTTTGCCCTTGCAAAGAGCAACCTCAACCTTTACAAGACTTCCCGAAAAGTAGAGGGAAAGGGGTACAAGCGTATAACCCTTTTCGTTTATCTTTCCCACAATTTTATCGATTTCCGCGCGGTGCATAAGAAGTCTTCTGTCGCGTTTCGAGTCTTTTGTGTTGAACGCGCCCGACTTGTCGTAGAGCGCGATGTGCGCGTTTTTAAGCGTAAGCTGACCGTTGCGGATAAAGCAAAAGCTGTCTTTAAGGTTGCAGTTGCCCGCCCTCAAAGACTTAACCTCCGCGCCTTCCAGCACGATTCCCGCTTCGTATTTTTCGAGAATAAAATACTCGAAATTTGCGTACTTGTTGTAAGTTATCGTCTGTATTTTCATATCGTCGATTTTATTGTATATGCTATATTATATCACAAACGGTTTTATTCGGCAATCGAAAATATTACGCGCATTTTGCCGAAATCGCACCCGTCCACACGAATTTTGATTTTATCGCCCAAGCGGAAGCTGTTGCGCCTGCCTTTAAGTAAAAATCTTTCCGCGAAAAACTCGTAATCGTCCGGCGGAAGCGCCTCCGTAGGGATAAGCCCCTCGATAGTGTTATCCAACTCGCAAAACACGCCGAAGTTGGTAACGCCCGAAACCGTAGCCTCGAATTCTTCGCCGATTTTGTCGTCCATATAAACGAGTTTGTAAAGGTCGTCGACTTCGCGTTCGGCTTCGTCAGCTATACGTTCGCGCTCGGAACAGTCTATTCCCGCTTGCTTCACGCATTCGGCAAACGCGGTTAAATGTGAACCACCGTGCAACGCCTCTTTAAGCGCCCTGTGCACGAACAAGTCGGGATAGCGGCGGATAGGGGAGGTAAAGTGGCAGTAACATTCGGAAGCAAGCCCGAAGTGCTTTAAATTTACTTCGGCATAACGCGCTTTTTGCATACAGCGCAGCATGACCTTGTTTATTACCGAATAGAACGGCTTGTCCTGCGCGGAGTAGAGAATTTTCTGGAAATCCTTCGGCGTAACGTCGTCCGCGTTCAATTTTGCGTTTATACCCAAATCCTTCAAAAATCCCGTAAGCGTTTCTATTTTCTCGGGCGAAGGCACTTCGTGCACCCTGTAAAGGCAGGGAATTTTATTTGCGAGCATAAATTCCGCAACCGCCTCGTTCGCGGAAATCATAAATTGCTCTATAATTCTTTCCGATACGGTGCGGTTATAGTCGGGTATAACTATTTCGCCGTTTTCGTCAACGTAAATTTTTGCCTCGCGCACGTCCAGCGTAACGCTTCCGTCTCTGTCGCGGTTGCTCTCCATTATTAAGCACAGCTCGCGCATTTTCAAAACGGAGTCGACAATGTCGGCGTATTTCTCGCGTGCGGCTTTGTCTCCCTCGCAAATAGCCGTAACGGCGGAGTAGGTCATTTTGCGGCGGCTTTTGATAATGCTTTCGCATATCTCGTAATTCAGCCGTTTTCCGTTTTTGTCAAATGTCATCAGGCAGGAAAGCGCGTATCTGTCCTCGCCCTCGTTGAGCGAACAAGCGCCGTTCGATAAATCTTTGGGCAACATAGGCAATACGCTTGCGGGGAAGTAAACGCTTGTACCGCGCGCATACGCTTCCCTGTCCAGTGCCGATTTGTATTTAACGTAATTGCTTACGTCCGCAATGTGCACGCCCAAATGATATTTGCCTTCTTCGAAGGTGAGCGAAACTCCGTCGTCAATGTCGCGCGTGTCCGCTCCGTCGATAGTGAAAATAAGCAAACCGCGCAAATCTCTGCGACCGTGAAGTTCTATCTTTTGGTCGGCAACTCTTTTCGCTTCCGCAAGCACCTCATCGGGGAACTGTTCGTAAAGCCCGTGTGCGCGTATTATCGAAAGCTCTTCTACGGCGAAGTTTCCGCCCTCGCCCAAAACCTCGATAACCTTTGCGGAGGGGGCTTTCCCTTCGGGGTAAGCCGTTATTTCGCAAAGTACTTTGTCGCCGTTTTTCGCGTTCATCGTAAGCGCGCGCGGTACGAACAGGTCGGGTAGCTTTTCGTCGTCCGCGTAAACCTTTGCGTTCGCGCCGAAGTTTTCCAAAACTCCGACTATGCGTTTTCTGCCGCGTTCGCAAACTTTTATAACGTACGCTTCGTCCTTCGTGCCCTTTACCGGCGCGGCAAGCACCTTGTCTCCGTCATACGCGCCCGAAAGCGAGTGGGGAGGCAGGAAAAAATCAGCCGCGTATTTTTGTTTGTCGTCCGGAGTGAGGAACGCAAAGCCGCGCGCGTTTGCGCGTACGGTTCCCGTAAACACGCCCGCCTGCGAGGGCGTGCAGAATCTTCCGCGTCTGTCGCGGATAATCTTTCCGTCGGCTTCCAGCTCTTCGAGGGCGTCAGCCGCCTCGCGCCGAGCTTTCCGGCCGACGATGAACGCGGTAAAATTAATAATTTCGTGCTTGTTTTTGAACGACAGCTTGCCGTTTTTTATTTCGCTGTAAATTCTCTGTTTTAAAGTCATAATCAAAAAAATAAGCGGCTTTTGAAAAGCCGCCTCGAAAATAATTTTTACGGAACCAAAAGGTTTACGACGTATACGACGATAGAAAGAACGCCGAGAACAATCATACAAATCCAAGTCCATTTTTTAAGCTTGCTTTCAATGGACTGACCTCTGTTTTTGCCGAAGAACGTTTCGCTCGACGCCGTAATACCCTGAATACCGTCCGAATTGCTCTTCTGGAACAGTACGAGCAAAATCGCAACGAGTGCGGTTAAAAATATCAATATAAGGCAGGCAACGGATAATACCATATACAAAGTATAAACGGTATCCGACATGCCGGCAGGTGCCAGTAAATATGCGCCCATAAATCAACCTCTCAATATGTTTTACTTAGAAAGTATATCACAGCGTATAATTTTTTACAAACGAAAATAGGGCATTTTAATAAATTTTATCCCGATTTTTTGAATTTAAAACCCTTTTCGCCGAATTTATTTATCACGAATATCCCTACGCAAACCAAAACAAGCGCTAATAACGTGGTATAGGAAAAAAGCTGGTCTCTCTCGCCGAGAATAATTGCGGAAAATACCGCCCCGAATACGGGATTCGTGCTTTTGAAAACCGCCACGCGCGAAACGGGATTGTACTTTAAAAGGAAACCCTGCAAGGTGAATGCGCACGCCGAAAGAAACGCAAGATAGAGAAGCATAAAATAACTTCCCGCGCCGTTAGGCTGAATTTTTCCGCCTGCCGCCGCACCTATCGCGATAAGTATAATTCCGCCTATAAAAAACTGGTATCCGCACAGAGCGGTAGTGTCCTCGTACTTTGAAAAAATTTTTACAAGCCCGGCGGCAAACGCTGCCGACAGTCCTGAAAATATAACGAACCCCTCTCCGAGAAGTGTAAATTTAAACGAAAAATCACCGCCTAAATTTATGAGTATAACTCCGCCGAAGCCTAATATGCACCCTGCAAGCTTTACGAGGTTGAACTTTTCCGTATGGAAAATAAAGCATGCCGCAATAATGGTGAAGAATACGCCCAAACCGTTGAGTACCGAAGCCTTTACGCCTGCGGTGTTTGCAAGCCCGATGTAAAAAAACGTATACTGCGCCGCCGTCTGAAAAAGGCTTAAAAGACCTACGCGCCACAGGTTTTTAACCTTAGGATAAATAAATCTTCGTTTTATTATACTACCGAAAATTATCACCATCACTCCCGCAAGAGTGAAGCGCGTTCCCGCAAACAGAATGAGGGAGGGGACGTGCGCCGTGTCTATGTCGAAAAGTTTATACCCGATTTTTACGCAAGGAAAAGCGCTTCCCCACAAAATACAGCAGAAAATCGCGCACACGCACACAACGTACATCCTTGTAAAAAATTTTTCGGGTTCTTTAAGTATCACCTTATTATTATATTTCAAAAATTAAAATTACGCAATTAAATTAAAAGCGAAAGTCGGGGCGCGTGCTTTTCACGCGCCCCGACTAAAATATCAATCAGTCAAACCAAGTAAATATTCAACGCTCTCGCCGAAAAAGTCTGCCAGCTTAATAAGTTCGGAAGCCGTAGGCTCTGTACGCCCTAATTCCCAACGCCCGATAGACGACTGGCTAAGTCCGGTCAACTTAGCAAGCTCCATTTGGCTTAATCCTTTTTCTTTGCGTAGTTCTTTTAACCTTTCGCATAATTTCATAGCACTATTATATTATGTTTAAGTCAAAAATGATTTGACAACCCAAAAATGATTTAATATAATATAAATAAAATAATGCGCATGTTTGAAGATTTTGTCACTGATAAAGCGGCGGAGGTAATAAGCGTCCGCCGCTTTATTTTGTTTTTACATTTTTATCGGTTTGGTTTGCCGGTAATACACAGTACGTCGTTGGCGTCCGCGTCAAGCATTGCGCATAAGTTTGCAAAAGTATCAAGCGCGGGCAGCGACTTGCCGCGTAAATATTCGGAAACGGTTTGTTGCCCTATGCCTAATCTGTTAGCTATTTCCGTTTGCGTCAATCCGCTTTGTTTTATGGCTTCTATAATCCTTGTTCGAATTTGGTCAAGTGTAATCATTTTGCAATTCTCCTATAAAAGAATTATACGTGTATTGCACGTATTACTATAAAAATACATAGGCAAGGCGCTTGTTTGAAGTTTTGTTACACAGATAGAGGCGGACTGAAAAGTCCGCCTCTATCTGTGTATTTAATTTTTACGACAATTTAAAATTTATTTAATCAAACTTTTCCCCGTCATTTCTTCGGGAACGGGCAAGCCCATTACAGTAAGAAGAGTGGGGGCAAGGTCTGCAAGTACGCCGTCCGTTCGAAGTTTTGCGTCCTTGTATTTTTCGGAAACGAGTACAAAGGGTACGGGGTTGGTGGTGTGCGCCGTGAACGGCGAGCCGTCCTCGTCAATAAGATTGTCCGCATTGCCGTGATCGGCCGTCAGAAGCGCCGCGCCGCCCATTTCAAGAATTTTGTCAATAACCTTTTTAACGCACTCGTCAACCGTGCCAACGGCTTTTACCGCAGCGGGTATAACCCCTGTGTGTCCTACCATATCGCAGTTTGCGTAGTTTAAAATCACCACGTCGAACTCTCCGCCGTCAAGCTCGCTTAACACCTTGTCGGTTACTTCATAAGCGCTCATTTCGGGCTTCAAATCGTAGGTTGCAACTTTCGGTGAGGGTATCAAATCGCGCACTTCGTTTTCGTTCGGTTGCTCTACTCCGCCGTTGAAGAAGAACGTTACATGCGCATACTTTTCCGTTTCCGCAATTCTAAGCTGTTTTTTGCCCAGCTTTGCAAGGTATTCGCCCAGCGTGTTTTTCATAGAGGTTTTAGGGAAAGCGATTTCAACGCCCTCGAACGCCGCGTCGTAAACGGTAAAGCAAACATAATTCGGCTGTAAAAATCCCGTTTTTCTTTCAAACGCCGTTCCCTTCGGCACGATGAATTGTTTTTGCGAAATCGCGCGCGTAATCTGTCGCGCTCTATCGGGGCGGAAGTTAAAGCAGATAACGCTGTCGCCGCGCTCGATTAAGCCTACGGGCTTTCCGTTTTCGTAAACCTTAGTCGGCAGAATAAATTCGTCCGTAACTCCGTTTTTATAGCTTTCTTCAACCGCAGCCGCAGGGTCCTCGCATCTTACGCCTTCGCCTAAGGTAAGCATATCGTAAGCTTTTTCAACCCTGTCCCAGTTGTTGTCTCTGTCCATTGCGTAATATCTTCCGCAGACGGAAGCAACCTTGCCTATACCGATTTTTTTCATCTCGGCTTGCAGACTGCGTATAAAGTCCGCGCCGGAGGTAGGGGAAACATCCCTGCCGTCCATAAAACAGTGAACGTATACCTCGTCAAGTCCGCGCATTACAGCCATTTTCAAAAGCGCGTAAACGTGCGTAATATGGCTGTGCACTCCGCCGTCGGACAAAAGTCCGTAAACGTGCAGTTTCGCGCCGTTTTTCTTAGCGCCGTCCATTGCTTTTATAAGCGCGGGATTTTTGAAAAATTCGCCGTCGCTTATCGCTTTGGTAATCTTCGTCAGGTCCTGATAGACTATCCTGCCTGCGCCCATATTAAGGTGACCTACTTCGCTGTTACCCATCTGTCCGTCGGGGAGACCGACGCTCATTCCGCTTGCGCCGAGCGTGGAGGAGGGGTAATTTTTCATAAGCGCGTTTACGTTTTTGCTACCGTTCAAAGCAATGGCGTTGCCTTTGCCGTCGGGAGCAAGTCCGTAACCGTCCATAATTATCAAAGCGTAAGGTGTCTTTTTAGTCATACAAACTCCTTATTTTTCGTAGTTGACAATCTTTGCGAAATCAAGCTTTAAGGAAGCTCCGCCTATAAGTCCGCCGTCTATGTCGGGCTGAGCCATAAGCCCCTTGCAGTTGCCTGCGTTCATGCTTCCTCCGTAAAGTATCCTTACTCTGTTGGCTTCCTTTACGCCGAACATTTTACTGAGCTTCTTTCTTATGAATTTAATGGTTTCCTGCGCCTGCTCGTCGGTAGCGGTCTGCCCCGTGCCGATTGCCCAGACGGGTTCGTAAGCAATTACAATCTGCTTTACGTCTTCAACGCCGTGCAAGCCGAATTCAAGCTGACGGGTAAGCACGTTTTCGGTTTCGCCGTTAGTGCGTTCAGTAAGCGTTTCGCCTATGCAGACGATGGGGGTAAGCTCGTTTTTAAGCGCGGTCAGAGTGCGCATATTTACAGTGTCGTTATTCTCGCCGAAGTACTGTCTGCGTTCGCTGTGACCGATAATAACGTATTTCACGCCGTAGTCTTTAAGCATTTCTGCGGATATTTCGCCCGTATACGCGCCGGAAGCCGCCCAGTGCAGATTTTCCGCGCCGATTTTGATTTTAGAACCCTTTGCGGCTTTTACCATTGCGGGTATTAAAATAGCGGGTACGCAAAGGCAAACGTCGCACTTTGCTTCCTTTACTAAGGGTTTAAGGTCTGCGATAAGCTTTGTGCCGCTCGCAACCGTCATATTCATTTTCCAGTTTCCTGCTATAAAAGGTTTCCTTGCCATTTTTTTAACCTCGCATTAGTTTTTTTCGTTCAGGCATGCAATGCCGGGAAGAACCTTTCCTTCGAAAAGCTCCAAAGAAGCTCCGCCGCCGGTGGAAATATGCGTAACTTTATCCGCAAATCCGAGCTGCTGGATAGCCGCCGCGCTGTCGCCGCCGCCGATAATGGTGGTGCATTTTCCGTAAACGTCAGCAAGCGCCTGAGCAACCGCGATAGTTCCCTTTGCAAGGGTGGGGTTCTCGAACACGCCCATAGGTCCGTTCCATATAACCGCTTTGGCGGAAGCAACCTTATCGGCGTACAGCTTTCTCGTCTTTTCGCCGATGTCCATACCCATTTTATCCGCAGGTATCGCGTTCGAGGGAACGGTTTCAACCTCGATTTTTTCGTCGATGGGTTCGGGGAAGTGCGTGGTTACAACCGTATCTACGGGCAGTAAAATTTCTTTGCCCGCTTTTTTAGCCTTTTCGAGCATCTCTTTGCAGTAGTCGATTTTTTCTTCGTCGAGGAGGGAGGTGCCCACTTCGCAGCCCTTAGCTTTGAGGAAGGTGTAAGCCATACCGCCGCCTATTATAAGCGTGTCGCACTTTTCCAGAAGGTTGGAAATTACGTTCAGCTTATCGGCAACTTTCGCGCCGCCGAGAATCGCAACGAAGGGGTGTTTGGGATTTTCGAGGGTATCAGCCATAACGGAAAGCTCTTTTTCTATAAGGAAGCCGCAAACCGCCGTCTTGATGATTCCGTATTCCACTATTGCCGCCGTAGAAGCGTGCGAGCGGTGCGCCGTGCCGAATGCATCGTTGACGTAAATCTCCGCGTCGTAAGCAAGCGCCTTACAGAACGCTTCGTCCTTTTTCTCTTCTTCCCAATGGAAACGGAGGTTTTCGATAAGGACCGCCTCGCCGCATTTCAATGCGTCGCGTTTTTTCTTTGCGTCTGCTCCGATAACGTCCGTTGCGAAGGTAACTTTTCCGCCGAGAAGTTCGGCAAGCCTTTTAGCTACGGGTGCAAGAGTGAGCTTTTTAGGCTCGTCCTTTTTCGCCTTTTCTACAATCGCTTCTTTCGTAGTTTCGCCCGCGTCAACCTTCTTCTGGTCTTTTTTGTTGAGCTTTACTTCGGAAGAGAAAATCGAGTGCGGTTTGCCCATGTGAGAGCAAAGCGTAACCTTTGCGCCGTTATCCAAAAGATATTTGATGGTAGGAAGCGCGCCCTGAATTCTGTTCTCGTCGGTGATTACACCGTCTTTCATAGGCACGTTAAAATCACAGCGCACCAGCACTTTTTTTCCGTGCAGGTCTTTAAGGTCTTTTACAGACATTTTGTTCATAGAAAATAGCTCCTTGAATAAATATTTTTTTACTTAATAAGTATAATTCACCCAATGTCAAATGTCAAATAAAGTAGCTTAAATCATTGAATAAAACTTGACGGTGTGGTATAATAATATAAATTCGTAAAAAAGGACAGCATATGAGAATTTGCGTTGCGGGTCTGGGAATTATCGGCGGTTCCGTGTGCCTTGCTTTAAAGCGTGCCGGTTATCGTGTGGACGGCTGGAACCGTTCTCCGAAATCGATGGAATACGCTTTAAAAAACAATATAATAGACGGCGTCGCGCAAAGCTTCGAAAGCTACGGCGCGGTTTTTGTCTGCCTTCCGCCGAAAGCTGCCGTGCGGTTTATCGACGGCAACGCATTCGGTGACGGCGCAATCGTTTCCGATATATGCGGAATAAAAGGTATGATAGAAAAAGCCGTTTACTCGCGCGAACGCAATTTCCGTTATATCGGCTGTCACCCTATGGCGGGCAAAGAGGTGTCCGGAATAGAGAACGCCTGCGCCGACCTTTTCGACGGCGCGAATATGATTTTTACAAGATGCAATCGTACGGACGCGGACGCGCTTGAATATATGCGCATGCTTGCAAGGGATATGGGCTTTGCCTATTCGGTGGAGTGCTCCGCCGCAGCGCACGATAAAAAAATCGCCTACACGTCTCAGCTTGCGCACGTCGTTTCCAACGCATACGTCAAGGACGGCGAAATCGAGGGCTGTATCGGATTTACGGGCGGCAGTTTTCAGGATATGACGCGCATAGCGGGAGTAGACGAGGGGGTGTGGACCTCGCTCTATCTTGAAAACTCTAAAAATCTTTCCGGGAAGATCGGCGCGCTCATAGCTTCGCTCGAAGAAATAAGGTCGGCTTTGGATTCCGGCGACGGCGCAAAGCTCGAAGAATTATTGCGCGACGGGCGCACGCGTTTTTCAAGCGGAAAAATTTTTCAACCGCAATCGGATATTTCGGTAATAAAATTGAAGTAAATTTTTTAATTATGTGTTATAATCTAAAAGAGGGCGCTTTGCGTAAATGCAAAGTGAATATAAACTCATCAATCGGCGGCAGCGAAAACAGCGTTTGCGCGGAAGGCTATCTGGAAGCGTCGGGGGATAATTTTATCGTCGGGTACGCGCTTGACGGAGACAGGTGTACTCTATCGTATTGCGACAATACCGCCGAACAAATCCGCGTCGGCGGACAAAACGTTAAAATTACGTTTAAAGAGGGCGAAAAGACCTTTTGCGAAATAGGTTCGGGGGATTTTCGCGGCGGCTTCGAAGTTTATACAAAATCTTTAAAAGTAATAAGCGGCAAGGGCGGAGTCAAGCTTACGCTGGAATATTTCAGCGGCGCGGACGGTGAAAAAAACGCGCTCTCGTTTGTCGCGGCTTATACGGAACAGGAGAAAAAATGAAGATAGAATATCTCGGACATTCGTGTTTTAAATTAACGGAAAGCACGGGGACTTCGGTTGTGTGCGACCCGTACGATTCTTCAATCGGCTACGAAATGCCCGCCGTGCAGGCGGACGCGGTCACCGTGTCGCACCGCCATTACGACCATGACAACATCAAAGCCGTAACGGGCGCTTCCGCAGTGATAGACAGCGAGTGCGGACACGAGCTTTCGGGAGTCGAAATAAGCGCGGTTAAAAGCTTTCACGACGGTTGTCGCGGCAAGCAGCGCGGCGAAAACGTAATATTTAAATTTCGTATGGACGGGCTTGACATCTGTCATTTGGGCGACTTGGGCGAAGCGTGTTCGTCCGAGCTTATCGACGTGATTTTACCAGTCAACGTGCTGTTGATTCCTGTCGGCGGTAATTATACGATAGACGCGGAAATGGCGAAAGAATACGTTGACAGAATTATGCCCGACGTCGTTATTCCCATGCATTACCGCGAAAAAGGATGCAAACTCGACATTGACAAGGTGGACGAGTTTTTACAGCTTTTCGACGAAGAAAACGTCGAAGAGGTTGACGGAAGCGAGCTTGAGCTTATGCGCAGTCATTTGAGCGGCGACACAAAGGTGATAGTTTTGAGGAGGCGGCAGAGTGACTGAAAATCCCGAATTGGAAACGTTAAAGCAAAAGCTCAACGATAAAAACATTTTCGAAATCCGCCAGATAGCGCGCAAGGTCGGCGTTCCCCAGCCCACTACGGGCAAGAAGGAAAGACTGGTTAGCGGAATAATCGACATTGCTTCCGGCAAAGTCGACCCCGTAGACCCTTCGCGTTTCGGCGCGCCGCCCTCGTCTGAGGAGTACGACCGTATTCTCGTTGCGCTCGTCCATAAAGTCAGGGCGCAGAGTCTGAACGCCGTTGCGGAAGAAGAAAGCGGAGACGGAGCGGTTCTTTCGGTCGCAGGCGACGACAGCGCCGACGGTTACGCTGTTTCAGGCTTTCTCGACAGAGATAAAGGCAAGTGGATAATAAGAACGGGCGGCGCACCCGTAAACGATATTTTCGTAAACGATTATTATGCGGACAAATATATTTTAAGGCGCGGCGACAAAGTGTGCGGCACGGCAAGGCGAAAGTATGCGGACTCGTTTGCGGCGCTTCAATCGGTAACCTCAGTGAACGGTTGCGCACCCGAAGAGGACGCGCATCGTCGCGAATTTGACGAACTGATACCCGTGTATCCCGAAAAAAGGCTTTCGGTATCGCAGGGCGGTATTTCGGGCAGGATAATAGATTTAATGTGTCCTCTCGGCGCAGGTCAGCGCACGTTGGTTACCGCTCCGCACGGTACGGGTAAAACCGCGCTTTTAAAAAGTATGGCTCAGGGTTTGCAAGCGGGAAACGACGGCTTAAAAATAATAGTGCTTCTAATCGATTCCCGCCCCGAAGAAATTTCGGATTTTACTTCGAGTTTGCACGGTGCGGAGGTTATTCCCTGTGTTGCGCACGGCGGAGGAGGGCGCGTCGTAAGGCTTGCGCTCGAATACGCCAAACGCCTCACCGAAAGGGGCGAAGACATCGTGCTGTTGATTGACGGACTGTCGGAATATGCGCGTTCGTTGGAGCTGTACGGCATGCCGCTTGCAGACGCGGTCGAGGACGCGAAGGAGCTCATATCCTGCGCAAGGAATATTAAGGACGGCGGTTCGCTTACGATAGTTTCCACAGTGGGCGACGGCGATCCGCTTGAACGCGCACTGTATTCGAATCTGAAAGGCTCGGCGAATATGTTCATTACGCTTTCGGGCGCGCTTGCCCGCTCGCGCGTTTATCCGCCGTTCGATTTACAGAACACGCGCACTCTGCGCGACGAAAATCTCCTGACTGCGGACGAGCTGAAAGCGGCGGATATTCTGCGTATGCATTATATAGAACACGGTACGCAGGGGATAATTTCATTGTTTGCAGGCTCTGCGGACAACGCTAAACTTTGCAAAAATCTTTTAAATAAAAATTAAGGTAATTTATGCCGGATAAAAATATATTTACCGACAAGGTAAAAATCACAATCAAATCGGGTGACGGCGGCGACGGAATGAATTCCTTCAAGTCCTACAAGGGCAAGCCCGCTTGCGGCCCGGACGGAGGCGACGGAGGCAACGGCGGCAACGTTTTTGTTACCGCAAGCAACAGCGTCGGCGATTTGCTTTCATTCCGCTATACTTCCAAATACTTCGCCGGCAACGGCGAGCGCGGCGGTACAAACAAATGCTTCGGCAAATCGGGTGCGGATATAATAATAAAAGTTCCCGTAGGCACGGTCGTCAAAGACGCGGAAACGGGTTCTGTAATCTGCGATATGTTCTCCGACGGAGATAAAAAGCTGATTGCGGAAGGCGGACGCGGCGGCAAGGGTAACGTGCGCTTTACTACGGCAAGGCGGCACGCACCCAACTTTGCGCAAAAAGGCGAAAAGACCGAACCGCACGTTCTTGTTCTCGAGCTAAAAGTTATTGCGGACGTTGGTATTATAGGCTTTCCAAACGTCGGCAAATCTACACTGCTTTCCAAAATTTCCGCCGCACGTCCGAAAATTGCGAACTATCATTTCACTACGCTTTCGCCTAATCTGGGAGTCGTGCGCTACTATGAAAACAGTTTCGTAGCGGCGGATATTCCCGGTCTTATCGAAGGGGCGGCGGACGGCGCGGGGCTCGGGCATGACTTTCTGCGCCATATAGAGCGCACGCGTATGCTGCTGCACGTCGTTGACGTTTCGGGGGTGGAAGGGCGCGACCCCGTAGAGGACTTCAAAAAAATTAACTCCGAGCTTTCGGCTTACAGCAAAACGCTTGCTTCGCTTCCGCAGATTATCGCGTTGAACAAGTGCGACGTGTACGGCGCGGAGGAAAACGTTAAGCTGTTTAAAAAGAAGTTCGGCAGAAAATATAAAATTTTCATGATTAGCGCGGTAAGCGGAGAAGGTACAAAGGAGCTTATAGAAGGCGTATTCAACGTATTGCAACAGCTTCCGCCCGTAAAACGAATGGAAGCGGACGAAAGCTTTACTTATACGAAATCGGGCGATCTCGGCTTTGAAATTTACAACGACGACGGAGTTTTTGTCGTGGTGGGCGATCTTGTGGATATGCTTTGCCGCAACGTAGCGCTTGACGATCCGGACAGTATGGCTTACTTCCAGAAAATTTTAAGGGAAAAGGGCGTAATATCCAAACTCCGCGAAATGGGCGTAAAGGAAAACGACACTATTTCGATAGGCGACGTAGAGTTCGATTTTGTCAATTAACACAATACAGATAAAAGGTGAAAAATGCTTACATCCAAACAACGCAGTAAATTAAAAAGCCTTGCCGCAAACCTTTCTCCGATAGGACAGGTGGGCAAGGAGGGCATAGGCGAAAATATGCTTAAAAGCTTTTCGGAATGTCTTGACAGCCGCGAGCTTATAAAGATAAACATTTTGGAAAACGCAGACGGCAGTCCGCAGGATTTGGGGCGCGAACTCGCCGAAAGACTTTCCGCCGAGTGCGTTATAGTAATCGGCAGAAAAGCGGTTTTATACCGCAAATCCGAAAAGAAAGGCATTAAGCATATCGAGCTTTAATTAATTACCAAAGCGACGGCGCAAAGTATAAGCATAATTCCGCCCGTCACTATATAGTATATAGGAAAGAAAGTGAAGTAGCTTAAAAACAGCAAGCCCGCGCCTGACCAGAAAAGCGGCGCGCACAGCCTGCGGGTAAACCTCGCTTTCACGCGCTTAAAAAATCCGATTTTTTTAGCGCCCTCGTAAACGTATTTTTCGGGCAGTAAATTTTTCTCCTTTAAAAGAGAATACACATTGTCAATCTGCCTCAGTTCTATTAAAAAATTTTCGGCAAGAGCGGCGGCTTCCGCCGATACGCGGCAGCAGTAAAGTATCTTCTTTTTCTCGCTGTCAAACTTTATGACCTTTGCAATATCGTCTTCCGTAATCGGTTGCATTTTGAAATTAAAAAAGTAGGCGTTATTTTCGGTAAAAATTTTTCCGCCGTTTATTTCGGCTTGCGCGTCCTGCGGCATACACTTTGAAAAAAGGTTGCAGATATACCCGTCGGAAGAAAGCGAAAGGTGTAAGGAAAGAAGCTTCTTCTGTTTTTCGTCGTGCGAAAGCAAAAGCCGTTTATTTTGTTTTCTGCCTATGTACAAAAAGGCAAGCGCACCGAACAGAAGACACGCGGCTATCGCGAACGCGAGCGATAGCGCGGCGTTCCTTGTGTAATACCTCATAGCCGTAAAAAAGAGTAAAAAAGCGCAAAGCGCGGCGAACACGGTGTCGAGTATAAGCGGTAAATTCAGTCTTCTCATAGCTTATTTATTGCCGTAAAACGCGCATAATATAACATATCATTATTTATGAACATTGCAATTTTCGGCGGGTCGTTCAATCCCGTCCATAAAGAACACGTCAATATCGTAAAAGCCGCAATCCGCGCGCTTTCGCTGGATAAAGTTTTCGTCGTGCCGACGTATGAAACGCCTAAAAAGGAGTGCGCTCCCGTATCCGCACAGGACAGGCTTAATATGTGCCGCCTTGCTTTCGCCGGTATTGACGGGGTAGAAGTTTCCGATATAGAAATTCAGCGCGGCGGCGTAAGCTATTCCTACATAACGTGCGAGGAGTTCGCAAAGAAGTTTTACGGTGATAAAATTTATTTTATCGTCGGCGCGGATATGCTTGAAAGTTTTCCGAAATGGAAATATACAGACAGGATATTAAACTGCGTAACAATAGCCGCGTGCGCAAGGGAAAGAGAGGAAAGCCTGCAAAAAGCCGTAGCGGTTTTCAGAAAAAGTCTTAAAAAAGAAGCGGCAACTTTCGGTTACGTCGGCGCGGCGGTAAGCGCGTCCCGCGTGAGGGCGCTTGCCGCGCTCGGCGAAAGTATTTCGGACTACGTACCCGCAAGCGTTGAAAAGTACATAAAGGAAAGAGGTCTTTATGTCCGTCCCGAGCTTTCGGGCGTAAAAAATTATTTAAGTCCAGTAAGGTGGCAACACGTTGTCCGCGTTGCGGTTTGCGCGGTTGAAAACTGCCGCCGCACGGGCGTGGACGAGCGTTCGGCAATCACCGCCGCCGCCTTGCACGACTGCGCGAAATATCTTACCGAAGGCAGTCCCGAGCTTAAAGGTTTCGATTTTCCCGCAAAAGTTCCGCCTATGGTAGTACACCAGTACTCGGGCGCATACGTGGCGGAAAAAATATTCGGTGTAAGCGACGAAAATGTTCTGGACGCAATCCGTTTCCACGCGAGCGGTAAAAGGGATATGAGCGCGCTTGCTAAACTGATTTATCTTTCCGATATGCTCGAAGAAGGCAGGGATTTCGACGGCGTGGAAAATCTTCGCAAAGTCTTTATGAAGGACTTGGACGCAGGGTTTGCGGCGGCGCTCGAACATCAGATTAAATATTTGAAATCGGTCGGCGCGGAAATTTATCCGCTTACGGAGGAAGCGCTCGATTTTATAAAGGGAAAACAAAATGACAAGTAAAGAAAAAACTCAACTCATATGCAAAATTTTATCCGACAGAAAGGCAAACGATATAATTTATATCGCAGTAGAAGAAAAGACCAGCCTTTGCGACTATTTCGTAATCGCGGGAGGCAGGTCGAAAACTCAGGTTAAAGCCCTTGCCGAACATCTGGAAGAAAAGCTCGAAAAGGAATATGAAATTGTTCCCCGCCGCCGCGAGGGCGTGCAGGGCGGAAGATGGGCGGTCCTCGACTATGCCGACGTAATAGTTCATCTTTTCGGCGACGAGGAAAGAGATTTTTACCGACTCGAACGTCTTTGGGAGGACGGCAAAAATCTTACCAGATTTGAAGATTAGTCCTTCTTAAACTGAATTTCTTTGGGCTTGGAATAGCTCTTTTTCGCCCGCTTTTTCTCTACTATGTAGTACACGGGTTCGGGCTTCGGTTCGGGTTTCTTCTCCGGAGGAGGCGGTTCGCTTTTTTTTCTGGCGCTTTTTAATCCCATGTACGCAAGTTTTATAAGGTGCACGAGAATAAAACAGATAACAAACGTCAAAAACAAATATAATATCCCCATAAACATAGTTAAATTATAACTTCCGTAAACCGCTGAAATTTGAAAAAAAATAAAATATTATATATAAAAAGGTAGAATATGACTGAAATATCTGAAGAGATTCAAACATCGGAAGAAGACGAAAAAAAGATGTACGCGGATTTTAAAAGAAAACTTAACTTGGAAGCGGCTTCTGCACAGGTTGCCAAACTGGAATTTAACCTGACGCAGGCGACCGTGAGCAAGGCTGAACTGCGCCGTGCCTGTCAGGAAGCAAACCGCCTTCATCTCGGTGCGGTTTGCGTACTGCCCAATCAGGTCAAACACTGCGTTCACTTTTTGGGCAGCGACCCCCAGACTTCGCTGGTCGCGTGCATTTCGTTTCCGCACGGCGGCGATACGACAAAAGTAAAAGTCGCGGCGGTGAAAACGGCCGTGAAGGAAGGTGTGGACGAGGCGGAGGTTACCGTACCCGTTTCGCAGATAAAGGACGGGAACTGGAGCTATGTAAAACGCGAGTTTAAAAAACTTAAAAATGCGGTCAGGCACCGCACGCTGCGCATAAACATCGAAAGCCAGTTTTTAACCCCGCAGGAGCTTACAAAAGTCTGCGCTATGGCGGCGGATTGCGGAGTAACGTCTTTGCGCACTTCTTCGTGCGCGGGCTACGAAAGCGACGTGGTCGCAAAAATGAAATCCGCAGTCAAAGACAGATGCACGATAAAGGCGGACGGAGTTTCCAATCTGACGGAAATGCAGTCGGCTGTGGATATGGGCGCGGGCATAATAGGCAGTAAAAACGCGATTGATTTGGCTGAACTCATTTTGGGTACGGTTTAAAAATAAAGAAAGGAAGTCCTTTAACGTAATTCCCATAGGGAATTTTTCCACACAAATATAGATAAGTATAGCGCACTATACCTTGCAAGCAAGGCAGTGCGCTGTTGCTTTACTTATTCATTTAATTGGTGTATAATAACAGAGCGATAAACAGTAATTTAGCGGAGGATAAAATATGGGGCAATCTTTTAGAAATCTTGCGGGTTTTGGTAAACGAATGGAGTATAATTTGGTCGGAAAAATGTTAATGGAAGGATTGGACTGTTATTTACCATTAGTTGACGATCACGGAGTTGATTGTGTTATTAAAAAAGAAGACGGAACTTATATTGAAATTCAAATTAAAGCACGCTCAAAAACCGTTACAGAAGGCGATGCGGCATTGTTTGCTGCTATTACACACGAGGCTGCCCCTAATTATTATTTTGTTTTCTATTCTGAACGGTTGGACACTATGTGGATTATGTCGTCAAAGGAATTTTTAAATGAATGTGTTACAAATAAAACAGGTAAAAATGTTGGAAAGCAAAGCATTTGGTTTAACGGAAACCGCATAGATAAAGAAACAGGAAAAAAGAAAGAATATTGTTATCCTCGATTTGAAAAATACATAGCAAAGGACTTTTCAAGATTTCATTGATAAATTATAATTGTTTACTTAATTACAAGCAAAAAGAGCTCTCAAACAAATTTTTTGAGAGCTCTTTATCGTTATTCG
Source organism: uncultured Christensenella sp. (assembly GCA_910585705.1). Classification (GTDB taxonomy): domain Bacteria; phylum Bacillota; class Clostridia; order Christensenellales; family Borkfalkiaceae; genus Coproplasma. The sequence goes on from CAJUER010000001.1 coordinate 197,994, forward strand.
TTTCTTCATTCCCTATGGGAATTGTGCTTTTCGGGGGTTTCCTTTCTTTATCTCAGCAAAATAAGTTTTTTCTTTGCACGCGTTATTGCAGTGTACAGCCAGCGGTTTTTGTCTTCCTTGAACGCGAAGCTTTCGTCAAATACGACGGCATTGTCGAATTCGCTTCCCTGCGCTTTGTGGCAGGATATGCAGTAACCGTATTCGAATCTGTTCAGTGTGAACGCGCCTACGGGTTCGCCGTTCTCGTCGAATTTTTCAAAGTAATCGCCATGCCTGTAACGGAACTGCCCGTCAATGAAAATTCCGGCGTCGAAAGGCAGGGCTTCGGGGCAGAACTCGTCAAGAAATTCGGGTTTGAACTGCATAAATCCAATTCCCGACGATTTATCGTAAAACGGGTCGTAAACCGTGCCTATAATTCCGTTTACGAGGTTGAACCGCATTTCGCCGTCAATGTACTGTTCCCAGTTGTTCAGCGTGCAGATAAGCTTGTCGCCGCTTTCGGGAAGAGGTCCAAGCCTTTTCAGTTTTCTTATTTCCTCGTTTATGGAAGCCCGCGTTTTGTTCGTTCCGCAAATAATCTGGTCGGCTTTTAAAAGATAATTTTTTCTCCGTTCGCCGTAAAACTGCCGTTTGCTCATAACCGAAACGCAGTCGCCGTATCTTCCGTAAGGTATATATTTTCCCTCGCGCGCAAGGGTGGAAAGGGTTATTATCGGGTTGTCAAGCTGCTGCCGCACAATCGTGCGCAGGGTGAAGTCGGGCGTTTGCAGGCATGAGTTTAATCCTTCGACGGGCGGAAGCTGCGCGTTGTCGCCGCAAAGCAGAAGCTTCACGCCGAATTCGAGAAGGTCCGCCAAAACTCCGTCTGATACCATAGAAGCTTCGTCCAACACAATAAGCTTAATCGCCTTGTCAATGCTTTCGCGTCTGCGGAAAGTCAGTTTCTCGATTTTTACTTTTTTACCGTTTACGTCGATCTCTTTTTCTTCGGTCATGGACTGGTAAATAAGCCTGTGCAAAGTGGTGGCGGCAATTCCGCCGCGTATAAGCACCGTCGCCGCCTTTCCCGTCGGTGTTACGAACGCAACGCTTTCATCGGGAACGAGTCCGAGCGTGTTGGTAACGGTATGCCTTAAAAGCGTGGTCTTTCCAGTACCGGCATACCCCGCCAGAACGAAAGTCTGCCGCGTGGAGTGTAGGAACCAGTCCTCGATTAACTTGTCCGCCGCAATCTGATCTGCGGTCAGAAGCCCTTCCATAACTACAATTATATAATCCGAACCTATGTTTTTGCAAGCGATTGCGCGGCTTTTATATAAATATTATTTTATCGAAATTTTATCTCCGAATATTGACTATTGACTGAATTTGTTATATAATCAAATATGTTGAAATCGTCAAATTCAGGAGGTCATAATGGGATACAAAACTAAGGAATGGCGCAGTGAAATGCGCGTTACGGTCGACTTCAATTATATGATGAGCGAGTCGCTCGGCAAAAACGGAATTAAGAAGTCGGAGCTCAATTCCCTCAAAGATAAGGCGGAAGACGCGTTTAACTACGTTGCTTTGAACAGGGGCAAGGACGATTTATATATGGGTTGGACGGAACTTCCGTATAATCAGGATGCAATCGTCGCCGACATACTTGCAACTGCAAAGGAAGTGAGAAAGAAATTTAAATATTTCGTCGTACTCGGTATCGGCGGAAGCGCGCTCGGTCCTATTATGGCTTTCAACGCGCTCAAACATCTTCATTATAACGAACTGCCGCAAAAGGATCGCGGCGGTCCCAAATTCTACGTTGAAGACAACGTGGACCCTGTTAGAATGCAGGCGCTTCTCGACGTAATCGAACCTGAAAAAACCTGCTTCAACGTCATTTCCAAGTCCGGCGCGACAAGCGAAACGATGACGCAGTATCTTATTATTGCCGACATATTGAAAAAGAAGGGCGTAAATCTGCCCGACAATATAATTTTTACGACCGACGCAAGTCGCGGCAACCTTATCAAAATCGACAACGCTTTCGGCGGCAAGTTCAAAAAGTTCGTACTTCCCGACGGAGTGGGAGGAAGATTTTCCGAGCTTTGCCCGGTCGGACTTCTGCCTGCGGCGGTGCTCGGCATAGATATAAAGGGTATGCTTGCAGGCGCGGCTTATATGGACAGCCTTTGCTCGCGTCCTTCCGTTTATAAAAATCCTGCGCTCGCATGTGCGGCTTTGCAGTATATAACTATGACTCAGGGCAAAAATATTAACGTGCTTATGCCTTATTCCGACAATCTTAAACTCATTGCGGACTGGTATTGCCAGCTTTGGGCGGAATCTTTGGGCAAAGCGGTTGACTTTAAAGGTAAAGTAGTGAACGCAGGTACGACTCCCGTTAAAAGTCTGGGCGTAACAGACCAGCACTCTCAGGTTCAGCTCTATATCGAAGGTCCTTTCGACAAAGTAATAACCTTTATATCGGTCGAAAAATACGGCTGTGAGATGAAGATACCTCACGGTTGCGAGGATATACCCGACGTAGGTTTTCTCGGCGGGCACACCATGCAGGAACTTATTCAGGCGGAAAATAAAGCTACGGCTTATGCGCTTATGCGTGCGGGCAGGATGAATTACACGATAAATATGCCGGAAATCAACGCGTTCACGCTCGGTCAGCTTCTTTTCATGCTCGAGCTTCAAACCGCGTACACGGGCGCACTTCTCAACATAGATACCTACAACCAACCCGGCGTTGAAAACGGCAAAAAAGCGACCTTCGCTCTGCTCGGCAAAAAGGGCTATGAATCGCAGAAAGCGGAAATGGACACCGCGCCCGAGCTTGACGACAAGTATATAGTATAATGTGTCTGTTATTGGCGTTTATAAGCGACAGGGTTGCGTTCGGCAAACGGTACGACAAAGTTCCGCTTGTAAAATATTTCACTGCGGAAGAGTTCGGTTTAACCGCCGAACCCGTAAGTACGGGTAAGTATTTAAAGGGCTTTATTTATAAAAGCGCTCAGGCAGTTCAGAACGGCAAGATAATAGTGTTCTGTCACGGAATGGGTCCGGGACATATCGCTTATACGACAGAAATAGCATACTTTTGCAATCTCGGTTACACCGTCGCGGCGTTCGACGGTAGGGGCTGTAATTTCTCGGACGGAAGAAATATAAAGGGAATGTACGAGGGGGTTAAAACCGCAGTTGCGGCAATCGATTTTGTACGCGGAAAATTCAAGGACGCGCCGTTGTATCTCGTCGGGCACAGTTGGGGCGCATATTCCGCCCTGTGTGCGTCTTACGAGCGCAAGGTGAATGCAGTCGTTTCAATCAGTGCGCCGTGTACACCGTCGGAAACTATGCAAAAGGGCGCGGTTAATTTCGGTCTTCCGAAAATACTTGCGGCAATTCTCCGCCCGTACTGGTGGCTTATAAACTTATTCAGATACGGTGCAAAAGGCAACGCGAACGCGGTAAAACGCGCTGAAAAAAACGCAACGCCCACGCTGCTTGTTCACGGTGACGAGGATAAAATTGTCGGCATGTCCAAATCGGTTTTCGGAAAAGCCGACGGAGAGAATATAACAAAATATCTTTGCAAAGGTAAAAAACATAATCCGTACAATACGCACGAAGCGGAACGGCTTCTTGGTGAGCTTTCGGCAAAATTTTCACGACTTTCCAAAATGAACGAAGAGGAAAAGGAGTACTTCAAAACGTTCGACTTTGCCGCCGCCACGCAGGAGGACGCGCAGGTTATGGAAAAAATTTCCGACTTTTTGGAATGCAATTAAATCGAGCGAAATTTATCGGTAAAAAAAAATATCAAAAAATATAAAAAAAATAATTGACAACTTTTTTTATATAATATATACTCAAACTAACGTATGGCTTTTAGAGTCCATGCAAATATTTAGCGGTTTATGCCGCATTATTGATTGAGTTAAAAGCTCAAATTTTATAAGTTTAATAGAGCCTTTAAAGGCGTCGCTTGTGAAACGGTCAATAAGAGTAGTAAAAGTATTTGCTATATAGACTCTGAAAGAGGTAATCAAGAAATAAAATGCGCAGAATATTTTTCTGCGCGCTGTAAAAAGCAATTTACAGGACGGCTTTAAAGTGAGCCGTCTTTATTTTTGTGCTTTGCGGCGGCACGAAATTCCGAAAGGTATTTATAAGGAGATACAAATGAGCGAAAACATAATAGAACTTATCGACGTAAAAAAGACTTTTGACGACGAAACGGTGGCTGTGGGCTGCTTCAATCTCGAAGTAAAGAAAGGCGAATTCGTAACCTTTCTCGGTCCTTCGGGCTGCGGAAAAACCACTACGCTCAGAATGATTGCGGGATTTGAGCTTCCCACGTCGGGCAAAATACTGTTAAACGGCGAGGATATAAGCAATCTTCCCCCCAACAAGCGCCCCGTAAATACCGTATTCCAGAAGTACGCGCTTTTCCCTCATTTGAACGTGTACGAAAATATTGCTTTCGGTTTGCGCCTTAAAAAAACCGAAGTCACCTTTAAAAACGACGCCGGCGACACTTACACAAAAAAAATAAAGCTTACCAAAGCCGAGATAGACAAAAAGGTTAAAAAGGCGCTTGAAATCGTAGATTTGGAGGGCTTTGAAAAGCGCAGCGTTTCCACTCTTTCGGGCGGTCAGCAACAACGTATCGCCATAGCCCGCGCTATTGTAAACGAGCCCGAAATTCTGCTTTTGGACGAGCCGTTGGGCGCGCTCGATTTAAAGATGCGCAAGGAAATGCAGATAGAACTTAAAAAAATGCACAAGCGTCTGGGCATAACTTTTATCTACGTTACGCACGACCAGGAAGAGGCGCTTACAATGTCGGATAAAATCGTGGTCATAAACGACGGCGAAATTCAGCAGATAGGCACGCCGGACGAGATATATAACGAACCGATAAATACTTTCGTTGCCGATTTTATAGGCGAAAGTAATATATTCAACGGCACGGTAGTCGGCAAACTCAAAGTAAAGTTCTGCGGCGCTACTTTCGACTGCCTCGACGATTATGAAATTAACCAGCTTGTGGACGTCGTTGTCCGCCCCGAAGACATAAAAATCTGTCCTCCGGGCGAGGGACAGCTTAAAGGCAAGGTTATATCTTCCGTGTTTAAGGGCGTGCATTACGAAACGACGGTGGGCATAGGTAAGTTTGAAATCGTAATTCAAAGCACGCGCACGGCGGACATGGGAAGCGTTATAGGTCTGCGTATCGAGCCGGACGGTATTCACCTAATGGAAAAGGTCTACACCGTCAACAAGTACGACGGGGTTATAACAAAGAATAACAGGGTCGAGTTCGGCGACGGCGAGTTCGAATGCGACGTAACCCAACTTTACAACGGCTCGCGTCTGGATGAAGAAGGCTACCTTATAACCGCGCAGGGCGAAAAAATAGATTTAACGGGCGTAGAGGTTGACGTTGAAGTGGATACGCACGATATTTCTATGACGGACGACAAGGACGCGGGCGGCGCGCAGGGCAATATCATTTCTATGATTTACAAGGGCGACCATTACCGTTATATCGTCAGGACGGAAGAGAATGAGGAGGACTACGTTTTGTCCTGCGCCGATTTGTGGAACACGGGCGATTTGGTCGGTGTTATTATTCCGAAAGATAAAATCAAACTTTCTTTGAAGCCCGAAGAAGAGGACGGCGCAAAATGAGAAAACTGCGTTTTCACAGAAGTCAGCTTTGTATACCTTACGCCCTGTTTTTGATTTTGTTTGTTATCGCTCCTTTGATTGTAATCGTCTATTACGCTTTTACCAACGGCGAAGGCAAATTTACGTTTAAAAACTTTACTGACTTTTTTACAAGCACTAACACTCTGGGCACGCTTTTGGACAGCTTCGCTTTGGCTATCGTAACAACGCTTGTGTGCCTAATTATCGCATATCCTACGGCGTATATTCTTGCGCGCAGTAACTTCAAAAAGAAGTACGTTTTGCTTTTACTTTTCATCTTGCCGATGTGGATAAATTTCACTCTGCGCATAACGGCGTTGAAGGAAGTGCTGTCGTTAATCGAAGGCAATATCGCAAAATATCAGTTTTTGAATTCCGTCATAGGAATGACTTACGACTTTTTGCCGTTTATGATACTGCCGTTGTATACCTCGCTTTTAAAGCTCGATAAAAGCCTTTTGGAAGCGGCGTCGGACTTGGGCGCAAATAAGCTCACCGTATTTTTGCGGGTAACCTTGCCCCTGTCGGTGCCCGGAATAATTTCGGGAATGACAATGGTGCTGTTGCCGTCAATGACCAATTATGTGGTTCTTGATATGTTGCATAACAGTACTTTTATAATGGGTAGTTTAATAGGCAGTTATTTCAGCGCGTACGACTGGAACAACGGTTCGCTTATTGCGCTCGTATTGCTTGTGATTATATTTATAGTTACGCTTGTAACGAACCGTTTCAGCGATAAGGATTCTTCTGACAGGAGGGCGGTAATATGAAAAAGGCTTGGCGCATTTGCTGGCTTGCCCTCGTGCTTCTGTTTATCTATGTGCCCGTGCTGATTCTTGCGGCGTTCAGCTTTACCGACGCAAATATGGTCGGCGGCGCGGTAAGCGGCTTTTCGTTCGATAACTATATCAATCTATTTAAAAACAGCGAGCTTCGGGCAATGATTTTCGGCACGGTCGCGCTCGCGCTCGTTTCTGCGGCGATTGCAACAGTGCTTGCAACGCTTGGCGCAATAGGCTCGTTCTATTCAAAAAAACTGCCCAAGACATTGCTTAATTCCGCAAACCAGATACCCGTAGTAAACGCGGACATAGTAACGGGCTTTTCCATCTGCATACTGTTAATCGTAATTATGCGGGTTGATAAGGACACGTTTATTCCGCTCGGCTTGGGGCATGTAGTTTTGTCCGCGCCGTTCGTGTATCTTTCCATACTTCCGAAACTCAAACAAATGGACAACAGCCTTTACGAAGCCGCGCTTGATTTGGGTGCAACCCCTGCTCAGGCGCTGTTCAAGGTTGTAATTCCCCAGCTTATACCCGGTATACTTTCGGGCTTTATGCTTGCGGTTACGCTCTCTCTGGACGACTATTTCGTCACCACTTACACAAAGCCCTCCACGTTCGACACTATAAGCACCTATGTTGTAAACGCTACAAAGGGAAGCCAGACGGAGGTTAAAACCGCACTTTGGGCGCTGTCAACGCTTATATTCTTAATAGTCGTCGTAACGGTTGTTGTAATGAATGTTCTTGCAGGAAGAAGAAAGGAGGATAGCAAATGATTAAGTTTAAAAAATTCACGGCTCTTCTTTCCGCGTTTGCGCTTTCCGTGCTGCCCGTTTTTGCGTTTGCGGGTTGCTCTAAGGAAGATGAAACTATTACCTTGCGCGTTTCCAACTGGGAGGAATATATAGATCTGGGCGGCTGGTCTGACGACGAGCTTATAGATATAGAAAACCCGTACGGTGAAGACGGCGCGGGCATATTCGGAAAAAATTCGATGGTGGACGACTTTACGGAGTGGTTCAATTCCACTCACGATTTTAATGTGAAAGTCGAGTATTCCACGTTCGGCACAAACGAGGATTTGTATAACCGTTTAAGCTTGGGCGATGTTTACGATTTGGTATGTCCTTCCGACTATATGCTTATGAAGCTGATTGCCGAAGGCGCGTGCGAAGAGTATTCTGAACAGTTTTTGAACGAGGGCGAGTACGCCGAAAACGTTTCCCCGTATATAGACGGAGTTTTCGAAAGTTACGACTGGAACAAGTACGCCGCGTGTTATATGTGGGGAACGACGGGCATTGTTTACAATCCCGATAAGGTTGACGATATAGCGGACGTTTCAAGCTGGAACATACTTCTCAATGAAAAGTATAAGCGCATGGTAACCATAAAGGACAATGTGCGTGACGCGTATTTTGCAACGCTCGGCGTAATTAATTCCGAAAAGCTGAGGGAAGGAACGCTTTCCGCAGAACAGCGCAGCGCGCTTTTAAACGACGTTGAAGGAACGACGATTGCGGCAGCGGAAGACGTTTTAAAAAGAATAAAGGACAACGTCTATTCCTTTGAAACAGACGCGGGCAAGCTCGATATGGTAACGGGTAAAGTTATCGCAAATTATCAGTGGTCGGGCGACTCGGTGTTTATAATGGACGAAGCCGAGTCGGACGAAAGCAATCCCACAGAACTGTGGTATTCCGTTCCCGACGAGTGTACAAACCTTTGGTTTGACGGCTGGGTAATGCTTAAAAAGGGTATCGAAGGAAGCGAGCGGAAGCGTACGGCGGCGGAGGCATTCGTCAACTTTCTGTCCCGTCCCGACAATGCCGTGCGGAATATGTACTATATCGGTTATACTTCGGCAATTGCGGGTGAAACCGTTCTCGACTATATAAACTGGAACTACGGCGCGGAAGAGGACGTGCAGGACGTGTACGCCTATGACGTAAGCTATTTCTTCGGCGGTGAAGCGGCGGTGGAAGCGGACGCTTCCGGCTTCGGCTTCGACGGGGAGGACAGAACTTCCGTCAATCGCGGCAGACAGCTATTCGCGCAGTATCCATCCGAAAACGTGATAGAGCGCAGTGTTGTAATGCTCGACTTCGGCGACAAGCTCGGCGAAATAAATCAGATGTGGATTAACGTGCGCTGTCTTGACGTAAAGGATATTTCACCCGTAACGGTGGGAATAGTCGCGGCGGTCGTAGTTGTAATAGCGGTTGCGGTTTGCCTGTACGTTTTCAGATACAGAATTTTCGTCTACCGTCCAAAAAAGGGGTATAAGCGGGTAAATTAATTATTATTTATGATTTATTAACAATATTATATCAAAGCAAATAATAAAGAACTTTCATATAACTGAAACAGCGATAAAAAAGCTCCGTGCGAATGTTCTACTGTACTAATAACTTAGTCCGCATAGGTTTTATATCGTACATGGTCGGCTTTATATGGTGCGCAATTTTTAAACGTTCAAATTTTAATAAAAATAAAATTTATAAAGGAAATTAAGTTTATAAAAAGAAAATTTTTTAGTTTGGTTCTTTCTGTTGCGTGCGCGGTTACCTGCGCGTGCGTGCTTGCGTCTTGCGGCGAGGGGAAAACTGACGACAGAGACGACAATAATGATTCAACCGTGCAGACTCCGCCTGAACAAGAAAAGCCAATGGAAGGTCTGCAGTTTTATTTGAATACAGACGGCGAAAGTTATCGGGTAATGGGTAGCCCGTTGTCGGCGGATAAAGAAGCGGTTACTATTCCCGCAACGTATAATGGCAAATCCGTTACCGTGATTGGCGAAAGCGCGTTTTACGAATGTTAAGAGCTTACCGCAGTCACCGTTCCCGAATCGGTAACAGTGCTCAACGAAGGCGCTTTTTACGGCTATAAAAAACTCGAAAGCGTTAAACTTCCCGAAGGGTTGCGCATAATAGACCAACAATGCTTTTCCGGTTGTGAAAGTTTATCTGAAATTTCTTTGTCGGAAAGTCTTGATGTGGTTGGCGCCGATGCCTTTTTAACTTGTAATTTGCAATATAACGTGTTTGAAAACGGAAATTATTTAGGGAATAAGAATAATAAGTATTTGGTTTTAATCAGCACGGTCGAAACGGATTTTGACGTATTCGGTATTCATGAAAGTATAAAAATAATTGCCGCATGTGCGTTTACGGAGTGTCGGGAATTAACTTCCGTAAACGTTCCTAAAAGTGTGCGATTTATCGAAAACTATGCGTTTCTTATCTGTCCGCAAGTTACAAGTATTTCATACGGCGGTACAGTGGCGGAATGGGAGGCAATTGAAAAAGACGATTACTGGTATGGCGAGTTAACAAATCTTACCGTTAATTGCTCCGACGGAACCTTAGAAGTAAATCAAGCGGAATAATCAGATAATATCGGCCGTGTCGTAAAATTACGCCTGAATCTTGTTGTTAGCTCATACTTTTAATTAAATTATTTTAAATCGAAACCTGCGGTTAACATAAGCAGTTAAAAAAGCAAGCCCCGCGCTTTAAGCGCGGGGCTTGCTTTTTTATTAACGCTTAATAAGCGTTTATTGATTTTCGGAAAGTTTTTTGTAATCTTCGTATCTTGCTTTTGCGGACTCTTCTGTCTTCTTGAACAGTTCGTTCGCAACTTCCGCGCCCTGAGTTTTTACAAGAGAAGCGTAACGCGTTTCGCCTGCAAGGAACGCCTGATAATCGCCCTTCGGCTCCTTCGAGTCGAGCGTGAATTTTTCGCCGTCGGGGTTGTATCTGTAAAGCTGCCAGTATCCGCAGTCAACGGCGGACTTCTGTTCAAGCTGGCTCTTGGTCATGTTAATGCCGTGATTGATGCAGGGAGCGTAGCAGATAATAAGCGAAGGCCCGTGATATGCTTCGGCTTCGGTCAACGCTTTCAGAAGCTGTGCGTTGTTTGCGCCCATTGCGCACTGCGCAACGTATACATAACCGTAGGATTTAGCAATCATACCCAAATCCTTCTTCTTTATTCTCTTGCCTGCGGAAGCAAATTTCGCAACCGCGCCGATGTTGGTGGACTTACTTGCCTGACCGCCCGTGTTCGAATAAACTTCGGTGTCGAGTACAAGCACGTTCACGTCTTCGCCGGAAGCGAGCACATGGTCAAGTCCGCCGTAACCTATATCGTAAGCCCAGCCGTCGCCGCCGAAAATCCAAATGGATTTCTTTGCAAGGCAGTCCTTATCGGCAAGTATTTCCTTGACAAGCGCGTCTGCGTCACAGCCGCATTTGTTGCAGCCTTCAAGCGCTTTCAAAAGCTCTGCGGAAGCCTTTTTCGAAGGCTCTCTGTCGTCGAATGCTTTAAGGTAATTTTCGCAAAGGGTCTTGCCTTCGCCGTTCCAAAGAGTAGCAAGTTTTTCTACTTTTGCTTTAACTGCGTTTCTTCTTGCCGAGTAAGCAAGGTTCATGCCGTAACCGAATTCCGCGTTATCTTCGAAAAGTGAGTTTGCCCAAGCGGGTCCGCGTCCCTGTTTGTTGGTGGTGTAAGGGCAAGTAGGCGAAGAACCGCCGTAAATCGACGAGCAACCCGTTGCGTTTGCAATTACCATATCCTCGCCGAAAAGCTGGGTTACAACTTTAACGTAAGGGGTTTCGCCGCAACCTGCGCACGCGCCCGAGAACTCGAAGAGGGGGGTAGCGAACTGACAGCCCTTAACAGTGTCTTTCTTGAATTTGGAGGTATCCGCTTCGGGAAGTTCAACGGTGTATTCCCAGTTCTTGTCCTCGCCTTTTTCAAGCGATTCCGCGAGGGGAACCATCTTTATAGCGCCGCCGTCTTTTACGGGGCAAACCGTTGCGCACACGCCGCAACCCATACAGTCGAGGGGTGAAACCTGCATTTTGTATTCGTAACCCGCAAGTCCTATCGCCGCTTTGGTGGTGAGCGTCTTGGGCTTTTTCGCGTCGCTCTTAACAAGCGCGGGTCTTAAACAAGCGTGGGGACAAACGAACGAGCACGAGCCGCACTGAATACATTTGTCAACGATAATCTCGGGTACGAGAACCGCAACGCCGCGTTTTTCGTATTTGGTCGTTCCGGTGGGAACGTGTCCGTCCGCATTGAACTGCGAGGATTTCAGCTTATCGCCTTCGAGATAGAGTATGGGTTTGATAATTTCCTGATAGTAAGCGTTGTCTGCGCCCTTAACCATTTCCGCGCCCGTAGCGGCTTTTGCCCATTCTGCGGGTACGTCAATTTTTATAAGGCTTTCGCCTGCCGCAGCGTCAATGGCGTTATAGTTCATCTGGACAACGGCGTCGCCCTTTCTTGCGAACGACTTTTTAGCCATATACTTCATGTATTCGATAGCTTTGTCGTAGGGCATAATCTGCGGATTAACGCGGAAGAATGCGGACTGCAAAATGGTGTTCGTTCTGCCTCTGAGGCCGAGCTCCGCCGCAATCTTGATAGCGTCGATAACGTAAAGATTGATGTGCTTTTTGGCGATGTCCTGCTTAACCTTTGCGGGCAGGAATTCTTCAAGCTGTTTTACGGTAACCGCGTCGGTGTTGATAAGGAAAGTGCCACCTTCTTTAATGTCGCTCGTCATATCGTAACGGGTAACGTAGGAGGGGTTGGAGCACTGAACGAAGTCCGCGCTGTCTATTAAGTATTCGGACTGAATGGGGGTGTCGCCGAAGCGCAGGTGAGATACGGTTATGCCGCCCGACTTTTTGGAGTCGTAGAAGAAGTAAGCCTGTGCGTGCTTGTCCGTGTGGTCGCCGATGATTTTAATGGAGTTCTTGTTCGCGCCGACGGTACCATCCGAACCGAGCCCGTAGAATTTACAGCTCGTCGAACCTGCGGGTGCGGCGTCGAACTTTTCGGAGAAGTCGAGGGAGGAGTTGGTAACGTCCTCGTAAATACCGATGGTGAAGTGGTTCTTCGGCGTCTTGCTTTCAAGGTTTTTGTAAACCGCAAGCACCATAGAGGGGGTAAACTCTTTCGAGCCCAAGCCGTATCTGCCGCCAACAACCTTTATGCCGGTAACGCCCTTTTCCAACAGCGCCGAGCATACGTCGAGGTACAAAGGTTCGCCGAGCGAGCCGGGCTCTTTGGTTCTGTCGAGTACCGCGATTTTTTTCGTGGATTTGGGAAGCGCCGCAACGAATGCGTCCGCAACGAAGGGGCGGTAAAGACGAACTTTGACAAGTCCGTATTTGTGACCCATTGTGTTGAGTTTGTTTATGCTCTCTTCTATTGTTTCACAGCCCGAGCCCATGCAGACGATAACTTCTTCCGCATTCTTCGCGCCGACGTAATCGAAGAGGTGATAACTTCTTCCGCACTTCTTTGAAACTACGTCCATCATCTTCTGAACGATTGCGGGCGTGGCTTCGTAATAGCTGTTTGCGGTTTCTCTGTTCTGGAAATAGGTGTCGCCGTTCTGCGCGGTGCCTTTCTGAATAGGATGTTCGGGGTTAAGCGAACGTGATTTGAAATCGGCTATATCGGCTTCCGTGCCTACCTCTTTGCATATCGCCCTTATTTCCGCATAGTTGTCGGTTTCGTCCCACACGTCTATTTTAGCTACCTCGTGGCTCGTTCTGAAACCGTCGAAGAAGTTCAGGAAAGGAACCTTTGCTTTAAGCGTGGAAAGGTGAGCGACAAGTCCCAAATCCATAACTTCCTGAACGGAGGAGTTGCATATCATTGCAAAACCCGTCTGGCGGCAAGCCATAACGTCGGCATGGTCGCCGAATATGTTAAGGGAATGTGCGGCAAGCGCGCGCGCGGAAACGTGCATAACCATAGGCATAAGCTCGCCGGAAATTTTGTACATGTTGGGAATCATAAGAAGGAGTCCCTGCGAAGCGGTGTAAGTACTCGTCAGCGCGCCTGCGCAAAGAGAACCGTGCACTGCGCCTGCCGCGCCGCCTTCCGACTGCATTTCGGCAATCCTAACTTTCTGACCCCACATGTTGGTTCTGCCTGCGGTAGCCCATTCGTCCGCAACTTCCGCCATAGGCGAAGAGGGGGTTATGGGGTAAATTGCCGCAACTTCCGAAAAGGCGTACGCAACATGGCTGGCGGCGGTGTTACCGTCGATAGTCAATTTTTTCATCAAAAAACCTCCGATTAATAATTATAAAATTTAACATTTTGTGCCATTATTTTGCACTCGTTTTATTATAAAACAATCCGCGCAAAATGTCAACATACCTTATTAATATATTTAATCAAATTTTATCGGTTTTTCAGACGCAGCGACGCAATAATTTCAAGCGGTGAAATATTTTCAAAATTTTATCTGCTTATCACTTTAAATGACTTGCAATTTGTTGTTAAAATGCAAATTATTTGCTATAATTTACACAAAACAGAAAAAGCAAGGAAATTTTTATGTCGGATACGGAGCTTTGCGAAAACGTAATAGAATTCGAAAACGTCAAATTTTCATATCCCGGTTCTGACGGGGTTTTGGCGGTCAACGGCGTAAACCTTGCGGTTAAGCGCGGTGAATTTCTTTCTGTTATAGGACATAACGGAAGCGGAAAGTCGACTCTTGCGCGCCTTGTCAACGGACTTTTGGAGGCGGACGGGGGCAAAATTTCCGTACTCGGAAAAGTTGTCGGCGAGGGTAAAAACTCGCTTGAAATAAGAAAACACGTCGGCGTGGTTTTTCAGAACCCCGACAACCAGATGGTTGCGTCTATTGTGGAGGACGACGTTGCGTTCGGTCCCGAAAATATCGGCATAGAACGCGAAGAAATAGGCAGAAGAATAGAGTGGGCTTTGAAAGCGGTCGGTATGGAAAATTACCGCGAAGCAAGTCCCGCCCGTCTTTCCGGCGGACAGAAACAGCGCATAGCCATTGCAGGCGTGCTTGCCGTTAAGCCCGAAATTTTAATTCTCGACGAATCTACCGCAATGCTTGACCCTAAGGGGCGGCGCGAGGTTATGGAAGTTGTAAGGCGGCTTAACGCGGAAGAGGGTATGACGGTAATTTTGATTACCCATTTTATGGAAGAAGCATTGCTTGCCGACCGCACCGCCGTAATGAATCGCGGAGAGATAGTGCTTACGGGCTCGCCGGAAGAAATCTTCGAGAACGGCGACAAACTCGAAGCTTATAATTTAAGCCTTCCGCGAATAAGCGAGATAGTCAACCGCCTGAACGAAGGCGGTATGAAAATAGCCAACGTTCTGCACCCCAAAGAGCTGGCGAGCGAAATCGCCGCAAATTTCGCAGGTCGCGGAATAACGGAGATAAAAAAAGAGGATACGGCGCGCAAAGAAAAGTTGTCTGCGCACGCGTGGGATATTGACGTAAAAAATCTTGCTTTTACCTATTCGAAGAAATCACCCTTTGCCGCAAAGGCGTTGAAGGGCGTCAATCTTCACATAGCTGACGGCGAGTTTTTCGGAATTATAGGGCATACTGGCAGCGGCAAATCTACGTTAATACAGCACCTCAACGCGCTCATAAAACTTCCTCAGGCGCAAAAGCGTTACCGCGCGAAAAAGCCGAAAAAGGGCAAGCCCGCGCCCGTTCTTCCTGAAATCACCGTAGGCGGCTACGATTTGACTTATAAAAAAACCGACTTTAAAGCGCTTCGCGCAAGCGTGGGAATGGTTTTTCAGTATCCCGAATATCAGCTGTTTGCGGAAACGGTTTTCGCGGACGTCGCGTTCGGTCTTAAAAATTTCAAAAGCGGACTTGGCAAGGAAGAGATAGAACAGGCCGTGCGCGAGAGTATCGAAGTCGTCGGCTTGGATTATGAAGAGGTCAAAGATAAATCGCCCTTCGATTTGTCGGGCGGACAGAAGCGCCGCGTCGCAATCGCAGGCGTAATTGTAACAAGACCCAGCGTGCTTATCCTCGACGAGCCTGCCGCAGGGCTCGACCCTCTCGGTAAAAAAGAAATTATGGAACTTTTGCACAAACTCCACCGAAAGTGGTGCAACACCGTAATCATAGTTTCTCACGATATGGACGAGGTGGCGGAAAACTGCACAATGGCGGCGGTAATATCCGAAGGCGAGGTTGCCGCGTGCGCCGAACCCGACCGGCTGTTTTCAGACAGCGGAAAGCTGATACCGCTCGGGCTTGACGTTCCGCTTACTTCCAAAATCTGCGATTGTCTTAAAAAGCTCGGTATCGAGGCGGAGTGCGGTTGTACAATCGGCGAGTTTACGGAAAACGTATTGAAGGCTTACGGAGGCGGCAATGCTTAACGACGTAACCTTCGGGCAGTACTATCCCGTAAAATCATTCGTTCACCGTACCGACCCGCGCGTAAAACTGCTTGCGCTTATCGCGTATATCGTCGCGCTGTTTCTCGCAAAAAATTTCTACGGTCTTGCGGTTTGTTTTATCGTTCTGTGTGTTACGGTAATTGCGGCGCGCGTGCCTTTGGGCAGAGTTCTGCGCTCGGTTAAAGCCGTGCTTATTCTTTTGGTTTTCACGGCGGTATTGAACCTGTTCTTTCACGGCGGGTCACATCTGCTGGTTCATTGGGGCATAATAAAAATTTACCGCGAGGGTATAATTTTCACAGTGTTCTTTGTGTTCAGGCTGTTCTTCCTGGTAATGGGCTCGGCGCTACTTACGCTTACCACAACGCCGGTGGAACTTACCGACGGCATAGAAAGCCTTTTGAAGCCGTTGAAATATATCCGTTTCCCCGTGCACGAGCTTGCGCTTATAATGTCTATCGCTCTGCGCTTTATACCCACGCTTATAGACGAGACAAACCGCATAATTTCCGCGCAGAAAGCAAGGGGCGCGGACTTTGAAAGCGGCAACATTTTTAAACGCATTAAAGCGATTGTTCCCATTCTGATACCTCTTTTAATAAGCGCGTTCAGACGTGCGGAGGAGCTGGGCGACGCAATGGACGCTCGCTGTTATTCAGGTTCGAAAAACAGAACAAAATACAAAAAACTCAAACTCGGCTGGCGCGACTTGATAGCCGCGTTACTGTATGCGTCGATGATAGCGGGGGTAGTGCTTTTCAATATTTACGCGGCGGACATATTCCCGCAAATTTACGAATATATAAGGATAAGCTGATGAAGTACGCGCTTCTTGTATCTTATGACGGAACGGACTACGGCGGTTGGCAAATACAGAAAAACGCCGTAACCGTACAGCAGAAATTAAGCGAGGCGCTTGAAAAAACGCTCGGCTTCAAGGTCGGCGTTACGGCAAGCGGCAGAACGGACAGCGGAGTTCACGCCGCCGCGCAGGTCTGTCACTTTTCCGCGCAAACGTCTGTGCCGGCGGAACGGCTTGCGGACGCGCTGAATTTCAATCTGCCGTCAGATATAAGCGTTTTAAAATCTGCGGCGGCGCCTGACGATTTCGACGCGACAGCTTCCGCAAAGAAAAAAACGTACTGTTACCGCCTATACGTTTCAGGCAAAAGGCACCCTTTAAAAGACAGGTATTCCGAACATATAAAGCATCAAATCGATATTGAAAAACTTGTCGAAGCGGGGAAATTTTTCGAAGGCGAGCACGATTTTAAAGCGTATTGCGCCGCAGGCTCGCAGGTAAAAACAACGGTGAGAACGGTCTATTCCGTAGAAGTGAAACCGCGTTTTTCACCGCTCGTCACCGACGTTGAAGTTTTTGTTACGGGCAACGGTTTTCTGTACAATATGGTGCGCACGCTTGTCGGCACAATGCTCTATTTTGCGGCCGGCAGGGTTTCCGCAGAGGATATTAAGCGTTCTCTCGAACAGGGCGACAGAAATTCAGTGGGCAAAACAATGCCTGCAAAGGGACTTACGCTCGAAGCCGTAGATTACGGTTTTAAGCTGTTTTAACTGTTTTTTCACAATTCCGTTTTATTTTCAACATTAACGGCTAATATAATTAATTGAACGAAGTATAAGGGAGTTAATATGGATTTTTTCGAGTATGCGTCTGTTGCCGCAATGTTTGTCAATACATTGTGGGTGCAACTGCTCGTAGGTGCTGTCAGTTTTGCAATCGTTTTTGTTTTTCAGGCGATTGCGTTATATACGATTGCCCGACGCGAAGGTTATAAAAACAAATGGATGGCTTTCATTCCGTTTGCCAACACTTATTATATAGGCGTATGTGCGCAGAAGAACAAGTTTCACAATATTGATGCGAGAACGCTCGGCTTGATAACCGCCGTGTTCGAATTTCTTCTATTTGCGTTTTATATTTTGTACTATGTTGCCTGCTATCTTGTAATAGATTACGAAATAGCAACGGAAACCACTACCACCGTAATGGGTATCAGCCGCACGTTTACGGAATATTCCCTCGAAGGCGTGCCCGAAAATCTTGCGTGGGCGGCGTGGATGTACAATTATATGTACAGGTATATTCTGCGCTTTGTCGATTTGCTGTTCCTTCTCTGCCAGATCTGCCTTTTAATGACTTTTTTCCAGACTTATTCCTGCCGCAGATACGTTTTGTTCACCGTGACGAGCGTTTTGTTCCCCATACAGGGAATACTATTCTTTGTGGTGCGTAACAACAAGGCGCTTAACTATAAGGAGTTCCTGCGCAGCGAACAGGCGCGTGTTTACAGAATGTATCAACAGCAGCAACAGCAGAACTTCAACCGCAATCCTTACAGCCGCAATCCTTATAACCAAAACCCTTATACGGATTCGCCGAATAACGATTCCACAGAATACGGCGGCTCTGCTCCCGAAGACCCCTTCGGTGATTTGGGCGGCAGTGGGTGCAGCGGCGGAAACACGGACAGTCGTCCCGACGACGGCTCGCCCTTCGACGAATTGAACAACTGAAATTAAAGCGCAGTTTACGGCTGCGCTTTTTTTGTTGCAAAAACGGTAAAACGGTGATATAATTTAAGCATAAGTAAAAGTTATACTTAACTCAACGGAGAAATTATGAACGACAATATTGCCGCAATATCCACAGCCGCAGGCGTGGGCGGGGTTGCGATAATTCGCATAAGCGGACCCAATCCGCTGGCTATCGCGGAAAAAATGTTTAAGCCGACGGGTAAAACGCGCGTTGAAAACTTCACGCCCAACTTTATGTACACAGGCAAAATTATCTGCGACGGGTTCGAAGATTTCGGTATGTGCGTATACTTCAAAGCTCCAAAATCGTTCACGGGCGAGGACGTCGTGGAATTTCACTGTCACGGCGGAGTACAGATAGCAAGGGGCGTGCTGTCTGAGGCTATAAGACTCGGAGCGACGGCGGCGGAAAAAGGCGAATTTACAAAACGCGCTTTCGTCAACGGCAAGCTTTCGCTGTCGTCGGCGGAGGGTATGATAGATATGATAAATGCGGAAAGCTCGGCGCTTGTCCGCGCGGGCAATATGTTGTACAGTGAAAAACTTACCTCGCAAGTACGCGAATTGCAAAGCGCCCTTAAAGATACGCTTGCCGAAATTGCCGCAAATTCAGACTACCCCGAAGAAGATTTGGAAAATTTGAACGAGGATAATATAGCCGATAAAATCCGTTTGCTTTCTGAGCGGCTTGAAGCGCTTTCTTCAACCTATTCATGCGGCAGAAAAATAAAGGACGGCGTTACCGTTGCAATCTGCGGCAAGCCTAACACGGGTAAAAGCTCGCTATTGAACGCTTTGCTGGGTTACGATAAAGCCATAGTCTCCTCAGAGGCGGGAACGACGCGCGACGCGGTCGAAGGCTCGGTCGAGCTTAACGGAGTAAAGTTCAATCTTATCGACACCGCAGGCATACGCGAATGTGCAGGCGAGGTGGAAAGCATAGGCATAGAACGCGCAAAAAAAATATTGGCATCCGCAGACGTGGTGCTGTCCGTGACGGACGGAAGCGGCGCGGCGGAGCTCCCCGAAACGAGTGCGGAAGTTATCACCGTTTTCAATAAGTGCGACCTTCGCAAAGCCAACGCAAGCTACGGCGCGGTGGTATCGGCAAAGACTGGCGAAGGTCTTGAAAATCTTAAAAACCTGCTTGCGGACAAAGCGTTGGGCGAGCTTTCACTGGATAAAGCGTATATCATAGAGCAACGGCATTTCGATGCGCTTGCCCGCGCAAATCAATCGCTTAATAACGCGCTTGAAAACATAGGCGTATTCACTTGGGATATTCTTGCAATCGATTTAAAAGAGGCTTGGGAAGCTCTCGGCGAAATAACGGGCGAAACGGCGAATGAAAGTATTATTAACACCGTTTTCGAAAAATTCTGCGTAGGCAAATGAGGATAAAAAAATGGTAAATCTCGAACTTTACAAAGTATTTCACGCCGTAGCAAAATACGGCAGTCTGACGCGCGCCGCGCAGGAGTTGTATATTTCGCAGCCCGCCGTGTCACAGTCTATAAAACAGCTTGAAAGCCAACTCGGCGTACCGCTATTCAACCGCACGCACAAGGGTATGGAGCTTTCCTCTTCGGGTGGCAAGCTGATTGCAAAAAAAATAGAGGAAGCCTTAATGTTAATCGAGTCGGCGGAAAACAGCATTTCCGAACTTAAATCCACAGCTACTGGAACCGTGAGGATAGGCGCGACCGATTCTATATTTTCACACCTGATAGCGGAGAAACTCGCGCAGTTTAACGAGAAGTTTCCCGCCGTTAGGTTAGAGTTGCTTTCGTCCACTACGCCCGAAACTATAAACCAGCTTAAAGAGGGGCGGTGCGACGTCGGATTCGTAAACCTTCCCATTGACGACCCCGAAATTAAGTTTATCGGCAACGTAACTCTTCTGACGGATATATTCGTTGCGGGTAAAAAGTTCGAAAATCTCAAAGGCAAGCAAATACCTTTGAAGGCGTTGCAGGATATGCCTTTGCTGATGATAGAGGACAATACAGTACACCGCAATACCATTGCTGCGTTTACGCGCAATCTCGGCATAGAATTAAGCCCCGATTTAGAAGGCGCCAACTGGGATTTAATGGTCAAGCTTGCAGCTAAGGGAATGGGCGTAGGGTGCGTTCCGCGCGAGTATTGCCAAGAGCAGCTTGATTCGGGCGAGCTTTTCGAATTGGACGTTAATCCGCCGTTGCCTGTAAGGGGAGTGGGAATAGTTCTTTCTAAGTACGCCAATGCGTCCTATGCGCTTAAACAGTTTATCGCGCTTTTCGATTAAAATATAAAATTTATAAACAGTTTATATTTATAATTTATAATGCGAAGTATGGAAAGGACTTTGTATTATTCAGACGAGATTAACGACGATTTCGCCGCAACCCGAATAAAACACAGAAAATTAAAATCCGATTACAGGTATTTCAACAGGGGCGTAATCGGTATGCTTTTAAAGCTGTTTCTGTACCGCATAGTCGTAACGTCCGTCGGCTTTTTCTATACGAAATTCATTAAACGCGTGACGTACAGGAATAAGAAGGTTCTGCGCGGTTATAAAAATCGCGGTTGCTTCATTTACGGAAACCATACGGCATACGCGCTTGACGCATATAATCCTACTTATCTTGCTTTTCCGCGCCCTGCCGATATTATCGTCAATGCAGACGCCGTTTCCGTGCGCGGACTTAAAAAGATAATGCGCACGCTGGGCGCGCTTCCCATACCGGAAGATTTTCACCTTATGCCAAAGTTTAACTGCGCCGTTGAGGAGGCGATAAATAAAAGGCACTGGGTTGCCGTTTATCCCGAAGCGCACATCTGGCCGTACTATACCGGCATACGCAATTTTCCTTCGGTCTCTTTTAACTATCCCGTCAGATGCAATGCGCCCGTGTTCGCTTATACTATGACTTACAAGAAGCGCAAACTCAGCAAGTATCCCAAACGCACCGTCTACGTTGACGGACCGTTTTTCCCCGATACTGCGCTTCCGCAGAAAGCGGCGGTACGCAAACTGCGCGACGAAGTGTATAAAGCAATGTGCGAAAGGTCGCGGCTTTCGGACTGCGAATACGTTTCTTACGTTTATAAACCCGAAGAAAATCAGGCTTAACGGCTTGATTTTTTTTTGCGTAAATGCTACACTTTAACAAATGAAATTTACCGAACTGAAAAACGACGTAAAAGAGGGTGCGCGTAATATTTACCTTTTGGAAGGCGACGACGCATATTTCCGTATAAACGGAGAAGAAATTATAAAGTCCGCCTTTTTGCAGATGCCAGAACTCAATTTTACAGCGTTCGACGGCGAGGCGCTCAAAGGCGCGGCTGTTTCCGATTTGGTTTCCGCTTTGCAGAGCGTGCCGTTTATGTCCGAACGCAGGATTGTAAAGGTTACGGGCTTTTATCCGTCGGAAAGCGATTATGAAAAACACCTGAAAAAACTGTTTGAAAATTTTCCCGATACAAGCACGCTGATAATCGTGAATGCGGAAAGCAAGAAGGGTGTTGACTTAAAACGCAAACAGTGCGTAACTTTTGTTGATTGTAACCGTGCGGACGAAGACACGGTTGCAAAATGGGCATACCTCACTTTCAAGCGTGCGGGCGTTCACGCTTCGGTCGACTCGTGTACGGCAATAGCGAGGTACTGCCTTTGCAATATGTCGCGCGTTGCGTTGGAGGTTGAAAAACTTATCGATTATAAACGCGGCGGCGAACTCACCCGCGAAGAAGTGGACGGACTCGTCTATAAAGATACCGACTACCGCATTTATGAAATGACCAATGCGGTTTCGCGGCGCGACTTCGACACGTTCGTGCAGATAGAAAACGAGCTGTGCCGCAAGGAGGGCGATGAAACGTCGTTGCTTTCGGGGCTGTTTTCGTACTTTAAAAATTTGCTTACGGTTTTAACTTCGGACGAGTCGGACGCGGAACTTTCCAAACTATTGAAGATGAAGGAGTACGGCGTAAAAAAGAGCCGCGAGCAGGCGCGAGCGATAGGAGAGGAGCGTTTGAAAAAATACGTTAAAATCACTTACTCTGCTATTTCGGAAATTAAAGGCGGGCTTGCTATCCCAAAAAATGCACTGCAAACTGTAAATAATTCGTTATTTTTTTAATGATTTGTCGAATAAAGCGTTTCAAACGCTTTATTTTTTTTATTTTTAAATATATAATATAGATAAGTATACATTTAATCGGGGAATTTCGATGAATCGCTGGGCAGAGATAAAACAGAACATAATACAAAATTTCGGAACTTATTTCACCGATAAATTATTCGGTTACGTTTGCGAGCTTGTATTTTTCTCGATTCTGTTTTACCTTGTGTTCAAGGTGCTTAAAAGCAACAAAGCCACGCGCTTTATTTATGTAATAGTTTTCTTTGTTCTTCTCGGCGGCATTGCGTTTTCCTTTTCGGACGCAATAACTTCGGGCGTTCTCGTGACGTTTATTATAGTGGTCGCACTTTTGGTGTTCACTATGTTTCATACCGAAATCAAGCGCGGACTGCTCGATTCCAGCGCACGCAGAAAAGTGGACACGATTACGGCAACAGGCATAGAGCTTATTATTGACGAAGTTGTCCGCGCCGTTCAGAACATGTCTAAAAACGATATCGGCGCACTTATCGTACTTTCCAACGACAACCTTCCCGAAGGTATTATTGAAAGCGGTACGGTAATAGACGCTCAGATTACTTCGCAGATGATAGAGGCGGTTTTCTATCCCAAAGCGCCGTTGCACGACGGGGCGCTCGTAATAGAGGGCAGTAAACTTTACGCCGCAGGCTGCTTCCTGCCGCTTGCGCAAAGCGAAAACTTACCCAAAGAACTCGGCAGCCGCCACCGCGCCGCGCTCGGCGTTACGACGGTTGCAAGCGTTACGGCGATAGTGGTTTCCGAAGAAACGGGAATTATTTCCATAGTTAAAAACGGAGTAATCAAAAAATACGCGGACGCTTCGGATATAAAAGCGGCGCTCGGCGATTATTACTGGTCCGAACTGACGACGGAGGACGACTGATGAAAAAGTTCAAAAAATTCATCGTTGATTTTTTCACTACCAATCTGGGGCTTAAAGCGCTTGCCGTCGTGCTTGCCGTTGCAACAGTATTTTTAATAAACATATAATATATGGATAGCATTGTAATTCCGCAAATACTTTTGCCCCGCTCGGTCGATATGTCTAAATGGGCGGTAAACGCCTGCGACCAGTTCACTTCCGATTTATCATACTGGCGCGAACTGAAAAATTATGTGTCGGACTGTCCGAGCACGCTTAATATTATATTTCCGGAAATTTATCTGAAAGACCGCCCCGAAGAACGCATTGCAAAAATTAACAAAAATATGCGCGCGTACCTTGACGGCGGTATTTTTAAAACGCTTTCGGGCGGCTTTATTCTTGTGGAAAGAACCACTCCTTCGGGCGTGCGTACGGGCATTGTGCTCGCCGTCGATTTAGAGAGCTATTCTTTTTCGGATGGGGCAAAAACTCCTATACGCTCGACGGAAGCAACCATTCCAGAGCGGATACCGCCGCGTGTGCAAATAAGAAAAAACGCGCCCGTCGAACTTCCGCACGTCATGCTTTTATATAATGATAGTGAGGGTAACGTTTTAAAAAGCGTAGAGCGCGGCAAAGTTCTGTACGACTTCGAACTCAATATGAACGGCGGCAGTGTGCGCGGCACGTTTATAGAAAACTCGGAAGAGGTAAAAAGCAAATTTTATTCGCTGTGCGGAAATGACGGTTTTCTGTTTGCCGTCGGGGACGGAAACCATTCCCTCGCGGCGGCGAAAACGTGTTGGGAGCAGCTAAAACCTTCGCTTACGCAAGAGCAGTTGAAAACTCATCCCGCGCGGTTTGCCTTGTGTGAAGCGGTGAACGTGTTCGATAAAGCTTTGAAATTCGAACCTATTCACCGTTATGTAAATTGTTCTTGTTACCAACGCCTTGCAGACGGAATAGAAAAGCTTTTCGGAACGGCGAATGACGGCGCTGCGGTTGCCAAACTTTTGGCGGGCGGCAAAGAAATGGCGATAAATTTCGGTTCGGACGTTCCCGAAGGGATAAGAAAACTCGATAAATACGTTTCGCGGTTCATTGAAGAATACGGCGGCGAGGCGGACTATATTCACGGTGAAAAGCAGCTTAAACAGCTAACGGAAAAACAGGGCGTTGGCGTGCTTATTCCGCCGATAGATAAAAACGCTTTTTTCGCGCTGATAGAAAAAAGCGGCAATCTACCGCACAAAACCTTTTCGATGGGCGAGGGCAACGAGAAGCGTTATTATATTGAAGCAAAGAAAATTACGGTATAAAAATGTCATTAAAAGTATGTAAATTCGGTGGCACGTCGATGGCTGACGGCAACATTATCGCCGGAGTAAAAAAAATTATAGAAAGCGACGCAAGCCGTCGCTTCGTCGTTGTTTCCGCTCCCGGTAAAAGATTTTCGGGCGATATTAAGATAACCGATCTTTTGTACGGGTGTTTTGCCGAGCTTAAAAAATGCGGCACTTGCAAACAGGCGTTTGCGCCGATTCGCGCGCGCTTTGTTTCCATAGTAAAAGAATTGGGCTTGGATTTCGATATTCAGACCGTGCTCGACGAAACGCAGAAGCGCATAGACGAAGAGTGCAGCGAAGATTTCACTGCTTCGCGCGGTGAATACCTTTCCGCGAGGGTGGTTGCGGAAGTGCTCGGCGCAAAGTTTATCGACGCGCAGGATGTGGTGTTTTTCACCGCCGACGGAGCGCTTGACGGTGAAAAATCATATAAAGCAATAGCTTCGGCTGTCGCAGGTTGCGAACGCGCCGTTATGCCCGGCTATTACGGAGTAGACGCGGACGGAAAAGTCAAAACGTTTTCTCGCGGCGGTTCCGATATTTCGGGCGCGGTAGTGGCGCGTGCCGTGAATGCAACGCTTTATGAAAACTGGACGGACGTTTCCGGCTTCCTCGCTTGTGACCCGCGAATAGTTGACAGCCCCAAGCGCATTAAATCGCTTTCATATAAGGAATTGCGCGAATTGAGTTATATGGGCGCAAACGTTCTTCACGGAGACTCTATTTTTCCTGTACGCAGGGCAAACATACCGATTTGTATCAAAAACACGTTCCGCCCCGACGACGAGGGCACGCTTATTTTACCGAGCAATCGCTACGTTTCAGGCGGAAATATCGTGACGGGAGTTGCGGGAAAAAAGAATTTCAGCGTAATTTTTATCGAGAAATCGCATATGAATTCGGAAACGGGTTTCGTGCGTAAAGTTCTTTCCGTCGTGGAAGAAGCGGGTATTCCGATAGAGCATATTCCTTCCGGAATAGACACAATGTCAATAGTAATTTCTTCCGACGCATTGGAAGGCAAGCTCGAACAAATTATCGAGGGTATAAAAACCGCAGTTCAACCCGACAATATAAGGGTAACGGAAAACGTCGCTCTTATTGCAACCGTCGGTCACGGAATGTCGTCTTCGGTCGGTACGTCGGCGCGGCTTTTCAACGCGATTGCTTCTGCAGACATCAATATTAAAATGATCGATCAGGGCTCGAGTGAACTGAACATAGTGGTGGGCGTAAACGATTCCGACTACGAAAAGTGCATAAAAGCAATTTATTCCGAATTTTTCGGCTCGTAAATTCAAGGAGGCTGAATTGATACCCGTATTCATAATATGTATAATCATTCTTGTATTCGTTCTGATAAACACCGTGCTTGTGGTAACGCTGCACCTTTTGAACAAGAAAATAGCTTCCGCGCCTTTACCCGATAAAACCAAGAAGTGCAGTACGGAAAAAGGCAAACAAAATTGCGAGCTTCTTGACGGTGAAGAAGACGACAAGGAAAAATAAAAATATAAGCCTTATAGCGGCGTCCGTTTTGCGGACGCCTTAATTTTTTAGTAAATAAACAGAAAATTAAAAGTTTTACCAAATATTGGCTCAATCGGTCAAATTTTAACAGTGAGTATTGTAAAATAATAAAGTATTATGTAATTTTTTTGCAAATCGGCTTGACATTGTTGTTTAATAAGAATATAATAAGTGTTGAGTAGAGAACTTAATATATTTTTAATTAGGTTTTAATCGGCGCAAGCCGAAAAAATTTGGAGGATTTGATGAGTAAAAACAAATTTTTTAAGAAACTGCTTGTTGCAGGGCTTTGTGCTTTAACCGCAACGGCTGCTATCGGTACCACTGTAGCTTTTACAGGTTGCAAAAAGGAAGACGAGAATAAGACGCAGACGGTAAAGTACAGCGTAACTTTTAAATTGGATTACGAGGGCGCTGCTGACATAAAGAAAGAAGTTGAGGAAGGCAGCAAGGTTGCAAAACCCGAAGATCCCAAGCGCGAAGGCTATAAATTCGAAGGCTGGATTCTTGCAAGCGACGGAACGCCTTACAATTTCGATTCCGAAGTATCGAGCGATATTACGCTTAAAGCAAAGTGGACTAAGGTCTCGACTGAGCCCGGCGGAGAAGAAGAGCCCGGTGCAACCGAGTGCGCGTTTACTTGGGACCTTGACGGCGGCGCTTGGCCCGCAGGCTATACCGCAGTGACCAAACACGAAAAGAACAAGACTTTCAAAATTCCTGCGGAAAAACCTACAAAGAAGGGTTATGAATTTATCGGCTGGCAAATAGCGGAAGGCTCGCCCTCCGTTAATTCGGGCTATGAATTAAATGTTACTGCGGACGTTACGTTTAAAGCTTTATGGAAAGCTGTTGTAACTTACACCGTTTCTTATGATATGAACGGTCACGGTAATCCGCTTCCTCCTACGGAAGACATAACCGAGTTTGATAACAACCTTGAAACCCCTACGGCGGAAGGTTGGACGTTCGGCGGCTGGTATCTTGACGCGGCATGCACGCAGAAGGCAACAGGTAAATTAACTGCCGATACAACCGTTTATGCAAAGTGGACCGAAGTTATCAATTTTGAAACGATTTCAAAGAGAGAGAATAAGCTTGAAAGCGTAACGTCGGATTTCAGTACGGAAACTGAAGGCACGAAATTCCCGCTTTTCACCGGTACATACGGTAAACAAGGCTTCTATTCGTTACCTGCAAGTGGCGGTAGCTATGATACCAACCATGTAAAAGTTACAAACGGTGCGGCGCAGCAGGTTGCAAGCGGGAATAACGTAGCTATGATTATAGACTTCGGACCCGTGAAGAACGTGGTTGAAGGCTATCTTGAATTGAAATGCTCGGATATGGGCTCGAAGTGGGAGTTTGTTCAGTTCTATTCCGGCACGTCCAAAGTGTTCACGATAAAGACTGATGCGAATAAAAATCTTGCTTATTCGTTAAAAGGCGCGGACGGCGTTTCACAAACGTCTTTGACGCCTCAGAAAGACGTTGTTTATAAAGTTCACTACAAGTTCGATTTGAATACGGGAAAAGTAACGGCCGATATTGACGGTAAACCCATTGTTACGGATTTGGATGCGGACATTAAAGAGCTTTCCGGTATTCAGCTGATTGCAAGCAACAGCGGTAAGCGTTTGCTTACTGTTGATAATATTGCCGTATCGGCAGACAAAATGACTGTTGACGAATACAAGGCAAGCGTAATCGGCAAACTTGAAAAGAAAGCCGAAAATGAAGCGTACACTGGCGATAATTTAAAGAATCTTCAGGCGGAGCGTGACAAAGCCAAAACTGCGGTTGAAGCGGCAACCGATCTTGACGGTGTCTGGAAAGCTTATGCCGACGGCGTAAAAGCAATGGACGCAGTTAAGAACGACCTTACGGTTAAACAGGAAGCTGCTGTTGCTGAGCTTGAAAGTTATAAGCAAGAAGCTGACTACGATACGGAAAACTGGGCGAAAGTGCAGGCTGAAATAGATAACGGCAAAAAAGCTATAAGTGCGGCTGAAACCGTTGCGGCAGTTGAACAGGCGCTGGCGGACGCTAAGGCTGAAATTGACAAAATACCCGATAAAAATGCCGCTGTTTGGACATTGACCTTTAACGACGGTACAGCTGATTGCGGTACTATGACGGTTGTTCAGGGACAAACGGCAACGCTTGCCGATCTTAAGGCAAAAGTAACCGTTCCCGACGGTCAAAAGATAGTTGCTATTTATACAGATAGCGCTATGACGCAGGAAATTACCGAAAGCTATGCTCCGACGGCAGACGCTACGTTGTATGTTAAATTGGAAGTATTATCAACGGTAACCTATAATTTGGACGTTGATAAAATTCCTACGACAGCGCCGACGGCAGAAATTGTTGTTAATGATATTTTCTCAATAAATACAAAAGCTAAACGCGAATCGAACAAGATAGAGGGTAGCGGATATACAAATCAGTTAAGTCTGACAGGCGGTAAAGTTTCGACTACTGCAAACGGACTGAAAATGGTTCTTGGCGGAGATGCAAAAGTAACGATTGTTGCCGCAGAGAAGATTGACAAAAATGTAACACTTATGCTGATAGACGGTGCAGGTGCAACCGTTAACCCTACTAATTTAACAATCAACGGGGCTACGGCAGATGTATTTGATACGTTGCCTAAAACTGCAGTAAATACATATACGTTTACTTTACCTGCAGGAACTTATTACATCGGCGGCAGCGGTGGCGGCGCGTATTTGTACGCTGTATCGGCTGAGGTTCAAATGTAATTAAATTAAAATTAAATTTAAAAGGAGGTGTCCGGTAGAGGATACCTCCTTTTTTTGCGTTCTGTCGTTGCTACTTTAATGCATTGCACAAAAGTATCGTGCATTTTTACTGTCATTGCGCGTGCAAACGAAAAATTATAAAAGGTATCGCATTCAACTGTTAGCTAATGGAACAAAGCGGCGCAATGTTTCATAACATTTTTTCAAATTCAAAACTGAAATTTGCTAACAATACTTGACAGCAAATTTCATTTATTATATAATAAATGTGCAGGGGCGCCGGCGCCCCTGCATGCTATGCTTAATAGTTAAAATTTGGAGGATTAAATGAGCAAAAAAAAGTTTTTCAAGAAGTTGTTGGTTGCAGGACTTTGCGCCTTAACGGCAACTGCGACTATCGGTACGACGGTGACGGTTACCGGATGTAAAAAGGACGACGAGAATAAGACCCAGACGGTAATGTACAACGTAACGTTTAAACTCGGATATGAAGGCGCTGCCGCAGACCAAACGAAACAAGTAGAAGAAGGCAGTAAGGTGGCAAAACCCGAAGACCCCACGCGCGCGGGTTACAAATTCGACGGTTGGCTGCTTGAAGACGGCTCGCTTTATAATTTCGACGCGGTTGTTTCGGGCAATATAGTGCTTACGGCAAAATGGACCGTAATCGATTCTAAAACAGAATATGCCGTAACGTGGAATCTCGACTATGAGGGCGCTCCGTCCGTTGCCGATACAAAAGTTAAAGGCGGTGAGAAGGTCACGAAAATCCAAGACCCTTCGAGAACGGGTTACGATTTCATCTGCTGGCTTGACGCAAGCGGCAAGGAATATGATTTCAACAGCGCGGTAAATGCAAATTTAACTTTAAAAGCTAAATGGGAAAAACACGTTTATAAAGTAACTTTCAAATTTGACGAAGTTATTTTCGATATTCAGAGCGTTCGCTTCGAAGATACCGCAAGCGAAATCGCAACCAATCCCGCAAAACCCGGCAAGGTTTTCAAATGCTGGATAGATTCGAGCGGCAAAGAATATGATTTCAATTCTAAAATCACCGGAGATACAGTCCTTACGGCTTCATGGACGGATAAAACTTATGAAAGCTTCACGGTTACTTTCGAAACGAACGGAGGAACGGAAGTTGACGCACAGGAAGTAAATCTCGGCGGCAAAGTACAGGAACCCGAAGCTCCTACAAAGGAAAACTTTAAATTCGACGGTTGGTATGTTGACGGACAGCTTACGGAAGCGTTTGACTTCGCGTCAAGCATCAACAAGGCGACGACGCTCTATGCAAAGTGGGCGCTTGCCGATGATATAACCCCTGTTTCCGCAAGCACAACTTGGGAATTCAATGCAGGCAATATTGCAAACCAGGACGAAGCAAATAACTATTTCGTGGCGACAAGCGATACGGTTAATTTGCAGGGAAGCACGGGAACTTTCAACGGACTTAATATTGACGCAACTACGGGTAAGTTTACGTCGAACGGAAATTCGTGGTATCAGTTTAATGCTACTACTAAAATTTCGTTTGCAGTCAACGCAACGTGCAGCGTTAAGTTGACAATGTATCAAGATTCTACAGGTTATACAGTAAACGGCGAAGCGGCTAATGCAACGCATACATACAACTTCTTCGGCGCAAATATAATCACAATCGAATCCACAGCAAACGGATATCTCGGTAAAATCGAACTCGAATATCCGAAGGCAATGGACGTAATCGACGTTAATACAAAAATAACTTTCGGCAGTGCGGGCAATTATAATTCGTATAAAGATGACGGTAAATTGGTGATAAACGGTTCACCCAGAGATAACGGTGCGGATAATACTCAATTTGGCACGGCAACCGTAAAATTCGGCGTTAATGCGGGCGCTAAAATTACCGTTAATTCGTATCAGGGTTATACAAGCTATCAAATCGGTATGGAAGGCGGCGAACTGTCCGAAGAACAGACCGGTACTGTTTACACCTACACCGCACCCAAAGCGGGTAACGTAATCATAGTCGGTACGAATAATAACAACTATTATTACAGTATAGATATAGCTTACAGCGACGACGTGACGGAAGTTCCCGACGGGTACGAGCTTGTTAATACAGAGTGTTCCGTAACGGATCTTGCTAATTTATACGGTGAAAATAATATAAGTAGCGATATTACCTACGGCAATTTCGTGTTTGGTAAAGGTTTGAGATTCGAAAAATCAAAAGGCTGTATAAACACGCAGGGCAAGGATATTGTCGTAACGCTCAACGGTAAAGATAAATTAAATTCGCTTTCTTTCAAGGCGGAAAGCGCTTCGGGTAAATTTACAGGTATTACCGTTAAAAATTCAAAAGGCGATATAATCGATACCTCCGATGCAACAGGCAAAGTTTTCTCTCTTAAAGGACTGCCTTCGGGTACATATACGATTGTGAGCAACGGCGGTTCGAGCAGGATTTCAAGCCTTGTAATTGGCGAAGTTCTGGAGCAGTCTACGCCTGCTTCTATGGTTGTTAAACCTGTAAAGGTTGATTTCCTTAAAGGCGCAGAATTCAGCAGTGCAGGCGTTTCGGCTGATGTAACATACGGCAGCGGTGCTGTTAAATCCAAGACGAACCTCACAATTGACGATTCTTCCGTTAATATGAACAAGGAAGGCGAATACGTTGTCAGAGTATTCTATACCGAACTCGGCGAAACCGTAACGGCTACTTACATCGTCACCGTTTACTCGCTCGAAAGTCTTTCGTATACAACTTATACGACAAGCAGCAACAACCAAACTACTTTGCCTCAAATTTATACTGTAGGCGGGAAGTTCTCGGTAAGCGGACTTACGGTAAGCGGAGTTGCTAAATACGGCGAAAAAACCAAAGTATTTATGCTGAATTCAAACGACTACGACGTTTCTACTCCCGACTTGTCTTCGGAAGGCGAAAAAGCCGTAACTATAACCGCAAAGGCAAACGGAGCGATTACGGCTTCTTTCAAAATTTACGTTGTTAATCTTGCTGAGGTTGCGGCAAATACCGTTACCGTAACGGTTGACCCTTCCAAGCCCGTATCGAGTACGAACTTCCAAACGGTCACTCAGGCGGTAACTTATATCGGCAACTATGAAGACTCGGTTAAAAAGGTTATAAATATTGCCGACGGCGAATATAAGGAAAAAATACATATCAATGTTCCAAATGTTACGCTTATCGGTTCGGCAACGGCAACGCCCGACCACGATACAAATAACGGCGTAATTCTTTGGTATGACGCGATTTCAGGCGGTACAACTCCCACAGGCGGAGCATACGGAACAAGCGGAAGCAGTTCGGTTACTATCGGAAGCAAAGCGGATAATTTCGTGGCTAAAAATATCACGTTCAAGAACTATTATAACAGCGTTGAATTATATTTGGAAAGTAAGGCGCAAATGAACGATACTCAGGCTGTCGCTTTAAGCGTTGACAGTGAGCATGCGGCTTTCTATAACTGCAAAATGACAAGTTATCACGACACACTGCTTTCAAACAGAGGCAACCACTATTATAAGAATTGCTTCATCGAAGGTCGTACGGACTATATCTTCGGTCAGGAAGCTACGGTCTATTTCGACGAGTGTACAATCTACACTTTAAGCGCAGGTGAAAATGATAAAGACGGCGGTTACATTGCGGCGTTTAAGTCGTCGGCTACTACCTACGTTGTGTTCAACGAGTGTGATTTAACCGGCGCGGAAGAAGGCGCTACGGAGATTGCGCTCGGCAGACCTTGGGGCGCGGATTTCAAGATGATTACAATAAACAGTAAGATATCCGGAAATTACAGCAAAAAAGCGCATGAGGCAGGCGTCAATAAGAAAGAGCGCTATGTAACGATGAGCGGAAATGAGCCCAAGCCCGAAAATATGCTCGAATATAACAACACGGGCGACGGTGCTATAACCGAATCGATTGCCAACACCTGTACCGTTATGACGGCAGAGCAGGCGGCTAAATATGCCGTTGAAAATATTGCAACGATTTTAGGCTTCATACCCGAAAATTTATAAACCGAAATTTTAGAAAACAAGGACGTACAGTTTACCGTAGTTCCCATAGGGAATTTTACCACAGGAACAGAATGTAAGTATAGCGCACTATACCTTGCAAGCAAGGTATAGTGCGTTTCTACTTTACCTTTTGATGGGGTTGTTGTATAATAATAGAGTGCTAAACAATAATTTAGAGGTATTAAAGTGATTATTGAGCTAATTAAAGAGAGCGAAATACAAGAAGTCTGCGATATGGTTGTTCGTGCGTGTCAGTATTCCGATTTTGCCAAATTCTATCCGCAATCTTCTTTTGATGCTGTTTTTGAAGAAACGAATTATGAGCATATTAAACAACGCGCGGAATACGGACATTTTTACGTTATCAAAGATAACGGCAAAATTATTGGCTGTGGCGGTATAGCCGCATATTGGGACAGCGTAACCGAGAGTTGGATACATACTATTTTCGTCGCACCCGAATATCAGAGAAAAGGTGTAGGCAGAAAGATTATAGAATTTTTGGAAAACGACGAATACGCAAAGAGAGCGAATAGAATTGAAATTCACTCCGCAATGTCGGCGATTCCGTTTTATCGTAAATTAGGTTATGAACATAAGGACGGACAACTGATTTACGCCGACGGGCATTTCGACCTTGAAAAATTTGTATAATAGAAAAATAAATTTCAATTTATCATCAATTATAAAAAGCGAAGAATTTTTAAATTCTTCGCTTTTTATATTCCCTACGGGAAGTACGCTTTTGTGCGTCCTTGTTTTTTTATCAGCGACCACAACATATTGTGGTTACGGATAAAAAATCGGACAATATTTTGTGGTATTCTATTGACATAGCCGTATAAACTTGCTATAATTAAATTCCAAATAAAAAGAGCGCGTCAACTGACGAGTTTGCGGATAAACCGCATGGAAGCCGCGCTTTTGAAAAAAGTCGTTCGTCTGGGCTGTTTTGTTTAATGCAAATAGTCCGTATTTTTTTCTTATGACAGGTAGAATTCATTCGTTTGAAACTTTCGGAACGGTGGACGGACCCGGCACGCGCTTCGTCGTATTTATGCAGGGTTGCCCCATGCGTTGTAAATATTGCCATAACCCCGATACTTGGGATTTCGGCGGCGGAAAAGAATATTCCGCAGAGGAAGTTGCGCATAATATTTTAAGATACAAGTCCTATTTATCGAACGGCGGCGTAACGGTATCGGGCGGCGAACCACTGGCGCAGTCGGAATTCGTTTACGAACTGTTTTCCGCTTTAAAGCCGCACGGCTTGCATACGGCAATTGACACGTCCGGGATAACGTTCGATAAAACCGACCCGCAATGCGTCGGGCGGCAACAAAAACTGCTTGGCGTAACCGATTTGTATCTTTTGGATATCAAGCATATTGACGACGGTGCGCACAAATCGCTAACGGGGTTTTCAAATTCACGCGTGCTTGATTTCGCAAAATTTTTATCGGATAACGGCAAGGATATTTGGATAAGACATGTGCTTGCGGACGGCATTACCGACAGCGACGAATATCTTTACACACTGAAAAATTTTATAAACTCGCTTAAAACGGTGCGTGCGGTGGAAGTGTTGCCGTACCACTCTATGGGCGAAGTTAAGTATGAAAAGCTCGGCGTGCCGTATCCTTTAAAGGGTGCAAAGCCGCCCGCCGCCGACCGCATAGAAAACGCAAGAAAAATTTTGACATTGACGAGGTAGATTTATGGATTTCAAAGCATGGGAGGGCTTCACTTCCGGTAAATGGAGCAACAAGGGCGAAGTAAACGTAAGGGACTTTATTCAGCATAATTATAAACCTTACGACGGCGACGGAAAATTTCTTGCGCCGCCTACAAAAGATACGCTCGCGCTGTGGGACGAAATTCTCGTTCTTTCCGACAAGGAGCGCAAAGCGGGAGGAGTATTGAGCGCGGACGTTAAAACCGTTTCCACGCTCACTTCGCACGGTGCGGGATATATAGATAAAAAGTTAGAGAAAATCGTCGGTTTGCAGACTGACGAACCCTTTAAACGCGCTTTACAGCCTTTCGGCGGAATAAAGATGGCGGAACAGGCGTTGAATATGTACGGCTACGAAATCGACCCCGAAGTCAAAAATATATTCACGAAATACCGCAAAACGCATAACGACGGCGTTTACGACGCTTACACGCCCGAAATGCGCCGCGCGCGCTCCGCGCACATTCTCACTGGTTTGCCCGATACTTACGGCAGGGGCAGGATTATCGGCGATTACCGCCGCGTTGCGCTGTACGGCGTCGACTATCTTATAGAATGTAAGGAAAACGACAAGCTAAATGCAGACGGCGATATGACGCCCGACAAGGTGCGCGACAGGGAGGAGCTGAGCGAGCAGATTAAAGCGCTTAAAGCGTTGAAGCAGCTTGCCGCAATTTACGGCTGCGATATATCCAAGCCTGCGGAAAACGCACAGCAGGCAATTCAGGCGCTTTATTTCGGCTATCTTGCCGCAGTAAAGGACCAGAACGGTGCGGCCATGTCCATTGGGAGAAATTCCACGTTCCTCGATATTTATATAGAACGCGACCTTGCGCGCGGAGCGCTTGACGAAAAGAGTGCGCAAGAGCTTATCGACCAGTTCGTTATGAAACTGCGCATAATTAAATTTATGCGTATCAAGGAGTATAACGAGTTGTTCTCCGGCGACCCGACGTGGGTTACGGAATCAATCGGCGGAATGGGGATGGACGGCAGAACGCTCGTTACCAAAACAGCGTTCAGAATTTTGCATACGCTCACTAATCTGGGACCCGCGCCCGAACCTAACCTTACTGTTTTATGGTCGGAAAGACTGCCCGAAGGGTTCAAACGCTTCTGTGCGGAGCTTTCAATCAAGACTTCGGCAATACAGTACGAAAGCGACGATTTAATGCGTCCCGAAATGGGCGACGATTATTGCATAGCTTGTTGCGTAAGCTGTATGCGCGTCGGCAAGGATATGCAGTTCTTCGGTGCGCGCGCAAACCTTGCAAAGTGCCTTCTGTACGCTATCAACGGCGGCAAGGACGAGCTTGCAAAGGATAAAGTTACAGGCAAGGCGATGCAGGTTTCGCCCGAATTTGCAGCTGTTACGGGCGACGGCCCGCTGAAATTTGACGAGGTTATAAAGAAGTATGACAATATGATGGACTGGCTTGCCGGACTCTACGTCAACGTATTGAACCTCATACACTATATGCACGACAAATACAGCTACGAGGCGTTGGAAATGGCGCTTCATGATACTCAGGTGAGGAGGTTTTTCGCTACGGGCATTGCCGGACTTTCGTGCGCGGCGGATTCGCTTTCGGCAATTAAGTATGCAAAGGTTTACCCCGTCCGCAACGAGGAAGGCATAGCTGTGGATTACAGAATAGAGGGCGATTTCCCCAAATACGGAAATAACGACGACAGAGTTGACGAACTTGCCGTGTGGATTGTAAAGTCGTTTATGAACAAGGTAAAAAGTCACTTCACTTACCGTGAAAGCGTTCCCACAACGTCCATACTCACAATTACGAGCAACGTAGTCTACGGCAAAAAGACAGGTAACACTCCCGACGGAAGAAGAGCGGGAACTCCGCTCGCTCCCGGCGCTAATCCTATGCACGGAAGGGATACGAACGGTGCTTTGGCTTCTCTGGAATCGGTTGCCAAACTTCCTTACGAATACGCACGCGACGGCATATCGAACACTTTCTCGATTACGCCCGAATCGCTCGGAAAATCGTCCGAAAGCCGTATCGGCAATCTCGTGAACCTGATGGACGGTTACGTTAAAAACGGCGGACACCACTTGAACGTAAACGTGTTCAGCCGCGAAACGCTGCTTGACGCGCAGGCTCATCCCGAAAAATATCCCCAGCTTACAATCAGGGTTTCGGGTTACGCCGTCAACTTCAACAAACTGACGCGCGAACAGCAGGATGACGTAATTTCAAGAACAATTCATTCTTCTTATTAATTTCAATAAAAGCCGAAAAAATGGACGATTTAAACACTTTGTCCATTTTTTGCTGTAACGACTGTTAAAAGTTGACTTTGCACTCGGCTCAATGATAAAATAATACTATGAAACCTCATTATAACGTAGTCGGCGCGGTAATAATAAAAGACGGCAAAGTTCTTGCTTTGCGCCGCTCCGACGGCAATGAAAGCGTTATTCACAAATTCGAATTTGTCGGCGGCAAGGTTGAGCAAGGCGAAACGCCCGAAGCCGCGCTCGAACGCGAATGTATGGAAGAAATTTCGCTAAAAATTCGGGTGGGCGAACTTTTCAATTCTGTCGATTATGAGTATAGCGACTGTATCGTCACGCTTTCTTTGTATTTCGTCAAACCGCTTTCGGGCTATGAACTCAAAGTCCACGAAGAAGAAAAGTGGATAGCTTGTGCCGATTTGGACCCTTCCGAATGGGCGCCCGCCGACGGCGAGCTTTTAAATTCGCTTAAAACGGGATATGTGCAAACACGCGAAGCGGAAAGTGCGGACGATTACAATATTATCCGTTCCGTTGCATATACGGTTATGCACGAAACGTTCGACGAAACCACTCCGCAAGGTCAGGTGGATTATATGATCAATCTGTTCCTTTCGGACGAGGCAATAACGGAGAACAAGTGCAAGAAGCAATATTCTTACCGTCTGTTTTATCTTAACGGCGAAGTTGCAGGCTTCTGCGCGTATTGCCCCGCACACTTTTATAAACCCGAATATACGGAAGGAACCTTCCTTTCGAAAATTTACATACTGGGGTTTGCACGCAGAAAGCGCATAACTTCCAGACTTTTGGACTCGTTGCGCCGCCCCGTATATCTTACGGTTAAACGCGATAACACACAGTCTATAAACATATACAAACACTGCGGATTCAAAATAGTCGAAAGCGTTTCAGCCGATATAGGCGAAGGCTATGTTATGGACGACTTTGTGATGATGCTTTCAAAATAATCGAAAGAGGAAAATATGAGTAAAGCCGACGAAATATTTATATCGAATATGCGCGATATTTTAAAAAACGGAGTTTGGGATACCGAGCTTGACGTCCGCCCGAAATGGAGCGACGGAACTCCCGCGCATACTGTAAAAAAATTCGGAATTGTAAACAGATATAACCTGCGGGAAGAGTTTCCCATTCTCACAATCCGCCGTACTTATTTCAAGTCATGCATAGACGAGCTTTTGTGGATATGGCAGAGGAAGAGCAACAATATCCGCGACCTCAATTCTAAAATTTGGAACCAGTGGGCGGATGCGGACGGCTCGATAGGCAAGGCATACGGCTACCAGCTCGGGGTAAAACATAAGTATAAAGAGGGCGAATTCGATCAGGTTGACAGGGTGCTTTACGATTTGAAGCATAACCCCGCAAGCCGCAGGATATTGACGAATATTTATAACTTTGCCGACCTGCACGAAATGAATTTATATCCTTGCGCGTATTCGATGACTTTCAACGTTTCGGGCGATACGCTCAACGGGATACTCAACCAACGCTCTAACGATATGCTTACTGCAAATAACTGGAACGTTGTACAGTATGCGGTGCTTCTTATTATGTTTGCGCAGGTTTCGGGACTTAAAGTCGGCGAGCTTGTTCACGTTATCGCGGACGCGCATATCTACGACAGGCATGTGCCGGTCGTTGAGGAAATTATAGAAATGCCGCGCCTTGCCGCGCCCAAACTTGAAGTAGACCCGAATATTAAAAACTTCTACGACTTTAAAGTCGATAGTTTCAAACTTGCAGACTATAAGTGTAACGAAAAGAAATACGATATTCCCGTAGCGGAGTAAGGAAATTTATGAAAGCAATTTTACACGCTGACAGGGAGTGGGGCATAGGTAAAAACAATTCGCTTATGTTCCGCATACCCGAAGATATGAAATTTTTCAAGCAGACCACAATAGGCAACGTCGTGGTCATGGGTTATAATACATTAAAATCCTTTCCGGGCGGCAAACCGCTTAAAGACAGGGTAAACATAGTGCTTTCCGCAACTCCGTTCGAATGCGAGGGCTGCATAGTCGTAAACTCTTTAAACCGACTTTTTGCAGAGCTTGAAAAATACGACCCCGACAAAGTTTTCTTAATCGGTGGGGCTATGGCTTATAAAACGCTTCTTCCCTATTGCAGCGAGGTGCTCGTTACCAAAGTCGACGCGGTAGGTGGAGCGGATACTTTCTTTGAAAATCTCGATAAAAATCCCGATTTCGAGCTTGTAAGCGAAAGCGCTCCCGTAGAAACAAACGGTTATACGGTAAAATTCACAACCTACAAAAATAATAACGTGCGCCTGTAAATCCGCACGCAAATACGTTATGAAATCATAAAATAAAGTAACTGTACTTTTCAGTTACTTTTATTTTTTACTTGGAGAAACACTTGTGCAATGGTTTTATAATTTATCGGGATGGCAGCAGGCGCTTTTGGCTACAACGTTCACTTGGGCGTTGACGGCATTGGGCGCGCTGCTTGTTTTTGTTTGTAAAAACGTGGGCAAGGGCGCGTTTGCTTTAATGATGAGCAGTGCGGCGGGCATAATGCTTGCTTCCACATTCTTCTCGCTCCTTATGCCTGCTATGGAAATGGTTGAAGAGTATTCCTATCTTGTACTTACTTGCGGCTTTGTTCTCGGCGGAATTATGATAATAGTGACGGACGTCGTAACGGGCAAGCTGAATTTGTTTGCAGGCAATGCAAAAAAGCGGAGCTGCGCCGTTATGTGCATAGCGGTAACAATGCACAATATACCCGAAGGCATGGCGATAGGCGTCGCGTTCGGCGCGCTTGCCTCAGGCAACAACGTTGAAGCCGTAGCCGCTATTATGCTTGCCGTAGGTATAGGCATACAGAATTTCCCCGAAGGTATGTGCGTTGCTTTTCCTTTGCGCGCCAACGGCATGGGCAGGGCGAAATCGTTCATTATCGGTCAGCTTTCGGGCGCGGTGGAAATAGTGGCGGGCGTTATCGGGGCGCTTGCCGTAACTTTTATAAGCGGCA
This sequence comes from uncultured Christensenella sp., assembly GCA_910585705.1. Lineage (GTDB taxonomy): Bacteria > Bacillota > Clostridia > Christensenellales > Borkfalkiaceae > Coproplasma. Next base: position 238,010 of record CAJUER010000001.1, read on the forward strand.
TACTTCCTTGGGCGCTTTCGTTTTCCGCAGGCGCAATGCTTGCGGTCGTCTGTTCCGAGCTAATACCCGAATCCTTTGCCTCAGGCAAAATCAAGGCAACGGCAGGCGTGATTTTCGGCTTCGCGCTAATGATGATTCTGGATATTGCTTTCGGTTAAAACTGAATAATTTATTTGCTATTTTCTCAAAATAGTAATATGGAAAAACGTTATAAATCAACGGCAATCGTAGTCGGAGGAAGTTCGGGCATCGGTTGCGAAACCTGTCTGCGTCTTGCAAATCGCGGCTGGAACGTAATTAATATCTCGCGCACGCAGTGCAAAAGTCCGAAAGTGAAAAACCTTATCGCGGACGTTGCGGCGGGAAGCACACTTACGGACGTAATAACCGCTGCAAGCGAAAAACACGGCGTGGACGCGCTGATATACAGCGCGGGCTTTTCTATGGCGGCGCCTATCGAATACGCAAAGGAAAGCGATTACCGATATCTTTTCGAAGTAAACTTTTTCGGCGCGCTTAAAGCTATGCAGGCGGTTATTCCGTTTATGAAGGACAGGGGCGGCAGGATTATTCTCGTCGGTTCGCTCGGCGGCGACGTGCCCATTTTGTTCGACGCTTTTTATTCGGCTTCCAAAGCCGCGCTTGAAATGCTCGCACGTGAAGCGTACAGCGAACTTAAACCTTACGGCATAAAGGTCACCGCGCTCCTTCCGGGCGGCACGTCTACTGGGTTCACCTATAAACGCAAGGTATATTCTGACGACGATAACAAAACTTACGCGCAAAGCGTAAACAAAGCGGTTGCCGCACTTGCGGAAATGGAGCAGAGCGGAATGTCCCCCGCAGAAGTTGCCGAAGATATTTACGGGCTTATTCTTTCGGATAAACCTCCCGTAGTAAAGGTGAGCGGAATAAAAAACTCGGCTTACAGAATTATTTCGCATGTCCTCCCGGAAAAAGTCACACTCTACTTTAACGACAGGGCGTTCAGACAATGAGGAAGGAATTCGACTTATCGCGCAGGGACGAGCGCGAAAGCTTAGTTAAGGGCATAAAGGAGGGCGTGAGGAATGACAGGCAAAACAAGGGACAACTTTAACGCTAATTACCTAAACTATGTAAAAACGCAGGACCCGCCTACAAAGCATTTTAAAAACTGCCTTTCGGCTTTCGGCGTGGGCGGACTGATTTGCTGTATAGGTCAGTTCATCCGCTTTATGCTCGAATACTTGGGTTTAAGCGGTGACGAGCTTGCCGGCTGTACCTCGATAGTACTCATTTTTATCGGCTGTCTTTTAACCGGCTTGGGGGTATACGACAGGATAGGCAGACATGCGGGTGCAGGCTCGATAGTGCCTATTACGGGATTTGCCAACAGTGTGGCTTCGCCTGCGATAGAGTTTAAAACCGAAGGCTGGATTTACGGAATGGCGGCTAAAATGTTCACCGTTGCAGGCGCAATTATCGTGTTCGGAGTATTTTCCGGAGTGCTTGTCGGTCTTGTATATCTTTTCATTTAAATGAATATTTATAAATCTTTAATTTTTGAAGCGGCGCGATGCGCCGCTCAATTTTTATAAGCAAGTTTTGTTCTCAAAATAATCATATATAACCCTTGCTTATACTTTATAAAAGAAATTGTTATTAAGCAATTACTTGAAATTATGGAACTTGTGTGATAGAATTAAACTATACATATAATAAAGTCGATGTTTTTTAAATATTCATTCGGCGCATCCTAATAAAAATTCATTTTTACGCGAGGGGCGCCCCTCGCGTATGTTGTACTATAAAGTACAACAAATTAATACTATGAGTGAAAATTTCAAAAAAATCAAAAAAAGGATAACGGTTGAAGCCGCCGTAAAAAGTGCGGTTGCGGGAATATCCTGCGGACTTTTCTCCGTCGGAATATTGCTGTTGATTCTTAAACTAAGCTCGGTCGGCATAAACGCGGGATATTACGTTTTAATGGGCGTAGGTGTTTCGGCGGCTGTGAGTATCGGACTGTTTCTGTTTTTAAAGCCCACCGACGCAAAGCTTGCCGTAAAACTGGATGGAGAATATTCGCTGAATGAAAAAATTCAGACAATGGTTACATATTCCGACAGCGACGGCGAAATGCATAAACTCCAAAGGGAGGACGCGGACGCAAAGCTCAAAGGCTTGCCGCCCCGTAAAATAGCGTTCAGCAAAATTTGGTACTTTTTGCTCGCCGCAATGCTTGCGGTTGCAATGTTTCTTACTGGTGTGCTTGTTCCCGTAAAAGACGTCGCGAATGAGGAACCGCCTGCGGTCGAACTTCCTCCCGAAGAAGGCGAAAAGAAATTTGAGTATACTCTGTTTTTACAAAACCTGATGGCTCAGCTTATACGCGAAGTGAGGGAATGTTCGCTCGATGAAGAGCAGAAATCGATTTACGTCCTTATTTTGACCGATCTGGACAAAACCTTGAAAACCGTCGAATACGAAAGCGGTATGAAAAGCGCCGTGCTCGGTGCGGTCGAGGATATAGACGAAATAACCGCTGCGGCAAACTCTGGTGAAAAATTAAGCGCAAAGATAAAAACTTTCGGCGAAGATTTAGCTTCGGCAATATCGGGCGGAATCAAAATATACAAATCGGCAGGTTCTTTAAATTCAATCGAGCGCGTTGAATCAATCAAAGGCACGCTCGGCGACGCGGTCACTGGCTTTACTTCAAAAAAAACCGCAAACACTCTTAACGGACTTAAAGTTCCTAAGGAAGAAGGGCTTGAAAACGTACTTAATACGTTTATAGTAAATATCGCAGCCGCACTTGCCGGTACGGACGTTGCTGAGGACGATTTGCTTTTTGCAAGTTTGAAAACGTTTGCAAACGAGTTAAGCGGTATTGTTGGGAATTTGGGACCGTTCGGGAACGATACTCTTTACCGCAAAATCGAAGAGGCGTTTAAAAGGTTTGAAAATAATTTTGTCGACTCGCTTGTTTTCCAGAATTTTAACTGCATGATGGACGTCTTTACAAGACGCAAGCTCGCCGATATTTTCGGACTCGATTATTCGGAATTGCCCGAACTTCCTTACGACGATTCGGAAAACGGCGAAGGTTCAGGCGGTTCGGGTAACGAAGGAGAGGGCGGAATTAAAGACCCCGAAGGCGGAAATCAGGGCGGTATGGGCGACGGTAACGAAATTTACGGCAGTGATGATTTGATATATAATCCCGACACGGGCGAGTTTGTCAAATACGGCGAATTGCTGGAAGAATATCATTCGAAGGTTTTATACCTTCTGATGAACGGCGACTGGTCGGATGAGACCAAGCGCTATATTGAGAAATATTATGAAATACTGTTCGGCGGCGTAAAGCAGGACGAACCGGACGAAAAATAAAGGAAACTTAAAAAATGGATAATGCGGAAAAAGTAAAAAAGTTCAGTCATTCTATTGACAAAATTAAAGAGGAACTGAAAAAGGACGTCGTAGGACAGGAAGAGATAGTCGAAAACGTTATCACGGCAATAATAGCCGGCGGCAACGTACTTTTGGAGGGCGTGCCCGGCGTAGGTAAAACGCGCCTTGTGCGTTCGCTGGGAAGGACGCTTCACCTGCCTTTTTCGAGAATACAGTTCACGCCCGATTTAATGCCTTCTGACGTAACGGGTACCAACGTAATCGAAAAGGACGAAAAGGGCAGGATGAATATGGTGTTCCAGCGCGGACCCATCTTCGCCAACCTTGTGCTTGCGGACGAAATTAACAGAGCCACGCCGAAAACGCAGTCGGCTATGCTCGAAGTTATGCAGGAACATAAAGTTACGGTTGCAAAGCAGACCTATAAGCTGGACGAACCTTTCTTTGTGCTCGCAACCGAAAACCCTATCGAGCAGGACGGAACTTACCCTCTGCCCGAAGCGCAGATGGACCGCTTTATGTTTAAGCTTATTATGAAGTTTCCCAGCATTACCGAGCTTGCGGACATTGTAAATATGACGCAGGTAAGCCTTGAAGAGAGCGCGGAAGCGGTGGTTGACGGTAAAACTATTCTCGAAATGCGCGAGCTGGCGAAAAGCGTTCCCATTATCCCCGAAATTCTCAATTACGCGGTCAGCCTGATTTCGAACACTCACCCCGAACTCGATAACTGCGTGCCGAGCGCAAAGAAGTACATTAAGTACGGCGCGTCGCCCCGTGCGGCGCAGGCGCTTGTTACGGGAGCAAAGGTGCGCGCGCTGATGCACGGCAATTATAACGTTTCTTACGAGGATATCAACGCTCTTGCTTATCCCGTATTGAGGCACAGAATAAAAATAAACTATAACGCGGTAAACGATAAACTTTCGGTTGACGACGTTGTAAAAATGATTATAAACGACACAAAATAAAACTGATTTAAAAAAAGCGGAAATATGAGCGGACTTCCAATAAACGAAGAGTTTTTGCAGCAGGTAGAGCTGTTGCAGACTCTCATAAAAAATAACGTCGCAGGGCAGTTCGGCGGGAATCACCAAAGTAAATCTTTCGGTTCTTCAAGCGAATTTGCCGACTATCGCGACTATATATCGGGCGACGATATTACGAAAATCGACTGGAATGCATACGCGCGTTTTGATAAACTTTATTTGAAGTTGTATCTTGACGAGCGTCAGATGCACACCCGTATTTATATCGACGCCAGCCGCTCGATGGCGTACGGAAAAAGCAAGAAGGATGAACAGGCGCTTAAAATCGCGGCTACGCTTGCCTATCTTGCGGTAAACGAAATGGATAAGGTCTCGGTCTATGTGATTCACGGCGACAGGGTCGAAGAAGTTATAACCGCAATGCTGGGCAAAGACGCCTACGTCAACTCCATAGGCAAACTAAACGAAATTTCTTTCGACGGCGACAGTCGCATAAGCGAAGCAATTCTGCCCTCGACAGTCGGTTACGGTGACGGAATGTCGGTAATCATTTCCGATTTTCTTACCGACAACAATTTTGAGGACGCGGTGAATTATCTTGTGGGCAAGAAGAGGGACGTGTTCTGTATTCAGATTCTTTCGGAAGACGAACTTAATCCCAAAGCTCGCGGAAAGCTTCATTTTTTCGATTGCGAAAATTCCGATAAATTTTACCGCAAACACATTGCAAAGGACATAATTCACGCTTACAGGCAGGCTCTCGAATACGCTACGGGAAGAATACGCGACCTGTGCCATTCGCGCGGTGCGCAGTACATGCTTGTTTCCGCACACGATACAATGCAGGATATATTCTTTGAAAGGCTACTTAATATGGGGGTACTGAAATGAGCTTTATGTACCCGCTGGGATTACTCGGTCTTATCGGTATCCCGGTTCTGATTTTAATTTACATAATAAAAAACAAGTATACCGAGCAGGTTGTTTCTTCCACTTATTTGTGGAACCTAAGCGAAAAGTTTTTAAAAAAGCGCCTGCCTATAAACAAACTTGTGGGAATCATCAGTTTGATTTTGCAGATTCTTGCAGTTCTGTTTATCTCGGTTGCCGTTTCCCGTCCCGTATTTATCATTCCAGACTCCGCGAACGACTATTGCTTCGTACTGGATTGCTCCGGCAGTATGAACATGCAGGAGAACGGCAGGACTCGGCTTGAAGCGGCTAAGTCGGAAATCGCAGAAGTGATAGATGAATCTAAAAAGGGCAGCATTTACACGCTTGTCGCCGTAGGCGACAGTACGGAAGTGGTGTTCGAAGCGGTTGACAGCAAGGAGCGCGCGCTTCTACTGTTGAACGGTATAGAGCAGGCGTATACGTCTAATGCTTTTACAGACGCAGTCGGTGTTGCGCAGAGATACTTCAATCATAACCCTTCCGTAAAAACTTATCTTTTTACCGATAAAACGTTTGAAGAAAACCGCAACGTGCAGGTTATAAACGTTGCTAAATCTCAGGAAAATTATGCCGTATCTTCTGTCGGATATGCGTTCGGCGCAGACGGCAAACTTACGGTACACGGCAAAGTCACCTCTTATGAAAGCGCGGCGGAGCTTACCGTAAAATTGCACGTTGTTTACGACGTTTCCGACGGCATTTCGGGCACGGCGGAATACTCGCAGAAGGTGGAAGTTCAAAAGCTCGAAGCTGTAGATTTCACGTTCGTTTGCGAGCAAACGGGTTTCAGATATTTCGAGGCTTCGGTATCGGAAAGCGACGCGCTTGCTCTCGATAACAAAGTTACGGTTTTCAATATCGAATACGAAAACTCATACACGGCGCTGCTTGTCAGCGACAGCCCTTTCTATATTTACGCGGCTCTTCTTTCATCGGGGAACGCGCGTGTGGAAGTTATTTCGACCGAAAAATTCAACGCCGATTACAGCGGTTACGATTTGTATATTTTCGATTCGTACAGTCCGGAAGCGCTTCCGCGCGACGGTGCGGTGTGGTTTTTCAATCCGAAGACAAGCGTGGCGGAATCGGGCTTTACCGTACAGGACGAGGTGGAACTTGCCGCAGGGCGTGAGCTTAATTATACCTCGTCGAGCTCGACCTTTGCAAAGACGCTTATGCGCGACATTGTAAAGGATAAAGTGTACGTTGCAAAATATAAAAAGTGCGGTTTGTACCGCAATTTTACGACGGTGCTTTCCTGTGACGGAAATCCTATGGTGTTCACGGGCACGAACTCTTACGGAAACAGAGAAGTTGTATTTGCATTTGACTTGCACTTTTCCAACTTCCCGCTTCTCGCGGATTATGCAACCCTTTCGGGCAATTTGCTCGGTTATACTTTCCCTACGGTCATAGAAAATGCTTCTTACTATTGCGGAGAAACATTGCTTATAAACGTAACCGCCAATTGCGACAGTATCCGCGTTGACAGCCCCTTAAATAAAATAGTTTATCTCGATACTTCCGCCGCCGTGTGCGAGTTTACCCTGAACGAAGTCGGCGCATATAAAATCACGATGATATCAGGCGAAACGGAAAGAGTTTTTAACGTCTATTCTTCGTTGCCCGAAGAAGAGCGCGTTCCCGCTTCGAAGGCTTCGGCTTTCAGCTTGCAGGGCGAAGCCGGCAATAAAAAGCTGAACGGAATTTACGATGATCTTTTACCCTTTTTTATAATGCTTGCATTATTGTTTGCGGCAGACTGGATGGTGTATTGTTATGAGCAGTATCAACTTCGATAACGTTTATTGGTTATTCATAGCAGTACCTTTGCTTGCGGTTCTGACAGTGCCGTTTGCGATAGCGATTCGCAAGGACAACAGAAACGGGCATAATATTGCTTCTATATGTATTCACATTGTAATGGCGGTTCTTATTGCTTTTGCCGCAGCAGGCACGAGTATTGTTACGGTCATTACCGAAACAGACGTGTATGTGCTTGCAGACGTTTCTTACTCGGCGGAAAAAAACCTTGATACAATCGACGGTTACATTTCAAATTTGAAGAAAAATCTGCCGCGTAATTCTAAGCTCGGAGTGGTATGTTTCGGCAAGGAAAGCGAAGTTCTGACGGGCTTGGGCAAAAAGGTTAAGCCCGTACGGGAATCCAACGTAGACGACAGTGAAACGAACATAGCTTCCGCATTGGAGTATACGGGCGGACTTTTCAAGGAAGGCGTTATAAAGCGCATTGTGCTAATCACGGACGGCAAGCAGACTTATGACAACGGCGCTAACGAGCTTAAACGCACGGTTGAAAATTTAAAGACGCGCGATATTCGCGTCGACGCAATTTATCTTAACGACAATATTTCCGAAGACGCGAAAGAGGTTCAAATTTCGAGCGCGGAATTTACGCGTACGGCGTACCTTAACCACAGCGAGCGCGTACAGCTTTTAATTCAAAGCAGTTACCGCGCAAACGCAAGTATCACGCTTTACAGGAACGGAGAGGAGTACGACAAACTGCCCGTAACCTTAAGCATAGGCGCGAATACGGTCGGCTTCGAATTGGATACTTCGGTATCAGGAGAGTATGATTATCGTGCGGTTGTTGACGCTGAAGGCGACGAAAGCAGTTTAAATAACACCTATTCGTTTACGCAGGTCGTTTCGGGTGCGGTGAATATACTTCTTGTTACCGCCGACGCAAGCGATGAAGAGCAGGTAAAAAGCTTATACGGAAGCGAGGCGCAGATTACAAGCTATAACGTAAATAAAAACGCAAACGTACCCGTCAGCATCGAAGAGCTTTGCGATTACGATGAAATTATTTTATCCGATGTGGACTTAACTTCGCTGAACAATTACGAAATGTTTTTAAACAGCTTAAACACGGTAATATCGTCTTTCGGCAAAAGTCTTTTGACGGTCGGCGATATGTGCATACAGCTTAAAACGGAAGGTGAGCTGAAAGCGCTTGACGATATGCTTCCCGTAAGATACGGCGATTCTCTCGATAATCCCAAACTTTATACGATAGTTCTCGACGTTTCGCGCAGTATGCAGATATGGTCGCGAATGATTTTGGCAAAGCAGGCGGCGGCGCGGCTTGTCGGCGGATTAAATGATTCCGATTTTGTTTGTATAGTTGCGTTCTCCGGTGACGTCAAAGTGTTGCAGGCTCCCTCAAAAGTCGGCGATTGCCGCGAGGAAATATCCGAAAAATTGTCAGATATTTCATTCGAACAGGGTACGCTTGTCGGGCTTGGACTCAACAAGGCGCTTGACGAAATGCGTAAGAATACGGATAACTATTCGGAAATGCAGGTTATGCTTATTACCGACGGTTTAACTTATGAAGGTTATCCCCAAGAGGACGGCAAAAAGTACGACCCCTCTGTTGCGGTACAGGCTATGCGAGCATACGGAATAGTCACGTCAGTATTAAGCGTAGGCGGCGGTAATGAAAATCTTGAATGGCTCGATACGCTTGCGGCTCAGGGCAGAGGAAAACACTTTCACGCTAACGACGAAAAAGAGCTTGAGCTGGTAATGTTCGAGGCGGTGAAAAAGGAAACGCAGGAACCTGTAACGGAAAACAGTTGGATAACAAAGAATAAACCGCGCGATGAAGTTTTGGACGGCGTAAACCTTGACGACGCTTATGTTTCGAAATTTATTATAAGCAAATCGAAATCGAGCGCGACGGACGTTCTTACCGTCGGATACAAGTATCAGAACGTGACGGTCGACGTTCCGCTCTATTCTTACTGGAATTACGGAAACGGCAAAGTTTCAAGTTATACCGCAAATTTTGCGGAAATTAACAGTATGAGCGGCTCGTCTGATATGAACGAAAATTTCTTTAAAAACGTCATGTCTACGGCGGTTCCGTCTGAAAAGATAAGCTGTCCTTACAAGGTCGGCACACAGCGCTCCGGCAAAACCGCAAGGGTTCAAATTACTCCCGCACAGCTTCATGCTAACGCGACCGCTCGTATAGAAATCGTAACCCCCGACGGGCAGACAATTTCAGACGGTTTTACGTTTGATTCTTCCGCCTACTATTATGAATTTGCAACTCCCGACGTCGGAAAATATTCGATTTCGGTCAGCTATGCTTACGGCGGAAACGAGTATTCGTGCAAAACGGGCTTCGATGTTTCATATATGCCCGAATACGACGAGTTTACCGTTTATGAAGCATCCGTGCTCTATAAAATGGTAGGAGGCGACGGCACGGTAAGCGAGGACGGCAATCTGAAAATAGAGAACGACGAAAGCGAAGTTGAAACTTACGTAATCCGTCTTACGGTGCCTTTCCTTGCGGTTTGCGCAGTTTTGTTTGTGGCAGATATAATTATCCGAAAGCTTAAATGGAACGACGTAGTAAGCCTTTTCGGCAAAGTTAAAAAAGATAAAGGAGGCGGCAAATGAAAAAACTTTTAACGATATTGGTTTGCGCCGTCCTCACGCTTATTCTTTCGATAGGAGTTACGGGCTGTAAGAACGGGGGCGAAGGAAAACTTCCTCCGAATCCGGACGGCGACAATCCCGGAGGCGAAAACCCCGTCGATCCGTCACCCGGACCCGACGAAAATACGGAAGGGGTGTTTACGGCAACGCTTATCTATGAAGGCGAAACCTTTGTTCCTCAGTCCGAAATCAGCGCGTTGTGGACTTCGGACGACGGTTCAAGTATAAGCAAAGCGGAGTTTAATTCGGACGGCGTTGCAACCGTTAACGGGCTTGACGGCGATTATTCGGTAACACTTTCCGCATTACCCGAAGGTTATACTTACAACCCCAATATCTACAATGCTTCAAACGAAAACAGGGACGTAAAAATCGAACTGTATAAAATTTTACCGACGGTGGGTAAAGGTACCGACAAATATAAAAATATCATAACGCTTTCACGGTTGGGTGCGTACCGACTTACATTCACCAAAGCCGACCAGCAGATTTTCTGTCAGTATAAACCTTCCAAAAACGGAGTTTATACGATAGAGTCGGTAATGGACGTCAACGCCAACGAGGTAAATCCGCGTATCGATATTTATATGGGCACGGACGCGTGGAAACCCGAAAAACCTACGCGGTCGATAGACGGCGGTGGCGCAAGCTCGGTTTACACAAAAAACTTCAAATATCAAGTTACCATGTCGGATTCGGAAAAGGGCGCAGTGTATGCGTTTGCTGTTAAGTTTGACAGCCGCGTAGAATTGCCTGTTTACATAGATTTCATAATCACGAGAAACGGCTCGTTCGAGAATCAGACAACTTCATATGAGTTAGTCGTTCCGCAGGCATCGCTTAGAAAAGCGCCTGACTATAACAGACGATTGACTTACTTCGGGCTCGACGATACTCCTAACGGCGTGCTTGACGGCAATCGAGTTAAAATCGCCGAAGACGGCTACTATCATTTGGTGGACGAAAGCGGCAACGTAACCGATAGAATACTTTACGCACAGATAACTCAGCCGAATAAGGTTGTAAACTTTCAAGAACCGCTCGTGGCAATGAAATTTAATAATAAGGATTACACGTTTTTTATAAGGGGATACGGCGGACTCGAAGCCGCAAAACACCCGTTAAGAGATGCGTTCAAGGACGAAATTTCTTATTATGACTGTGTGAATAAAGACGGCGCCTGTGCTGTTACAGAAGAGCTTAAAGAATTCTTGCAAGAATTTTGTCTGAAAAATATGTACTTTTACGACGGTATGGGTTGGGCTGAAAACTTAGGTTATAACTCAACGGATAAAAATATGTGGCTGTGTTTTTGCGGCTATTACAAGTAAATAATCGGCTGATTTAATTTGTCGGCAGAAGGTTTAAACACAAAAAATTAAAAAGGAGAATAAAAAATGAAAGCAAAGAAATTTATGGCTGCTATATCCGCAATCGTAATGAGTACGACAATGTGTCTTTCCGTTGTCGGTTGTAAAGATAAGCATACACACAGCGTTGCGGATTCCGATTGGAAAATATCCACAGCTCCCACATGCGAAGCTGATGGTGAGGAAACGGGACTTTGCGACTGCGGCGAACAGTTGACCCGCAAGGTGGAGGCGCTCGGACACAAATACGGCGATTGGCAGATTGTTAAACCTACTGCGGACGCTGCGGGCAAGGCAACAAAGGTTTGCGGAAACGACGGTTCGCATAACGTGGAAGCCTTACTTCCCGCGATTAAAAATTCCGGAAATAAATATCAGGTAAAGGGTGACGGTGTTGCAAAAACATATACTCTTACACACGAGCTCGGTAATGTCGAATTCATACAGTATCTGGTTTCGGACGCAACTGCGGCGGCAAGCGAAAACGCAGATTCCGTCATCAAGGGCGACGTTGATTACAGCAACGTAAAATATAGTTACGCTGCCTCAAATGGCGTAGCTAATCCCAATGAGTATAATAAAGATCCGGTAGTAACGGATTCGAAATTATCTTACGAGCTGGGCGACGGATGCGCACATTACACTGACGATTCTGCATATACCGATACATGGTATGCTGAAACTGAAAGCGGAATATTCTCGTATCTGACGTTTATAAACAGCTATAACGAAAATGAGAATAAACCCGTAACGGATGTTGACGGTGACGTGCTTAAAGGTTTTCCTCTCGGCTTTACTTATTACGGTAAGGGACATAAGGAGGCGGGTCTTGAAAGGTACATAGAGTATCTTTACGGCTGTGCTGTTGTAAATCCCAATAATGACTTTAAAGAAGAGGTTAAGGAGGTTGACGGTAAAATCGTCTATTCCTTCAGCTTCAGCGAATTACAGGACGTAGGTAGCGCTCCCCAGCACGTTGACCCGAATATCGATTTGGGAAGGAGTTTGTATTTACATATAAATGAAGTCGAGTTTGTACTGAACGACGACAATATAGCAGAAAGCGCGACGGTTACAAACACGCTTTATATGATTCTGTTTAACGAAGAAGTTGTCGGTTCGTCTAAATGGGTGGCTACGCCGCAGATAGAGCAGCTTGATGACGAGACCTGGCGCGTTAAAGACGAGTGGAAAGGCAAACCGATGAATGTTCAAAAGTTCACTTTCAAGCAAAAGTCCGAACTTGCGGAAGGTGAATCCAAACCCGTTTTACCTATTCAGTATGACGATCTGTTTGCACAATCCTTCGATTTGTATACTGAGACTATCAACAACGTAAAGTTTAAGATAACTCAAGTTGATAACGGTCAATCGCTTCTTAAAATCGATCGAGACGAAAACGGCAATTTAATTTACGGGTATACGGAAATTAACGATCAAAGTATGAATATAGTTTCCTTTACGCCCAGCGACAGCAAAAAATACAACAATGAGGTATTATCGATAAATCCCGGAGAATCTCTTTATTTCTCGCTGAGGAATGTATCTCCGTCGACAGCCAACTTTAATTATGATGATATAAAATTTTATCTGCGAACGAGCTCTGGCGATGAACTTCTTCAATTTAATTACGAGGGCGGCGAAGACGGACATATAAAGGTAGGCTCGAATCCCGTATTCAAGACGTTAAGCCTTAACTTCTATCTTGCGGGCGAACATGAAGTTGTTATCAAAACAACCAACTGCGAAAAAGTAGTAAAAGTGAAAGTCAATCCCGTTGCGCCTGCAAAATTGAATTCGCTTGTATACGAGTATGACGAAGTGAAAGAGCAGGAATCGTGGAATAATTTAATTAAGGATTTTACGGTTTATGTGGGTCAGCCTCTTTATTTCACTTCTCAGGTGTTGCACCCCGCTTACGAAATAGCGGATTTTACCGCAACAATAAGCGGTGAGTCGGAAGCTGTTTTGACCGACGATAAAAAAGGCGACGTTAGCGTTAAAAAGTTTGTGGCGGATAAAGACGGCTTCTATACGGTGACGCTTGCTTCTACGGCAAACAATAAAGCGACTTCAAAAATTCGTATAACCGTACTTGAAGCGCCGGACGTAGCAAACGTGTTCAACACCGAATACGAAAATACGGATAAGTCTTTACCCGTTTCGCTTACATTAACACCTTCTGCGGAAGGCGCAACGGCAGGCACCGCTTCGCTTGAAATCGGCGGGGATACAACAACTTTTAATTATTCATACGTTGACGGTGAAGTTAAAGTAACGAATATAAACGGTGCGCTCAGTGCAATCGGACTTAAACTTACCGAAGGATATAAGCTTGTTTTAACTTATACCGAAGGGCCTAATAACACGCACAAGGTTTTGCTTAAAGACGTAAAAGAAGTTGTAAACGAACTTCTCGGAGCTCACAATCTTGTCAGTAAGGCAAATGCCGAAGAGTTTGACGTAAAGGTCGAGGGTAAGTATACTATATCGCATATCTCAAACGGATTATATAAGTACAACCTCAACGGCACTGATTCAGAATTCCAGATTGGTTCAACTACACTCACGCTCAAGGTGGGCGATAAACTCAAAATCTATAACGACGTTGCCGCAGAAGGCGATATGTTTGTAGTTACATATAAAGCAATTCAGGAATCAAGCGGTTACGGATTCGCGGAGACTCAGTGGAAGGCAACCATAAACAGTTATTATAACTTAACTATTACGTTCGATTCTGAAAACAGCGGCAGTTTCATTGATTCTATGTCAAACTCTGATACGTTTACTTTTACCGAAACGGATATCGGCGACGGAAGGCATAAATTAACGTTCAGCTGTGAAAACAATGCAAGCTGGTTCCTTTATGACGATATGGTCAATACCGATGACGGCACGATATACAGTTATTTTACGGTAAAGGACGGAAAGGTAGACGCTATTGTTTTGGTTCTTGACGACGGTAATTTCAATTCGAAAGTTGTAACCTTAACAAAAATAGCTTAATTTTGCCGAACGCCAGTTTTAGGTGACAGACAAAAAAATTACGCGGGTTACCGCGTAATTTTTTTGTGCATAAAAAAGCTTTAAATAATAAAACTAAATGTAATGGCAAATCAAATAAAAAAAGGAAATACGGTTTTCTTTAAAAACGAGCCCAGAATTATGTCTTTCGCGGCAATTTGCGGCAGTAAAGAAAAAGTCGGCATAATAGGCGAATACGCAGATATTACCTTAGAAGACGATATGTATGAGGAAAGCACGTTTGAAAAAGCCGAATGCAAGATGCTTACAAACGCAATCGCGCTTGCAATAGAAAAGGGCGGCTTTATGGAAAAGGATATCGATGTGCTGCTTTCGGGCGACCTTCTTAACCAGATAATTTCAGCCAGCTTCGCCGCGAGGGATTATGATTTTCCCTTTCTCGGACTGTATTCTGCTTGCTCTACCATGAGCGAAAGTATGATGCTTGCGGCAATGCTTGTAAACGCGGGTTATGTAAAACGTGCGGTTGCCGCTACGGGCTCGCACTTCGCTTCTGCGGAAAGGCAATACCGTTACCCTTTGGAGCAAGGCACAACCCGTCCTCCGCAATCGCAGTGGACGGTCACTGGCGCAGGCGGCTGCGTTATAGGTGAGAATAAGGAAGGTATCAAAATAACTTCAGCAACTATGGGCAGGGTGTGCGATTACGGCGTAACCGACGTAAACAATATGGGCGCGGCTATGGCGCCTGCCGCCGCCGACACCATAATGCAACATTTCAGGGACACAGGAACTCAACCGACTGATTACGATATGATTCTGACGGGCGACTTGGGGGCGCTCGGTAGCCGCATAGTCAAGGATTTGACATGGGAAAAGGGTTACGATATTTCTGCGCGTCATGTTGACTGCGGCGAAGTAATTTATAAAGTTATAGAGGACGAGTTTCAGGGCGGAAGCGGCGCAGGTTGTTCCGCAACCGTTTTAAATTCGTATGTGCTTACAAAAATGCAGGCAGGGCTGTATAAGCGCATTTTGTTCGCCGCAACGGGCGCATTGCTTTCAACGGTGTCGTCCGGTCAAGGCGAATCTATTCCCTGCATAAGCCACGCGGTGGAGTTGGAGTTATAAAGCTATGGGACAGGAAATTTTATTTATTCTGCTTGCTTATTTAAAGGCGTTTGCCGTTGGCGGAGCGATCTGCCTTATTGCGCAGATAATAATTAATTTTACAAATTTGACCGCAGGGAAAATTCTCGTCTATTTTATGCTTTCTGGGGTTGTGCTAACTGCGATAGGCGTGTACCAACCTCTTGTAGAGTTTGCGGGCGCAGGCGCAACCGTTCCCATTTCGGGTTTCGGCTATCTGCTCGCTAACGGAGCGATGAAGGGAGCGGAAAAAGGATTTTTCGGAGCAATAACGGGCTCGCTTGCCGCCGCAAGCGCAGGCGTAACCGCCGCTGTGGTATTTTCGTTTATAATGGCTTTAATTTTTAAATCAAGAACCAAGCCCAACTGACATACAATATTGTATGGCGAAGAAAAACGCAAAATTCAAGCGGTTCAAAATACTACTGGTGTTCATATGTCTGTTTATTGTTGCAACGCTTATATATTTTCAGCGCAATGTAACGCGTGTGCTCATTTCCATAAGCGAAGCAACGATACGTTCTATTACGACGGTTGCGGTAAACGACGCGATTTATTACACTTTGAACGACGCTTTGCGCTATGAGGATTTGATAAAAATAGAGCGAGACGGTGACGGAAACGTTTCTACGATCACAACCGACTCGCTTAAAATTAACAGAATAGCAAGGGATACCGCGTATTTTTCGCAGGAGAACCTGAATAAAATGAGCGCGGAGGGAATAATGGTTCCGATAGGCGCGCTTACGGGAATAGAGGCGCTTGCCGGTTTCGGTCAGAAAATAAACATAAAAATTATTCCCATAAGCAACGTTGAATGTCGCTTTGTTTCAAAGTTCGTTGACGCAGGAATCAATCAGACAAAACACTCGTTGTACCTTGAAATAGTTTCCGATATTTCCATTATTCTTCCGTCTAAAAGCACCAATCTTGCGTCCACAATTGAGGTGCTTATCTGCGAAAGCGTCATATCGGGCAAAATTCCCGATACATATCTTCAAGCCTCTCTTGCAGGCTCGAACAATGCGCTTGTGCCAAAAAAATAGTAAAAATTAGCTTATCTCAAATCGATGTTAAGCTTATATTTCAGATTGCTTAAAATCTTTTTTACGAATCCGTCGATTTTTTCTTCGATGGGTTCGTCTTTTGGTGTGAAAGTTACGTTGAAAGCCATGCTCTTTTTATTTTCGCCGACCTGTGCGCCGACGTAAACGTCAAACAGTTTGACGCAAGTCACATATTTGCAGGCGGAATAAATTTCCTTTGTTATTTCACCGCATGTAACCGTACTGTCGCAAACCAAAGCCAAATCGCGCGTGATTTCCGCAAACTTTGAAATGGGATTATACTTGAACGCTTTTTCGTGTTTTTTAAGCTCTTCGTAATCTATTTCGGCAACGGCTACAACTTTGTCAAGCGCAAGTTCGCTTGCAACCGTCGGCGCTATAACTCCAAGATATCCGATATACTGTCCGTCGCAGGTAATTTTTGCGGTCATTCCCGGATGAAGGAAAGGCTTTTCGTAAGGCTCGTATTCGAACGAGGTGTTAAGCGATGAAGCCACGCTTTCGCAGAGTCCTTTCAAATCAAAAAATCCGTAACCGCCCCATACGCCGAGTGCAAGCGTTTGTCTTTCTTCGGGGGAATTTTTTAAAGGAAGCTGTTCCGATAAATAAATTTTCGCAAGCTCGAAAAGTCTGCCTTTCATATTTCCGCGCCTTAAATTTCTTACAATAACGTTGACCATAGAGGGCGCAAGCGTCGTGCGCATAATAGACAAATCTTCGCTTATGGGGTTAAGTATTCTTATCGCTTTTCTTTCCGCCGCGTCGCTTGCGAAGTGGAGCATATCCAAGTCTTTTTGCGAATAGAAGGAGTAGGTGGATATTTCGTACATACCTTTTCCCACAAGCGTGCGCTTCAATTTATTCTCGGCTTTCTGTTCATCGTTGAAGCCGCCGTTGGTAATGGAAGCGGAGGGCAGGAAGGTGCCTTTTATATTGTCGTAACCGTAGAACCTGATAATTTCTTCGGCAATGTCGGGATAACCGTCTATATCTTCGCGGTAGCGCGGAACAGTAATTTGCATTTCGTCACCGTTTACCTTTACGCCGAAGTTAATGTTTTTCAAAATCCTTACCATTCTTTCGGTCGGTACGCAAATACCCAAAAGCGAGTTTATTTTGTCAATGCTTACGCACATTTTCTTTTCAGTAAGGTTTGAATACTGCGTTTTTACGTCCGTATGCAAATCGGTAACCGTGCCGCATTCGAGCTTCGTTATAAGGTTGAGCGCGCGGCACATAGCCTTTTCGGTAGTGTATTCGTTTATGCCCTTTTCGAACAGTGCGGAAGAATCCGTGTGCTGACCGAGTGCGCGCGCAGTTTTTCTCACGCTGTCGCGCGCAAACTTCGCCGCCTCGAAAAGCACTTCTGTGGTGTCGGGCTTGATTTCGCTGTCGTATCCGCCCATTACGCCGGCAATCGCTACGGGTCTTTGGCTGTCGCAAATAAGTAAATTATCTGCGCTCAGTTTAAATTCGTTTCCGTCAAGCGTTTTTATTTTTTCGTCTTTCACGGCTTTGCGCACGTTTATTTCCGCGCCTGCAAGCGTCTTCAAATCGAACGCGTGCATAGGCTGTCCCATTTCAAGAAGCACGAAGTTCGTAATGTCGACTATATTGTTTATCGAACGCAGTCCGCAAATCGCCAGCCTTTTCTTTATCCAATAAGGAGAGGGGGCTATTTTTACGTCTTTTACATAATGCGCAATATATCTCGGACACAACTCGGGTGCAAGATCGTTTACTGAAATTTTTACGCTTTTTTCCGCAACCGTCTTGTAACCGAAATCAGGCTCTTTGACGGGCTTGTCCAGTGCGGCGGCAACCTCGCGGGCAATGCCGAAAACGCTTTGACAGTCCGGTCTGTTCGCCGTAATCGAAATATCGAAAATATAATCGTCAAGTCCAAGCAGGGGCTTCACGTCCGCGCCGTTTTTGCTTTCGGGCGGAAGGATAAGCAGACCGCAGTAATCGCCGCCTTCGAACATATCGCCGTTCACGCCCAGTTCCGCGCCCGAGCAAAGCATACCGTCGGATTCAATTCCGCGCAGTTTGCCTTTTTTTATCGTCATAACGCCTTCAACCGTAACGTGATCCTTTGCGGTCGCGTAAACGGTTGCGCCAACTAAAGCGCACGGAGCTTTGATTCCCTTTTTAACGTTATCTGCGCCGCAACAAATCTGAAATGTTCCTTTATCGCCGCAGTCAACTTTGCAGACGGATAGGTGCGTTCCTTCAACGGGAGTACATTCTGTAACTTCGCCGACAACTACGCCGGAAATATCTTTACCGATTTCAATAAGCTCTTCAACCTCGAAGCCGCAGTCAAACAGCTTTTTTTGCAGTTCCTCTGCGGAAACGTCTATATCAACGTAATCTTTAAGCCAACTTAAAGGTGCTTTCATTTTTTTTCTTTCTCCTTAATCCTTGAACTGTTTGAGGAATCTCGTATCTCCTTCGAAGAGGAGCTTCATATTGTTTATGCCGTATTTAAGCATTGCAATTCTCTCTATGCCCATGCCGAATGCAAATCCCGTGTATTCGTCGGCGTCTATTCCGCAACCTTCGAGAACGTGCCTGTTCACCATGCCCGCGCCGAGAACCTCTATCCAGCCCGTGCCTTTGCACAGTCTGCAACCATTGCCGCCGCATTCGAAGCAGCTTACGTCAACCTCTACGGAAGGCTCGGTAAAGGGGAAGTAGGAGGGGCGCAGACGAGTTTTAACCGCTCCGCCGAAAATCTTTCTCGCAAATTCGTCGAGCATGCCTTTAAGGTCGCAAAGCGTAATGCCCTTATCCACGACAAGTCCTTCCATCTGCGAGAACATGGGTGAGTGAGTAGCGTCGTCGTCGCTTCTGTAAACCTTTCCCGGAGAAAGTATTTTGATGGGCGGCTGTTTTTTCTCCATAACCCTTATCTGTCCTGCGGAGGTCTGCGTGCGCAGAAGCAAATCTTCCGCAAGATAGAAAGTATCCTGCATGTCGCGCGCGGGGTGGTCTTTCGGAGTGTTCAGCGCAGTAAAATTGTAGTAATCGTTTTCAATTTCCGGACCTTCGAAAATTTCAAACCCCATACCTGAGAATATGGAAATAAGCTCGTTGCGTATGAGCGTGTTGGGGTGATACGCGCCGTCTTCGGTTATGTTTGCGGGCATTGTAACGTCTATTTTTTCCTGCGAGTATCTTGCTTTAAGTTCAAGTTGCTTTAATCCGCTTTCGAGCTTGTCGAACTTTTCTTCCGTCCATTGCCGCAAAGCGTTTAAAAGTTTACCCATCTGGGGGCGCTGTTCGGGCGGAATGTCGCGCATATTCTTCAACAGCGCGGAAATTTCACCCGTTTTACCGAGAAAGCGCAGTTTTAAATCCAGCAGCGTTTTGCTCGATTTAACGTCGGCTACCGCAGCTTCGATTTGCTCCTCGATTTTTTTGATTTTTTCCTGTACGTTCATATAATCACCTGAAAAATAAATTTTATAAATAAAAAACGCCCTGTAAACACAGGGCGAAGTTATCGCGGTACCACCTGATTTCACGGCATAAAGCCGCCTTGCTTATTCCATAACGCGGAAAGGACGGAACGCACTACTTAATTTCTTTTTTGCACGTTCGGCTCGCGAGTGAATAACGCGCTTAAATCCAATGAAAAACCTTTCAGCCGTTTTCGGGTTTTTCTCTCTGAAAAGGATTGTTTAAAGCCGTCTGTCTCGGTCAACGCCTTTGAATTTGTTTCTTAAATTATAATAAGCTGATAAAATAATGTCAACTGATTTTAAACCGTTTTCAATATATGCTACCGCCGTAGCAGTCGTATGCGACAACTGCGGGGAAGTTTTTTACCTCAAGCTTGTAAATCGCTTCCGACAGCAGGTCGTCGAAAGCTATACACTTGTTGGATATTATTGCGTCAGCATAAAGCGCGCCCGCTCCGCCTATTGCGGCAAAATAAACGGCTTTATTTTTAACTATCGCTTCGCGCACGGCTTGCGACATTTCGCCCTTGCCTATTATTGCGCCCAGTCCGCAGTCGAGAAGGCGAGGAGCAAAGGAGTCCATTCTCGCGGAGGTTGTCGGTCCGCAGCTTCCGGAAGCAAATCCGGGCTTTGCGGGGCAAGGACCTGCATAATAAATAACCGCGTCCTTTAATTTAAAAGGCAGTTCTTTTTTGTTGTCCAACAGTTCGATTATTCTTTTATGCGCACAGTCGCGCGCCGTCATAATCGTTCCGGAAATAAGCACGCTGTCGCCGGCTTTTAATTCCGATACGTCTTGTTTGCTTAAAGGCAGGGTGACGCTTTTCATATAATCTCCTTTTCGCATCTTACGCAGTGGCACTGAATATTCACGGCAACGGGTAAGCCCGCTATGTGAGTGGGCGCCCATTCGCAGCTTACGCCCAAAGCGGTAACTTTGCCGTGAAAACCCTGACAGCCTATATTCAACGCGTTAATTTTTTCAAGCGCGGTTTTCTCAATTTCGGCAATATCTGCGCGTTCGCTGTGCGTGCCTATATCCCGCGTTATTGCTTTCTTAGCAAGATATGCGCATGTGTCGAAGCTTCCGCCTATGCCCACGCCGACATAAACGGGAGGGCAGGGGCGCGAGCCTGCAAGTTTAACCGTTTCCACTACGGAGTTTATAATTCCGTCGACGCCCTGCGCGGGTTTGAGCATATACAGCCGCGACATATTTTCGCTTCCGAACCCTTTGGGAAGATAAGTTATTTTTATTTTATCGCCGTTGCAAATTTCCGTATGTATTGTGGCGGGGGTATTGTCCGCCGTGTTCACGCGCGTTATGGGGTCGCATACCGATTTTCTGAAATATCCGTCTTTATACGCGCGGCGCACGCCGTCGTTTATTGCGGTGTGCAACGGCTTGCCTTCTAAAAAAACGTCCTGACCTATTTCGAGCATAACCACAGCCATGCCTGTATCCTGACAGACGGGCATCTGTTTTGCGTTCGCTATTTCCGCGTTTTTGCAAATTGTCTTCAATGCAAATTTGGCGGCGGAGTTTGTTTCGGCTTCGTAAGCCTCGCCCAGTGCCCGCATACAGGATGAGGTTAAGTTTACCCCCGCGTGTAAGGCCATTTTGTAAACGGTATCTTCAAGTGTTTTCGTGTTTATCTTACGCATAATTCAATTTTATAACATTTTTACCCGAATGTAAAATATTTCGTTTACATTACTTGCGAATTAATGTATAATCTTGTCTATGGAAAAAGAAGAACAATCCCTGCGCGATATTTCGCCAAACTTGAATTCGACTACGGGCGGACTCACGTTCAGCGCGGCGGTAATAATTTATTTTGCCGTTATGCTGTTTGGCGCCTTGCTAACCATCTTTCTAACTGCGGTTTGCAAGGTTGACGAACACAGCGATTTATTTTTATATTTGAATTATCTTTGCGCGCCCGTTGCAATTACCGCGTGTATTTCTGCGGTTCTTAAAGTGAGAAAAATTCACCCTAAATACGTTTTTCCCGTAAAGTGCGGATCAAAGTATTACGTTATTGCCGTACTGCTTATTTTCGGTTTGCTGTTTTCGTTAAGCTGGCTTGACAGTGCGGTTGTGGAGTTTTTTAAATTATTCGGCTATAAACCGAGAGGAGCGGAAAGCTATTTTCCCAACCTTGACGGCTGGCGTATTATTCCCGCATTTCTGGTAATCGCAGTATTGCCCGCCGTTTTAGAGGAGGCTCTGTTTCGCGGCGTGCTTTTGAACTGCTGTGAGAGGAATATGGGTACCGTCCGCACGGTGCTTGTCGTCGGATTTTGCTTTTCGCTTTTTCACGCTTCGCCCGAACAGACGGTTTATCAGTTTGTCGCAGGCTGTGTGTTTGCTTTGCTTGCGGTGCGTTCGGGAAGCATTCTGCCTTCGGTTATAATGCATTTTATCAATAACGGAATAATTCTTGTGTTTGCCGCGTGCAATCTTTTTAACGAATCGGGGAATCTTAATATTTCCAATACGGTGAATATAATTCTTATTGTCGTCGGCGCACTTTCGCTGATAGGCGGTCTAATCTGGCTTTTCCTCGATAAAAAGCCCTTGATTAAATGCGAAAAAGGCGGTGTTAAAAAATTCTTTATGTTTGCTTCGGTCGGTATCGCCGTCTTGGGGCTTACCTGGATTTTATCGCTTTTCGGGGTGAGCTGATGCAGAAAATAAATATAGTGTGCGTCGGGAAAATCAAAGAAGAATTTTACCGTGCGGCAGTCAACGAGTATTTAAAACGCCTTTCGCGCTTTGCGAAGGTGGAAATTAAAGAAATAGCGGAAGGCAGAAATCTCGACGAGGAAGCCGTAAATATTCTGCACGCGACAAAGGGCAAAATAATAGCGCTTTGCATCGAAGGCAAAAAATATTCCAGCGAACAACTCGCCGCCGAAGTCAAAGGCTTCTGCGACAGGGGCGAAGAATTTACTTTTATAATAGGCTCGTCTTACGGATTATCGCAATCTGTCAAAACGCAGTCAAATTTAAATCTGTCTTTTTCTGATATGACTTTTCCGCATCAACTTATGCGCATAATTCTGCTTGAACAGCTTTACCGCGCTTTTATGATTAATGGCGGCGGCGAATATCACAAATAAAACCACGCATATGTTATTGTGTGATATTCGAAGAAGTTAAAAGTTTTTACAAAAGTTACACAGGCAAAAAATGCGTTATAGGCTATTCGTTTCGCGGCAGGGAAATCTTTGCTTTCCATATCGGTGAAGACTGCGGAAGGCAGTTCATTTCCGCTTACGCTATTCACGGCAGGGAGTGGATAACGGCAAAGCTTGCGCTTACTCATATAGATATAGGTATAAAGAAAGGCGGCGGCTGGATTATACCGCTTATGAATCCCGACGGTGCGGAAATAAGCTGCAATTCCTGTCCGATGTGGAAAGCCAACGCTCGCGGCGTGGATTTGAATTGTAATTTTGACGCCGACTGGGGCGCAGGAAGGTTGAACACCAAAAATCGCGGTAGCGAAAACTGCATAGGCGACTTTCCGTTTTCGGAAACGGAAACCATAGCCTTGCGTGATTTTACGCTTAAAGTGCGCCCGTACGTTACGCTTAGCTTCCACACCAAAGGCGAAGAAATTTACTGGCAGTTTGACGGCAGAGGCGACAGTCGCGGCGCGGAAATTCTTGAACAGGCAACGGGATATAAGGCAAAATTAATTTACGGGTCGGCAGGCGGATATAAAGATTGGTGCATAAAAAAATTGCATATACCTGCCTATACTATCGAGTGCGGCTCGGACAGCCTGCTTCATCCTATTAAAAAGTTGAGACACGTTAAAAAATGCTTTAAGGCATTAAAAATATTTACGGAAAAATATGGAAAATAAATTTATGCAAGCGGCGCTTAAATGCGCGCATAAAGCTTTCGAAGAGGGTGAAGTTCCCATCGGGGCGGTGGTCGTGTGCGACGGTAAAATAATTTCGCGCGGACATAACCGCCGCACGAAAAGGCAGATTGCCACAGCTCACGCGGAAATAGAGGCTATCGAAAAGGCGTGTAAAAAACTGCATAGCTGGCGCATACCGGAATGTGAAATATACGTTACGCTCGAGCCGTGCCCTATGTGTATGGGAGCAATGCTGAATTCGCGTATCAAAAAAGTTTACTTCGGCGCATATGAGGGCAAAGGGCGTTCCATGACGACTCAGCTTGCGGAATCGAACCTTGTTAACCATAAAATAGAGGTCGAGGGCGGCGTTATGGAAAAGGAGTGCGCCGAAATATTATCGTCGTTTTTTTCTACCGTACGCGAAAAATCGAAGAGGGAAAACTATTGAATTTTGTCGGTCAATTAAGTTGACTTTTAAGTTGCGTTCATAATACAATAGTTAAGCAGTTTATTTTTATTGTGAAAATAATTGAGTGAGGATAATCTCTCTTTTATTATACCAAAGTTAAATCGGAGGATATTAAAACCCAAATGATTAATCACGGCAATGAAATCAAAATTTTTACAGGTAACTCGAACAGACCGCTTGCGGAAGCTATAGCCGCAAAGCTGGACACTTCACTCGGATTAATGGAAGTAACCCACTTTTCCGACGGTGAAATTTACGTCCGCTTCGACGAATCGATTCGCGGTAAAGACGTGTTTTTAATTCAGTCTACAAGTTATCCCGTAAATGCCAATCTTATGGAGCTGCTTATAATGATAGACGCGGCGAAGCGTGCAAGCGCGGGAAGAATTACCGCCGTAATGCCTTATTTCGGTTATGCCCGTCAGGACAGAAAAGCCCGCTCGCGTGAGCCTATAACGGCTAAGCTCGTTGCCAACTTAATCACGTCCGCAGGCGCTGACAGAGTTCTCACTATGGATTTACACTGTCTCCAAATTCAGGGCTTTTTCGATATTCCTTTGGACAACCTTGTCGGCGGTCCGACTCTTTACAATCACTTTAAACCCAAAGTAGACGATAACTTCGTCGTGGTATCGCCCGACATCGGTTCTGTTGCGAGGGCGAGAAAGGTTGCCGCACGAATGGACGCGAAAATGGCAATCATCGACAAGCGCCGTCCCAAAGCCAATGTAATGGAAGTTATGAATATCATAGGCGACGTCAAGGGTAAAAACTGTCTTATGATCGACGATATGATAGACACCGCAGGAACGATAGTTCAGGGCGCAAAAGCTTTGAAGGAAGCGGGCGCAAAGGAAATTTACGCATGCTGTTCTCACGGCGTTCTTTCCGGACCGGCTATCGAAAGACTTGCCGAGTCTCCCATAACCGAGCTTGCAATGCTCGACACCATTAATATACCTAAGGAGAAGATGCTGCCGATTTTCAAGATGATTTCTACGGCGCCGATCTTCGCTTCGGCAATCGAAAACGTATATCTCGACAAACCTATGTCGAAAATCTACGACTGATAAAATCCGCCACAGCAAGCTGTGGCGTTTAATTTAAAAAGTGTGATATGAAAATTATTGTAGGTTTGGGCAATCCCGAAGAAAAGTATTTAAAGACCTTTCACAATATGGGTTACATCGCCGTCGGCGACGTTGCCGCAAAGCTGGGCGTAAAATTCAAAAAGAAGGAGTGCGAGGCATATGTTGCCGAAGCCAACCTCGACGGAGAAAAGATAATTATCGCGCGCCCCGTAACGTATATGAACAACAGCGGCAGGGCGGTCAAGCAACTGCTTGCAAAGTATCGGGCGTCCGCAGACGATCTTATTATTATTTATGACGATTACGATATGCCTAAGGGCTCCGTAAGAATACGGCCTTCCGGAAGCGCCGGCACGCATAACGGTATGCGTTCGGTTATTGCCGAAACGGGCACGTCTGCTTTTGTCAGGATACGCGTGGGAATACGCGACGCGGAAGTTAATATCCCTATAATAAACTACGTTTTATCGGAAGTTAAAAAAGAGGATTACGAGCTGTTTGTTTCCGCTTGCGGAAGAGCGGCGGAGGCGGCAATTTCACTTTCGCGCGGCGAAAGCGTTGAAAAGGTAATGACAAGATACAACGGTTAATCGTTGTATAAAACTACGGTAATAAACTTTGAAAGAAAACTTTTTTACTTACCGCAACATAGGCGGCGGCTATCCTGCCGTCGAAGAAGATATCCGCCTCGGCACGCCGACGGCGGTTTTCGGCGTTTCCGAAGCGCATAAATATCTGCTCGCTTCTCTTGTACAGGGCAAAATTCTGTATATTACGGCGGACGCGGTTTCGGCGGGCAAGGCTTTCGCGTCTGTTTCCGCTCTGTCCGGAAGAAGATGTGTTCAGCTATGCGCGAAGGACGAGGTTATTTTATATAAGGACGCGCTTTCAAAAGACGCGCTGTATAAACGACTTACCGCTATACACGCAATGCTAAACGGTTCGGACGTTGTAGTTGCCGATATAGAAGCTGTTATGCAACTCTTTCCCGCGCAGATACAAAGCATAACTTTCAAAGCGGGAAGCGACTGCGAATATGCGTCCGTTCCTCAACGGCTTGTAAGTATGGGTTATACGCGCGAATACACCGTCGAAAGCAAAGGCACGTTTGCCGTTCGCGGCGATATTTTAGACGTTTTTCCGATAAACTGCGATAATCCCATGCGTATCGACTTTTTCGGGGACACGGTCGAAAGAATACGTCCGTACGACTCTGTAAGCGGCGAACGTATGGAAACAGTGGAAAGCGTTTGCGTGATTTCCGCTACGGACGCATATTATGACGCCGCAGATACGGCACATGTGAAAGAGGAAGTTGCTAAATGCCTTAAAAGCTGTGCGGACAGCGCCGCGTTCCGCAGGGCGAAAGCAATCGCGGAGGAGCTTTTTGCCAAGATGGAAGGCGGTGCGCCGTTTGCAGGCGTGTCCTTCGTTATGCCGCTTTTGAACTGTTCACGCACGATATTCGAAATACTGCCCAAAGACACGCAGATAATTTTCGACGAGTGCAAGCTTATTAACGACGCTGTGACCGGGCTTTACGGCGAGCATACAGAGCGCGTGCGCGAGCTTAAAAAGGGAGGCGAAGCGTTTGCGTTCGGTTCAAACCAGATAATATCGCCCGAAACGCTGTACAACGGTTTTAATGGTTACCGTTGCGCGGCGTTGCAGACTTTTGCGTCAAGTACGCAGTTTTTCCGTCCGCTTAAAACTTATAATTTAAATTCTTCGCCTGCGCCGTCTTACCTTAACGCGGTAACTCAGCTTGTAACGGACGTAAAAAACTGGCTTTCAAACGGTTACAGAATTCTGATATTCACGGGCGGATTGCAACGCACCGAAAGGCTTTCGGAAATCCTTTCCGACGAGTATCTTCCCGTATATCCTGTGCCCGACAGGCTCGAAGCATTGCACGGCGTCGCGCTTACTTCAGAGGAGCTTGCTCACGGGCTTATAATACACGAAAGCAAACTCGTAATTATTGGTAGCAGCGATTTGTACACTAAGGCGGTTACAAAGCGCATACGCCGCCGCAGGGGAGATATGTTTACCGCGCCCGAAATAGGCGATTACGCCGTTCACGAAAAGCACGGTATCGGCAGAATTACGGGCACAAAAAAAATAGAAACCACCGACGGAATCAAGGAATACATTTCAATCGAATATCGCGGCGGCGATGTTCTGTACGTTCCTGTCGAGCAGATGGACGTGCTTTCCAAATATGTAGGCGAAGGCAGTCCTTCGCTTTCAAAAATAGGCGGGGCGGAGTTCGACAGGGTAAAGGAAAGGGTAAAGCGCTCTATCCGCGAGCTTGCTTTCGACCTTAAAAAACTTTATGCCGAGCGCGGCGAAAAACGCGGCTTCCGCTTCCCAGAAAACGCCGTGATGATGCAGGAATTCGAAGAAGCGTTTTCGTATGACGAAACGCCTGACCAGCTTTCATCGATAGAAGAAATAAAGGCCGATATGTGTTCGGAAAAAGTTATGGACAGACTTTTGTGCGGCGACGTGGGTTTCGGCAAAACCGAAGTCGCCTTGCGCGCCGTTTATCTGTGTATTCTCGGAGGCAAGCAAGCCGCATTAATGTGTCCCGGAACGGTTCTTTCCGAACAGCACTTCAATACAGCCTTGCAAAGGTTCAACGATTTCGGTGTAAAGGTTGAAAAACTCAACCGTTTCAAAACGCCGAAACAGCAGCAGGAAACTTTGAAAAGGCTTGCAAATGGCGATATCGACTTTATTATCGGCACGCATAGGTTGCTTTCCGACGACGTAAAATTTTACGATCTGGGGCTGCTTGTTCTTGATGAGGAGCAGCGTTTCGGCGTCGAGCACAAGGAAAAAATAAAAAACGTAAAATCCGACGTGGACTGTCTGACTATGACGGCAACGCCCATTCCGCGCACTCTTCATATGTCGCTTGCGGGGATAAGGGATATAAGCACTATTAACACTCCGCCGCAAAAACGTTTGCCGGTGCAAACTTACGTCGTTGAAGAAACCGAAACTCTTATTCGCGACGCGTGCATAAGGGAGCTTTCGCGCGGAGGACAGGTTTTCATACTCTATAACAGGGTGGAAACAATATCTTCTTTTGCGGGTAAAATTTCGGAGATAGTGCCCGAAGGCAGAGTGTGTTACGCGCACGGCAGAATGGACAGGGATATGCTTGAAAACAGCGTTTTCTCTTTCTATCGCGGCGATAAAAACATTCTCGTAACCACTACGATTATTGAAAACGGGATAGACCTTCCGAACGCAAACACCATAATAGTTATTGACGCAGACAGGCTCGGTATTTCACAGCTTTATCAGCTTCGCGGAAGAGTGGGACGCGGTTCGCGCCTTGCGCAAGCTTACTTTACTTTCAAGCCCGACAAAATATTGACCTCAGACGCGGCGGAACGGCTTAAAGCTATTATGCAGTTTACCGAGCTCGGCTCGGGCTTTAAGGTCGCAATGCGTGATTTGGAAATTCGCGGCGCGGGCAACGTGCTTGGCGCGGAACAGCACGGTCATATGGACAAAGTCGGATATGAGTTATATTCCAAGCTGTTAAAAGAAGAACTGACGGGCGAAAGCCAGTTCGCGGCGGAGCTCGATATAAAGGCGACGGCGTATATACCCGAATCGTACGTTGAGTCGAACGCAGGCAGAATGGATTGCTATAAACAGATTGCGGAAATACGCACGGTAGAAGATTATAAACGCGTATGTCTTTCTATAGAAGACAACTACGGTCCTATGCCGGATGAGGTTTTGAACTTGTTGATTATAGCCGTACTTAAATCATATGCGGCAAAATTCAACGTCAGGAAAATCAGCGTAGACGGTACGGAAGGAGCTATGGAACTGCCTTCTATAAATACTCTTAAAGACGAGCGGTTGAAAGCCGCGCTCGATAAATACTCGGGCAGAGTCAAACTTTCAATGGCAAAGGCGCCGCTTATTATATTCGAACCGTACCGCAATCCTTCCAAAACAATGCTCGAAATGACAAAATTTTTAAAATTTGCTATAAGTTTTGCGTAAATTTCATTAAAAAAGTTTGCTATTACCGCGCAATTATTATATAATTGTATTTGGTATTTTATCGCAATACTTAGCAGGAGATAACATTATGAAGAAAAAGACTGCGGCAGCCGTCGCATTGGCTTCATGTATAACGCTTACGGCGACTTTGGCGGGTTGTTCGCTTATTTCTAAGGATAACCGCCTTGATATGGAGCAGGTAATAGCGACAGTCGATATTTCCAAGTCGGACAAGCTTCCGGAAAATCTGTCGGCATACAAGGCGGCAATCAGCTCTACGGAAATAGTCAAAAGGGAGCTGGTGTCGTACTTTTTGAACGTCGGCTACTCTTATATCCAGAACGGTACTTCTTATAAGGACACGTTCAATATGCTTATGGACGCGTTAATCGACAACGCGGTGCTTACGCAGTACTGCACGCTTGAACTTCTTGCCGAAGACACTTCGGTAACGCTTGAGGAATTCAACGCGAAGAAAAACGACGTGGAAAAATACGTCTATCTTTTGGGCGGAGAAGAAAGCAATGAAGTTCAGCTTGCGAAGTATTCGCTTTTTTCTTCGTTGAACACCGCAATCGATAATTACGAAAAGACGATTATAGAAGAAGACGATAAATATGAAGGTTCGGATACGAGGACGACTCCCACAAATCTCGATACCGAGCAGGATGATTATTATCCCCGTCGTGAGGACGGCAAAACGCTTAACTACAACGTTTATACCGGCTATGAGAAGTATCTTTTAAAGGACAGCGGAACTTATCAGGACGACGCTATCGAAGGAACGACGAGGGCTACACGCACGAAGGCGTACAACAGCTTTATAAATAATCTGCGTCAGAACTATCTTATAGAAGACGACGAAAATCTGACCGACATCTGGTCGCTTCAATATATTCAGAACGAATACGTTAATCAGCTCGAATCCCGCGTAATAAACAAGTATTATAAAATTTACGAGGAAGAGCAGGAAGAAAACCTCAAAAACGGTGAAGAGGGCTACAAGTACGTTCAAAGCGTTTACGACGAGCTTCTCAATTCCCAGAAAGACAGTTATGTGACTTCGTCCGCGTTCGAAACCGCTATGGGCAGTATGTCGTCAAGCTCTTTTGTTTTGTACAGTCCCTCAACGACCGACAGCGACAAGTTCGACGGAACGAAGAACGGTGAGTTCGGGTTTGTTTACAATATCCTTTTGCCTTTCAATGCAAAACAAAGCGTCCAGCTTGCTCAGCTTAACAGCGTCTTGACTGCTAACGACGACAAGAACGCTTACTATATCGGCAGAAACGAGCTTTTAAAAGATATTAAAACGACCGACCAGCGCGCAGCTTGGTTTAACGGTTCGACAAAATACGCTTTCGACGCCAAATACGAGGACGGCAAGTACGACGGCGACTATTATAAGAGCGGTGAGAGAAATTATCTGTTCTTTGAAAACAACCTTACCGACAGCGGCGAAGGCGGAAGATACAAAAAGCTTCAGGCTTACGACGGCAGATACGCGTATAACGGCAAGGCGTACGAAAATAAGGACGGAAGCTATACGCTCATTCCCGAAAAGCTGACTATCGATAGTATGCTCGAAGAGTTCTCGGCATATATTAACTATGTACTGGGCACTACAAACAGTGTTTCGTACAGTACCGATTCGAATTACTACGACACATTTGATTTCTTCAAAGACGGTGACGACGAGGAAATAGACTATTCGAAATTCGTCTATGCTTCGGGTAAAGTTGATTTCGGAAGTGATTTCAAGAAGAACGACCTTATGAACGCGGCGACTAACCAGTATAAGGCGATGAGCGCTGTAAACGAGCTTCAGTTTGCTTATACTACGGATACGGGCGTGCTTTCCAACTACGTCGGCTATTCCGTTTCGGCATACGATACAACGTATATCAAAGAATTCGAATATGCGGCTAAAAAGGCTGTATCCGAAGGCGAAGGCGCGTTCACTGTTTGCGCGGGCGATTACGGCTGGCACCTTATATATGTAACTTATAAATATGATTTGAACGGCGGCGCCGTCAACGGCGAGACTATCGACTGGTCGAGAATTTCTACCGAAGGTACGTTTGAAAACCTTTTCTTCGAGTGGATAAAGAGTAATGATTTGTCTAACGTAACTTCTATGCGTAGAAGTAAAATAATCAGCGAGTTCAACAAGGAAGCAACGGTAGTCAAATATCAGAAGAGGTATCAGGACTTACTTGATTTAGGTGATTAATGGAAATCTGGCAGGCAGTAATTCTCGGATTTGTTCAGGGATTAACCGAATTTTTGCCCGTGTCTTCATCGGGACATATAGCGTTTTTTCAAGGTGTTTTCGGAATAAGCGAGCAAGATATTGCACTGTTTTTCACGATAATCCTTCATTTAGGCACGCTTGTTGCGGTTTGCGTCGTATTTTGGCGCGATATTATTGCACTGTTCAGAAAACCCTTCAAAACTTTCGGTTTCCTTGTGCTTGCTTCCGTGCCTGCGGCAATTACGGGACTTTTGTTCGAAATTCTGCATCTTGACGAAGTGCTTTTAAAACGCTCGAATATGGGACTTGTACTGTCCGTGTTTTTCCTTGTAACGGCAACCGTGCTGTTTGTAACGGAAATGGTAGTAAAGCGCAGGCAGAATACGCTTCCGCTCTGTTTCAGAACGGTTATACCTATGGGCGTTGCTCAGGCGTTCGCAGTGCTTCCCGGCATTTCGAGAAGCGGTTCTACAATTTGCGCTGGAACGCTTGCCGGTTGCAAAAGCGAAGACGTAGCCAAATTTTCGTTTATGATGAGTATTCCCGTAATACTTGGAAGCTTTATCATAGAGCTGGGAATGGGACTTTACAAGGGCGAAATTCAGCAGTCTTTTACGGACGGCGGTGCAACGCTCGGTTGGAGCGTCGCGCTCGGTTTCCTCGTTTCGGCGGTGGCGGGTCTGTTCGCAATCAAGGTAATGCTTAAAGTAATTAAAAAAGCAAATTACAAATGGTTCAGCTTATACCTCGTATGTATGGCTATAGTTTGCTTTGTGCTTCATTTCACTTATTTTAACTGACGGTTAAAGCGGCTTAAAAAGGCCGCTTTATTTTTATAAATTGTTATAAAATTTTATTGACAATTTATGTCGGGGGGGGGGTATAATGTATAAGGAATCATATCGGGAGATATTATGGAAGAAATATTGAATGTACAAAATCTCAGAAAAACTTTCACTCTTTCGCGCAAACAGCAGAAGCTGGAACGCACGAACCTGAAAGTTAAAGTTGCGGTGGACAACCTTTCGTTTACGGCTTTTCGGGGTGAAATTTTCGGGCTTTTGGGACCTAACGGCGCAGGCAAAACGACGACGCTGAGAATGCTTGCCACACTTATAAAGCCCGATAGCGGAAACGCGCTTATAGACGGAAAAAGCGTAATTTCCGACGAGTTCGAGGTACGAAAGAAAATAGGATTTTTAACCAGCGAATTGAAGCAGGAAGAATTTTTTACTCCCAATTATCTGTTTAATTTCTTTTCCGAACTTTACGGAGTGGATAAAACCGTGTGCGAGCAAAGGCGCGTTATGCTTTTTTCTAAATTCGGTATAGATAAGTTTGCGGAAGTTAAATTCGGCAATCTTTCGACGGGTATGAAGCAGAAAGTTTCGCTTGTTATGTCGATAGTTCATGACCCCGAATTTATAATTTTCGATGAACCGACAAACGGACTTGACGTATTGACCGCGAAGGTCGTTACGGACTTTCTTCTCGAACTCAAAGCCGCAGGAAAGACGATAATTCTTTCCACTCACATTTTCAGCCTCGTTGAAAAACTTTGCGACAGAGTGGGCATTATAATTGACGGCAAACTTATTGCTCTTGATACGCTTGAAAACCTCACAAAGGAGAATAACCTCGAAGAAACGTTCTTCAAGCTTTACGAAAGGGTAGCGGGGGAAGCGAAATGAAAAGTATTTTAACCATTATAAAAAAAGAATTTTCCCGTTTCTTTAAAGACAAAAGAATGATTTTGGCGATTTTTATTCCGGGACTTCTTATCTTTGTGCTTTATTCTCTCATGGGCGCGGTTACGGATAAAATGGGTAAAACGGATGAGGATTACAAGCCTTCCGCCGTAATTATAAATTTACCGTCGGAGCTTTCCGTGCCGTTTTCAACGCTTTTGAACATCAGCGACGAACAGATTGACGAAGAGCAGGCAAAAATCAAGGTAGAAGAGGGTGCGCTCGATGTTTTGATAGTATTTCCCGAAAATTTCGATTTGTCAAACACCGAAATAGGCGAGATCGTTCCGAATATTAATCTATATTTTAATTCCTCCCGCGATAATTCGGTTGCAGGCTACGCAGTAATAAATGCAACGCTTGAAGCAATCAAAAAAACTTCGTTCACCGTCAATAGCGTGGAGGGGATTAAGTACGATCTTGCAACCGAAAGCGACACGGTCACGAAAATTCTTTCCAGACTTGTGCCGATGCTTATGTTTTCGCTTATAGCGTCGGCGTGCGTATCTTTCGTGCCCGAATCGATTGCGGGTGAAAAAGAGCGCGGTACGATGGCGACTATTCTGATAACGCCGATTAAGCGATGGAAAATCGCACTCGGTAAAATAATAAGTCTGTCGTGCTTCGCTATGCTCAGCGGCTTATCCAGCTTTATCGGCGTAATATTGTCGTTGCCAAAACTTGTGGGTGGAATGGGGTTGAACTTAACTTCTATGCCTTATGGCTTCGGTGATTATTTTGCGATTTTTGCCTTGATAATTTCCGTAACGCTTGTAATTGTATCCTCGTTTTCGGTTTTGTCTACGCTTTCCAAAAACGTAAAGGAGGCAGGCGCGTTTATCGGCCCCATTATGATGGTGATAATACTTTTGGGTGTGGTTTCCATGTTCTTTACGAACCCGCACGTTGCGCTTTGCGCAATTCCTCTTTTAGGTAGCGGATTAGCCATAACGGAAATTATGCTGCTTACCGCTTCGCCTTTGGGGGTTGCGCTTGCGATAATTTCAAATCTTGTTCTGACGGCTGGGTTTGTGGTTTTGCTCGGGTTTATGTTTAAAAGCGAAAAAATTATGTTTAAAAAATAATGAAAAGCGCCCGACGGTTGTTACCGTCGGGCGAAAATTTTCAAAAAAGCTGTGCAGTCTTTTTTGCCGAAACAAGCCGAAGCGTAAATCTTACAGGTAGCTACTCCAAAGCTACCTTATGGCACACCGAAGAAGCTGTTTAGTGCTGCTATATCCCTATCCTGACACGGTTCGCAGCGTTCGGTTGCATAAGACCTTGGTATCAATACCCCTTATAAGACGCGGCCTTCCACTTGTTCCGTCGGGAAAGACATTCAGTCCTGCTGTAGCGGATTGCAGGTACAGGGCACCGCTAACTCCCCACCTAGCACAGTAAAATTATTTTAGCAGAAAAGATTAAGTTTGGCAAGCGTTTATCAAAGGTTTTAAGTTGACAATTTTCGGTCGATATTTTACAATGTATTTAATAGTAAAGGAGATTTCGAATGGCTGAAAATTGTTCGCATGACTGTTCTTCCTGCGGTGCAGACTGTGCTTCTCGCGGAAAGCAGAATTTAAAAAAACCGCTTCACGAGCTGAGCGATGTAAAAAAAGTAATTGCGGTTGTCAGCGGCAAGGGCGGAGTCGGCAAATCAATGACTTGCGCGCTTCTTGCGGCGGCGGCACAGAATAAGGGCAAGGTTACCGCGGTTATGGACGCCGATATTACAGGTCCGTCGATTCCGCGTATGTTCGGCTTGACCGAACACGCGAAGGGTGGAGAAAACGGTATACTGCCGGTGCTTACGGACGGGGGAATACAGGTAATATCCATGAACGTGCTTCTCGAAAACGAGGCGGAGCCTGTGGTTTGGCGCGGCTCGCTTATTTCGGGCACGGTTTTACAGTTCTGGACGGACGTTATCTGGACGGGCGTCGATATAATGTTTATCGATATGCCGCCCGGCACGGGCGACGTTCCCTTGACGGTATTCCAGAGTATTCCGTTAGACGGTATAGTAATCGTAACTTCACCGCAGGACCTTGTCGGTATGATTGTGCAGAAAGCCGTAAATATGGCGCAGATGATGAACGTGCCTATTTTGGGTATAGTCGAAAACATGAGTTATATTAAGTGTCCCGACTGCGGCAGAAAGCTGTCTGTTTTCGGTGAAAGCGGGGTGGACGCGCTTGCGCTCGAATACGGAATCCCCAACGTTGCAAAACTGCCTATCGATAGCGAACTTACTAAAGCCGCCGACAGCGGGAATATCGAGAATTTGGGAAATAATTATCTATCCGATTTTTTTGATAAAATACTCAAAAAACTTAAATAAACAAAAAAAGCAGACGGTCGTCTGCTTTTTAATTTCCGTTTTTTTCGGGCATAAATTTCCAGTATCTTACCGGCATATAATCCTTCATTTGTTTAATATGCGGACGCTCGGCAATGTTTACGCAGTTATAATACTTTTTCCAAAGATTTTTAAAGAAGTTTTCGCTCTCTGAAAGGCGTATTTCCGCTTCGCCCGCATAGCAGGTAATCCATTCTTCTCTGTTGTATATGCCTGCAATATTGCGTTTAACGTCATGAATGACAAACTTTTCTCCGTTAAACCTCTTCGCAAAATGCGGCATAAGCAGGTCGGTTATATCGTTGTCCGGCGAGTAAGGCGCGTAAAGCACCCCCTCGTGTGTTTCCGTAAACCTTAAAAACCCCTTACACATATGCGATTCGCCCGTAATTTTGCGCATGGCTTCATTGAAGTCGATAACCTGCGGAATACTGAGCATTTTGCTTATCGGCGATTTCTTTTCAAGCAGTACTTTCAGGTATCCGAAAGCTATCTGCTCTTTTTTTGTGCTACCGCTTCGCAAAGCAAAAATGACGTCGTCAACGGCGTATTCGTCGTACTTTAAAATCGCGTTTTGCACGCGCTCGTTCTTGTCTTTATCGCCTGTAATTCGTATCACTTCGCTGTCGAATGTAAGCTGAATACTGTTATCAGAGGTTATTATGCAGTTGTTCTCTTTATAGGCGTAAAATACTGCAGTAAAAAAAGCCGTCGCCGTTCCGTCCGTAATAAAAATTTTCATATTTCACCCGTAAGCGCGGAAACGGCGGTGGAGCTGTCCGAAAACATTGAAATCTGTTCGTTTACGCCTCCCGCAATCAATAGCGAGGTTTTAACCTGTGAAAAGCTGTCCGAGCCGTAGAATTTGCCTTTGCAGGTTATAAAGTGTCTGGCTCTTTTCAGTACGATACGCATTTTTGCAAGATTATCGAAACTAAGCGCGCAAAATCTCCTTGCTTCCGTAATTCTGTAAGCGCTCTTTGCTCCTATACCCGGCACGCGCAAAAGCATTTCCAACGGCGCGGTGTTTATTTCTATCGGAAAAAGGTGCATATTTTTAAGCGCCCAAGCGCACTTCGGGTCATAGTCGGGCGAAAGATTTTCACTCTCGTTACAAATTTCGCTGACGGTAAAACCGTAAAACCTGATAAGCCAGTCTGCCTGATACAGTCGGTGTTCTCTTAAAAGCCCTGCGCCGACGGAGGGCAGTTTATTGCTTTTTACAACGGGGGCATAGGAGGAGTAGTATACTCTGCGTAGCCTCATATTGGTGTACAGGGCTTCGGTCAATTTCAAAATCTGTCCGTCGCTTTCGGGTGACGCGCCTATAATCATCTGCGTCGTCTGCCCTGCGGGCAGAACCTTGCTGTGTTTTACTTTGTTTTGTTTGTCGTATTCTATTGCCTCGTTAAGCCCTTTCATGGGCAGAAGAAGGCTTTGCTTAGTCTTTTGCGGCGCAAGCAGTTTAAGCGATTGCTCGCTCGGCAATTCTATGTTATAGCTCATTCTGTCGGCAAGCCGCGCCGCCTTCATAACCGTTGCGGGGTCGGCGTGCGGTATGCCTTTCAAATGGATATATCCGTTGAAATTGTAAACTTTGCGCAATTTTAAAACGGTTTGGTACAAAAGTTCCATAGTTTTGTCAGGATTGTCGAACACGGCGGAGGATAGGAACAGCCCTTCGATATAATTGCGCTTGTAAAAATTAATCACAAGCTCGCAGATTTCGTCGGGAATAAGCCGCGCGCGCCGTACGTCCGCACTGCGCCTGTTCGGGCAGTATTCGCAGTCGTAAATACAGTCGTTGCTCATTAGAATTTTAAGAAGCGAAATGCACCGTCCGTCGGGGGTAAACGAGTGGCAAATTCCGCTTCCGGAACCGTTGCCCATGCCGCCCTTTACGTTCGCCCTGCGCGAGCCTGAGGAGGAGCAGGAAACGTCGTACTTCGCGCCCTCAACTAAAATCCCAAGTTTTTCTTCGTCGATCATATGCAAACCCGATATAATAGCATTATAAACATATGTTTATAATGCTATTATATCACCGCAGAACAGCCGTGTCAATGTTTTTGTAAATTGACTTGCAACTTTTTTTATGGTAAAATTTGTATACAGTCGATAAATTTCACAAATTTTTCATATAGTGTTTAATT
This sequence comes from uncultured Christensenella sp., assembly GCA_910585705.1. Lineage (GTDB taxonomy): Bacteria > Bacillota > Clostridia > Christensenellales > Borkfalkiaceae > Coproplasma. The sequence goes on from CAJUER010000001.1 coordinate 275,856, forward strand.
TACGGGAACATCGCAGGTTTATAATTATTAAAGGAGAAGACTTATGAAAGTACTTATTGTTGACGACGAAGAAAAAATTCGCGGCGTTTTGAGAGAGTACGTCGAATTCGAGGGCGGAACGGCGTATGAGGCGGCGGACGGTATGGAAGCCGTAAAAATGTGTCGCGGCGAAGACTTCGATATAATTCTGATGGACGTAATGATGCCCCGTTTGGACGGATTTTCAGCCGTCAAGGAAATCAAGAAAATTAAGGACGTTCCCGTAATTATGCTTTCTGCGCGCGGCGAGGAGTATGATAAGCTTTTCGGTTTTGAAATGGGCGTGGACGATTATGTGACAAAGCCTTTTTCGCCTAAGGAGGTTATGGCGAGGATCAACGCCGTAACAAAGCGCAGAAAGGGTGAAGAGAATAATAAAGACGTAATAACATACGAGGGGCTGACTATAGATATGGTCGGCAGAAATGTTTACGTTGACGGTGAAAAAGCCGAGCTCACACCGAAGGAATACGAAATACTGTTCTATTTCGTCAAAAATAAAGGCATTGCGCTTACGCGCGAAAAGTTGCTTTTGGACGTGTGGGGATTTGATTTTTACGGCGACGACAGAACGGTTGATACGCACATCAAAATGCTGCGTTCGAATTTAAAACAGTACAGAAAATTTATCGTGACTTTAAGGGGAATGGGATATAAATTTGAAGTCTGAACCTAAGAGTTTAAAAAGTATAAACATAGTGCTTTTAAGATACTTTCTTCTGCTTGCTTTCATTTTGATTGTGCTTGTCGAGGTTACGTGTTTCATTATCGTAAGCAATACGACCGAGTATCAGGCGCGCGAAAGGCTTATGTACACGGGGAAGGAAATTGCGCAGTCCGTAGACACGGCAAGCGACGAGCAAATAGCTCGCCTTATCCGCGATTACAGAACGGAAGGCATAAACGTTTATGTTTTGCATGCGGACGGCGGCATAATTTTCCCGCACGAAGATTCCGGAGGGAATTGGAGCGGGCTTGAAGGGTTAAAAGAGAAGATAAGTTCGTCAAGCAGCGGAGCGGTCATCTACGTGGAAAACAACAATTTGAACTATGTTACTACGGTTGACTACAACGGCGAAAACTATCTCATTGCAAGCTATTCGATGAAAGTAATGCACGGCACGGAGAGAATGCTTTTACTGTATTTCTTGATTGTGGGCGTTGTCGTTCTGTTGATTGCGGGGATTATTTCCTACAATATATCCCAAAAACTTTCGGGCGGTATTAAGGAGCTTTCAACTACGGCGGTGCGTTTTTCCAAAGGCAACTTCAACGTGAACTTTACCAACGCCGAGTATGAAGAGCTTGCAGCGCTTTCGGATACGCTAAATTCCGTGCGCGACGAAGTGAAAAAGAGCGGAGATTTCCAGCGCGAACTGCTTGCGAACGTTTCTCACGATTTGAAGACGCCGCTTACAATGATAAAGGCCTATGCTTCGATGATACGCGAAATTTCGGGCAATAATCCCGAAAAGCGCGAACAGCATTTGCAGGTAATCATAGACGAAGCGGACAGGCTTACAGGGCTTGTAAACGACGTTCTCGACGTTTCTAAGGTCAGTTCAAACATAGACGCCGTAACGGTCAAGGTTTTTAATTTGACTGAATTTTTATACGGCATAATAAATAAATTTAAATACTTGCAGGAAACGCAGAATTATAGTTTTATGGTGGATGTGGACTCGAACCTTTACACCCGCGCAGACGAGGAAAAAATCGGTCAGGTAATTTATAACCTTCTTGGCAACGCGGTCAATTACACGGGTTCGGACAAAACCGTATATATAAGTCTGAAAAAGAGTTTAACGGAGGACAGGATAAAACTCACGATTAAGGACACGGGCAAAGGTATCGCGAAAGAAGATTTGTCCGAAATCTGGAACAGATATTACAGGGTCAAGGAAGAACATTCACGTCCCGTTAAAGGCACGGGCTTAGGGCTTAGCATAGTAAAAATAATTCTCGAGAACCACGCTTTCGATTTCGGGGTGGAATCGGAAATTGGCAAAGGCTCTTCGTTCTGGGTTGATTTCCCTTCGGTGCCTGAGGAAATAGATATTAAAGCCGTCTAGTAAAGGACGGCTTTTTCTGTAAATTCTATTGACATAATTTATGTAAAATGCTATAATAAAACATATGTTTTATACTGATTTTTTGAAATAAAAGTCGGCTTGTGTTGTATAGATTATTAAAATAGGATATAATTTCAAATAGATGAAATTCGAGCTTCATTCAAAATTTAATCCTACGGGCGACCAACCTCAGGCAATTCAAAGCCTTACGGAGGGCGTTCTCGACGGCGTGAGAACTCAGGTTCTCGTCGGCGTTACAGGTAGCGGTAAAACTTTCACTATGGCGAACGTAATCAAAAACGTAAACCGCCCTACGCTCGTTATCGCGCACAATAAAACGCTTGCCGCACAGCTCTGTAACGAATTTAAAGAATTTTTCCCGAATAACCGCGTCGAGTACTTCGTCAGCTATTACGATTATTACCAGCCCGAAAGCTACATACCCTCGACCGATACTTATATCGAAAAGGATATGAGCCTGAATGATGAAATCGACAAACTGCGTAACTCCGCAACCAGCTCACTCGGCGAGCGGGAGGATGTGATAGTCGTTGCTTCCGTGAGCTGTATTTACGGTTTAGGCGCTCCGGAAGAATATTTCCGCCTTGCAATTTCGCTGCGCCCCAACGACTTAATGGAGCGCGACGAGCTTTTGAGAAAGCTTGTTGAAATTCAGTATGCCCGTCGGGATATTGACTTTAAACGCGCGTCATTCCGCGTTCGCGGCGACACCGTTGAAATTTTTCCCGCGAGCAATTCGGAAGTGGCTATCCGTGTTGAGTTTTTCGGCGATGAAATAGAGCGAATTTGCGAAGAGGACGCGCTTTCAGGCAACATTATTTCCGAATTGAAGCATGTGCTTATATTTCCGGCGAGCCAGTATGCCGTCGGTTCAGACAAAATGAAAGGCGCGCTTTCTATGATAGAACGCGATATGCAAGATGAGGTGAAAGCATTCCGCGACGAGGGGAAGCTTCTCGAAGCCGAGCGGCTCTCGCAACGTACGACCTATGACCTTGAAATGATGCGCGAAATAGGCTATTGCAGCGGCGTGGAAAATTACAGCCGTTACTTTGACGGTAGAACGCCGGGCGAGCCTTCGTTTACGCTTTTGGACTATTTTCCGTCGGGCAGATTTCTTGTGTTTATAGACGAAAGCCATATGACTATTCCGCAAATCCGTGCAATGTATCACGGCGACCGTTCGCGTAAGGACAACCTTGTAAGCTACGGCTTCCGTCTGAAATCGGCTTATGATAACAGACCACTCACTTTCGAAGAATTCGACGAGCGCGTGCCTCAGCTCATCTGCGTATCGGCAACGCCCGCTCCTTACGAAATGGAGCAGGCTGGTAACATTGTTGAACAGCTTATCCGCCCTACGGGCTTAATCGATCCCGAAGTTTCCGTGCGCCCCACAAAAGGCCAGATTGACGATTTATTGGGCGAAATAAAGAAGGTAATCGCCGACGGCGGCAGAGTGCTTGTAACTACATTGACTAAACGTATGGCGGAAAGTCTGACGGACTATCTCAAAGAACATTCTTTGAAGGTGCGTTACATGCACAGCGACATCGACGCGTTGGAGCGAATAGATATTATTAACGGATTGCGAAGCGGCGAGTTTGATGTGCTTTGCGGAATTAATCTTTTACGTGAAGGATTGGATTTGCCCGAAGTTAAGTTGGTTGCTATACTCGACGCGGACAAGGAAGGATTTTTGAGAAGTGAAACCTCGCTTGTGCAGACAATAGGCAGAGCGGCGAGAAATGCGGAAGGTCGGGTTATTATGTATGCCGACGCGGTTACCGGCAGTATGCGCCGTGCGTTGGAAGAAACGGACCGCCGTCGCAAAATACAGTCGGCGTATAATAAAGAACACGGCATAATTCCAAAAACGATTATCAAAGAAGTTAAAAACACGATAGGCATTACAGGCAAAAAATCATCTGCGGACGAAATTAAACTCAAAGATATTCCCAACGAGATTGAAAAGCTGAAAGCGCTTATGAAAATAGCTTCCGCCCAGCTCGACTTCGAAAAGGCGATTGAAATCCGTAATACAATCTCCGAACTTAAAAAGAAACTGTTGAAGAGTAAAAAGCAATGAAAGAAGAAATTTTTATTAAAGGTGCAAAGGAAAACAACTTAAAAAATATCAACGTGCACATACCCAGAAATACGCTTACCGTATTTACGGGGCTTTCCGGCAGCGGTAAATCGACTTTGGCGTTCGATACCATATTTGCGGAAGGGCAAAGGCGTTATATCGAAAGTCTATCTTCGTATGCAAGGCAGTTTTTGGGGCAAATGGAAAAGCCCGACGTCGAACTTATTGACGGACTTTCGCCGGCAATATCCATTGACCAGAAAACCACTTCTCACAACCCTCGCTCGACGGTGGGAACCGTTACGGAAATTTACGATTATTTCCGTTTGCTTTTTGCGCGCGTCGGGATTCCGCACTGTCCGAAATGCGGGCGTGAAATACGCCGTCAGACGGTTGACGAAATTGCGGACAAAGTTACGGCAAAACCCGAAGGCAGTAAAATTATGATTGAAGCCCCCGTTGTAAGGGGAAAGAAGGGCGAATTCGTAAAAGAGCTTGCAAGCTATAAAAAGAGCGGTTACGGCAGGGTTAAGGCTGACGGCATAGTTTACGATTTGCAGGAAGAAATCCGTTTAGAGAAAAATATCCGTCATAATCTTTCGGTTATAATCGACAGGCTCGTTTTAAGGGACGGAATTTTAAAGCGCCTGACGGACAGTTTGGAGGCGGCGTTAAATCTTGCCGACGGGCTTGTAATAATCGACTGCGACGGCGTTGAAGAGCTGTACTCTTCAAAATATGCTTGCCCCGAATGCGGCATTTCAATCGAAGAAATTGAGCCCCGCTTGTTCTCGTTTAATACGCCTTGGGGCGCTTGTCCCGAATGTTCGGGTTTGGGTTTTAAACAAATTATCGACCCGGATTTGATCTGTCCCGATAAAAGCAAAACACTGCGCGATGGAGCGATAAAAATCAGCGGCTGGAATTTGGATTCTTCGTCGATGACCCAAATGTATCTAAATTCGCTTTCCAAAGTGTACAACTTCTCGCTCGACGTTCCGGTCAAGGATTTACCTAAAGAGATTTACGATATGCTTATGTTCGGTAACGGCGGCGAGCAAATTGATTTGACTTACAACGCTTTCAAATTTTCGGGAAGTTATAAAACGGCGTGGGAGGGCTTTGCAAACAACCTTCAACGCAGATATAACCAAACCTCTTCCGACGGTGTAAAGTGGGATATTGAAAGGTATATGCGCACTTCGGAATGTCCCGCGTGCAACGGAAAAAGGCTGAAAAAGGAAGCGCTTGCCGTTACGGTCGGCGGCAAAAATATTATGCAGGTCTGCGACATGTCTGTCGATGATTTGACTTCGTTTACCGACTTCGGTTTTTTCAGTAAAACCGACCATTTAATCGCGGACAGCATTATAAAGGAAATCAACAGCCGCCTTAATTTTTTGCGCAACGTCGGGCTCGGCTATCTCACTTTATCGAGAAGCGCGGCAACGCTTTCGGGCGGGGAAAGTCAACGTATCCGCCTTGCAACGCAGATAGGCAGCGCGCTCACGGGGGTTCTGTATATACTTGACGAGCCGAGTATAGGACTGCACCAGCGCGACAATCAAAAGCTGCTTGATTCGTTGCTTGGACTGAGGGATTTGGGCAATACGCTTATTGTCGTAGAGCACGACGAGGATACAATGCGTGCGGCGGATTATATAGTTGATATAGGTCCGCGTGCGGGAGTGCACGGCGGCGAGGTTGTCGCCTGCGGCTCTTTGCAAGACATTATGAACGAACCGCGCTCTATTACGGGCGATTTCCTTTCGGGTAAAAGAAAAATAGAAGTTCCCGCAGAGCGCACAAAGCCCGACGGCAGGGTGCTTGCGGTTAAAGGCTGTAAGCAAAACAATCTGAAAGACGTATCGGTGGAAATTCCTGTCGGACTCATAACTTCCGTCACGGGGGTTTCGGGCAGCGGCAAGTCAAGTTTGGTCAACGAAATTATTTATCCTTACCTTGCGAACAATCTTAACGGCGCGCGCCAGCAACTCGGCAATGTCACGCAAATCGACGGGCTTGAACACTTTGACAAAGTTATAGCAATCGACCAACAGCCGATAGGCAGAACGCCGAGAAGTAATCCCGCAACCTACACGGGCGTGTTTACGATGATACGCGATTTATTTGCGGCAACTCCCGACGCAAAGGAAAGAGGTTACAAGAGCGGAAGATTTTCATTTAACGTTGCAGGCGGCAGGTGCGAGCATTGCAAGGGTGACGGAATAATTCAAATTGAAATGCATTTCCTGCCGGATATTTACGTTCCCTGCGAGGTGTGCGGCGGCAAGCGTTACAACCGCGAAACGCTCGACGTAAAGTATAAGGGCAAAAGCATATCAGATGTGCTTGAAATGACCGTCGAGGAGGCGACCGAGTTCTTTAAACCGGTTACGGCTATTTATAATAAGCTTTCGACTTTGTGCGACGTTGGACTGGGTTATATAAAGCTTGGACAAAGCGCGACGACGCTTTCAGGCGGAGAGGCACAAAGGGTAAAATTAGCCACAGAGCTTTCAAAGCGCGGCACAGGTAAAACCTTCTATATTCTCGACGAACCCACGACGGGACTTCATAGTTATGACGTGGATAAGCTCGTTAAAATCCTTTCGCGCCTGCGCAGTAACGGTAACACAGTTCTTGTTATTGAGCATAATCTCGACGTTATAAAAACTTCCGACTGGATAATAGATTTGGGGCCGGAAGGTGGAGACAAAGGCGGCACTATTGTAACCGTAGGTACACCCGAAGAGGTTGCCGTCTGCAAAGAAAGCTATACGGGTCAATTTCTTAAAGATATATTAAAACACTGAGAAAAGCGGCAAAATTGCCGCTTTTTTATATTTATTTAACTTTATGCAGTACTATGCGTGGCATAAGGTACCCAAATTTCTCTTTTATCATATGATATAAAAGCGTTAAGGAGCGCGGAGAAATGGCAAAACCTTTGACACTGCAAGAAGAGTTTCCTACTACTGAGGGGCTATGCCCCGACGCTTACTCGTTGGCGGTAATTTCGCCTGCCTATGCTTCCCCTACTGGAGAGCTGAATGCTATTTTGCAATATTTTTATCACTATTTCAATTTTGATAAACACGGCTATATGGAGTATGCCGCTGACTTGGAAAGCATAGCCATTGCGGAAATGCTTCACCTCGAGCTTCTGGGTAAAACAATAACGGCGCTTGGGGCGCAGCCCCTATATTGTCAGAATCCGCCGACTGCTTATAATTTTTATTCCGCAAAATATGTGACCTATTCGCGCAATCTCGTGAATATGATCGAGGACGACATAATATCGGAAAGGCGTGCGATAGCGCAGTATTCGAAGATGCTTTCGAGGCTGAAAGACGAGCGGGTAAAAAACATAATTTCGCGCATAGCGGCGGACGAAAAGCTTCACCTCGATAAACTTAATGAAATATTATGCGGCTTGAAATGTTGACACGGTTTACATATTGATATAAAATTGAATTGATGAAATACGATGTTCTGATAATCGGCGGCGGCGCATCCGGCTTGGCTTGCGCCGCGTGGCTTATAAACAGCGAAAAAAAACTAAATATATGTATAGTAGAGGCTGGTGACAGAATCGGCAGAAAGCTTGCGGCAACAGGCAACGGGCAGGGCAACGTTTCCAACCTCGATTTGAATGCCGAGCATTTTCATGGCGGCAATACCAAACTCGTTTCGCAGATAGCTTGTACTGATCCGTTCTATGCCTGTAACTTTCTTTTTGACTGTATTTTTACCGCAGACGAAAAGGGGCGCATTTATCCTTCCGGCAGACAAGCTTCCGCGCTTTGTGACGGCTTTATTCGCAGATTGAAAGATAAGTGCGAAATTTTACTTTCGACTAAGGTTACGGATATTGATGAAGAATTTAACGTTAAATTATCGTCAAATACCACTATTTCGGCGGAATACATAGTACTATGCGTGGGAGGAAAGGCGCAAAAACAGTTCAAAACCGACGGATCTTCATATAGATTGGTGGAAAAATTCGGGCACGCGCTTACGCCGCTGTATCCTTCGCTCGTGCAGCTGAAAACACAGACGCAGTACATAAAGACACTTAAAGGCATACGCGCCGACTGTGCGGTTACGCTTTATGCGGGAAATAAGAAGTTCGGCAAAACTCGCGGCGACGTTGTGTTTACAGATTACGGAGTTTCGGGTAATGCCGTTTTTGCACTTTCACCGTTGATTTCCGGACGGGAAGATGCTGAGCTGTCTTTGGAATTTTTGCCTGAAATTTCTTCCGAAAAAATTATAAAAAATCTCAGGGAAAGAAAATTGTCCGGCTGTTCCGCTTCCGAATTGCTTTCAGGCACTCTTCACAATCAGATAGGCAGGGCGATTATAGCGCGCGCGGCGTCCGACGATGAGAAAACGATAGTGCATACACTGAAGAATTTCATTTTGCCTGTTACGGGTACGCTCGGATTCGATTATGCGCAGGTAACAAAGGGCGGAATAAATATGAGCGATATTTCCGACGAGCTTGAAAGCAAATTCAAACCTAATCTATTTTTTGCCGGAGAGGTGTTGGACGTGGACGGCGACTGCGGCGGTTATAATCTTCACTGGGCGTTTACAAGCGGTATGCACGTTGCGGATGCTATTTTAAAGAGACTATGACTATACGGCTGGATAACATAAAATTAAAGATAGGCGAAAGCGAGGACATGTTGCTTGAAGCGGCGCGTAAAAAAATGCGCGGTTTCAAGCGTTTCGGAATTATCAAAAAGTCGCTTGACGCACGCGATAAATCGAATATTTTCTGGGTTTATTCGGTTTGGGTATCGGACGAGGAAGAGTTACCATGTGCTCAACCCGAAAAACTGAAAAATCCTCCTGCAGTTCCTGTAATCGGTTCGGGACCCGCAGGACTTTTTTGCGCTCTTCGGCTTGTCGAACACGGTTTTAAACCGATAATAATCGAGCGCGGCGAACGTGTAGAGGACAGGAAGCGATCGACCGAAAAATTTTTTGAGAGCGGAAAGCTTGATGAAAATTCCAACGTTCAGTTCGGCGAGGGCGGCGCGGGCACGTTTTCGGACGGCAAACTCAACACGCAAACGCACGACAATCTTAACCGCGACGTCTTAAAGCTTTTCAAAAGGTTCGGCGCGCCAGAAGAAGTCGTCTATTTAAATAAACCGCATATCGGAAGCGATAAGCTGTATGAAGTTTTGAAAAATATCCGCGCGTATATTGAAGAGTGCGGCGGACAATATTTGTTTAATACAAAATTTTGCGGATTTGTTAAAAGCGGTGACGGATTTAAAGCGCTTTTACTTCAAAACGTAAGGACGGGTGAATGCAGTGAGATTAAAGCTGAGTGTGCCGTACTTGCGGTCGGGCATTCTGCACGCGACACTTTCATAATACTCGATAAAAGCGGAGTGGTAATGCAACCGCGAGACTTTGCGCTCGGAGTAAGAATAGAACATCTTACTTCCGAGATAGGGTTAGCCCAGTACGGTAAAAATTATATAAAATTACCCGCAGCCGATTATAAGTTGGTTTCGCGTGCGCACGAGAGAACGGTATTCACTTTCTGTATGTGTCCCGGCGGAGTCGTAATTCCATCGTCAAGCGAGCAGGGCGGAGTAGTTACAAACGGTATGAGCTTATATTCGCGTAGCGGTGAAAATTCCAATTCCGCGCTGATGGTGCAGATGAAGCAAGAGGATTTTGCTTCCGAAAGTCTGTTTGCGGGAATGGAATTTCAACGCGCAATCGAGCGCAGAGCATTCGATTTGTGCGGCAAGAACTACAAGGCGCCCGTGCAGTTGTGCGGCGATTTTTTGCGCGGCAGGGTCTCCGACGGATTTAAAAGCATAAAGCCCACTTATGCGGCGGGCGTGACTTTCGTTCCGCTTGACGCCGTTCTTCCTAAAATTACCGTAGAGGCTCTTAAAGCCGCAATCCCCGATATGGGCAGAAGACTGAACGGGTTTGCTAATCCAGACGCGGTTTTGACAGGCGTGGAAACTCGTTTTTCTTCGCCGTTAAGGATTTTGCGCGGTGAGGACTGTCAAAGCGTTTCGATGAAAGGTTTATACCCCTGCGGCGAAGGTAGCGGCTATTCGGGAGGAATTACGAGTTCGGCGGCGGACGGACTGAAAATTGCCGAATTAATTTTTGAAAAATACAAAAATCATTAAATTATCATTTTTTAATCACATTCGGGTATTATAATAAACTCAAAGATTAAGAATACACCATAAAACTTTTTTTCATATTCTCTAAGAAAGAGCCGCACCTCAGGGTACGGCTCTTTCTTATTTAAATTGTATTTGCTAACAAATTTGTAAAAAAATTTGAAGCAGATTTAATGCTATTTAAATTTAATATTTAATCTAATCTTACGTTTAGCGTTAAATATTCAAAAGGTTTACTTGCGTAAATGGTATTATATTAATGAATAAACAAAAATACACCTTGTTGTCAGTATGTTTTATTTTAACCGTTATTAAGAGAGGCAATTTTTTCGAAAAACAATATTTTGCTAAACGAGGTTAATACCCGCTCAAATTATTGCAAAAATATTCTGTAATATTGATTGATGTTTGAGTAAAAGTTTATTAAAAGAGTGATAAAGAGAGTGCAAACGAAATAAAACAACATACAAAATTCGTGACGAAACAAAAAAAGGACGAAAAAAGCGCACTTCCCATAGGGAATTAAAAAACTAAATTTTTAAGAGTTGCACTTTCAAGCGAAGGTAAAATGCTCTCGGACGTTTCGTTCGAGAGCATTTTACTATATAAATTTAGAGCGTTAAATTGAAATTTATCATATCAAGATTGCTTGTTGTTCACTATATATTCCATATTTCATTTTACTTGTTTTCTTGTGTAAAATTCGGCTTAAAAAGTCCGAAAGATAGTTTACGCAAAATTTCTTTATAAGTAATCTCGTCAAAATCTTTTTTGGTTGACAGCACCAAAAAGTCGTCTTTCTTAAACTTAATTATCTTCTCGGTATTCAAAAAACCATTGCGCGCGTAAAAAGCAATTCTCTTTACGCGCTGCTCGTAATTATCCGCAGTTGTATATAACGGCTCTACGTTTAACGTGATTTCACAGCCCGCATATTTTTCTTTAACGTCGTTTAATATCGCCGAGCCATACCCACATGAACGCATTTTGTCATTTACGGCAAGATACCAAATAAACACCGTTTTTTTGTTTATAACTGCAAAACAAATGCCGCAAAAATCTTCTCCGTCATAGTAAGCCCAAAAATCATAACCGTCTTTTTTTGCCCAATAATTGAGCACCCACATAGGCATACGTTCGTTTTTAGGAAACGCTCGCTTCATCAAATCTTTTACTTCTTTATAATTTGAGGACTTTTTAATTACCGCTATTCTTCTCAATTCCATAATTTTTCTCCGTTTTAATTACGATTTTGCTATTGATAACAATTCTCCGCTAAATTACTGTTTATCGCTCTATGTGAGCAAATATATTATAGCACATTGACCGCAAAAAAACAAGCGGATAGATAACGACACCAATAATAGACTGTCCAATTTTGATTTCAACAAAAAAAGTCATAAAAAGTTCTTTCACCGCCCGTTTATGGGCGGTGAAAGTATTGCAACGAACAAAAGTTTATGATATAATGCTCACTACCACAATGTAGGTTGTGGTGGTGTACCCTTCGGGGTAGGAGTTCCGCAATGAGCTATTGCTCATAGAATGCGGAAGGTTTTGGGCGGTTAAACCGCCAGTGCCTTAGCTTACGGATAGAGCGTAGGTTTTTTAGTTATACGCAAAATTCGTAAGCCGAGATAGGCTTTTATTGTCGTACAGTTTAACGGCAATAAAATGTGCAGCCGGAGTTATCCGAGATTCCTATGAGGATGCGAAAGTCGGATAGTGTTGATGGTCTATTTTGTGTTACAAATTTTTAAGTTAAGAGGTATCTTTTGAACTAAAAACAATCTAACAATTCAATAGAATGGCTAACCACCATAGAGCAATTAAAAGTTGCTAAATACGGTTGAAGTCGGTGATTACGTTGAAAGTGTCAGCGGCTTTTTTGTGTCCTTTTTACGGTATCTTTCCCACTCTTTCTTGCGTGGACGAAGATATAAAAACTAACAATTCGGAGGTGAATTCAATGACAATAAGACCGCCATAATACGGTAAGCAAACGGAAAGCAAAATACAAACGGACAAAGCCGGATCGAGCGTTACCCTTCTACGAAGGTATAGCGCACTATACCTTGCGAGCAAGGTGTGCGCTCTGCGAGGCTTTGTCCACTGAACGAAAAAGCATTTAGGAGGAACACGAAAATAAGTTATATCATTTGCAATATGAAGAAGTTTCAGCACGACGATATTCCACCCGTAGAAAAAGAAAACGAGCGCGACGAAACCTATCAAGGCACTAACAGCAAGATAGACAGTACACGGACAAAGGACAATATTCACCTTGTAAAAAGAGAGCAATCCTATCTCGGTTATATCAACCAAAGAATACAAGAATTAGGTTGCCGCACAAAGAAAGATACCGTGCTAATGTGCAGTATGTTAGTAGGCGCAAGTCCCGACTTTTTCAAGGGTATGTTGCCCGAACATATACGGGAATATTTTGCAATGTGCTATCGGTTCTTTGCAGAAAGATACGGCAAAGAAAATATCGTAAGCGCAGTCGTCCATATGGACGAAACCACGCCGCATATGCACTTAAATCTTATGCCCGTATTAGACGGACGGCTATGCTGTAAGCGTCTATTCGACAGAGTTGCTTTGCGAAAACTTCAAACGGATATATATGAGCAGGTCGGAAAGCATTGGGGTTTGGAACGCGGCAAGGAAGGCAGTAAAACAAAGCATCTTGACGTAGCGGAATTCAAGGTGAAAATGGCAGAAGAAAAAGCCGCGGAGATAACGACTGCCTATTCCGAAACGAGTAGCGAACTGACAAAGCTAAAAGCCGAAAAACGGAACAAGCAAACGGAAGTCGAGAGCTTGACCACACAGAGAGAAACGTTATCGCAAGAAATAGACGAACTGACCGAAGTCAAAATATCTGCGGACGAGCCTATACCGCTATTCGGCAAAGATAAGCTCATCACTTCTCTTCGCGTGGAAAATACACAGCTACGACAACAGCTTTCGGATAAGGACAGCGAAGTCGAGCGGGCGCACCAAGACCAAGCGTTTATGTATAAGAGATTGCAAAGCGCAGAACGCACGGCGGAGAGTTGTGAGCAAGCGCATTCGGAAGTAACGGAGATAAAAGCCGTACTTCCGAGAGAATATGAAGAACTGTTACGACGGGCAAGAACGACGAAAGCGGCAACGCCGCATAAGTCGCCCACAAAGTTTAACGGCAATTCAAAGTAAAAATCAATTAACCGTTCTACTGCTCTATCTGATTCCGTTGACAAGAAACCCATAAAAGCGTATAATAAGAAAAAGGCGTGTCAATACGACACATGTATTTACGGAGGGTACTATGAAACCGAGAGCGGAAAAAGATAAGAACTATGAAGAACGGCACAGAGAAGAACGCAAAGCAAAGAGTTTGGTTTGGGGGACGAGCGTGCCGAGAAAACAGGCAGAAGAAATAAACGCATTTTTAATTAAGAACGGTTACACGAAAGTCCGTCTTATAGAAGCGGGATATAAAGTGTTATTAGAAGAAGCCGCATTGAGAGAGAAAAACGGACAGTAACCGAAAAGCAAACTAAACTTATGTGTTCTTCTTGTATGACGGGAACAAATAACTTGAAACGCCCGATTTCAAACAAGGAGTACCATTATAAACAAGAATAAAGCAACCACACCGAAGGCAGATATACTGTCTTACTACTACGAACAAGAGAACGGCTCGTTTGTAAGAAGCCGTGAAAAAGTTATCGGGAACACGGTCTATACCGTAATATCCCGTGAAAAGTCGGACACCGACGTTACGGCGTTCGACATTACAAAAAGACTAATCGAACGGAACATCAACGAAGTATTGAAACCGTCTGTTCCTATTCGGTTATCTCATAAGCAATCGCTTGGAAGTTGCAATTCGGGAGGTAATAAACAATGAATTTGCAACCGACAATTAAATATAAGAAAGTAAAAAGCACAGAAGAACAATGGACGGCTCTCTATTGTAGGCTGTCCTGCGACGACGATTTGGACGGCGATTCCAACAGTATCCGCAACCAAAAGATGCTGCTTCAAAAGTATGCGGACGAAAACCGGTTGAGAAACGTAAAGTTTTATGTGGACGACGGGTATTCGGGAAGCAATTTCGACCGCCCCGACTTCAAGCGTATGATGGACGACGTGGACAACGGAAAAATATCTACCGTTATCGTCAAGGATATGTCGAGATTCGGCAGGGATCACATCCTTGTGGGCTACTACACGAAATATTATCTTGCCGAAGCCGACGTAAGGTTTATAGCAATCTACGACCAAGTTGACAGCGAAACCAATCCCGACGACGATATTACGCCTTTCAAAAACATACTCAACGAGATGTACGCCAAAGATTGCAGTAAGAAAATCAAAGCGGTTGTCCGTGCCAAAGGCAATTCAGGCAAGCACATTACAAGCATACCGCCGCTCGGCTATATGAAAAGTCCCGAAGATAAAGAGAAATGGATTATAGACGAGAAAGGCGCGGAAGTCGTAAGAGAGATTTTTAAACTATGTATTCAAGGTTACGGACCGACGCAGATAGCGCGGATACTTACCGAACGAAAAGTTGAAACGCCCGTTATCTACTTTCATAATCACAGCTTACCCACGTCTTTGAAAATACGGGAAAGCTCGGAGTTTTGGGCGCAGAAAACCGTTGCCGGTATTCTTGAAAACTTAGAGTACACAGGCTGTACCGTAAACTTCAAATCGTACAAGAAGTCGTACAAATCGAAACGGCGTATTGATGTGCCGAGAGAAGATTGGGTAATTTTCGAGAACACGCAGGAAGCGATCATAGACAAGCAGACTTTCGATACCGTTCAGAAGATACGCGAGAATAAACGCCGTCCTACCGATATGGGCGAAATGAGTCCGCTTTCGGGAATGCTGTACTGCGCGGACTGCGGAAAGAAGATGTATCTTTGCAGGTGTACCACAATGAAGCAAGCGGAATACTTTAATTGTTCTACTTACCGTAAACAGAAGAAGCGCATTTGCGGCTCACACCAAATAACCGTGAAAGCGGTAACGGCAATCATACAAGACGATTTGCGGCGCACAATCCACTTTGCCAAAAACCACAACGAAGAATTTTTACAGACCTTACGCAAGGACGCCGAAGCGAAAACGAAAAAGGAACTCAAAGAGAGCCAACGGGAAATAGAAACTTCGGAAGAACGCATAGACAAGCTCGACAAGATTATAGAGAGCCTATACGAAGATAAGGTTGCAGGTAAAATCTCGGAAGAGCGGTATTTGAAAATGAGCGATACCTACGAAACGGAACAAGCCACGCTGAAAGAGCGGGTTAAAACTCTGAAAGCGGAAATCGAAAAAGCCAAAGAGCAAGACGATAAAATTCTCGACTTTATGATGCTCATCTACAAGTACAGCAATTTTGAAGAACTCACGCCCGAAATTCTGCGTTCGTTCATTGACAAGGTAATCGTCCACGAGAAAACGAAAGTAAACGGACATTACAGACAGACCGTTGAAATCATCTACAACTTCGTGGGGACAATCGCGCCGCCGTTCTTCGATGACGACTACGATAATTAAAAGCAACTAAACCAAGACAAGAGAAAAGGCGTGGCTTCACGCCACGCCTAATTCTCTTTCACCTGCGGCTTACCTATAATTCCCTATGGGAACTACGATAACTTCCGTCCTTTATGTTTATGCAATTATTAAACGGTTTCAACGTTGACGAGGTTCGAGTTTCCGCTTTTACCGTTAGGCGTGCCGCCCGTAAGCACGATTTTGTCGCCCTTTTGAACGAGTCCCGTTTCCATAGCCGCGCGTTTGGCATAGTGGAAAAGCACGTCTACGGAGTAAAATTCTTCGCTCATTACGGGAATTACTCCCCAGCTCAACGCAAGTTTTCTGTATGCGCGCGCGTCCGTCGTCATACCTATTATATCAATCATAGGACGGAAACGCGAAACTGTTTTCGCCGTTCCGCCCGTTCTCGTACAAACGACTATAACTTTTGCGCCTATATCCTGCGCAAGTGTACAGGCGGAGTGCGACAGTGCTTCGGAAAGCTTTGTTATGTGGTAGTCGTCCTCTTTAATATAAGCAATGTAGTCGGTGTTTACCTCTGCTTGCTGGGCTATCTTTGCCATAGCTCTTACGGCTTCTACGGGGTATGCGCCTGCGGCTGTTTCTCCTGAAAGCATAATGGCGGAGGAGCCGTCGTAAACCGCGTTTGCCACGTCGGAAATTTCCGCGCGGGTGGGGCGGGGCTGTTTAATCATCGATTCAAGCATTTCGGTTGCGGTGATTGAACGCTTGCCGTGTATTCTGCACTTATTGATGATAGTTTTCTGTATGCTGGGCAATTCTTCGAAAGGAACTTCCACGCCCAAATCGCCGCGCGCAACCATTACGCCGTCGCATACGTCCAAAATAGCGTCTATATTGTTTACGCCGGCGCGGCTTTCAATTTTTGCGATAATTTCTATTTCGCCGTCGGGAGAACCGCATTCTCTCAGGTAATCCCTTACGTCGGTTATGTCCTGTGCTTTGGAAACAAACGAGCAGGCAATAAAATCGACGCCCTGTTCTACGCCGAACTTAATATCGGCTTTGTCCTGCTCGGAAAGGTATACCATATCGAGTTGTTTATCGGGGAAAAACATTGACTTTCTGTTTGAAAGCTCGCCGCCCACAATTGTTTTGCATAATACGTTGGGTTTGTCAACTTTTACAACCTCGAAAATCATCAAGCCGTTGTTCAAAAGTATTTTATCGCCGGGCAGCATCTGTTCGCAAATACCGGAAAAGGACACAGAAACCTTAGTACTGTCGCCGACTATATCTTTGGTTGTGAAGGTGAAGGCGTCGCCCGCCTTTAAAGTGATTTTACCTTCTTTAAAGGTCTTGATTCTGAATTCGGGACCTTTGGTGTCGAGCATAATGGGAAGCGGAACTTTCTTTTCTTCCCTGACTTTTTTAATTTTTGCAATCTTTACTGCGTGTTCTTCGTGCGTCCCGTGCGAAAAATTCAGGCGCGCCACGTTCATACCTGCGTCGATAAGTGCGGAAAGCGTTTTTTCGCTGTCGCTTGCAGGACCGAGAGTGCAAATAATTTTAGTCTTCTTCATAGTTATTCTCCGAAAAAATTTGTACTGGAATATTGTAAAATAAATTTAAAAAAAAATCAATCTATCTTAATCAAAATACTTTTGTAAATTTAAAATTTATGTTAAAATATAATTGATTTGAGTTAATTATACGGTTGCGGGCTGCGTAAGCAGCGTGAGGAAAGTCCGAGCATCGAAGGGCAAGGGTGCCTGCTAACGGCAGGAGAAGGCGACTTCAAGGAAAGTGAACAGAAATATACCGCAGCGTTTTGCTGTAAGGTTGGAATGGCGAGGTAAGAGCTCACCGTCCCTTCGGTAACGAAGGGAGCCAATTAAACCCCACCCGATGCAAGATTGGGATAAGGACAGACTTTATTGTCGGGGCTGCCCGTCCGTCTTTATCCGTTAATATCGCTTAATCTTGCAGGCGACTGTAAGAGTAGATAGATAACCGTACACGACAGAACTCGGCTTACAGATTAATCTCAAATTCATTATAAGCGCCGCAGCGTAAATCCGCTGCGGCGCTTCCCGTTTCAAAATTTTTTAAACTGTAATTAAAGAATAATCGTATATGCTTGCGCCGCTTGCCGCCGCCCAAACTTTACTTTCGAAAATATCTTTTTCAAAGCATTCTGCCGCGATTCCAGATAATAAGCCAGTGTCGCGCTGTCTTATAACTACGGGATACTCGGAGCGGTTGAGTGCGTTTAAAATTTCATCCTTTAATTCATTTCCGACCGCAAGCGGCTTTATATAGAGATCCGATGTGAGAAATTTTTTACAGTCGCTTTCGTAAAGTTTCAGCGTGTTGCACGTCAAAATTCTGCGTATGCGCGAAGAGGTGTACCTTTTGCCTGTTGCTTCGGCTATAATTTCTTCGACAGGTAAATGCGAAAGCGAGCTCAGCTTGTTTTCCAATCCCTCTTTACAGCCCGTAATTTTTGCAAGGCTTTGCGCGCCGTTAGATACGATTGCATATTTGACAATATTTTCAAATGTGCGCACGTCGGCGGCAATGCTTTTCAAATCATTATAAACGTAATCGGGAAGATTGCTTTTTATAAGAGGGGTGTGAAGGTTTGCTCTAATCGCACTTGCGGAAGAGTAATTTTGTTTTATTTCACCGTCGTTGTATCCCGAACCAATGCGCTTTATCGGTAGGATTTCAATGTTGGTTTTTAATCTTAATATTGCTTTGGTATATTCGAGGGCAAGCACGTCGTTAGGGTTTTGCAAAATGCCTGCATCTCCGCCGCACGCCTCAAAAGCCTGGCAATAACTTATAATATAGCTTTCCCCGCAGTTCAGCGCTTTAGTGAGAGTTTGTTTGAACGTTGTGTTTTCACTGCGCAGTATCTTTGCGGCTTTTGAAATTTTTTCTATATCGCCGCTCTCGCTGCCGAATGCAAGGTGGTTGACTTCCGGTATGGACGATAATATTTTAATCGCGCCTTCCGCAAATATTTCCGCCGGCGCAACGGCAAACGGAGCAGGCAGTTGAATTACGCAGTCCGCGCCGCCGAGCACGGCATGCCTTGCCCGCGTGAATTTATCGAGAACGCACATTTCGCCGCGTTGGGTGAAGTTCCCGCTCATAATACAAAGTATCGCGTCGCATCCCGAAAGCTCGCGCGCTTTGTTCAAAATGTACTTATGTCCGTTATGAAACGGATTGAATTCACAAATAATAGCACAAATTTTCATTTTAAACTTTACAATCGGCAAAAATTATTATATAATTATAGGTGAACTTGTCCGACAGGGTTATTATATACCAAAACGTCGGATAAATAAAGCAAATTAAGGAGTTTGATATGTCATTACTTGACGAAATCAAGGCAAAAGCGGCTTCTCTTAAAAAGACAATAGTGCTTTGCGAAGGCGAGGACAAGCGCGTAATCGAAGCGGCGCAAAAAATTACCGAAGAAGGAATTGCCAAAATCGTGCTTATCGGCAACTTGGAAGAATGCAAAAAGGTTGCTCCGAAGGCAAACCTTAAAGGCGTAACATTGGTTGACCCTCTTACTTCGGAAAAAACCGAAGAGTACGCAAACATTCTTTACGAGGCGAGAAAGGCAAAAGGTATGACTTTGGAACAGGCGAGAGAGCAGGCGAAGGACAGAACAATGTTTGGCGCGTTAATGCTTAAAGCCGGCGACGTTGACGGCTATGTTTCAGGAGCATGCCATTCTACGGCGAACACTTTGCGGCCTGGTTTGCAGGTCGTAAAAACCGCGCCCGGCATAAAGACGGTATCAAGCTGTTTTATAATGATAGCGCCCGATAAGAAAAATCCTTACAATCCCGACGGGGTTGCGGTATTCGGCGATTGCGCCATCAATATCGAACCGACTGCGGAACAGCTGGCGGATATCGCGGTTTCCTCTGCAAAGACGGCAAGGACGATAGCGGGAATAGAGCCGCGCGTGGCAATGCTTTCTTTCTCGACAAAGGGAAGCGGAAACGACGATAAATTTACGCAGACGGTCCCCAAAGTACAGCAGGCGACCGCACTTGCGAAGTCTGCCGCGCCCGAGCTTGCTCTTGACGGCGAGTTTCAGTTCGACGCGGCTGTCGCACCCGAAGTGGGACAGCTTAAAGCTCCCGGCTCTAAGGTTGCGGGACACGCAAACGTGTTTGTTTTCCCCAATATAAACGCGGGCAATATCGGATATAAAATAGCACAGCGTTTCGGCGGATATATGGCAATCGGACCTATCTGTCAGGGTTTTGCAAAACCTTTAAACGATTTGTCGCGCGGCTGTGACGTCGAAGACATTGTGGCAACGGTAGCGGTTACCGCGTTACAGGCGGAATAATTCAGGAGAGTAAATATGAAAATTTTAGTAGTTAATGCGGGAAGTTCGTCGCTTAAATATCAACTTATTGATATGGAAACCGAAAAGGTTTTGGCAAAGGGCGGCTGTGAAAGAATAGGAATAGAAGGTTCGTTTTTAAAGGCTAAGGGTAACGGACTTGAAAAGGTTTACGAGCAGGCGATGCCCAACCATAAGGTTGCTATCGAGCTTGTAATAAACGCACTGCGCGACGAGGGCATAGGCGTAATCAAATCAATGGAAGAAATCGGCGCGGTGGGTCATAGAATAGTTGCAAGCGGCGAATATTTTAAGAAAACGACTCTCGTCACTCCTGAAGTTTTAAAAACGCTCGAAGAAAAGACTTTCGAGCTCGCGCCCCTGCACAATCCTGCGGCGGCAACGGGACTCAGGGCGTGCATCGAAGTAATGCCTAAAACGCCTATGGCGCTTGTATTCGATACGTCGTTCCACGCGACAATGCCCGAAAAGGCTTACCTTTACGGAATAGATTATAATGATTATAAGGCTTACGGCGTTAGAAGATACGGTGCGCACGGCACAAGTCACAAATTCGTTTCTCAGGAAGCGGCGAAATATCTCGGTAAAAAGCCCGAGCAGCTCAAAATAGTAACCTGCCATCTCGGCAACGGCTCGTCCATTTCAGCCGTCGACGGCGGGAAATGCGTTGACACTTCTATGGGCTTCACTCCGCTTGCGGGCGTGCTTATGGGTACGCGGTCGGGCGACATCGACGCTTCCGCAGTAGAGTTCCTTGCAAGGAAGAAGGGGCTTTCGCATGCGGACGCGGTTACTTATCTTAACAAAAAGTGCGGCGTTGCGGGTATTTCCGGCGTTTCCAGTGATTTCAGGGATCTTGACGACGGCGCAAAGAAGGGAAATAAGCGCTGCGAGCTTGCGCTCGATATGTTCAGCTATCAGACAAAAAAATATGTCGGCGCGTATGCTGCGGCAATGGGCGGTCTCGACTGCATAGTGTTTACCGCAGGTATAGGCGAGAATTCGCCCAACGTGCGCGAAGGCGTGTGCGAAAACCTTGAATTTCTCGGCGTAAAATTCGACAAGAACGAAAACAACTTGCGTGTTGACGGAATACACGAAATTTCCGCAAAGGATTCAAAAGTGAAAGTGCTCGTCATACCTACGAACGAAGAGCTGGTAATAGCGAGAGAAACCGCCGCGCTTTTATAAAAAAATTCGCGCGCCGCGCGAAAAAAAGTTGACAATTATTTTACTATATAATATAATTTCAAAGTAATTGCGCCCCGCAAGCGTTTTGCCGCAGGCGCGGTTACGGCGGCAGTCGGTTTTCGGTATGAAAATTCAGGTCAAAAAATTAAACGCTTTAAAAAAATACGTCGGGAATTTTGAGTTCGTATACGAACCGCCCTCGAATTTATGCTTGATTCCGCTTTGCGAAATAGTCGGAAGCGTGCAGGTTTCGGGAAATTACGAAATTTACGACGATGACAGCGTAGGCGTGGAATACAGTGTAAAGTACCTTGTCAAAGGTAAGTGTTCCTATTGCCTGAACGATGCGGAAAAGCAAATAGAAAAAACTTTCGAAGTGCTTTTCGTGCCTGAAGAAGACGGCGATAATTATTCTTATGACGGAATAACTATCGATTTGACGACAGCCGTAAACGATGCAATACTTTTCAGTCAGCCGAACTTGCTTTTATGCAGAGAGGACTGCGCCGGTATTGAAGTAAACAAAAAAAGAGAGGAGTAAAGATATGGCGGTACCTAAGGGAAAACAGTCTAAAAGCAGAACAAACAGCAGGTTTGCAAACTACAAAGCAAAGGCTCCCACGCTTGTGGAGTGCCCTCATTGTCATTCAATGAAGCAAGCTCACCGCGTTTGCGCAAATTGCGGCTACTACGACAAGGTTGAGGTAGTTTCCAAGGACGAAAAGAAAGACTAAAAATTTTTTGCGGACTGCCTTAGACGGCAGTCTGTTTTTTTAATACTTGTTTTGGAGGGAGTATATGAAGCATACCGACATTGAAGTTTTATTTTCACAATCGGAAAAATTCGTAAACAAAAGCGTTATCGTCTGCGGTTGGGTAAGAACGTGGCGCGATTCAAAGGCAATCGCTTTTATCGAGTTGAACGACGGCACTTCGCTGAATAATTTACAGCTTATAATCGAAAAGGACAAAATTTCAGAAAGCGAGTCAAAGCCTGCGCTTGTTGTTGGCGCCGCGCTTTGCGTTACGGGAAAATTTATTCCGTCGGAGCGCAACGGCTTCGAGCTTTCGGTTGAGTCCGTAACCGTTCTGGGCAGTTGTCCGCAGGATTATCCTTTGCAGAAAAAGCATCATACTCTCGAATTTTTGCGTACGATTCCGCATTTAAGACCGCGCACAAAGTATTTCGAAGCGGTTTTTGCGGTTCGTAGTCGCATATCTTTTGCAATTCATAAATATTTCCAGTCGCATAACTACAAGTATATGCATACGCCGATAATTACGGGTAGCGATTGCGAAGGTGCGGGCGAAATGTTTAGGGTAACTACCCAGAACTGGGACGCAAAATATGCGAAAGAGCAGGAATATTACGCCGAAGACTTTTTCGGTGCGAAAGCCGGGCTTACCGTATCCGGACAGCTCGAAGGCGAAATCGCGGCTATGGGGCTCGGGAAAATTTATACCTTCGGACCTACTTTCCGCGCGGAACACAGCAACACCACCCGACACGCGGCGGAGTTCTGGCAGATTGAGCCTGAAGTCTGCTTTGCCGACTTGCACGACATTATCGAGATAGCGGAAGATTTTATAAAAACGATTATAAAGGACGTTACGGACAATTGTCCGCAGGAAATAACTTATTTTGACGAGCGTATAGAAAAGGGCTTGAAACAGAAGCTCGATAATGTAATAAACAGTGATTTTGCGAAAATCACTTATACCGAAGCTGTGAGCGTATTGAAAAGTTCAGGCAAGGACTTTAAATTCCCCGTAGAGTGGGGCTGCGATTTGCAGACCGAGCATGAAAGATATTTGACCGAAGAGTACTACAAAAAACCCGTGTTCGTTACCGACTATCCCGCCGACATAAAGGCGTTCTATATGAAGCTGAATTCAGACGGTAAAACCGTTGCCGCAACGGACTTGCTTGTGCCCGGCATAGGTGAAATAATCGGTTGTAGCGAGAGAGAGGCGGACCTCGAAAAGTTGAAGTCGGCAATGTCAAAGCGCAATATGCCGCTCGAAGCGTATATGGAATACCTCGATACGCGTAAATACGGCAGTGTGCCGCACAGCGGTTTCGGCTTGGGACTCGAAAGAATTATTATGTATATTACGGGCGTCCAGAATATCCGCGACACCTTGCTGTATCCCCGCACGGTCGGCAGTTTATAATTTGAGATATGAACGATAAGAAAAACAGAATTTGCGTTATATTTACGGGCGGTACTATAGGCTGTCAATCGTTCGGCGGTATAGTCGATTTGAAGCATGAAAGCAAAAGTCTGCTTATAGAAAAATATAAGCAGGCTTACGATAACAACATAGAGTTTGACGAGCTTCGCCCCTTAAACATTTTAAGTGAAAATATGCAACCGTCCGACCTTGAAGTAATGGCGGACTGCGTGCGTAAAGTAGATAAAAAGAAATATGACGGAATAATTTTGACGCACGGCACGGATACTCTGTGCTTTACGGCAAATTTGTTCAGTCAGATTTTCTGCGACATAGCAATACCTATTGTGTTCGTTTCCGCGCTATATCCTTTGGATGATGAAAGAAGCAACGGACTTATAAATTTTGCGGGTGCGGTTTCTATGATTGAAAGCGTCGATTACGGCGGAGTTTTCGTAAGTTTTTGTAACTATGGCGAAAATTGCAAAATTCACCTTGCAAGCCGTCTTATTTCAGCGACGCAGATAAACGGAGAATACGATAGCATCCTTAAAGTACATTTCGGCGAGATTATAGATGGTAAATTTATATGGGTTAAAAATCCGTTAAATCCCGGCGAGGAACAGTTGAGGCTTAAAAGAAAGTCCTGCAAAGCGCAAAGGCTCTGTACCGATATGGTTACGATACAGGCTCATTCGCTTCTGAATTTCGACTATTATCGTTTTACGGAAGTAAGACCTAAGGCGGTTATGGTTCAGCTTTATCATAGCGGCACGGTTTGCACGCAGGGTAAGGAGGCAAACTTCAAAAATTTTCTCTCGTATTGCAAAAAACTTGGGATAGAGGTTGTTATTGCGCCTATTGACAGCCGTGCGAAAATTTACGAAAGCGCGCTCGGGCTTACGGACGAATGTATAGCCGCATACGATATCAGTTTCGAAATGGCTACAACCAAAGTTTTGCTTGCGCTCGGTTCGGGGGTAAGCATTGAGGGTGAACTCGGAGAAAATTATTTCTTTGAAAAATTGCAGTAAAAAACACGGCTCGATAGCCGCAAGCGTTGCGGTCGTCGGGCCGTAAATTAATTATCGGGTTTGTAGTCTTTCCAAATCTTCCGCAGCTCCGCATCGCGGTTTTATGTTATTATGCGCGTAAAGCTGTTGCCCGAATTTGTACATTTCGATAATAGACGTGCGCAGCTCTTCGCCGAGCGGCGTCAACGAGTATTCGGTTTTCGGCGGCACAACAGGGTAAAGTACGCGCTTTATAATTCCGTCGCGTTCAAGCTGTTTAAGCTGTTCGGCGAGCATTTTCGGTGTTGCGCCTATTAGCTTTGCAAGTTGGCTGTACCTCAGAGTTCTGCCGAATAGATAGTAAATAATATCAATCTTGTACTTGCCGCCTATAACGGCAAGCGTTGCGTCTAATGGACAGCTGCAACTTTTTAAAACTTCTTCATCCATAGGTTGCTCCTTAACTTTCCAAAAGGTAAGTATACTACTTTAAAGTGCGTTCTTGACATATCGAAAGTCTGTGTTATTATAGTATCATAATGATAAATTTGTCAAAGAAAATCAAAGGAGATTTTATGAAATTTACAGAACTTATCAAATCGCGTTATTCGGTACGCAAATTTTCGGATAAGAAAATCGGCGACGCGGATCTTAAAATTTTATTGGAGGCGGCGAACGTTGCGCCGACGGCTTGCAATAACCAGCCGCAGAAGCTGTATGTTTTAAGAAGCGCCGAATCAATCGTAAAGCTGAATAATTCCTGCAAGTTTGTGTTCGGAGCAAGTACGGCGATTATTTTCACTTCGGTTAAAGAACGCGAATGGAAAAATCCGTTTACCTCCGAATACCATACAGGTGAAATAGATTGTTCTATCGTGTGCACTCACGTTATGTTACAGGCGTGGGAACTGGGAATAGGATCGTGCTGGGTAGGGTATTATGATCCCGAAAAAATACGCTCGGCGTTCGCTATACCCGAAAACGAGCAAATAGTTGCAATTCTTCCGCTCGGTTATCCGGCTGACGACAGCAAGCCTTCCGCGCGTCATGCCGAGTTCAGGAAATCGGAAGAAACGGTTAAATATCTTTAATAAAGTCAAAAATTTTTGCGGAGTAGAAATTGGTTAAGAGATATAATATAAGCGGTATGACCTGCTCGGCATGTTCATCGGGCATAGAAAAAGCGGTCGGTAAATTGGACGGCGTTTCGGTTTGTGAAGTAAGCCTTATGGCAAAATCGATGAAGGTTGATTTTGATGAAAACACTATACGGGAAGATTTGGTTTTTTCCACCGTAAAATCGCTTGGCTACGGAATAAGCGCAGAAGGCGCAAAAAATAAAGAAGATAAGCCGCGTGACAAAACTACATTTATAGTATTTATTTTGTCGGTTTGCATCCTTGTACCGTTAATGTATGTTTCTATGGGGCATATGTTCGGCGCTCCAGTGCCTCCGTTTTTAAATCCCGAAAAGGGCAATGCCCAGTGGTTCGCGCTCTGGCAGTGCGTGCTTTCGGCGGTAATAATCGGTCTGAATTTCCGTTTTTTCAAAAACGGCGCTGTCGCGCTTTTCAAACGGGTTCCTAATATGGATACGCTTGTTGCGCTTGGCTCGGGAGTTTCGTTTGTTTATTCGCTTGTGCTTACCGTTTTGGTGTTTGTGGGAACGGCGAACGGCAACGGAGGTTGGGTGGAGCTTCATATGAGCCTTCACTTCGAGTCTGCCGCAATGATTCTTGCGCTTGTGACCGTAGGCAAATGGCTTGAAGAGCTTTCTAAAAGAAGGACGGGTGGAGAGATTGAAAAGCTTTTAAAGCTTGCGCCGGACGAAGTAACGGTGGAAGCTGACGGACAGCAAAAAACCGTATCTTTAAGCGAAGTAAAGCAAGGAGATACGGTAGTAGTAAAACAGGGCGAATATATCCCCGTAGACGGTAAAATTATTTACGGCAGTTCGTTTATTGACAAGTGCGCAATAACCGGAGAAAGTCTGCCTGTAGAAGTTGCCGTTGGGGACGAGGCGACTTCCGCCGCGTTGGTGAAAAGCGGACTTATAAAAATTAGAGCAGAACACGTTGGCGGAGAAACGACGCTTGCGAAAATAATAAATCTCGTTCGCGAAGCCGGGTCAAGCAAAGCGCCCATTCAGAAGTTTGCTGATAAGGTTGCGGGTATTTTTGTGCCTGCAGTAACGGCGGTTGCGCTTATAACTTTCGTCATCTGGCTTATTATCGACGGCGGATTTAATGCAGACCACTGCGTAACATATGCGATAAACGTTTTAGTTGTTTCCTGTCCGTGCGCGCTTGGGCTTGCAACGCCGGTTGCGATAATGACGGCGACAGGCAGAGCGGCTTCTCACGGTATATTGTTTAAGGACGCGGAAAGTCTTCAAAAAGTAAGCGAAATAAATTCCGTGCTTTTAGATAAAACTGCCACTCTTACGGAAGGTAAACCAAAAGTGTGCGAAGTTGAGGTGTTTGGCCGCGATAAGGACGAGGTGTTGGCGATAGCCTGCGGTATAGAAAAAAATTCAAACCACCCGCTGGCTAAGTGCATTGTCGAATATGTTCGGGACGGTGTCGAAGTTGAGGATTTTAAATATACCGTCGGCAAAGGTGCTTGTGCAAAATACAACGGCGAAACGTTCTTTCTTGGTAATGTCAAGCTGATGGAGGGCGTAAAAATTCCTAAGGATGTAAGAATGCAGGAGGAAGAGCTTTCCGCAAAAGGTAAAACAGTGCTGTATTTTGCCGATTCTAAAAGGGTGCTTGCGCTTATCGCAGTTGCGGATACATTGAAGGAAGGAAGCGTGCAGGCGGTCGAGTGTTTGAAGTCTCGCGGTATGCGTGTTGCTATGCTTACGGGCGACGGGGAAAAGACGGCGAAGGCAGTTGCCGAAAGCGTAGGCATAGACGAGTACGTTGCGGAGGTTATGCCGGAAGATAAACTTAATGCCGTTAAAAACGTTCAGTCAATAGGCGGATGCGTGGCAATGGTCGGCGACGGAATTAACGATTCTCCTGCGCTCAAACAGGCGGACGCAGGGATTGCAATGGGCAATGGAACAGACGTTGCGATAGATTCGGCGGGAGTTGTTCTCGTCAACGAAGATTTGCGCACGCTTGATACGGTTTTCGATTTAAGCCGCGCAGCGGTAAGGAATATAAAGCAGAACCTGTTCTGGGCTTTCTTTTATAACGTAGTGATGATACCCGTAGCGGCAGGCGCGTTTTCTGCGATTGGATTCGCTTTTTCACCTATGATTGCCGCTTTGTGTATGAGTTTAAGTTCATTGTTTGTTGTCTGTAATGCTTTAAGACTTTTAAAATATAAAAATAAAAATTTTATAAAGGAAGATAATTTTATGAAAAAAATTGTTCATGTTGAAGGTATGTGCTGCGAGCATTGCGCAAAGCGCGTGGAAAACGCTTTGTCTGCTGTTGCGGGAGTCGTTTCCGCAGACGTCAAACTCAAAAAGAAAATAGCTATAATCCGTAGCAGGGAAGAGGTTGCCGACGAAGGCATAAAAGAAGTGATAACCGAAGCGGGCTATACCGTGCAGTCGATAGAGTGTAAATGACAAAATAACGCTATTTATGACACTATGCGGCAATAATACGTTTTGACATATCAGCATACGCGGCATTATAATTAAATGCAGGAGGTACAAGTATGCTCGAAACGATGTTATTAGACAGACGCACGAAAGATTTGGTCAAAGAATACGTTCCCGAAGGCGACGTTCTTGACAGTATTGTTTGCTTTTTCTCTATTTTTGCAGACCCTACGCGCGTACGAATGTTGTCCGCGCTTGCTATTTCCGAAATGTGTGTAACAGATTTGTCGCGCGTTCTGGAAATCAACCAAACGACGGTATCGCACCAGTTAAGGCTTTTGAAAAATTTAGGGATAGTAAAAAGCGACAGGCAGGGGAAAATAATCTTTTACAGTCTCGTAAACGATACGGTAAACGACGTAATGCTTAAAGGCGTTGAATTCTTAGGTTGCTGAAAGGCGCACGGCATAAACGTGCGCTTTTCTTTTAATCCTGACAAGAAAATTACTATCAAAAAATTGCATTTTCTTTCACTTTGTGGTATAATGCCGATATAAAACAACTATTCAGGGAGAAAAAATGAAATTTAAAAAAGCAATAATATCGGTTGTTCTTACAATGTCTATGCTTACAATGTCGGCTTGCGATATTTTCGGAGATGATATTGCGGAAAACAACTCGGTCAAACTTGTCCTGAACGGCGGTTCTGTCGAAAATAATCTCACCAACTATAAAGACGGTCAGGAGATTGTTTTGCCTGTGCCCGCGCGCGATAATTTCGATTTTATCGGTTGGTACACGCAATCCGACTGTGAAGGCGAATCCGTTTCTAAGATTTCGTCTACTGATACGGGAGACAAAACTTTTTATGCAAAGTGGAGTCCGAAAACGTTTACGGTAACGTTGCACGCAAACGGCGGCACGCTTTCCGGGAATTTGACGTCTTACGTTTATCTGACTGGTGCAACCCTGCCCGATGCCGAAAAAACAGGTTACGCTTTCGGTGGGTGGTTTGCAGACGAATCCATGACGGGTAACTCGGTTTCGGTTATTTCTTCAACCGACTTCGGCAATAAAATTTTCTATGCAAAGTGGAATGCAAACGTCTATGAAGTAAAACTTATACTCAACGGCGGGGAAATAATAAATAATATTACAAGCTATACTTACGGCAACAGGGTTGAATTGGGTGAGCCTTCGAAAAAGGGTAACCGCTTTCTCGGTTGGTATACAAACGCAAGTTTCGAAGGCGCGCGCGTTACGGAGATTTCCGCAACAGAAATGGGAAACAAAACTTTCTACGCTAAGTGGGAGGAAGCTTACGGCAATGTAACTCTGCACGCAAACGGCGGAACTCTTTCGGAAAACTTAACTCAGTATCAGGAAGGTTACAAGGTTGATTTACCGGTTCCTGCGAAGAACAATTATGATTTTGCAGGTTGGTACGACAATCAGGACTTTAACGGTACAGCCTATTATGAAATTCCGGAAACGGCTAAGGGCAATCAGGAATTTTGGGCGAAATGGACTGCAAAAAAATACAGTGTAACGCTTGTGCTCGACGGCGGCACGCTTTCAAGTACGCTTAACGAGTACACTTACGGAACGGGCGCTACGCTCCCTGAGGCAACCAGAACTGGCTTCACGTTCGAAGGCTGGTATACGCAGAAAACAGGCGGCACTAAGGTCGAAAAAATAAGCGCAAGCGACAGCGGCGATAAAACTTTCTATGCGCGCTGGGGAGCTAAGCTTTCTTCCGATATTTCCATCACTGCATGCGAAGGGTACAACGAAGGAATTTACGTCGAATTCCCCAAAATCAAAAACGTAAGCGATAGCGGCTATTCGGTAGAATATAAAAAGCATACCGACGGCGATGAAAAATATAAAGCTATAGACAAAGAGCTTATTCGTATTAATTCTGAAACCAACACAATCCGTGCTGATATAGTGGGTATTTCCGCAGGCAGTTACGACGTGGTTGTAAAAGCAGGCAATCTTGACCCTGCGGTAAAATCCGATATAAAAGTTACAGCGCACGATCGTTCGGGCTATGCGCATTTCAAAGCGAGCGAAGGTGTAGGCGGTTATAATGCCGACGGTTTGCCCAAAGACGGCGCGGTTATTGTCTATGTTAGCGAAGCAACTAAAAACACCGTTCAAGCAAAGATAGACGGCAAAACTTATACGGGACTTGTGTCTATACTCAACGCAAGCACGTCCGCAACTCCTGTAATTGTCCGTATTCTCGGCACAATCGGAGCGGCAACGTGGAACACTCTCGAATACAACACGGGCGACGATATAGCAAAGAAAGAAATTAAACCCGAGCAGGTTGTAAGCGCCGACGGAACGAAAAGATTAATCGATTATTTATCTTTGGCTGAGGGTGGAAGAATTACCCAACAGAAGTTAATCGATAACGGTTTCAATACGTTAAACACTTCTGTTTACAGCGAGCTTAAAGGACTTACGAGTTTTATAAAGTACGATTCGGGTAAAGGCGAATTTGACTCGTGCTGGAACGACTGCTCTGTTGACGGCGCTCGTAATCTTACCGTAGAAGGGATAGGAACCGACGCGCGCATATTCCAGTGGGGTATGACCTTTAAAAATTCTAAATCAATAGAGATTTCCAACATAACGTTTGAAGATTATACGGAAGACGCTTGTAGTTTCGAAGGCGACAAAAAGCAAACCACAGTTGATACGTTTACTACTCAACGTACATGGCTTCATAATAATACGTTTGAAGAGGGCTATAACTATTGGGATGTTTGCAACGAGCAGGATAAGCACGACGGAGACGGCTCGACGGACTTTAAGTATTGTTCTTATATTACGCTTGCATATAACCATTACGTCAAGACTCATAAAACGGGTCTGATAGGCGGAGCAAACGACCAGCTTACTGCAAACGTTACTTTCCACCATAATTATTACGAGGGATGTAGGGCAAGGCTTCCGCTGGCAAGACAGGCGAATATGCATATGTACAACAACTACTATCATGATTCGACCGACACGAGTATTTCGTTAAGAGCAAACGCTTACGCATTCATAGAGTATTGCTACTTTGACGGTGCAAATAATAAAATGATTAATATTCAGGGTATGGGTACCGACAAAGCCGCAGGAACGTACGGTGTTGCGAAATTGTACAACTGTGTAATGGACGGCAAGGGCGGTTATACCTATCAGTCGCTCAATGCTGAGGATAATACCGAAGCAAAGAAGAAGCTGATGATAGTTGACGTAGGTTCGGACAGAGCTAAAAAGGTTGTAAATTCTAACACATTCGGTCAAAACTTCGACACCGATTCGACTAAGTTCTATTATGACTCTACAAACAATGTGTCAAAAGTCAGTAATTTAATCACTGATACGGCAAAGGTTAAAACAGAAATACCCAAACTTGCGGGTGTGCTTAAAGCAGTAAAATAAGCGAAAACAATATAAAAGGCTTTGCTTAACGGCAAAGCTTTTTATATTGTTTAAATAGTGTCTATAAATATTGCAAATCACACTGTAATGTGGTATAATTAAAAATGGCGGTTATGGATATAATAAAGGAAAAACTTAAACTTCTGCCGGACAGCTCCGGAGTATATATAATGCTTGATAAATATTCGAATGTTATATATGTGGGGAAGGCACGCGTACTGAAAAATAGGGTTCGCCAGTATTTCCATAATTCACCCAAGCCCGAAAAAGTTATGAAAATGGTTGAAAACATAGCGGATTTCAACTATATAATAACAAACAGCGAAATCGATGCGCTGGCGCTTGAAAATAACTTAATAAAAAAGTACAAGCCGAAATATAACATTCTTTTAAAAGATGACAAAACTTATCCGTACATTAAGGCAAATATCAAAGAGGAATTTCCTAATTTCTGCATTACCAGAAAAATCAAAAAGGACGGAAACAGATATTTCGGTCCGTTTATGGGCGGAATAAGCTGTAAAGACGTTCTCGATACGTTGCAGCTTACTTTCAGCGTCAGGCTGTGCCATACGCAGATTACGCAAAAATGCAAGCGTGAGTGTTTGAATTTTCATATCAAACGTTGCACTGCGCCGTGCGCGCACAAAGTCGATAAAGAAGAGTACGCGCATCAGGTAAAAAAAGCTTTGGAATTTCTCGACGGAAACTATAAAGATGCGGAACAGGTTTTAAAAAATAAAATGCTGTCCGCCGCCGACGGAGAAAATTTTGAGCTGGCTCTCGAATATAAAAATAAGCTTGCAATGCTTTCCAAGCTCGAATCCAAGCGTATCACGGCAATCGGCAAATATATCGACGCTGACATAATCGCATATTCCACAAACAATTTGTATTCCGCCGTCAACGTGCTTATAACACGCAAGGGCTTCATGCAGGGCGGAACCAATTACGCTTTGGATGAGGCGCATTTGTCCGACGGTGAAGCGCTTACGGCTTTTATAATTCAGTACTATGCAAACCACGAAATCCCGCCCGAAATTATAGTGGAAGATTTTGGCGAGAAGCAGCTTTTGCAGGACTACTTCAAAGAAAAGTTCAACAAGTCGGTTGAAATTACGCAGGCAAAGCAGGGGCTTAAAGCGCGACTTTTGAAAATGGCGCAAAAGAATGCGGTGGAATATCTCGAAAAATCGGTCGACAAAATTAAGCACCGCGACGATATGACGGTAAACGCCTGTACGCGCTTGCAGAAGCTTCTTTCGCTTAAAAAGTATCCGCGCAGAATGGAGTGTTACGATATTTCGAATATCAGCGGCGTAGATAAAGTTGCGTCTATGGTGGTATTTATAGACGGCGAGGCGGACAGAACGAGTTATAGAAGGTTTAAAATCAGAACGGTTGAGGGCGCAAACGATTTTGCTTCCTTGCAGGAGGTTCTGACGCGCAGACTTTCGAAGCTGGGCACGGATGATGAGGAGCGTTTCCCCAAACCCGATTTAATTATAATCGATGGCGGTAAAGGTCAATTATCTGCGGTAAAAGAAATTTTTGACGGTATGCATATAGACGGCATAGAACTAATCTCTCTTGCAAAACGCGAGGAGGAAGTTTTTACTCTCAACCGCGAAGAGAGCGTTAAAATTTCGCACCGTGATTTTTCATTGAAAATGTTGCAGAGAATCCGCGATGAAGCGCATCGATTTGCAATTACCTATTTCAGAAATCTTCATTCAAAGCGCAATCTTGAAAGTGTGCTTACGGAAATAGACGGGGTAGGTAAGGTAAAGCGAATTGCCTTAATGGAGAAGTTCGGAACGCTTGATAAAATTATGAGCGCGAGCGTTGACGAGCTTGCAAAATGCGAGGGAATAGGAAATAGTCTTGCAATAAAAATAAAAGAATATTTTGAAGAAAACTTATGAAAAAGCTTAATTATAAACTAATAGTTTCCGATTTTGACGGAACGCTTATAAACGATAACAATGAAATCACCGAAACGGTTAAACGCGCCGTAAAAGAATACGTTGCGGTCGGAGGAATATTTACCGTTTGCACGGGCAGAATGTTGCGTTCGATAATGCCGCGTGTGAAAGAGTTGGGATTAAGCGGGCTTGTCGCGGCTTATCAGGGCACGGTCATAGCCGAAATAGATAGCGGCAAAATTTTGAAAAGCAGCGGCATAAGCTGCAAACAAGCTTCGGAAATTTGCAAATTTTTAAAAAGTATACAGGCAAATATAAACGTTTACAGCAACGAAAATTTGTATACCAATATCGTCAAGGACGATAAGTACCTCAACATTTATGAACAGATTACGGGAGTGGACGCCGTTTGCGTCGATGATATAGAAGAATTTGTTTTGGCTAATGCAAAAGACTGCCAAAAAATTGCCTGCCTTGTATTCCCAGAAAACAGGCAAGAGCTGTATGAGGTTCTGAAAAATCGTTTCGGTGCAGAATTTGACGTTACTTGCAGTGCAAACGTTCTTGTGGAAATTTCTCCGTTAGGCTCGACGAAGGGTGCGGCGGTTGAATACATAGCAAACAGATTCGGCGTCGATATTGCGGAAACGATTGCCGTCGGCGACAACTTAAACGACCTTTCTATGATAGAGAAAGCAGGACTCGGCGTAGCGGTAGGTAATGCCGTTGAAGAACTGAAAAATGCAGCGGATTTTGTTGCTGTGACGAATAATGAGGGTGCAGTCGCCCAAATTATAGAAAAATTCGGATTAATATAGTACTATGTGTGAAATACTTGCGCCTGCCGGCGGTAAAAACAGCGCAACGGCGGCAATAAATGCAGGAGCCGACGCTATATATCTCGGTCTTTCCGATTTTTCTGCCAGGAGTTCGGCGGAAAATTTCAATATGGCTGAATTTAAGGAAATCTGCGGTTACGCCCATGCTTTCGAGGTAAAGGTGTACGTCGCGTTGAATACGGTCGTAAAAGATTGCGAGCTTAAAAAATTTTTTAATACCGCAGTGGAAGCATGGAATTGCGGTGCCGACGCGCTTATTATTCAAGATATATTTTTGGGCAAATATCTTAAAAGCAAATTTTCGCAAATTGTGTTGCATCTTTCAACGCAGGCGGGAACGTGTAACGAATACGGTGCGCGTCTTGCAAAAGAGTATGGTTTTGACAGGGTAATTGTTGCCCGCGAAACCAAGATTTCCAATATAGAAAAAATAAGTAAGATAATAGAAACGGAAGTTTTCGTTCAGGGTGCATTGTGCACTTGTTTTTCCGGGCAGTGCTATATGTCGTCTTTCGCGGGCGGTAACAGCGGAAATCGCGGCAGGTGTAAACAGCCTTGCAGAAAGCTTTATTCTATCGACAGGCGCGGATTTGAAGAAGAGGCGTACAGACTTTCATTGTCGGATTTATGCGTCGGTGAAAGCATTAGAGAATTTATCCGCGCAGGCGTTAAATCATTTAAGATAGAAGGACGGATGAGACGGCAGGAGTACGTTGCGGCGGCTGTTGGATATTATAAGAGCATTTTGAACGATGAACGCGCGGATTTGATGGTGTTAAAGCGCACCTTTAATCGCGGCAATTACACTAATGGGCTTGCGTTCGGGCAGGATAAAAGTTTTATATCTTCTGCTGTGCAGGGGCATATCGGTGAATACGTCGGAGTTATCAAAGTTGAAAACTCAAAGTACGTCTGCCTCAGCAGTTCAAAGTTTTCTGCAGGCGACGGTTTCAAAATTCTTCGCGGCGGTAAAGAGGTTGGCGGAGGCTGTTTCGGCGGAGAAGCAAAGGGCGGCTTTGTGGTTTCCTCACGCGACAGACTTAAAAACGGCGATAAGGTTTTTATTACCACAGATACGGCGTTAAATAAACGACTACTTGAAAATAAAAGATTAATCGATTTGGATATTTCCGCAAAATTTTACGGTGGTATGCCTGCGGAAGTGGTCATAAACGGAAAAGTTTTTAAAGGTAAAAAAGAACTGCAATACGCGCAAAACAGACCGCTTTCGATAGAGGATATAGAGGACAGTTTTAATAAAATCGATATATATCCCTTTCGTCCGCGTTTTAAAGAAGTTTTAACCGACAATGCATTTTTACCCAAATCAGAGCTTAATTCTTTGCGAAGAGAGATTTATGCGGAGTACTATGCGTGGCGTAGTGAGTCAAAAAACAAGGTTATCGAAGCCAATTTCGGTTTTGAAACTCCGATTTCGGGGCAAAACGTTAAAACAGCAGTAATATGCACTAATTTAAACAGCGTGACGGCGGATATAGGTATTTTAAAGCTTGACAGCTTTTCGGTAGATATTGAGTCGTTTTTGTCGGCGTTCAGGGGTGAAAAATATTTATTCGTACCGCCGTATATGACCGGCGAAGAAGTTTTGAGAATTAAAGAATTATGCAAGGACTTCGACGGAATTTACTGCGATTCATATTTCGGTCTTTTGCTTGCCCGCGAGTTGGGTGTTGCGTTTTTTGCGGGAACGGGTTTCAACATTACCAACGCGCTGTCGTTATCTCAGTGTAAAGTAAAATATATTGCGGTATCGAAAGAGCTTACGCAAAAGGAAGCCGAAAATCTGTCGGCGCACAACACTTTTTATCTCGTCGGCGGAAATATAAAAGTCATGGACCTTATATACTGTCCTTTTGAAAAAAAGTGCGCGGACTGCGACAAACGCACGGATTATACGTTGACTGATTCCGAAGGGCGAAAATTTCCGCTTCGCCGCTATAAAACTTCGGAATGCAGGTTCGAGGTTTTCAACTGTGCCGATTTGTCTGTAAAAAATTGCGCAATGGGCAAATTGTTTGACTTGACGCTTTCCGAGAGCGCAGGCGGATTTAAAGCTTCGCTCGATTTAAACGAATACGAAAAATCATTAAAAAATATCACGCGCGGACATTCCGTTAAAGGTATAGAATAGCCGGTATAAATACATGGATCTGAAAAGTTTGGAGAGACTCGAACTTGATAAAATTCTTTCTGCGGCAAGCTGTTTCGCCGTGCTCGGCGAAGGCGTGCGGAAGGTAAAGGAAAGTACCCCTTCGACTGAGTTGAAAGAGGTGCGTTTTCGTCTTGCCGCTACGGAGGAATGCGACAGGCTTTTGTACCGCTATGGCGTGAGCAAAATAGAATATTTTTCCGACGTAACGGAAATTTTAAACCTTTCCGCGAAGGGCGCTGCCCTATCCTGCGGTGAACTTTTAGATGTGTGCGCTCTGCTTCGTTCTGCGCGGATTGCGTGCGATTCGCTTGACAGGGTTACCGATGAAGAAATTATTGTTATGCGCGAACTTGCAAACAAGCTTTATTTCGACAAAGGGCTGGAAGATGAAATAACAAGTAAAATTATTTCTAAGGATGCCGTCAGCGATTTTGCAAGCGATAAGCTATATTCCATAAGAAGTAGAATAAAAAGCCTTAACGAAAGAATAAGGTCGAAGCTGTCGGAATATTTAAGCAAAGACGCGCAGTATTTGCAGGACGGAATAGTAACCATAAGAAACGAAAGGTACGTTATTCCCGTAAAAGCGGAATATAAGAACCGCGTGCGCGGTTTTGTGCACGACCGTTCCCAAACGGGTGCAACTTTCTTCATTGAACCTGAATATGTGCTGGAACTCAATAACGAGCTTATTGCCCTGACTATTGACGAGCGCGAAGAGGTTGAAGCAATTTTGCGTTCTCTGTCATCGCGTGTCGGCAGCGTATGCGATAGCCTAAAAGCCGATATGGAAATTTTAGCCGAAATGGATTCCTGCTTTGCGCGTGCCGAGTACTGCTATAAGCAGCATTGCGTAAAACCCGAAGTCAACGCAAAAGGATTTATAAAAATAGTTAAGGGCAGACACCCTTTAATAGACGCAAAAAACATTGTTCCCGTTTCGGTAGAGTTGGGTACGGATTACGATTTCTTGATTTTAAGCGGTGCAAACACGGGCGGAAAAACCGTAACGCTTAAAATGTGCGGATTGTTTTGTCTTATGGCGGCATGCGGTCTGTTTATTCCTGCGGCGGCGGGAAGTAACGTCTGCGTGTTTGAAAATATTTTCTGCGACATAGGCGACAACCAAAGCATAGAAGAGAGTCTTTCCACATTCTCGTCGCATATGCTTAATATAATTAATATTTGCAAGGGCGCGGACTCTAAAAGTCTTGTTCTTATAGACGAACTTGGCGGGGGAACCAATCCCGACGAGGGGCAGGCGATAGCTAAATCGGTGGTCGGGCATCTTTTAAAGCGCAAATGTAAAGGGATAGTAACAACGCATTTCACGCCTTTAAAAGAATACGCCTATACGCTTGACAGGGTTGAAAACGCCAGTATGGAATTTGATTCTAACACCTTGAAACCGCTTTACAGCATTAAGGTGGGGCTACCCGGTGCAAGCAACGCGCTTGCCATTTTAAGAAGACTCGGAATGGACGACGCAATTTTGGACGACGCGCTGA
The DNA here is from genome assembly GCA_910585705.1 of uncultured Christensenella sp. GTDB lineage: Bacteria > Bacillota > Clostridia > Christensenellales > Borkfalkiaceae > Coproplasma. Next base: position 314,002 of record CAJUER010000001.1, read on the forward strand.
GCTTTCTTTCGGAAGGCGCGCGCAGTTTTGAAAACGTACTTCACGTTGCGGAAGAAAGCAGAATCCGCGCGGACGAAAAGCTTGCCGAAGTCAAAGCGATGGAAGAAGAATGGAAGCAAAAGCTTGCCGAACTTAATGCGCGCAACGACGAGCTAATCAAGGAAAAGGAAAAAATCGCCCGTTCCGCACGTGTGGAAAGCCGCAGAATCATTTCCGAACGCACGGAGCGTGCCGAAGAGATTTTAGGAGAGATCGAGCGGATTTTCAAAGCGGAAACAATAAATCAGAGCGACCTTATAAGAGCGCGCACTCTTAAAAATAAGCTTAAAGATATTTCTTACGCTGAAGACGGCGAAAAAGTTGCTTCGGCAGGTTTTGTTAAGGCGACTAAGGATAATCTGAAAGAGGGCTTAAAGGTCTTTATCAATCCAATGCAATGTTACGGAAACGTCGTTTCGTACTCGCCGAAGAAGGACGAAGCCGAAGTTATGTGCGGAAGTATGAAGCTTCGCTGTAAGGTTTCTGATCTTATGATAACGGGTAAAACCGAACAAAATCCACAAAAGGTCAAAGTGGTTAAAAATATTCCTGCGAACGTACAGCCCGAGCTTGAAATAAATCTTCTGGGACTTACCGTAGAAGAAGCGCTGTATGAAGTCGATAATTTTATCGACAGGGCGGTGACGGGCAATCTCGAAGAAATAAAAGTTATTCACGGCGTAGGTACTGGAAAACTCAAAAACGCAATATCTAAGCACCTTGCAAGGCATAAAAACGTAGAGTCGTTCCGTCTGGGTAAATACGGCGAAGGCGAAACGGGAGTAACGATAATAAGAATCAAATAGTCAAGAATTATCCCTATACGTAATATTATATAAATAGTATTTAATATTTAGGGGTAAACTAATTGAAAAGTAAATTCGTTACGGTTATAACAAACTCGCTGCTTCTTCTGATAGTTCTGGCTGTTTCGCTTATCGGCTTTTTCGGCGGTAACGCCGTCGCCGTGTCAAAAGACGGTGACAACCTTTATTACAATGCCGAGAACGGCGAAGGCGTTTCACTTATGTTCAACGTATACGAACATACGGATAACGTGCTCAAAATTTTAGACGCGCTTGACGAATACGGCGCTAAATCGACTTTCTTTATAGGCGGAAGCTGGGCTGACGACAATGTTGATTGCGTGCGCGAAATTTATAAACGCGGACACGAAATCGCAAGTCACGGCTATTTCCATAAGGACCATTCGCGGCTTTCTTTTGAAGGCAACCTCGAAGAGATACGTCCAAGCGTAAAGCTTTTGAATATGATTTGCAACATAAAAATAACTTTGTTTGCTCCGCCTTCGGGCGCGTTCAACGAAGTTACCGCCAACGCTTGCAATTCACTGGGCTTAAAGGTTATAATGTGGAGCAGGGACACGATTGACTGGCGCGACCACGACGAAAATTTAATTATAACCCGCGCCACCAAAAATCTGAAAAAAGGCGAGTTTGTGCTTATGCATCCGACGGACTGCACTGTGACGGCTCTGCCTAAGATATTAACTTACATAAGAGATAACGGATTAACCGCCGTTACGGTCTCGCAAAATTTAGGAGAATGATGGTACACTGCAAACAATTAAAAAACGGTATAAGACTTATTGTTAAACAAATGCCCGGACTTATGTCGGTCACTATGGGCATTTTAGTTCATACCGGCGCAAGCGTTGAAAGCGAAAGCGAGGACGGAATTTCACACTTCATTGAGCATATGATGTTCAAGGGTACGAAAAAACGTTCGGCTTTCGCTATTTCCGATGAAATGGACAGAATAGGCGCACAGGTCAACGCTTTTACTTCTAAGGATATAACCTGTTACTATGCAAAATCTACGACGGCGCATGCGGCGGAAGCTTTTGAAATTCTTTCCGACCTGTTTTTGAACAGTACGTTTGCGGAAGACGAAATGAAGAGGGAAAAGGGTGTTATAGTTGAAGAAATAAATATGAACGACGACACTCCCGACGATTACTGTCTCGATCTTCTTGCGCGTGCATATTACGGCGACGTGGGCTACGGCAGAAATATTTTGGGTACACGTAAAAACGTTAAGGGATTTACAAAGGCTGATATAAACGAATATATCGCCAAACGTTATACGCCCGAAAACATTGTGATTTCTATGGCGGGCAATATTGACGTTGCGCTTGCCGAAAAACTTGCGGAAGAATATTTTTCCCAAGTACCCGTAACTAAATCGGACGACCGTTCTGTGACCGTGAATCTTATGAAGCAATCGCTTGTAAAGAAAAAGGATATAGAGCAGATACATCTCGGAATTGCGTTTCCGTCAGTTAAGCGATACGACAGATTATTCGACGCAACGCAAATTATGAACTCCGTACTCGGCGGAAGTATGTCGTCCAGACTTTTCCAAAAAGTCAGGGAAGAGCTGGGGCTTGCTTATACCGTTTATTCATATGTTTCACCCTATACAGAAACAGGTTCGCTTGTGGTTTATGCCGGTGTGAATGCTGAAAATTATATGCAAAGCGCGAATGCGATTTTCGACTGCATAAGGGATATTAAGAAAAAGAATATCAGTCAGGAAGAGTTTTTGCGCGGAAAGGAACAGATGACGGCTTCTTTGGTGTTCGCGCAGGAAAGCACAAGCTCGCAAATGCTATTATACGGAAAAGAACTGATATACAGCGGAAAAGTCTACGACTTCGAAGAACGCGTGAAGAAAATTGCGGCGGTAACGCTCGATAACGTCAAGGAAGCGATAGAGTGCAATTTTGACGAAACGTTTCTCGCAACGGCGGCTGTCGGCAAGGTGGACAAGCCCTTGAAGATATGAGTGAAATAAAGCACGGTTTCAGTCCCGTTTATAATAGTGAAAGCGAGGTTTTAATTCTCGGTAGCTTTCCGTCCGTGAAAAGCCGTAAAATCGAGTTTTACTACGGCAACCCCCAAAACAGGTTCTGGCGCACGGTTTGCTCGTTCTTCGGCGAAGCTGTTCCTGACAGTACGCAAGGCAAGTGCGATTTTGTGCTTAAACATAAAATCGCATTGTGGGATATAGTGACGCAGTGCGAAATTATCGGCTCGCAGGATTCTAAGATTAAAAATTTTACCGTCGCCGACATAAAAACTCTCTTGCAAAATTCTAAAATCCGTTATATAATATTAAACGGAAGCAAGGCGTACGAAATATTCATAAAGAGTTTTCCCGATACAAAAACACCTTATGAAAAGCTTTCGTCTACAAGTCCTGCTAACACACGTTTTACGGCAGAGGAGTGGAACGATGCCTTATCGAGAGCTTTTGGACGAGCTTGAAAGTTATGCGGATATAAATTATGCAACCTTCCATAAACGGCTTTTAAAAAACGACAACATTAATCTTATCGGGGTGCGCACACCGCAACTTCGTAAAATCGCAAAAAAGTACAAAAGCAACGTGGACGAACTGTTGACTTTTCCCGACGATTATTATGAAGTGACTTTTATAAAACTGACGACGGTTTCGTTATTGGAATACGTTGAATTTATAAAATACGTCGATAAATGCGTGCCACTTATAGATAACTGGGCAACTTGCGATTGCTTTGTTCCAAAATGTATCGTAAAGCACAGACAGGATTTTTTACCGTATATATATAAGTATGCGGAGGCGGAAAGCGAGTTTTATCAACGTTTTGCACTGACAACCCTTCTTCATTTCTATGCGGAGGAGCAGTATGCGTTAATTATATTTTCGCTTATAGAAAAGTGCAACAGGGAACTTTATTATGTACATATGGCGGCGGCGTGGCTTATCGCCGAAGCGCTGGTAAAGTTCTACGACGTTGCAAAAGATTTTCTTTTAAAGAACTCTCTCGACAGTAAAACGCACAACAAAGCAATTCAAAAGGCGGTTGAAAGCTTCCGCCTTACGGAAGAACAAAAAATTTTTTTAAAGGGAATAAAAAGATAAATGGACATTTCAGCAAAACTTACGGAAGAATTCAATCTCCGTCCTGACCACGTTCAAAACATTTTAAAACTTCTTGACGAGGGGAATACTATTCCGTTCATTGCGCGTTATCGTAAGGAAATGACGGGCGCGATTGACGACCAGGTTCTGCGTGCTCTTAACGACAGGTACGAATACCTTACAAACCTGCAAAAGCGCAAGGAAGAGGTTGCTAAAGCTATCTGCGAACAGGAAAAAATGACCGATGAAATACAGGCGGCTATTGACGCGGCGCAGACAATGACTGAGGTTGAAGATATTTACCGTCCGTTTAAGCAAAAGAAAAAGACGCGCGCTTCGGTTGCGATTGAAAAGGGATTGCAACCGCTTGCCGAACTTATTTTGCAGCAATCCTGCGACCCTTATAAGGAAGCGGAAAAATATATAGATGCGGAAAAAGGTGTCAACAGTGTTGATGAGGCTATTGCCGGCGCAAAAGATATTATTGCGGAAATTGTTTCCGATAACGCCGAACTTCGTAAAAAGCTAAGGGCGCTTTTGGAAAATCACGGCGAAATGCAAGTTAAGCTCGTTAAAGACGACGAGAGGGGTACCTACGCAATGTACGCCGAATACAGCGAGCTTATTCCCGAAATTAAAAACCACCGCGTGCTTGCAATAAACAGGGGCGAAAAAGAGGATTGTCTCAAAGCGAAAATTTACTTTGACCCCGAAATTGCAAAGCGCGTTTGTATTGCAAAATACATAAAAGATAAAAACGAAAAGATTTGTTCAAAGCTTATAGGAGAAGCGGCGGAAGACGCTTACGACAGACTTATAGAGCCGTCTATCCAACGCGAGGTAAGGGCTATACTAACCGACCGTGCGAGCGAGCAGGCAATTAAAATGTTTGAGGTAAACCTGCGTCCGCTTTTGTTGCAACCTCCCGTAAAGGGCAAGGTTACGCTTGGACTCGATCCTGGTTATCGTACCGGTTGTAAGGTTGCGGTTGTAGATGAAACGGGTAAAGTTCTCGATACATCAGTTATTTATCCCGTTCCTCCCAAAAACGATATAGAGGGTTCTAAAAAGATTATAAAAGCGCTTATCGAAAAGCATAAGGTCGATATTATATCAATAGGTAACGGAACGGCAAGCAAGGAAACGGAAATTTTTGTTGCCGACCTTTTGAAAGAAACCGAAGCAAACGTAAGCTATGCAGTCGTAAACGAAGCAGGCGCAAGCGTTTACTCGGCAAGCCCCCTTGCGGTAGAGGAATTCCCCGATTACGACTTAACTTTGCGCTCTGCAATTTCCATTGCAAGAAGGTTGCAAGACCCGCTTTCCGAACTTATTAAAATAGACCCCAAGTCGATAGGGGTCGGTCAGTATCAGCACGATATGGATAAAAAGAGGCTTGACGGAGTGCTCGGCGGCGTCCTCGAAGACTGCGTAAACAGCGTCGGGGTTGATTTGAATACGGCAAGTGTTTCGCTTTTGAAGTACGTTGCGGGACTTAACGCCGGCATTGCAAAAAATATAGTACTATACCGCGAGCAAAACGGTAAATTCACGCAGCGTAATCAACTTTTAAAGGTTGCCAAGCTTGGCGAAAAGGCATACGAACAGTGCGCAGGCTTTTTAAGGATTCCCGACGGTAAGAATATTATGGATAACACTGCCGTTCATCCCGAGTCATACAAAAAAGCCGAAAAGCTTTTATCGCTTTTCGGTTACAGCGAAGAAGACGTGCGTTCGCGCAATTTAAGCGAACTGCCTTCGAAAGTCAAAACTTACGGCGAGGATAAGGCGGCGGAATACTGCGAACTTGACAAAGCGACAATGAACGATATTATAACCGAGCTTGTAAAGCCCGGCAGAGATATCCGCGACAGCCTTCCCCAAAGAAAGCTGCGCAAAGATATTATGGGTATCGAGGATTTGTCGGTAGGAATGGAAGTAGAGGGCACGGTCAGGAACGTAATCGACTTCGGCGCGTTTGTCGATATCGGCGTTCATCAGGACGGACTTGTGCACATCTCGGAAATTACCGATAAATATATCAAACACCCGTCCGACGTGTTGAAGGTCGGTCAGCAGGTCCGCGCTGTTATTATAACGCTTGATAAATCGAAACAGCGTATAGGGCTTTCGATAAAGCAGGTAAAAAAGCAAGCGAATTAATTCACAAGAACGATTTTAAATTAAAAATTTCAAATTACGGAGGTAAAATGTATGTTTGAAGAGGTTGCTAAAATCCTTGCCGAGCAATTGGGGATTTCACCGTCTGAAATTAAACCCGAAAGCGATATTTTAAAGGAACTTGGCGCGGATTCGCTCGACGTTGCGGAATTACTTATGACGTTGGAGGAAAACACGGGTAAGACCATTCCCGAAGAAAAAGTCACAGGTCTAAAAACAGTCGGCGACGTTGTTAAGATGATTGAAACCCTTTAATTTCAATCGTCTGTGATGCCAAGCAAAAAATCGGAACTCACGTTGAAAAATTCGGCAAGCGCAACAACGTAACTCGCCTTAGGTTCGTTAATTCCGCGTTCCCAATAGTCAATAGCTTTTTGACTGACGCCTATTGCCGTTGCTAACGCTTTTTGCGATAGCTGTTTTTCCGTTCGCATTTCTTTTATTCTTAATGATATCATATATTAAATGATAGAAGAAATCTTCTTATTTTTGTTGACAAAGAAGATTTCTTCTTGCTATAATATATATGATAAACATTAAGGAGAAATGTATTTATGGAAACGGATAGAGACAAAGTACTTTACGTTGCAAGTTGTTCTGCCGTAAAGGGAGTGATGGTAACGGTTTTGGCAGGAATATTTTTAGCGGCTGCGATAACTTTTTTTATTGTCGGATTAAAAATAATTTCGTTTATATTTTTGGGCGGAACTATTATTTCGGCGATTGCGGGTTGTTTGAAGATTATAGCGGCAAAATTTGATAAAATAATATTTTACGACAGCAAAGTGGTAGAAAGAAAGGGAATAATTAATACCAAAGAAAAAAGCTCGTTATTGACAGGCATAATCGGCGTATCCGTCGAGCAAAATCTTTTCGGCAAAATATTTAACTACGGCAATGTAATTATAGATAAAGTAGGTAAAGGCTGGGACATTTCGACAAGTTGCATATCAAGACCCAACGAGTTAAAAAGATACATTGAAAAGCTTATTGAGAAAGTACAGATAAGCAACAACATAAACACTTTTCTTGCAAATTAAAAAAGCGGGCGAAAGCCCGCTTTTTTAAACGATAATATTTATAAGCCGCTTAGGGACGATAATAAATTTCTTAATCTCTTTACCTTCGATAATGGGTGCAATGTCTGCGTTCTCTTTTACCGTTTTTTCTATGTCTTCTGAGGACATATCGGTTGGAAGGGTTATTTTGGTTTTAATTTTGCTGTTTACCTGAACGGCGTATTCAAAGCTGTCCTCACTGCATTTAGATAAATCAAATTTCGGCCAGCTCTCGTTTGCAATTGTGCCTTTGTATCCAAGAACCTCAGTCCAAATTTCTTCGGTGATAAAGGGGATAACGGGGTTCAACAGCTTTATCAGTCCTTCCGCATACTCGCGGGGGAAAGTACGTCCTTCGCCGATTTCTTTATAAACGGCATTCACGAAAACCATCATCTGCGAAATCGCGGTGTTTACCTTCATTGCCTCGTAATCCTCGCCGACTTTTTTGACGGTTTGGTTATACAGCTTTTCAAGGTTTTTGTTTTCGGCGTCGGATATTGCGCTCATCTCGAAGTAAAGTCTGTGAATACGGTCGATAAACTTTTTTACTCCCTCGATGTTTGCAGTGTTCCAAGGCTTCGTGTCCGCAACGGGACCCATAAACATCTCGTACATTCTTAAAGTATCCGCGCCGTAATTTTTGATTATGTCGTCGGGATTGATTACGTTGCCGAGACTTTTTGACATTTTATTTCCGTCTTCGCCGAGTATCATACCCTGATGAAACAGCTTTTTGAACGGCTCTTTGTAAGGAACAAGCCCCTTATCGAAAAGATAATTATTCCAGAAACGCGCATAAAGCAAGTGTCCGACCAAATGCTCTTTTCCGCCTATATAAAAGTCTACTGGCATCCAGTGCTTCAAAAGCTCGTAATCGGCAAACAGTTCATTGTTTCGGGGATCGCAGTAGCGTAGGAAGTACCAACTTGAGCCTGCCGAGCCCGGCATAGTTGTTGTTTCGCGTTTGCCTTTAATGCCGTCGATTTCAACGTTTACCCAATCGGTTGCGTTTTCAAGCGGAGCGTTTCCGCCGTGAGCTTTGTAATCGGACATTTCGGGAAGAACGAGGGGGAGCTCGTCATCGTCTAAAAGGTGAGTTTTTCCGTTTTCCATATGAACGACAGGTAAAGGCTCGCCCCAATATCTTTGACGCGCAAATATCCATTCGCGCAGTTTATAGGTTACGGTTTTTTTGCCGCAGTTGTTTTCGGAAAGCCATTGCGTCATTTTGTCAATAGCTTCATTCTTGTTCAAGCCGTTTAAAAATCCGGAATTAATATGCTTGCCGTCTTCGGTATAGGCTTCTTTGTCGATATTTCCGCCGTCAAGAACGGGGATAATAGGCAGTCCGAATTTTTTTGCAAATTCATAGTCGCGGGTGTCGTGCGCCGGCACAGCCATAACTGCGCCTGTACCGTAAGAGGTTAAAACGTAGTCCGAAATATAAATGGGTATTTTTTTACCGTTCACAGGGTTAATCGCGTATGAGCCCGTAAAACAGCCCGTCTTATCTTTGTTGAGGTCGGTACGTTCCAAATCGGACTTGCTATCGCATAATTTTTTATATTTTTCGACTTCTGCTTTTTGCTCGAGAGTAGTAATATCGTCGACAAGTTTATGTTCGGGCGCAAGCACGCAGTAAGTAACGCCGTAAATCGTGTCGCACCGCGTGGTAAAAACTGTAAAAGTTTTGTCTATGCCGTCAATTTTGAAATCAACGTTTGCGCCGACGGACTTACCTATCCAGTTTCTCTGCGCGGTTTTTGAAGGCTCCGCCCAGTCAAGCTCGTCAAGCCCTTCCAGAAGTCTTTCGGCGTACTTGTTTATATCTATAACCCATTGCTTCATATTTTTGCGCACAACGGGATAACCGCCGCGTTCGCTTTTTCCGTCTATAACTTCGTCGTTTGCGAGCACGGTTCCAAGCTCTTCACACCAGTTTACAGGCATTTCCTCATAACGCGCTAATCCGTCTTTGCAAAGTTGTTTGAAAATCCACTGCGTCCATTTATAGTAGGAGGGGTCGCAGGTGGAAATAGTTTGGTCCCAGTCATAACCGAGTCCGAGCATTTTCAACTGTGCGGTAAATGTTTTAATGTTCTTTTGCGTAAAACCGTCGGGATTGTTGCCCGTCTTTATGGCGTACTGTTCGGCGGGCAGACCGAAGCTATCGAAGCCCATAGGATGCAGAACGTTGTAGCCTTGCATTTTCTTCATTCTTGCAATTATGTCGGTTGCGGTGTATCCTTCGGGATGTCCGACGTGAAGTCCCGCGCCCGAAGGATAGGGGAACATATCCAGAACGTAATATTTGGGTTTTGAAAAGTCGTGTAAATCGGTATGGAACGTCTTGTTTTCGTCCCAATACTTAATCCATTTTTTTTCAATTTTGGCGAAATCGGTATATGCCATAATTTTATTCCTTGAATTTCTTTATTGAATATTATACATTAATGAGTTTGCGTTGGCAAATATTTTCGCGTAAAAGTCTGTTTTAAATGTTGACAAAAAAATTTATATGTACTAATATATAGATGTTTGGGAAAAGACAAGTACCGCCGATAAATTTTCAGAGAGTGCGGCGTTCGCTGTGAGCCGCATAATTTAAAGGACAACGGGAAACCACTTTTATAAACCGAACTTTTAAAGAGCGGCTTTTGCGTTAAACAAAGGCAATTAAGGTGGAACCGCGCATTTTAGATTTTGCGTCCTTAAACGATTTTATCTCGTTTGAGGATTTTTATTTTTTCGGAGGATATTATGGAAGTAATACTTAAAAACGGCAGTAAAACCGAGCTTGAAAACGGTGCCGACTGTTTGCAGGCTGCGCAGAAAATAAGCGAAGGGCTGGCGCGTTCTGCCGTTGCGGCAAAGATAAACGGCAAGCTTTGTGATTTGACGACGAAACTCAACGACGGCGATACGCTCGAATTGGTGACGCTTAAAGATAAGGAGGGTTTAGAGGTTTACCGCCATACCTGCGCGCATGTTCTCGCACAGGCGATAAAAAATATTTATCCCACTTGCAAGCTTGCGATAGGTCCCGTTATAGATAACGGTTTTTATTACGATATAGACTTTAATACGCCGATAACGCAGGATGATTTCAAAAAAATCGAAACCGAAATGCAGAAAATCATAAATGCTAAAACGGCAATCGAAAGGTTCGAGCTTCCCCGCGCGGAAGCGTTGAAGCTTATGAAAAAGTATGATGAAAAGTACAAGATAGAGCTTATTAATGACTTGCCCGACGATTCGGTGATTTCGTTTTATAAGCAGGGAACTTTTACCGATCTGTGTCGCGGACCTCATCTGCCGAATACTGGAAAGATAAAGGCATTCAAACTCGTTTCTATCGCGGGCGCATACTGGCGCGGTAACGAAAAGAATAAAATGCTTACGCGTATTTACGGTGTGGCTTTCCCTAAAAAAGACGAGATGGACGCATATTTCCAAATGATGGAGGAGGCGAAAAAGCGCGACCACATAAAGCTCGGCAAAGAGTTGCAGCTTTTCGCATTAATGAATGAAGGCAAAGGCTTTCCTTTCTTCCTTCCCAACGGAATGGTGCTTAAAAATACACTTGTCGATTTCTGGCGCGATTTACACAGAAAAGAGGGGTACGTTGAAATTCAAACGCCTATAATTCTGACCAGAACTCTTTGGGAAAATTCGGGGCATTGGGACCACTATAAAGACAATATGTATACCACCAAAATCGATGACGAGGACTGTGCGGTTAAGCCTATGAACTGTCCCGGCGGTATGCTTGTTTATAAACTTAATCCGCATAGCTATAAGGATTTTCCCCTTCGCATGAGCGAAATGGGACTCGTTCACAGACATGAAAAAAGCGGACAGCTTCACGGACTTTTCCGCGTTCGTTGCTTTACGCAGGACGATGCGCATATCTTTATGCTTCCCGAACAGATTACGGACGAAATAAAGGGTGTCGTAAGACTTACAGACAAAATTTACAAGCAGTTCGACTTCAAATACAAAGTAGAACTGTCTACCCGCCCCGAGAACAGTATGGGAAGCGAAGAGGATTGGGAGCTTGCTACTTCGGCTCTTAAAACCGCGCTTGATGATTTGCAGCTCGATTATGAGATAAACGAGGGCGACGGTGCGTTTTACGGACCGAAAATCGACTTCCATTTGCAGGACAGCATAGGCAGAACCTGGCAGTGCGGAACTATTCAGCTCGATTTCCAGATGCCCCAAAGATTTGATTTGGAGTACGTCGGTGTTGACGGACAGAAGCACCGTCCCATAATGATTCACCGCGCAATTTTCGGTTCGATTGAAAGATTTATCGGAATTTTGATTGAGCATTTCGCGGGCAAGTTCCCTGTTTGGCTTGCGCCCGTTCAGGTTAAAATTCTTCCAATTACCGACAGAACGCTTGATTATGCCGACGACGTTGCGGCAAAACTCCGTGATGCGGGAATAAGGTGTGAGGTGGATAAGCGCAACGAAAAAATCGGATATAAGATACGCGAAGCGAAAATGGAAAAAGTGCCTTACGTTATAGTTGTCGGCGATAAAGAAGCTGAGGACGGCACCGTGAACATAAATAAGCGCGGAGTGGAAGAAAAACAGACGGTTGCATTAAACGATTTTATATCGTTGGTTGACGAAGAGGTTAAAAACAAGATAATTTTTTAATTACGACCGTTTAAAATGTTTGACAATAATAAAAGAACGGTGTATTATATAAAAGTAAAGCAAAGGCAAACCCTTTCGCCCAACGGAAAGTCCGTGCGGCAGAATAACGTATTTTAAGCGCTTAACGCGCCGCTATGCAGTTCTTCGGGTTGCTTTTGCAGCCCGATTTTTTACGGCAAAATTTTTGAGAGGTAAAGTATTATAAAGGACTTATATTCCGTTAACGAGGCTATTCGTGATAAGGAAGTCAGATTAATCGGTGCCGACGGCGAAATGGTCGGCGTAATGAGCAGCCGCGAAGCGCAGCGTCTTGCAGACGAAGCCGATTTGGATTTGGTTAAAATTTCGCCCAACGCAGTTCCGCCCGTATGCAAAATTATGGATTACTCCAAATTTAAATACGAGCAGTCTAAGAAAGAAAAGGAAAACCGCAAGAACCAGACGATAGTCGAAATTAAGGAAATCCGCCTTTCTATGACAATCGACGTAGGCGACATAGCCGTAAGAACGAAGCAGTGCCTTAAATTTTTGGAGGCAGGCAATAAAGTCAAGGTCTCAATCAGAATGAAAGGTCGTGAAAATGCACGTTCGTATCAGGGCGTAAAGGTTATGCAGGACTTTTTCGAAGGACTTGACGGCAAAGCGGTACAGGATAAAAAGCCGACGACTGAGGGCAGAAATATCATAATGATGCTTTCACCGGTTAAGGCGTAACTTTAAAATTCGGAAATATATCAGGAGGACAAACATATGCCTAAACAGAGATCACACAGCGGCACAAAAAAGCGTTTCTGGCTCACCTCTACGGGTAAAGTAAAGAGACCCCACGGCGGTAAGAACCACAAAGCTGAAACCAAAAACAGAAAGAGAAAGAGAAATTTGCGTCAGAATACGCTTGTTTCTTCCACGCAGGAATCCAACGTAAAATCGATGATTCCTTACAAAAATTAACAGGAGGACAATATAAATGCGTATTAAAAGAAGTGTAAACGCTTTAAAGAAGCGTAGAAAGATATTCCGCCTTTCAAAAGGCTATTTCGGCAACAAATCGAAATCGTACAGAATCGCCCGTCAGGCGGTCATGAAGTCCTTAAATTATGCCTACATCGGCAGAAGACTGAGAAAGCGTGATATGCGCAGCCTTTGGATTGCCCGTATTAATGCAGCGGCAAGAATTAACGGACTTTCATATTCCAAGTTTATGCACGGCCTTAAAAACGCGGGCATTAACCTTAACAGAAAGATTCTTGCAGAGCTTGCAGTAAACGACGAAAAGGCTTTTGCGGAACTTGCGGCAAAGGCTAAGAACGCTTTATAAATGAATTTAAGCCTTTTTATAAGGCTTAATTTTTTATATGATTATAACGTCAAAATCGAATCCGTTGATAAAGACCGTTGCGTCGCTTTCCGATAAAAAGTTCAGGAAACAACTCGGTCTGTACATTGTAGAAGGTGCGAAAAGCGTAAAAGAGTGTATAGCCGCAGGTTGTGAAGCGGAAAAAATAATATGCACGGAAAGCTATCAAAACGAATTTCAAGAATCCGTTGTCGTAAGCGATGCCGTTTTTAAAAGCATTTCAACGGAAACAACTCCGCAAGGCGTTCTTGCTATCGTAAAAATTCCGAAGAACGAATTGAAACCGCCTGTAGGTAACTGTATTCTTCTCGATTGCGTGCAGGATCCGGGCAACGTGGGCACGGTTATCAGAACGGCGAATGCCGCAGGATACGACGAGGTTTATCTGATAAACAGTACCGACCCGTTTTCTCCGAAAGCCGTTCGCGCAAGTATGGGCGGAATATTCCGCATAAAAGTATATTGCGGCGGCAGGGACGAGGTTTTGAATTGCCTTGAAGGATGTGCTTTAATTTGTGCGGATATGGACGGCGAGAATATTTTTGAGTTCAGTCCGCCCGAAAAATTTTGCCTTTGCATCGGCAACGAGGGCGGAGGAATTAGCAAGGAAGTATCTAGCCGTGCGGCTTATACGGTAAAGATTCCCATGCGCGAAACGTGTGAAAGTTTAAACGCCGCAGTTTCCGCAGGTATTGCAATGTATGCGTTGAAAAATTCAATTAACAGAGGTAATTAATATGTCAGGACATTCCAAATGGCACAATATAGCCGCGAAGAAGGGTAAGACGGACGCCGCGCGCGGCGCGATATTCACAAAAATAGGCAGAGAGCTTGCCGTTGCGGCAAAAGGTAATCCAAATCCCGATACAAACTCGAAGCTTGCCGACGTCATAGCGAAAGCAAAAGCGGCGAATATGCCCAACGAAAATATTAAACGCTCTATTGCAAAAGCGGCGGGCGAGCTTGGCGACAAGGATTATAAAGAGCTGACTTATGAAGGGTACGGCATCGCAGGCTCCGCCGTAATAATAAAAACGCTTACCGACAATGTAAACAGAACAGCAGGTGATATACGTTCGGCAATGTCTAAATGCGGCGGTCAGATGGGCAATACGGGTTGTGTGTCGTATATGTTCGATAATAAGGGTATAATCGTCATAGAGCGGACTGTGGCGCTTGACGAAGACACTATGATGGAATATTGTCTTGAAGCAGAAGCGGACGATTATTCTGTTGAAGATGACGTGTATGAAGTTTACACTGCCCCCGAGAATTTTTCAAATGTGAGAAAGTATTTTGAAGATAAGGGCGTAACCTTCCTTGAAGCGGCGGTTAAAATGGTTCCGCAAAATTACATCACGCTTGACGCGGATAAGCTGGAAACGTTCAATAAGATGCTTGACAAGCTCGAAGAGTTGGACGACGTGCAGGATGTTTATCACAACGTTGACATGCCGGACAGCGAAGAAGATTAATAAAAAAATCAAGGCGGCGAAAGCCGTCTTTTTTGTATAAAAAATCAAAACCTGCCCAAATTAATTTTACAAGCGGTAACACGCTTTATATATAGTTGACCATTTAAAGCGCGGACAGACCGCGTTTTAGCGGGTCAACGGGGGAGTATCCGTTTTTCGGGTGCTCCCCTATGAATTTTAATAAGGTATGCGAAGTACAATATTATATGAGAAAATTTTTGCCCAAAATAAAGCTTTGTGCGTGCCTTATGATTTGCATAGCTATATGTATTGCCGTTCCCTGTATTGCGTTTGCGGATAAAAAGAATAAAGCTAACGCAACGCGCGATAAAGTTGTTTTACGCATCTGGCAGATTGACTGCTTTGAGGGCGGTAAGGGCTCGCGTGCGGATTTCCTTCAAAATATAGGGAATGATTATTCGGAAAGCGTTAACGGCTATGTAACCGTTCTTTCGCTTTCTGCAACCGCCGCAGTAAAAAATCTTTCGGAAGGCAATATTCCGGATTTAATCTCTTACGGGGCGGGAATTTGCGGCATTGAAAATTATATAGGCAGTTATGTGCAGTGGTGTTACGGAAGCTATTGCTTTTTAACTTTGGATACGTCTGCAGATTTTTCGGATATAAATAATAAAAACACCGTCGTTAACGCAGGAAAGGATAATTATGCAACAGCCGCCGCGCTTTTTTCGGGTTTGAGCGGTGCGGTAGAGGAGAAGCCGACGGGCGCCTATGTAAGTCTTATTAACGGAAAGTATAAATATTTGCTCGGTACTCAGCGCGACGTTTTCAGACTTAAAACGCGCGGCGTAAGTTTCGCCGTTAAGCCGATTGAGGAGTATAATGATTTGTATCAGAATATTTCAATATCGGCTAAAGGCGAACGCGCAAAGATTGCTCAAAGATTTATCGATTATTTGTTAACACGCAGGCAAGAGTTGAATAGGATAGGTATGCTCTCGGAAGAGGGCGGGCTGTACGATGATGAAATGCGTGCGCTCGAAGGTGTGGGCTATAAGTATAAACTTACAACTCCGATAAGTTCTAATACGAAATCCGAAATAGAAAAATATATATCGGACGGAAATATAAATAAACTGAAAAATCTGTTTAAATAATTGAAAAAAACAAAATAAAATGTTATTATATAAGAGGTAGAGTTTTGGGCGTCAATAAGTCAACTTTGCATACGTTGGAAAAGGTAAAAAAAGACGTCGGTTTCAGCTTTTCGAAAAACACGACTTACGGTCTTGGAGGTAAAGCGAAGGTTGCTTATTATCCGAATAGCATAAGTCAGGCGATTGCCGTCTTCGACTATCTAACGGAGAGCGGACAAAAATTTGTGACTCTCGGCAACGGTTCGAACGTGTTGGCTTCCGATGAAGATTATGACGGTGCGGTAATAGTTACCAAAAATTTATCGGGCATTTATCGTACCGGTGAAAACACTTTGTTTTGCCGTGCGGGCACGACGGTTGCAAAGCTGCTTAAATATTGCATTACTAACGGTTTCGGCGGTCTTGAATATATTGCAGGTATACCTGCTACGCTCGGCGGATTGATTTATATGAACGGCGGAGCAGGCGGGAGATACGTTGCGGAAAACATAGTTAATGTCAAGTTTTATGACGGCAAAATTCACACATATTCCAATAAAAACTGCCGTTTTGGCAATAAGTATAGTACTATGCGTGATATAAATTGCCTTGTTCTTGGCGCGGAATTCCGTTTTACGTCGGAAAGCAGTGAGAACATAGAGCGTGAAATTTCCGCATATTTAGAACGCCGTAGATTTCATCCTAAGGGAAAAAGCTGCGGGTGTGTTTTTAAAAACCTTTCAGGTTTGGGTGCGGGGAAACTCATTGACGAGGTCGGTTTGAAGGGGCTCAGCGTAGGCGGTGCTACTGTCAGCCGCGAGCATGCGAACTTTATAATAAACTGCGGCGGCAGTTCCGCCGACGTTCATAATTTGATAAACGAAGTAAAGCGAAGAGTATTTTGCGATACCGGAGTTTTACTTGAAGAAGAGCTTGTTTACATAGGAGATTTCAATGATACTGTCAGCTGATTATCATACTCATACGCCGTATTCGCACGGTAAGAATACCGTGCTGGAAAACGCGTTTGCGGCGAAAGCGAAAGATCTTAAACAAATAGCTATAACCGATCACGGTTTTAACCACATATTGTTCGGTCTTAAACGCAAGAAGCTTGCCGCGCTACGCGCCGAAATCACTGAGGCGGAAAAACTTACTGGCGTTAAAGTTCTCATGGGTATGGAAAGCAATCTTATTTCCTTAGACGGCGATACGGATATGAAAGAAAGTGATTTGCCGTACTTTGATATATTTGTTTGCGGAATACACGAAGTATTGCGTTACAAAAGTTTAGCGGATATGTATAAAATACTTATTAAAAATTACACTGCGTACAAGCTGGGTTTAAGACCTGCCGAAAAGGTTGTTCAAAACACGACAAAGGCGCTTATAAACGCAGTAAAGAAAAATCCGATAGATATAATAAGCCATATCAATTATAAAAGCTATTGCAACCTTGTTGAGGTTGCAAAGTGTTGTGCCGACTACGGAACATATATTGAAATCAATACTAAAAAAAGACACGTATCCGCTGAGGAGCTGAACAAAATGGCGGCTACGGGCGTGAGGTTTGTCATAGATTCCGACGCGCATTCCGCAGACAGGGTAGGCGACACAAAAATTGCGGAAGAGCTACTGGCGGAAGCCGATATACCTTTGGAGCAGATAGACAATATCGACGGCAGACTGCCAAAATTCAGACTTGCGGAATACAAGGCAAGGAATTTGTAAAATGCAGAATTTTACCGAAGAAATTAAATATGAATTGACATCCGTTCAGTTATCCGACGAGTGTTGTAAAAGAGCGGCGCTTTCGGCTTTTATCAGAACGAGCGGAAGCGTCGTTTCGCGCAACGGTAAATTCGGTTTTGAAATAGTTACGGAAAACGAGGGTACCGCCGAATATATTTCTGATATGCTTGAAAGTTCGTTCGGTCTGCATTTGACGGTGTCCGGAGCAAAATTCGACGTTCTCAGTGGCAGGGACAAGCTTACTTTCGAATGCGTCGGCGACGACGCGCAGAAGCTCCTTGTTAGTTTGGGTATAGTTTCGATAAACAGCGACGGCGCTTATCTCAATTTCGGAATCGACGAAAAAGTTATCGAAAAAGATTGTTGCAAAATTGCTTATATAAAAGGCTCGTTTCTCGGCGGCGGAAGCTGTACCCTGCCCGACGAAGACGCGTTAAGCAGAACTGGATACCACTTTGAAATCGTGTTTTCGAACAAGGTCGCCGCAAGTGATTTCTGCGAACTGTTATGCGGCTTCGAAATACTTGCAAAGCTTGTATCGCGCAAGGATTGCGCCGTAGTGTATGTAAAAAGCAAGGAAGTTATTTCGGATATTTTGAACGTAATCTCGGCGGAAAATTGCCTTGAAAAATTAAACAAAATAGTCGAGTTGAAGGACAAAACGAATAACGAAAACCGCGTGAATAATTGTTCGGTTTCGAATATCGACAAAACGGTTACTGCTTCCGTCAAGCAGGTCCGCGCCATCACGGTTATAGCTGAAACTATAGGATTACAAAGCCTTGATAAATTGCTGTTC
Organism: uncultured Christensenella sp.; assembly: GCA_910585705.1. Lineage (GTDB taxonomy): Bacteria > Bacillota > Clostridia > Christensenellales > Borkfalkiaceae > Coproplasma. The sequence goes on from CAJUER010000001.1 coordinate 332,358, forward strand.
GACGTGGCGGAAGCGCGGCTTGCCGACACAAACGCTTCTATGCAGGAGCTTGCCGAAAGATTGCGCATTTCAAAGAGCTGTATTAATCACAGAATGAGAAAAATTTTCGAGCTGTCCGAGTCGCTCGGAAAAGATTAGAGGAATAAATTATGACAGATTTTGTGCATCTGCATTTGCACACAGAGTATTCGCTTCTTGACGGCGCGTGCAAAATCGACAACTTAATACAGCATTGTAAAAATAACGGTATAGATACCGTATGTATTACCGATCACGGCAATATGTACGGAACGCTTCAATTTGCGGAAAAAGCAACGCTTGCCGGCTTGAAATACATAATCGGTTGTGAATTCTATATGACAAAGGATATGAACGATAAATCCTCGAATACAGCCGAACACTTAATTTTGCTTGCTAAAAACAGAAAGGGCTATATCAACCTTGTTCAGCTCGATTCTATGGCGTTTGTCGACGGTTTTTACTATAAGCCTAAAATCGATTATAATGTTTTAAAGGAACATTCGGAAGGCGTTATTTGTTTGTCGGCGTGTCTTGCCGGCGGTATTCCCAGAAGACTGCTTTCAGGCGATTACGACGGCGCGAAAAATATGGCGCTGTATTTAAAAGACGTTTTTAAGGACGATTTTTATATTGAAATCCAAAATCACGGCATAGAGGAAGAGTTGAAAATTCTGCCTCTGCTTGTGAAGCTTGCTAACGAGGTCGGCGTACAGCTCGTCGCTACAAACGACGTGCATTATCTTATGAAGGATGACGCGCAGCTTCAGGACGTTTTGATGTGTATTCAAATGAAAAAGCAGCTTGACGACCCCAAGCGCATGAAGTTTTCCACCGATGAGTTTTACTTCAAAACAGGCGACGAGATGGCAAATCTTTTCCCGAATTTGCCGCAGGCAATAGCAAACACTCGCGTAATTGCCGATAAAGTTACCGAGCCTGCTTTTAATCTCAATAAAAAAGGTTATCCGGAAAAGGACAATACGCTTATCCCGACGTATACTCCGCCTGACGGAAGCACTGCGGAGCAGTACCTTCGGAAGCTAACGGACGAGGGGCTTAAAAAGCGTTACGGTACGCCCACGCAAAGAGAGCTAGACCGTGCCGAATACGAGCTGAATATTATATGCAGTATGGGCTATGCCGACTATTACCTCGTCGTTTGGGACTTTATTAACTGGTCAAAGGAGCAGGGGATCCCCGTAGGACCGGGAAGAGGATCGGGCGTAAGCTCTATCGTTGCTTATTCCATAGGAATAACCGACGTTGAACCTTTGCAATACGATTTACTGTTTGAAAGATTTTTAAATCCCGACCGAGTTTCCATGCCCGATTTCGATATAGATTTTTGTACTGACAGAAGAGAGGAAACAATCGAGTATGTGCGCGGCAAATACGGACGAGAAAACGTTTGCCAGATAGTTACTTTCGGAACAATGGCGGCTAAAAACTCCATAAAAGACGTCGGCAGAGTAATGCGCGTGCCGTATTCCGAAACCGACAGGCTTACGAAAATCATGGACGGTAAAACCTCGATAGGCGATCTTCTGGGCAGAAGGATAGAGGGCGTAAGAAAAAAATTCGAAGAAGAAACCGACCCCGATAAAAAAGCGGATCTCGAAGGCAAGCTTGATGAATTGAAGGTGGCAAGAAACGCGGAATTTTGCAGTATATACGACACGGACGACGCGTTGCATCAGGTAATAGATATGGCTTTAAAGGTGGAGGGAATGCCTCGCCAGACAGGTATTCACGCTGCCGGCGTAGTAATATGCCAGAAAAGGATTGCAGACAATGTGCCCCTTTCGCGTAACGGCGAGGATATTACGACGCAGTTCGTTGCAAAGGAAATCGAGTCGCTCGGAATGCTGAAAATGGATTTCCTCGCGCTTGTAACTTTGACAGATATAAAAAAATGTCTTGATTATATTAAAGCGAATTACGGCAAGGATATAGACTTTGATAAAATAGGTTATGTCGATGGCGGTGCGTATTCGCTTATATCCGACGGAGATACGGACGGAGTGTTCCAGCTCGAAGCAGGCGGTATGAAGCGGTTTATGAAAACCCTTAAACCGGACTGTCTGGAAGATCTTATAGCAGGCGTATCGCTATATCGTCCGGGTCCTATGAAATTCATAGATTCATTCTGTAATAGAAAACACGGACAGGAAGCTATTATCTACGATTGCGAAGCGGAGGAGAAAATTTTAAAAGTCACCTACGGTATTCCCGTTTATCAGGAACAGGTAATGCAGATTTTCCAGTTTCTCGGCGGTTTCTCGCTTGGAGAAGCGGACCTTGTGCGCCGCGCAATGGGTAAAAAAGATAAAAAGACGCTTATGGCGCAGAAAGATAAGTTTATCTACGGCGGCATAAGCGACATAAACGGCAGTAGCATTAAAGGTTGTGTAAATAACGGTATTACGGCGGAAGTCGCAAACAAAATATTCGGAGATATGGAAGGCTTCGCGTCCTACGCGTTCAACAAATCGCATGCCGCAGCTTATGCGGTTCTGGCTTATCAAACGGCTTGGCTTAAAAAATATTATTGCAAAGAATTCATTTGCGCTCTCTTAAATAACCGACTTAATAAAATAGACGAGACAACAAAATACGTTCTCTATCTGAAAGAAAAGGGCTACAAGGTTTTCCCGCCCGATATAAACAAGAGTAAAACTGTGTTTACCGTTGAAAACGACGGAGTGCGTTTCGGACTTTCGGCGCTTAAAGGTGCAGGTCAGGCAGTTATAGATACAATTATAGAAGAAAGGACGAAAAACGGAAATTTCAAGGACTTTTCCGATTTTGTTGCGCGCTGTATAGGTGTGCTTAATACAAGGCTTATTGAAGGTTTGATATTTGCGGGTGCTTTTGATGAAATGGGTGTAAAACGCTCGCAACTTGCAGAGGTTTACGAGCAGCTTTGCAGCAGGGCAAAAGCAATAAACAAACAGCACAACAGCGCCCAGATGAGTTTGTTCGGCGACATAATCGAAGAGGATAAACTCGAAGTGAGCTATCCCGAAATTCCCGAGTACGACATTATGGAAAAGCTCTCGAAGGAAAAGCAGGTACTCGGCGTTTACGTCAGCGGACACCCGTTCGAGAAGTATATGAACGCCTTTCCCGATTGTACTTTTAATTGCTCGTATTTTGATGATTACGTCGAGGATGAGGACGGAAACCGCACTTATAACCGCATTTCTGACGGTATGCGTATTACTATGTCAGGCATAATATCGTCTTACAGGCGTACGACAACCAAGCGCACAGGCACTTTTATGGCGTTTTTGACTATTGAAGATGTTTACGGCAGTCTTGACTGCGTCTGCTTCCCTGCCGCATACGAGAAGTTTAAAGGTGAAATAGCAAACGATAAAATAGTAAAAATTAAGGGCAAGCTGGACGTGGACGCAGAAAAAGGCATATCGCTGATTGTCGACGATTTAGTGTCTGTCGAAACTTCGTCACTTGAAGGAGGCGCTTCCGAATCTGCGCAACAGAAGCCGGAGTCCGTGCTTTGGCTGAACGCAGGAAGGTTGGACGACGAAGCTTTCGATGAATTCGTAAATATGATTTCGAACTACGAAGGCGCGACGGTTTGCAAAATAGTACGCGGAGATAAACGTTATAAACTGCCTACGGGCGTAAATTACTGTCGCGGTTTGATTGCCGAACTGCGCACGTTTATCGATGAAGACGACATTAAATATGTTGAAAAAACTTAAATTCAAATACTTTCTCAAAATTGTTGTATTTTTAAAATTTGTTTGATATAATTGTTTGTGGAAATGATGAAATAAGTTCACAGCGGCTACAGGGGGCATAGCGTGAACGTCGAACTCGTTCGGAGGTTTTGATTAATGAAAAGAATAGGCTTGCTTACCAGCGGCGGCGACGCTCCCGGAATGAATGCGTGTATAAGGGCAGTTGTCCGTACGGCACTCTATTACGGTATGGAAGTTTACGGTATAGAGCGCGGCTATCAGGGACTTATCGACGACGAAATGGTTTCGATGGAAATGCGTTCGGTTTCGGATATAGTCCAGCGCGGCGGTACGAAACTGAGGACCGCAAGATGCCTGGAAATGCTTACTAAGGCAGGGCAGAAAAAGGCGGTTAAAACTTTGGAAGCCAGAGGAATTGAAGGGCTTGTAGTTATAGGCGGCGACGGTTCTTTCAGGGGCGCGAAGTGCCTTTCCGAAGAATATGGAATACCTACCATAGGGATTCCAGGCACTATTGACAACGACTTGGAATATACCGACTATACTTTGGGTTTCGATACGGCTGTAAATACCTGTATCGACGTTATAAATAAACTGCGCGACACAATGACGTCGCACGAAAGAATTTCCGTAGTTGAAGTTATGGGCAGGCGTTGCGGAGACATAGCTTTATTTGCAGGTATTGCCAGCGGTGCGGAAATTATCGTCGTACCCGAAGTTGTGTTCGATCTTGACGATATAGTAATGAAAATCAACCGTTCCCGTGCGAACGGCAAACACTCGAATATAGTCGTCGTAGCGGAGGGTGTTTGTACCGCCGATGAATTTGCAAAACAGCTTCAATCGGTTACGACGTATTCAGTGCGTCCCACCACGATAGGGCATATCCAGCGCGGCGGCTCGCCCACAATGGCGGACAGAATGCTTGCCGCCCAGTTCGGTAATAAAGCCGTGCGTCTTCTTAATGAAGGCGTAGGCAACAGAGTGGTCGGAATAAGAAAGAATGAAATAATCGACATGGATATAATCGAAGCAGTTTGTATGAAAAAGAAATTCAATTACGAGCTGTACGAAACTTTGCAGATGATTTCAATGTAAAACGAAGCCGCTTAAAAGGCGGCTTTAAAAATGTCTTTAAGGTAATTAATATGATATTAACCGTTTGTCCCAGCCCTTGCATCGACGTAAATATGGAAGTCGATTCGTTAAGCGTCGGCATGGTAAATAAAGTTATAAGCAAAAAAACCTTTTTTACGGGTAAAGCGCTGAACGTGGCGAGGGGGCTTGCAAGACTTGGAGCGCGGGTTTTCGCAACAGGCTTTATGTATGAAGAAAACGGACACGGTTTCGAGCATGAGCTTCATTGCGAAGGCGTTCCGTATAAATTCGTCTGGAACAAGGGGCGGATGCGTGAAAATTATAAGTTTATCGACCGCAAGTCAATGCTGACGGAAGTTAATGACGTAAGTCCCGAAGTTCCGCTTGAAAAGCAGGAGGAATTAATCGGACTTGTAGAGCAGATGTCGCAAAAATGCGACGGACTGATTCTGTCAGGCAGTCTTGCCAAAGGTATGACGGCTGATTACTATTACAGAGTTCTCCGCGCGGTGCCACATGAGCAGATTAAAATCATAGATTGCAGCGGCGAAAGACTTTTCGAGTCATTGAAGTGCGGAGTCGATTTGGTGAAAACCAATCTTGCCGAGCTTGAAGGTACTTTGAAAAAAAGTTTTGATTCAAAGCAAGAAATGCTTGAAGGCTGCCGAGAAGTTATTGCAAAAGGCGCAAAGCACGTTCTGTTGTCGTTAGGTAAAAAAGGGGCGGTAATAACGGACGGCAAAAAGGCTTTTTATAGCAAAAGCGTAAACGTTGCTATGAATTCCACTGTCGGAGCAGGCGACGGAATGGTTGCGGCGGCGTCAAACGCGTATTTCAAGGGTTGCGCTATGCCGGAAATTTTGAAGTGCGGAGTTGCGGGCGGAACGGCTACGGTGACCGAACCCGACAGCATTTCGTTTACAAAAGAGAAGTATGAGGAAATACTTTCCTCGATTACAGTAGAAGAAATTTTTTAATATGTTGTTATATCATTGGTTTGTAACATAGTTACAGACCATTTTTTTTGGCTTGTAGCTATGCTACGAGCCGATTTTTATTTTTAGGAGGTCAGGAATGGTTTACACGGTATTCTTCACAGGAGAGAACACGACAGAAATGCCGCACGACTGTGAGAGCTACGCGGAGGCGGTTGCATACGCAGAGGAAAAAGGCGAGAGCTACGTCATTGAAAGTACGCGCGGGGAGGTTGTCTGAATGGACTACAAAGCATTAACCGAAGCCTTAATCAAAGCAAAAGAAGCAGCAAGCGCGGCTGGCGCAAAAATTTCCGACGGAGGAACTTGCAATTTTGACAACCCCGCAATGGTTTTTGACAGAAAGGAAAGAGCCGAAGCGGAAAAGGCTATCGTCGACGCTGGGCTTCGCTCGTATGAGTGGGGCTTTGCAAGCGACAAAAAGCGGGTCGCACTGGTAATCAGCGGAATGACCGCAGGGCAGGGCGACAGACGCACGACTATGGCGGAAGCGTTCCAAGCAAGTATGAAAACGCAGGGCTATGACTGCGGAATGTATTATCAAATGGACTAAAAGGGGAGGCGCAAAATGGAACAAATAAACGAAGAGCTGGCACGGAGAGCAAAAGACGCAAACAGTTTCAGCGAGTACGTCGAGGGGAGCGCGACTGCGGGATATAACGCAAGTTGCGCCGAGGCGCGCAGAATAGCAGAGGAACGCAAAAAGGAAGTTCCCGAGGAACGCTGGGCGGAGCTTGACCGCCTCGTTGAAAGATACTGCGCGAAGTTGGCAAGCTGGACGAACCGCAACAATGCAAACGAGGGGAGTTGTCCCTCGATAATGATTTGCGGAGGCGGAAACTTCCCCGTCAGAAAGAAGCAGAAGCAAAACGCGCGCCGGGATACCTTAATGCGTGAGTATAACGAAATATCGGAAATACTCGACAAAATCAAATCTTACGGCGTTGGGGGCTTCCCGATTCTATCGGGCGACGCGGACGCTATCGAAAGGCTCAAACAGAAGATTTCCGACGCGGAGAAAGCACAGGAGACGATGAAGCTCCGAAACGCTTACTACCGCAAGCATAAGACCTTAAAAGGGTGTGAGGGCGTTTCTGACAGTCTCGCCGCAGAATTGGACGCAGCTATTCCTACGACATTTGAAAAAGTGCCTTATGCAAGCTGGGAGCTTTCAAACAACAATGCAAATATAAAACGCGTGAAAGAAAGGCTCGCAAAATTAGAGCGCGAGAAAAGCACAGAGGCGGGCGAGTGGAACACCGAGGGGCTTGCTTTAACGGTCGTCGAGAATAAAGAAATTATGCGTTTGCAAGTCGTTTTCGAGGACAAGCCGAGCGCGGAGGTTAGAGACCTTTTGAAAGGTGCAGCTTTCCACTGGTCGCCGAGCCAAAATGCGTGGCAGAGACAACTCACAAACAACGCGCGCTACGCGCTGGAAAATATCTTGAAGAAGTTAAAGGGGAGTATTGAATGAGTGCAAAAAAGTGCTGTATTTGCGGAAAGAAGTTTACGGGCTGGGGCAATAACCCCGCACCCGTAAAGACGCGCGGAGAATGTTGCGACGCTTGCAATTCGAGCGTGGTTATTCCTGCAAGGTTCGCACAGTATCTCGGAAGCAAGTCTGCGACCGAAAACAAACAACCCCGCTGATGAGTTCGTGGAAGATTACGACGAAACGCGCCGAGGGAGGCGGCGCGTCCGGGGAAACCCAAACACAAAAAAGGAGGTGCAAGATGAAAGGGAATATCCACGGCGGTAAGCAGTTGGGAAACGGCAAAAAGCGTTTGACGCTTTTCATTTCTGAGGACGTTCACACAAAAATGCTTGAATGCGCGAAAGAAAAGCAGTTGACCGTGAGCGACATTACCCGCATAGCTGTCAAGGAATATCTGACGAGAGAAGCGGGCGAGGCGTAACTCGGAGAGGCACGGAGGAGGTGAGAAATGGCAAAATTCAAAGAGTTACGCGAAGCGAAAAACTTGCAGGCGAAGCAAGTCGCAGAGGCGGCTGGAATTGACCCGACAATGTACTCGCGTTTTGAAAATTATCGTGTGTTACCGATACCCGACGATTTTAGAAAATTGCTTGACGTGCTGGGGTGTGCGCCCTCGGATATTTATTCAAATAGTGAGGTGCTTCTACTCCCCGAAACAAACAACGTCAAAACCGTTGGAGGAGCAAAGACCAACAGCGAACCCAGTGAGTACAAAATGACCGTTCGGCTCAATAACAGTTGCCGCGAGGTGCTGACAAAAGAGGTTCTGCAAAAGTGCGGATATATGAGCATAGGCGAATGGATAACCGCTTGCATTCAGAAGCTCAAAAATCAGTACGAGGCAGTCTTGAAAGATGAAAAGAAAAACCCCGCGCGTCTTGGCGAAAAGACCCGCAGGGAGGGCAAGGAGAGACATACCACTATCAAACCAAAGCCCGACAGTATTTTATCGCAAAATAATCAAAATGTCAAGGAGGACATACCACAATGAAAGTTTACGCAAGCTACGAAAACGGCTACAAGGAACAGCAGGTCGCCGTCAAAGAAACGGCGCAGGTACTTATTAACGAAGCTATCGCCGCAAGGCTCAATAACGGAAAAATTAAGGCTGACGAGTTGGCACTTTACGGTGCGATTATGGAAGAAGCTGAGGTCGCAGTTGCATACGCTCGTAAGCAGTACGCAGAGGAACAGGGGGGAAAGAGATAATGGCAGACGTAACCGAAGCAAAGGCAACCGCACAGAAAAAAACTGCGGACAAGCCTGCAATTCTTAATATCTTTCAACGTATGCTCGCGGCTACGAGCGAAATCAACCGCGTAGCAAAAAATCTTAAAGTGGACATTAGCAAAAGCCAGTCCTACAAAGCAGTCGCGGAATCGGACGTGCTGGAAGCCGTAAAGCCTATCGAGGAAAAATTCGGAATTTATTCGTATCCATTTTCCCGCACCATTGTCAAGGACGAAACCTACACAACCCAAAGCACCTACGACGGGAGAACGACCGAAAAAAACAATTTCTTCTTGCGTGTTGAAACCGTTTACCGCTTTGTGAATACAGACAAGCCTGACGAATTTATCGACATAACCACCTACGGCGACGGTGTAGACACGCAGGACAAAGCACCGGGCAAGGCGATGACCTACGGCGACAAATACGCACTCTTAAAGGCGTACAAGATTCAGACCGGAGACGACCCCGACGCAAATGCGAGCGGAAACTTAGGAAAGAAGAAAATCGAGAAGCCTACACCCGAGCAGTTAAAGAGAGCGCAGGAGCTTGGAATTGACTTGAACAACCTCGCCGCTTATGCAAAATGCGCGGTCGAAGAAATCAGCAAAGATATTCTCGCGGACGCTATCGAAATGAAACAAAAAGCACTGGCGAAAAAGCAAGCCGCCGAGAACGGAAAGGGGGAGAAGTTGTGAGGGTAATTTTCAGAGAAAGCGACCACACCTACTGGCTCGGCGATAAGCAACTCATCAGCGTAACGCAGCTCTTAAAAAAGCACGGATTGGCGACCAACTATACGGGCGTAAGCGAGGAAGTGCTGGAAAAAGCGGCGAACAAAGGAGCTCTGATTCATAAGGAAATCGAGGACTATATCAAGACGGGCGCGGTCGGTTTTACCTCCGAACTTTCGGACTATATTGACATAACCGCAGAGCTGGGCTTCGCAGCGGAGGACAGCGAGATTATTCTCCCGGCGGGAGAAATTCCCGAGGACAAAGTGGGCGAATACTTCTACGCGGGAACGGCAGACCTTATCGGCAAGATAGGCGACGGATACGTGCTGGCGGACTTAAAGACTACCGCAAAGGTAGACAAGCGCGCCTACGCGTGGCAGCTCGCGCTGTACGAGCGTTTGTGCGGAGTGAAATTCGACAGCCTTTACATTTTCCACCTCGGTAAAAATTCAAAGGCAATTCAAATCGAGCGCATATCCGACGCAGAGGTTGACCGCTTGTTTGAATGCGAGCGCAACGGAGAGATTTACTCCGAGCCGGGGCTTGTCATAGCCAACGAACTGCTGGCAAGGGCGCAGGAGGCGGAGTTTGAACTCAAACGCGCAGAGGAAGTCAAGAAAGAGGCGGAAGCGACCGCGAAAGAGTACAGACAGAAGCTGTACGAGGCTATGCAGCGGCAGAATGTTTCAAGCTGGGAAACCGCTGACAAATCTATGCTTATAACCTGCGTCGCGCCCTCCGTGAAAACGAGCATTGACAGCACGAAGCTCAAAAAGGAAATGCCCGAAATTGCGGAGAAATACAGCAAGACCTCAATCGTCAGCGGGTACGTTAAAATCACAATTCGGGAGGCGTAAGAGTGGCAAAGGACATCGGCGAAATAGAGTGCAAACTCGAAAACTGCTTGACAGACGCGGACGGTTCGCTCGTGGTCTCTCTGCGGGTCGCAAAGGACGAAACCTACACCGCAAAGCAGATTGTCGCAAAAATACGCGCGGGGCTTGCAAGCGGCAAGGAACGGCTCAAAGCGGCGTTTTGCTGGTGGAGAGAAAAGCGAAGCCTCAACGCAAACAGTTATTTTCACGTACTCGTGAATAAGATTGCAAAAGCGATGAATCTATCGGAGGAAGAAGTCAAAACCAAAATGGTGCTTGACTACGGCACGATAGCGACGGAGGGCGGGGAGCGAATAATCGTCGCCCTCCCCAAAAACGTGGACGTCAAAGACTTCTATCCGTATGCTAAATGGATAGGCGATTTCTCCGCGAAGAACAACCGACAGTACAGTCAATATGTTTTCTACAAGCAGACCCACACGCTCGACAAAGCGGAAATGGCGCAGCTTATAGAGGGTGTAATTTGGGAGGCGCAGGAGCTGGGAATTGAGACGCGAACCCCCGATGAACTGGCAAGCCTCATCGAGAATTGGGAGGGCTTCCGTGAATAAGAGAACGAAAGCACTTGCAATCAGCCAAGCGGTTAAAGCAAAAGTATTCAGACGCGACAACGGGCTGTGTATTCTGTGCGGGAGGGCTGGACTGCCCGAGGCGCACTACATACCCCGCTCACAAGGCGGTCTCGGCATAGAACAAAACATTGTTACCCTCTGCCGATTCTGCCATAACAAGCTCGACCAAACAACCGAAAGAGGCGAACTGCTCGAAAGAGTAAAAGAACACCTCGACTTATGGTATCCGGGTTTTCTTGATACCGACCGAAAATATAAAAAAGAATAGGAGCGAAAAGCTATGAACAAATGGATAGGAATAGGCAATTTGACACGCGACCCCGAGCTTGCGGAAACCCCGAACGGTGTCGCGGTCTGCAAATTCACTCTTGCTGTAAACCGTAATTTTACAAACGCGAACGGCGACAGGGAGTGCGACTTCATCAATGTGGTTGCGTGGCGGAAGCTGGCGGAAAATTGCTACGACTTTTTAAGCAAAGGTAAAAAGGCTTGCGTGGTCGGCAGCTTGCAGACGCGCAGCTACAACGACAGCAACGGCGAAAAGAAATACGTTACCGAGATAATGGCGGACGAGGTGGAATTTTTAAGCCCGAAAGACGAGGACAACCACCAGTCGCAAAGACAGCCCGAGAGGGGCGGACAACGTGGCGGACAGCAACGCAGGAGACCCGCCCTGCAAGAGTTAGACGATGACGGGGATATTCCATTTTAAGGGGGAGTTATGACAAAAAGCACAATGACGACCGAGGAAGTAATCGCGGAAATTGAAGCGTTGAGACATTCCCCATACGTCAAACTCGCAAAGGACGCGGAAAACAAGGCTCTGCGCCAGCGGCTTTATCAGCTCCGCTCCTTGGATAAGCGCGGGAGAAAAATTGCCGAAGTGCTGGGGGTAAAGATAGAACCCGACCCCCCCAAAGGGGGCGGCTGATATGGCAGAGCGCAGAATGTTTGCAAAAACTATTATCGACAGCGACGCATTTCTTGATATGCCGTTATCGGCGCAAGCCCTATATTTCCACCTTTCAATGAGAGCGGACGATGAGGGCTTTCTCGGAAACCCGAAGCGCATACGTTCAATGATTGGTGCAAGCGAGGACGACTACAAACTATTGATTGTAAAAAGATTTATTCTCGTATTCCCAAGCGGAATTACAGTCATTCGGCATTGGAGAATACACAACCTTATCCAAAAAGATAGGTTCAAGGAAACGACCTATATCGAGGAAAAATCTATGCTCTCTCTTGACGGAAAAAAAGCCTACACGGAGCGCGTGGAAACAGAATGTATCCAAAGCGGTAACAGTTTGGATACACAGTATAGGTTAGGAGAGGGAAGTGTAGGAAAGGGTAGGATAGGAGAGAGAGGGAGTGCCGATACCGGCACCGCTCCCCCGAAACGCTTCGAGAAACCTACCGTTGAGGAAATTGCCAAATACTGCGAGGAGCGACAAAACGGCATTAACCCGCAACAGTTCTTTGACTTCTATGAGAGTAAGGGCTGGAAAGTCGGCAGAGAGCCGATGAAAGATTGGAGGGCGTGTGTCAGAACGTGGGAAACCCGAGAGGGCGAAAAACCCGCGAAGCCCGTCCCTAATTCAAAGTACAACAGGGAGGACTAATGTTCACGACGTTAAAGGAATTGATACGGCAGCTTGCCAACGGCACAATTCAAATGCGGGACGATGAATATATCGGAGACGACGGTATTGCTTACTGTAAGGCTTGCAAAACTCCGCGCTTCTATGTTTCGGAGGATAAGCAATTTACAGCCCGTTGCGCTTGCAAGTGTCAAGCCGAGGAAGCAGAGCGCAGAGAGAAAGAAGAAAAGCGAAAAAAGCATATTGAGGAATTCAACAAACGCAAGTCGCTTTCACTGCTCGGCGCGCGATACAAAAATGTTATGTTTGAAAATGCGGTCATTACGGATAATAACCGCGCCGTGTATGAGAAGTGTACAAATTACGTGAACCACTCAAAGGAAGCGCGAGAGAACAATATCGGGCTTTACATACACGGAGATAATTCCTCGGGTAAAACCTATTTAACGGCGTGTATCTGTAACGAGCTTTTATGGAAAGGCTGGCAGTGCGTTTATACAAACCTTGCAACCATTCTGAATGAAATACGAAGCAGTTACGACGGGAATGGAGCAGGCGAGTGTGAGCTTCTTAACCGACTGACCTTTTACGACTTCGCTTTTATTGACGACCTCGGGAAAGAGTTTATCGGCAGAGAGTTTAAGCCCAGTTCCGTGAAGTGGGCGGAGGAAAAGCTGTTTGAAATAATCAACGCGAGATATAACGCGCAAAAGCCGACGATATTTTCCTCGAATTATACAATCAGCGACCTTGCAAACATTCTCGGTCTCGATAAGGCGATAATCGAGCGCATAGATGAAATGGCTACAAGGGTCATCAAATTAGAGGGCGACGACTTCCGACAGCTCGCCCGCAAGGAAAAAAGCGACCTTGCAAAGAAGCTCGGAATCTAAAACAAAACCGGGAGGCATACCAAAAATGAAAAAGACCAACAGCACACAATTAAGGGGCAAGGTGGAGGTTGAAATCGGCGGAGTAAAATACTGTGGCATTATCGACTTGAAGCCCGTAAACGAAAAAGCAAAGCGCGGAGAATATCCCGTGTGGGGCGTAAGAATTGACCGTGTGAACGCGCACCCCGAAACGGCGGTCGAGTACATAGGCGACGCAGAGGGGTACACCCCCGCAAACGGTAAGGACGCGGGAAGCTGGGCGGACAACCCTATTTTTGCAAAGATAAAGCCGTGCATTATGAAAGACGGGGAAGTGGTTGCGTACCTTAACCCCGACAACTTCAACCTTTTGGCGGACGGACAGCCCGCAGCTTTACGCGGATACTTCGACACGATGATAGAGTTCGGCAAAATGTTCTACCGCATAAGCAAAGACGAACATTACACCTATGTGGAAGTTACGGACAGCGAGAAATCGCTCGCGGACGGGTTCACTGACTACGCATTCAGTTATAAGGGCAAGGTGCGCGATAAGTTTTATATTGGTGCGTATTTGGGGCATATCGACCGCGAGGGTAAGCTCCGCTCGGTAGTCGGACAGATACCCGACGGAGACAAAACACTCGGCGCATTCAGAGCCGCAGCGCAAAAGAATGGCGACGGGTACGAAATTCTTCCGTTCAATAAATTGACGCTCTTGCAAGTGCTGTATTTAATACGTTACAAGAGCCTTGACAGCCAAACCGCACTCGGCAAAGGTTTAACGGATAGCGCAGAATACGGGCGCACGGGCGACACAGACGGAAAGGGCTTGTATTACGGCGAGCAGGACGCAGAGACCCGCGTTAAGTGCCACGGCATAGAGGACTTCTTCGGGAACAAATTGCAGTGGGTTGACGGTTTTATTACAAACAACAAAATTGCAATTTCAGACGGAAATTTTAACGACAAGGGCGAGGGATACAGAACAGTTGCAGACTTGCCGAAAAGTATATACGGCATAATGACCGACATATACGGCGACAACCTCCTCGGCTTCGTTCCGAAAGAAGCGGACGACGACGCAGACCCGGGAAAAGAATATTTCTGTAACTATGCGTCCACTTGGACGGACAGTACCGTCTTTCTCCCTTGTTTCGGGGGTGGTCGCGGCTACGGTTCGACTGCGGGGGCTTTCTTTTTCTATTGCTTTTCTGCGTCGCGTGCGCATGCGAGTATCGGCGCGCGCTTAGTTTTTTGTGGTAAAGAGGAGAGAAGATGAGCGGATACCAAGACAATTTGTTGAATGAACTTATTGTTGATAATTTCGCGGGAGGAGGCGGGGCAAGCGTCGGAATCGAGCTTGCCGTTGGTCGCCCCGTGGATATAGCCGTAAACCACGACGCAGACGCTATCGCTATGCACAAAGTAAACCACCCTTTTACAAGGCACTATCAAGAGGACGTTTTCGTTATAGAGCCGGAAAAGGTTACGGGCGGCAGACCCGTCGGCATAGCGTGGTTTTCTCCCGACTGTAAACATTTCAGCAAAGCAAAAGGCGGAAAGCCCGTAGACAAGAAAGTGCGCGGTCTTTCGTGGGTAATTTTGAAATGGGCTTTATCGAAAGTTGCTCCCCGACGCATTTTTATGGAAAACGTCGAAGAAATACAGACGTGGGGTCCACTCATTGAAGTTGACGGAAAAATGCGTCCCGACCCCGCGCGGGAGGGGGAGACGTTCAACGGCTTTATATCTATGCTTACAACAGGGATAAGCGACCAACACCCCGCATTTTTAGAGGCTTGTGAGTTTCTGAAAATAGAACCAAGCGGAGAGCAGGGGCAGCGTTTGGCGGCGGGGCTTGGATATAAAGTTGCATTCAAGGTGCTGAAAGCCTGCGACTACGACGCACCGACCATTCGCAAACGCTTCTATCTCGTTGCGAGAAACGACGGGAAACCTATAATTTTCCCTGCGCCTACAAACGGCAATAAAAAGGGCTTGCAACCGTACAGAACCGCCGCCGAATGTATTGACTGGTCTATCCCTTGCCCGTCGATATTCGGGCGCAAGAAAGAACTTGCGGTTAATACGCAGAGAAGAATTGCTCGCGGTCTCGATAAGTTTGTAATCAAAAACCCGCAGCCCTACATAATGAGCAACAACACCAACAACGTGCCGCATTCCACCGAAGAACCACTCCCGACCGTAACAACAGGGAATAGGAATTTTTTATGCAGTCCGTCGTTGATTCAGTATCATTCGGAACAGTCAAAAAAAGAGGTGCGCGGTCAAAAAGCAGACGAGCCGATTATGACGATAGACGGGTCTCCGAGGTATGCCATTAACGCGTGTTACATTTCAAAGTATTTCAGCGGCGAAAAACAGGCGGGTGCAGACGCGGCAGAGCCTCTACCGACTGTTACAGGAGTAGACCACAATGCGGCGGTTGTCGTGCATTTGTCGAGCCGATACGGGGACGGAAAAGACGGGCGCGGTAGTTCGTTAGACCAGCCCGCCCCGACCGTAACCGGGACAAATCACACGCATACTGTTGCCGCAAATATCGTTCACTACTACGGAGGCGCAGACCACGCAAGCAAAGCCGACAGTCCGTTGCCAACGGTAACGACACTACCGAGACATTATCTTACAGAGAGCCATTTGTGCGTTCTGCGTAAGAATATGGACTGTAAGTCGGTCAACGAGCCTATCGCAACGCTTACAACCTCGGCGGGACATTTCGCGCAGGTAGTAACCTATCTCCAAAAAATAGACAGTAAACAAGACCTCGGGAAATGGTGCGAGGTGCGAAAGCTCCTCAACGATTACGCGGGATACACCATAGCCAACGACGAGATTTTAATTATCGAGGTTGACAAAGTTCCATATTTCATATCGGATATTGGAATGCGAATGCTTAAAGCAAAAGAGCTGAAACTCGCGCAGGGCTTCCCCGCCGATTACATAATCGACATAGAGCCGCATATCGGGAAGAAGTACAGCGAGGCAAAACAAATTGCAAGGCTCGGGAATGCTGTTTGTCCTCCCGTCGCAACTGCGCTCATCAGAGCGAACTGCGCGGATATGGCGTACAGCAAGCCGTTAAAATCTATAAAGGAGCTAAACGCCGCTATGTGCGGTTAAGGTTATGAAACAGATTAAACTTTATCACATAGTTAAAATTCAGAGCGCGACTATAAGGCTCTTTGAAGCAGAGGACGACAACTACCCCGACGGGAGAGTGATTAAAGCAAACGAGCGCGCCATTAAGCACTGGCTCGACAAGATAACCCCGGACGAAGCGGAGCAGCGCAAAATTTTGGATATTATCGAGCGTCAGAACTGGAACGCCGAGGACTACACATTCAAGCCGATTTGCGATGAACTTCGCGCGCTCGGATATGAGATTTTGGAGGGCGTAAAGTGAAACCGTGTCAAAATCAATTCAAGGTGGGCGGTAGATATATCTATGCGTTCGACAACAAAGAAGGGCATACCGAGGCACTCGTTGAGATTGTACGAAAGACCAACTCGTGCGCGATTATAAAATTTATCGAGATATACGAGGAACACACCGGAAACGACTTTTTTGCTTACCTACTAAAAATAGGCGGAACAATGGGCGCGAGCTACGGCTTGCTGACCGAGGCAAAAAAGTGAGCGGATACAAATGTACGATAGCGAAGCACGGAAAGGTTGGGGAAATGTCCAGCAAGTATGGATACGACCGAGACGGGTCGCAGTTCAACGCCGATATGGAAAAGCACCGCGCCCGCACCGAGTATCTATGGACTGAATTCATCGACTTTATAAAGTCGCACGACGCGACACCGCAGGAGTTCCGCGCTCTGTTTCTTCGCTATTATGAAGAATTTATCCAACAATAAACGGAGGCGCAAAATGTTAAAAAGCATTAAAGAAGTTAAGTGTAAGAAATGCGGCGGAAACAATTTCGGAGTGTCTGTCTTGTATCAAAACATTAGAACCTACAAAGTTTTATCTAATGGAAAGTTAAGCAAGAAATGCACTCTTGAAAAAGATTTACCTATGGAATGCGACGCGCTCCTTTGCCTTGATTGTGGCGAACAGATACCATACTGGGGAGAGAACGAAAAGGGCTTTGTCGAGGTGGACGAATGAAATATGTTGATACCCCCTGCGGAAAGGCGGTAATGCCCGCAAGTTTTGAGGAGGAAATCGAGAAGATGACCGACGATGAACTTATAGAAAAACTTATCGAGGACGAGCGCAAATCGCCCCACGGCTTTATTGACCCGTTCAAATTGCAGTTCGTAAGAGATAGAGGACTATACAGCAAATACCTAAAAGCGAGGGCAAGAAAATGAAAAAATATGAATATAACGGCAAGATTTACTGCGAGGAAGATTTAAGTTGCGAAATCGACAACTACGGCGGCGATTTGTACGCCTTGTATTTTGCATTAAAGGCAGATGATAAGGCGCACGAAAACACTGTCTACTACGCAGAACCCGAAAGCAGCAGAGATTACTACGAATCGCCCGAGGAGCTTATCGAGGCGGAGTTTGGAGATTTGGTGGTAGAAGAATGAAAACGATTTGCGCCGACTGTGAATATTTGGGCGACTGCGCTTTCCCCGTTGTTGATTATTTCAGTTTTGAAACCCCGCGATTTGTTGGGTTTTCGGATAGACCACACGGAGAAGTTGTCGAGTTTCCCTCGCGGCATTGCAATCACGAAAAATACCTAAATAAAACACTCGTATATGAGGACTTGAAACAAGGAGGCGAAGCGTGTGCATTCTTCAAACAAAGAGAGTGGGTGCGCCCCGCAAAATGTATCGAGTGTGAGCGCAAGACGGTTATTTACCCGAGCGGACAGTTTTTGTGCAGCGGCTTTCCTTTCTGCCGGACACACAGCAACAATGACACTGCTTGCGCCAACGGAAAAACGCGCCCGGGAATGCAATTAAAGCTATTTTAAGGAGAAATCACTATGATGTTAAAAGAAGCAATAGAGAAGCTCGACGCGAGTATCCCCGAGCCTCAAAACAAAATGGTCGACCCCGAACATTTAACGATAGCGGTTGCGTGGGACACCATAAAAAAGGCTTTGACCGGTAAACCGAGCAAAACAATTTCGGACTGGACGAAAGAGGTTCACGAGAACGCCAAGTCTCACGGGTGGTGGGAAAACCCGCGCCGCGAGGGAGAACTGCTTATGCTGGTTACTTCGGAGGTTGCCGAGGCTTTCGAGGAGATAAGGAACGGACACGCGATGACAGAAACTTATTACTCCGAGGGTGGAAAAATGGAAGGTGTTCCGAGCGAACTTGCGGACATTGTGATTCGCGTAATGGACTTGTGCGGATATTACGGTGTAGATTTGGAGGCAGCTATCGCGGAGAAACACGCCTACAATGTAACCCGTCCATTTAAGCACGGAGGGAAAAAGTTATGACGGGAGCGCACGAGATTTTATTCAACGGTAAAGCAATTAACAGAGACCCGAATAGGCAATACCGCACCGACTACAAAAACGGCGACTGGGTTTGCGGTCTACTGTCGAAGTTTGACGAATACGGTGCGGAAATGACAAACGAGGAGGGTGTGAGCGGAATAGACGTCGACCCCGAAACCGTTGTGCAATTTACCGGCTTAACCGATAAGAACGGCAAAAGAATTTTTGAGGGGCATATATGTACCGACGGGGAAAATGTTTACGAGGTTGTCTTTGATAAATACCAGTTTTCAGTAAAGGTTATTAAGACGCCGCTCTATCTCATAAAAAAGGGAGATATTTTCCCGCTTTGGCAATTTGATAACTGCGAAAGGAACGGATACAGACAGCTTGAAATAATCGGCAACATTTATGACAACCCCGAGCTATTGGAGGAAAAATGAGACAATACTGCCGGTACCGTAATAACGCCAACCAAGTAGACGAGGGGCTTGTTTATTGCAGCGTAAACCGCGAAGTGATGAACGAGAGCAAGGCAAAGCGCGCGAACACCTGCAAGAGCTTCAAGTTTAACAAAATAGACGTTTTCGATTTAGAACACGAATACGCACCGATAGAGAACAGAGCCAAAAACAGAAAGGCGACAGGGAAGCAGATGACTTTATTTGCAGACGGAGGCAACAATGCTGGTGGGGTTAATTGACGTTGATAGCCATAATTACCCGAGCTTGCCACTTATGAAAATATCTGCGTGGCATAAGGCGCGGGGCGATTCTGTCGAGTTTATTCGTCCGTTAGATTCGCTTTCAAAGCACTACAACAAAATTTATATCAGCAAGGTATTTGGGAGCGAGTACAGCAATTTTGTGGACTACAATATCACAGCCGACGAAATCGTCTACGGTGGGACGGGTTTTGCGATTACTGTCGAGAACGGAAAAGAAGTCTATCACAAAGACCGCGACCCGAACCTGCCGCCGGAGATAGAGCATATTTATCCCGATTACTCGCTTTACCCCGAGCTTACAAAAAATACTGCTTTCGGCTTTCTCACGCGAGGCTGTTGCAATAACTGTGGTTTTTGTATTGTAAGCAAGAAAGAGGGCGTATGCAGCCAAAAAGTTGCAGACCTCACAGAGTTTTGGAGGGGGCAGAAAAACATAGACCTCCTCGACGCGAACTTGCTCGCTTGCAAAGACAGAATGGAACTGCTCAAACAGTTAGCCGACAGCAGGGCAAAAGTGGACTTTACGCAGGGACTGGACGCGCGATTCGTAACAGAGGAGATTGCAGTCGCACTCACAAAAATAAAAATCAAGCGCATTCACTTCGCTTTCGATTTTATGAAGAACGAGGAAGCAATCAAAAAGGGTCTCAAAATCTATAAACGCATTAGTGGTATATCTGACAGTAGAGCCATTGTGTATATGCTGACGAACTACGACACAACCATAGAGCAAGACCTTTATCGCTTGCAAGTCATTAAAGAGTTGGGCTATATGCCCGACGTGAGAATATACCGCAAGCCGACCGCTCCGCAGGTTTTGAGAGATTTACAGCACTGGTGCAATAACAGAATTTTATACCGAAGTTGCGATTTTATGGACTTCATTCCAAGAGCAGACGGAAAGACAATCAGACAACTTTATTTTTCATAGGAGGCAAACAATGAAATGGGAAAAGATAGCAAATAGAGGCTGGCGCGCAATCGGCGCAAAAGGCAGCTTCTTCATTGAACAGAGCGGGCGGCTCTTTTGGTCGCGCTTCGTATCCGCTAACGGCTTAAAGGCTTTCAAAATGCCTCCCAAGCAGAAATTAAGCGAAGCAAAGGCTATGTGCGAAGATAATCAACACTGGGAGGACGAGACGAAATGCTGACAAAAAGACTGCGCAGCCAAATAGAATGGCATTTTTACAATTACCCCGCAGACTTGGCTCTTTACAACGAAAGGGTGCGCGAGATAGCGGAATCGGGGCTGACCGTCAATTATGACCGCATAGGAAGTGGAGGAAACACACCGGGAAGCCCGACCGAGCGCAAGGCGATAATGCTTGAAGCTCTCGAACAGGAGAGGAGCTGGGCGACCGTCGTCCGCAATACTTTCGTTGCGTTTCAATTCGAGCCGGAATACGAGATAATGACCGAGTTATACATAAACCGCAGAAAATACAAGGAAATTCTTTGCAACGGTTTGTGGCAGTCAACCTTTTGGCGGTGGCGCGACCGCTGGCTTGAATATGCCTACAAATGGGCGCAGAAATTTAATCTTTTATAGCGTTACTCCTAAATGTGGGTAGTAAATGACCGAATTTTCGTGATATAATACTATCATCGGAAAATTACAGCCGACAGCAAAAAGCCTCGTCCAAACGGACGGGGCTTTGCGTTTGCGTTAAAACAGCGCACACGACGCTTGCAAGCCGTTGTGTGCCGTTGTAGAGAGCAAGACGGGAGAAAAGGAAACGTGCAAATAATCAACGTCAAAATAGGAGATTTGAAGCCTTACAAGCGCAACCCGCGAAAGAATGAAAACGCGGTGGACGCTGTTGCGGCGAGCATTAAAGAGTTCGGCTTCAAGATACCTATTGTCATAGACAGCAACAACGAAATCGTTGCGGGGCATACGAGGTTAAAAGCCGCCACAAAGCTGGGGCTTGAAACTATCCCGTGCATAATTGCAGATGACCTCACGCCCGAGCAGATAAAGGCTTTCAGACTGGCGGACAATAAAACCGCCGAGATTGCAGAGTGGGACTTGGACTTGCTCGATTTGGAGCTGGACGACATTCCGCTTGATATGTCCCTTTTTGGCTTTACTCCCTCGGAGAACGTATCAGAGAGGTACGAAGCGCACCCGAGCTTAAAAGAGTTGTTCATTGTCCCGCCTTTCAGCGTACTTGACGCGCGCAGCGGGGAATGGCAGAAGCGCAAAAAGAAGTGGCTCGAAATCATAAAGAGCGGGAACGGACGCGCCGAGGGTTTGCTCGGAGGTGGTATGAAAGACCTCGGGGAGAAATACACCAAGACACTGACCGGGACGAGCATATTCGACCCCGTTCTGACTGAGGTGCTTCTTCACTGGTTCTCGCCGAAAGGCGGAAAGATAATCGACCCGTTTGCGGGCGGGAGCGTCCGAGGCATTGTCAGCTCGTTCGTCGGCAGAGACTACTACGGTATGGACTTATCCCAAACGCAGATAGACGCGAACCGGGAGAACTTCGCAAAGGTGGCGGATAATACGGACGTATTCAACCAGCCGCTTAAAGCTCCCACGTGGGTATGCGGAGACAGCCTCCACATTGATGAGGGCATAAAGGAAGATGAGTTCGATATGCTTCTCACTTGCCCGCCGTACTTCGATTTGGAGCAATACTCCGACGACCCCGCAGACATAAGCAATATGAACTACGGAGATTTTCTCGCGGCGTATGAGACTATATTCGCAAAGAGCGTGGCAAAGGTAAAGGACAACGGCTTTATCGCGGTAGTGGTCGGAGAGGTGCGAGACGAGGACGGAAACTACCGCAATTTTATCGGCGACACCATAAACGTCATAGAAAAGGCGGGAGCGCACTATTACAACGAGATAGTGCTTATCACAATGCTGGGGACGCTGCCTATCAGAATACGCAGACAGTTCGAGGCTGGGCGCAAGGTGGGAAACACACACCAAAAAGCATTGATATTCTTAAAGAGCAAAGGCGACACAATCGCGTTGAGGGAATATCTCGACGACTTCACAGATACGAGGATACTCACACCGATGAAGAAAAGCATACTCGTCTTTCTCAAAGGGAGGGCAGTCAAAAAGAAAGAGTTAGAGACATACGAGTTTGACTGCACATAGAGGAGGAGACAACACTATGGCAAACGAACAGAACCTCAAACGGTATGGAAAAGAGAAACCCGCGCCAACCAGTGAGGAAGCAAAGAAAGCTGGCTCGAAAGGAGGAAAAGCAAGCGCAGAGGCTCGCGCCGAAGCAAAGACCACCCGAGAGATTGCAAAAATGCTCGACAGCCTCGCGGTTACAGGGAAGAACAAAGAAGTGCTGGAACAGTTGGGCGTCCCCGATGACGACCAAACACAGCAGACCGTTAGGCTTGTTGCCTTACATAAAAAGGCTATGACGGGAGACGTCGCAGCTATCAAGCTATGGCTCGAAATAACAGGGGAAGCCCCCACAGCAAAGGTCAGCGTCGAAGTGAACGACGACACACGGGAGGCATACGAGAAAGCGGCGGCGGCTATCAAAGGCAAGAAAGGCAAAGGGAGTTAAGCACCGATGACTTTCGACCAAGTAATATGGACGGACAAGATGAGAGCCGTGTTTTCGGACGACGCGCCCGTGATACACCTCGTCGGCAGTATGGGAACGTCAAAGACGCTCGTCGGCGGCTTGACATTCTTCGACCGCATAATGAACGCCCCCGCAAATGTCAACCAGTTTGCGATTATAGGTGTTTCGTCCGTACTCGTAAAAAGAAACTTCGTCGACAAGGCGGACAGCCTCTATAACATACACAAAGGACTATGCACAGAGTATAGCGACGGAAACAAGGACGCGGCGGGTTCTCACTTCTGTATCAAGACAAAGACGGGGAAGAAAATCGTCTACATAGCCGGAGCAGATAACAAGACCAGTTATACAAACATTCTGTCCCTCGACCTCGGAGGCATACTCCTCGATGAACTTTCAGCGTTGCACCCGGACGTTATTCGAGAAGCATACGGGCGTGTTCAGCGTTTAGCTTACCCGGGCTGGCTCATTACAACCACAAACGGCGGCAACCCCGCCCAAGAGTTCTATGCCGAACTTGTCAACCGCGCGACGGTGCAATTCAGAGACACGGTCCCGAAGATAGAGCTTGACGAGATGATAGAGGACAGACCCGACGAGCATTACTACCATTTTAACCTCATTGATGACTGTCCGCACAAAACGAAAGAGCAGACTGAGAGGCTTATCAATAGTTACCCCGTTGGCAGCTTCTACCACTTTTCAAAGATACTCGGGTGCAGAGGATACTCCGAGGGTGCTATGTATGCGCTTCTTCTCAATGACGTGGAGACCGTCAGCTTCGGCGACTTGAACCTCCGAGCGTTTGAGGAGGTTGTGGCGACCGTGGACGTCGGCGCAAGCGTCAACGGGGACGACGACAGCAAGTCGCACACAATAGTCCATATCGGCGGTTATACGCGAAATTACCACCGTGTCGTGCCGATAGCCTCAAAGAAGATAAACAGCATAGAACACCGAGACATTATCGAGGAGGCGGAGAACTGGCTTTACACATACTGGCTCAAATTCTATGGCAAGTTTAAGGCGATACTCATCGACAAGGCAGATTATAAGCTCGTAAGTACGTGGCAGAACCACTCGCGCTGGCGAGGCACAGTCAGCGTGATAGGGTGCGTCAAAACACACAAAACACTCTGCCCCGACCTTGTTGCGAGGGCGGGTGTGAAGTGCCAGCTTATGATGAAAAGCAAGCAATATCCAGCAAGCCGCATTGTGTGGTGTGATGAGGATATGCTCAAAGCCCATAGGCAGATTTTGAAAGACAAGGACGGGTCGGAACTCGACCAATCAGACGTGTGGCAAGATTATGCCGACTGTTTTTCATACCTCATATTGTGGCGCATAGCAAGAATACTCGCGGACGAAAACGACCGCGTGAGCAATAAAATTAAATTCTATTAGGAGGGCAATATGCCGAAAGACCACCAGCAACCCCAACAGGCAAAGCGTTTCAGACTTTGCAACAAAAACCAGCAGAAACTCAACAAATACCTCGCCGAGATAAGGCGGGGCATTATTAACGTCTGCGAGCTTCACACACACGACGAAAACCCCTCGATGACGAAAGAGTTATTCGAGGAAACCTATATCGACCAACTGCTCGGGCAGACCGCCACGGCTGTATCGTTAAGTATCAAGGCGATGACCGAAGCATTGCAAGCCCAAGCAGAGGCAAAAATCAAGGCAGTAATGCCGGACGCGGAAACTACCGCGCCCGCAGAAAATAAACAGGAGGACAACTGAAATGAAAACATTTACCAAAGGCAGTCTCACGACGGTAGTGGAGGACAACGACCGCCGTATCCCCCAGTACCTCGAAAGTGGCTGGAAAGAGACGGGAACACACCCCAAGCAAGAAGATGAGGCAGACAAGAGAATCGGCAAGGCTATTGATGATGTGAACGCGTCCGAGGACGAGAAGAAAGGCAAGAGCGGCAGTAAAACCAACAGCAAAGGAGGTAAAGCCGCCGCCCCCGACAAAAAGGTAAATGACGCTATCAAAGCCAACGCGAATGCCGCGTCCGAGAGCGAGGAAGTAGATGACGGACTTTTGAAAAAGGGAGGCGAATAAATGGCAGACGTAAGAGGCGACAGCCATATCTGTATTGTAGACCCCCACGGCAAGATTAAAACTGTAATTCACGAGGAGGACTACGAAAGGCTCGGCTACAAAGCAAAGGGCTGGACGGTAGTCGACAAAGACTGGACGAAAGACCGCAAGGTTAAACCGCCCATTGACTGCACGAAAGAAAGGTCTTTGACAAAGCTCGCAGAGGGCGCAAAATAAAGATTGACGGAGAGTAATGATATGGCAAAAGCAATTAAAGACCCTTATCAAATGAACTTGCTGACCGCAGCCAAGACAAAGCTCTACAATCAAGGGGCTTTTTGGGTGTTCAATTTAGCCAAATACCGCGCGCTTTTGTCAAACGACCCCGCAGTCATTAAACATTTTTACAAGGTGGAGGCGGCGACGTTTGCGCCCGATATTGCGAAAATGGCTGAAATAACGCGCTCGTTCTACTACGGCGACGACTGCTTGGAGAACGCCGAGGAATACTTCGGCATTATCCCGATGATATGCGAGAGCATTGCGAAAATGGTTTGCGGCGGCGGATATGAATTTGACCCCGACACAACGCCCGAGATTAAAGAACGCTTGCAAGATATTCTGACGGACAATGAGTTTGACAACTCCACCCTCAAACCGAGTATGGTTGAAACGCTCGGACTAGGGGACGCGGCGTGGCACGTACATTTTGACCCCGAGATTTCGGACTACCCGATTATCGAGCTTGTTCCCCCGGAGCGACTGGGCTTAAAAAAGAAGTACAACCGCATTGTGGAGTTCATCATCAAGCAACAGATTATCCTTGACGACGAGCCGCAAGACTACGAGCTTCACACCTGCTACACCAAGCGCAGAAAGAAAGTGCAGAAAAACGGGGCGACACGCTACGTTGACGACGGAATACTTCAACAGTTCAAGATATGGAACGGGAGCAGATACATTCAGAGGGACAAAGAGCTGAAAGGCAGAGTATTCAAGGCTTACGGCATAGAAGAAAAAACAGTGCTACCGCTCGTTGATTTCCCCGTGATATATCTGCCGAATACTCTCAATAGCACACAGGGTGCGGGCGCATACACCAACGCGCGCCCTTACGGTGTTGTGTACGGACTTGAAACCGTCTCGGCGGCAATAGATGAAATACTATCAAACTGTGTTGATACGGTGCGCAAGTCATTCCCGTTCTTACTCATCGACGAGCAGATGATACCGAGCAACGTGCAGGGCGACAAAAACAAAGGCGCGTTCAGTACGCGTCGACATTCTTACGTTCTGCCGAAGAATTGCAAGGAAGCAGAGAAACTCTTGCAACAAATACAAGCAAAGCTCAACACAAGCGAGTTTGTGGAATCGTTGAAGTTTCAAATCAATATTGCCCTCAACAAAGTTGGCATAAATGCAGCAACGCTCGGCTTGCAGCTTTCGGGACACGTGGAGTCGGAAGCAACGCAGAACGCAAAAGAAAGGAACAGCATACGAACCCGCAACACGTTCGCGGCAGACTACGAGCGTTATTTGACGAAACTATTTGCGGCGATTTTGCAATACGAAGATTATGTCAACGGTAACACCGTCGCAAAAGATACCGCTACGGGCGAGGAGGCTTATGTCGCAGAAACATACGAGGGTATAAAAGCGACGTTCCGAAAGTACATAGTCGATACGCCCGAGGAGGTTGCAGAGGTACTCGCAAAGAAAGTACAGCAAAGCCTTATGAGCATATTCGCGGCTGTGCGCGAGCAACACCCCGACTGGGACGACGAAACGGTGTACAAAGAGACGAACCTCATATATGCCGAGAAAAATCTGCAAATGCAGGTCGTTGACCCCAAGAAGCCAGCCGCTGAAAGCACCGTAATCACGGAGGCGGCGGACAACCCCGAGGAAAACGAAGCAGAGGGCGCAGAAAAGGGCTTGCAAGACGAGAACGCCCCCAAGGACGGGGAAGCGACCGCAGAATAAATCAAAGGCGTGTGGCGCGTTTTTCGCGCCGTTATTCAAACCGATATTTTAACCTCTTGCACGGCAAAGGTTGAATATAAAAAAATAAGTCCACCCGGACGTTAAATGGAGGAAATCAGATATGGACGGAATCGTTCAGAACCCCGAGGGGGAAGTTAAAGAACAGCAGGGCGCAGCTCAACAGCCGGAAAGCCAGCCGAGCAAGGAAGCGACACCGCCCGCACCTGCGGCGAACCCCACCGCAGAAAGCACCACGGCAACGACCGAAAACAAGGACGGAAACCCGCAGCAGGAAGAACCCGCAAAGGAAATGACCGCCGCACAGTTCGAGCAATACAACGAAACTCTGCGTCGCGTTTCCAAAACGGCAAAAGCAGGACTGCCCGGGCGTTATAATGCCTTTGAGGACGCAGAGGTCAAAGCCCTTGTAAAACAGCAGATTTTGGCGGGAGAAACGCCCAGCGTGAAAGACCTCGCCGCCGGAGTTGTTACAAGGCTGACCCCCGCACCCGAGCCGAAGCCGGAAGAACCCAAAACGCAAAACGCGGACGCGGAAGTGTTGAGCCTCAAAGCAGAGAACGCCTTGCTTAAAGCGGGCATAAACCCCGAGAGAATCGACGCGGCGACCAAACTCTTTATTGCCGAGGGTGGCGACCTCGCAAAAGTCTCCGACTTTGTTGCAAAATACCCCGAATGGGGCAAGTCGGGGCAGGGCGTAGTGTTTACGAAAGCACCGCCCGTCGCTGGCAAAACAGCACCGAACCCCACCAGCCAGCCCGTGCTGAATGACTTTGAAAAGAAAGTTGCGGCAGCTCGGAAAGCGCGGGGCTTGGAAACTTAAATTATTTCATTAACAAGGAGAAACTAAAATGGCAATTACTCTTGGCGACGCATTCCAGAACTGGAATGAAGATACGCAGAAAGGTACGGGCGCAACGGTAGACGGTGGCGTTATCGCTATGCTCGAACCCAACATTTTCAGAAACAAGGTAATGCTTCCCGGCGTTACCTACGCAACCGACGTTGAAAGCCTTATGGTAGACAACCAGTTCGCGGTTGCTTTCATTCGTAAGCTCGAAAAGGTCAAGGTCAATCTTTGCAAGGCAAGCTCGAAAGACGCATTCCGCGTCGTGCCTACGCAGTCGGACGGAGACTTTATCGAGGTTAAGTGCAACGACGTTCTCAAAGTTGCGGAGGTCGTTCACGAACCTATCGACGAAGCGCGTGTGAGCGGCAAGACCGCAGACCGCGTTGCAATCGCAAGCGAGAGCTACGACGAAGTAAAAGAGCTTCGTTATCTTTCGTATCTCATCAACGGCGGCGGCTCTCCCGACCCCACGGACGTTGGCGCGCCCGCGTCCGCAGATACGGAGCGTTGCACGAAAGACAACGTACTCGATAAGATTATCGACGACAGAAAGGCACTCCGCAAGGCGGGCGCAAACCCCGACACCCTCATCATCTCCGAGGACACCGATTCGGTATTCTTGAAGTATATCGGCAACCGTAACTATTTCAGCGTTGCAAGCTCGACCGAGACCGCCGTGTTCGGACAGGTCTTTGCGGGTACGCTTTTCAGCGGTAAGGTAAAGGTATTTACCTCCAACGCGCTGGGACAGGACAACTCGGAGCTGGTCGGCGAGGAAGCGGGCAACAGCGAGTGGGACTGGACGAATATCGAGTATATTCTCTACGACTACAAGACCCTCTGCATTATCAACGTGGCGAGATATATCGGGCTTGTTGACTATTCCGCTATGGAACACAACAGCACCCTCATCTCGATTCTGACGGTATGCGGCGGTCGTATCCGCAACACGCAGAAAGTCATCGCAAAGAAATACGCTGCGGCGTGAACCAAATAAACGAAAAATGGGAGCGGGGCGGTTGCCTCACTCCCTTTGTTTTCGTTGAGTAAATAACAGGAGCGAATTATGGCAAACAGCATTGACAGCAGAATGAGCCGTTTATGCGGCAGACTTATGACAGTTGCACAGAACGCGCGCGATTCGGCGGAATACATTTTGGAAGAAATGGAATACGTTGCCGAAGCAAACCCCGAGAGGGAGGACGTGCGGGCTTGCATAGATGAAGTGAAAGCCAAAATCAAGACCGGCGAGGCGGAGAACTGGGCGACCGCGAACCATTGGAGCGAACACTTCGACGGAATCAGCGAACCCGACAACGAAACCGACACCAGCACCAAGAAAGAGGGCGCAGACGACTAAACCCAAGGGAGGTGCTGTGTTATGGCATATAAAATCATATCAGTAAGCTACGGACACGGCACTCGGAGCAGCAACGGGAAACTATCCCCGAGCGGTAAGCTGTATGACTACGGAACAGATAAAGAATACCGTACAGGCGACGTGGTTGTCGTTCCCGTAACACACGCAAAAAGCGGCAAGACTTACAATACGCTCGCAGTCGTAAGATTGACGAGTAAACTCGACAGTGCAGGCGGGCAAGCCAAAGCTGACCATATAACCGACCCCAAGAACGGAATCAAGGCAAAAGACGTGAGCGAGCGACTGGAAGTCGCCAAGCGTCAAGGACTGGACGTGCGAAGCGACAGGGACGTGAATGTTACGACCCTACCCGGATACGATACGCGAGGCAATAACGAAAAGTGGTCGGAGAGGGATACGCCGAAAAATTCTACCCGCTTAATTTCAAGAGGAGAATGACAATGTATTATCACGAACCAATAGATAACAGCGACCTCGTTGTGCCTACTTACGACGAAATACCGCGCGGGGCACAGTTTCCTTGCAGTACGGAGCGGTTAAGGTATAACAAAGACGACCACCGTTATTATTTAACCGAGGCGGCTCTGTCGCATTACGATATAGACTGCGAGCCAAGCGGTATTAAAAAGTTGATTTATACAGCGACAGACCATATTTACAGCTATATCGCAATTATGGCGCAGACCAAATACAACCTTATGTGTTACCGCATAGCAAAAAGCCTTTTTGGGAGTTTTAAGACACGGAAAGAAGGGCGACTGGAAGTCGAGAAAATGATTGCGTTGCAAGCCGATTATGTAAACGAATACGGCGATATGAAGAAAGCACCCAAAATGGTTGTAAACCCCGAGAGCGGGCGCGTCCGCGATAACGACGTGGATTTATCGTCGGGCTTTTGGCTTCACGATGAGGTGCTTATATGGCTGAACACGAACTATCTGACAGACCCCAACGCGGTATATCTTCCGTGGGAGGTCAAGTGGTCTGAATATTAAGGGGAGGACGCAATGGCACAAAAAAACGAATTTCCTATGTGGTCGCCCCACGAAAGAGCGAAGCATTTCAAGCGTTACACCGGGGAGCTTCCCGTTGAGCTGAAAGACAGCGAGACCATAACGGTTGAAGATAATCGCTATGCGTTAAACGGCAAGCTGAAATGGATAGAGACGACGAGCAAGGAAGAAAACGACGAGCAACCGCTCGGCGGGCTTCTCGTTCCTAATACCTATGTTACGATACGGACGAACTCGCTCAAAACCTTTGCGGTCGGGGACATTATTGAATTACCCAAAAGCTCGCCCCTCGGCGGTCTTTGGATAATACAGGACGGAATGACTACCGACTATACCTACACCCCGAAGCAGGTGCAGACCTATCAATATTTGCCGCTTTCAAGTTTAGGATAATCTATGCAACAGTACAACAACCGCCTGCGAATGCAAGACCTCTTTATGAACCCCGCGCTTGCGGGGGTATTCCCGCAGTTTACACCAGGTGCAAAGCTGAAAAATGTTTACTCTTTCGCAGAGACCGAGGAAAAAGTTTTGAAATACTTTGCCAACGCGTTAAACGGCACTATCACGGGCGCGGGCGAGCTTGTAGTCCGTGGGAAGCAGCAAACCGTTTTGAGCCGTGTGCGACAGTTGCAACCGCTTATAGAGAGCTTTTTCAATAACATTCCGAAAGTTGCCGCCGCCCTCCGAAAAAACGCGCCTTTATATCTTCCGTATGCGGCGAGAAAGCAGCTTGAAGATATAAAGACCCCGGCGGGTAAAATCAAGGCAATGCGCGCCGTTATGGACAATCTACAATACAATACCGACCTCGGCGCGTTGAACAGCGTCAAGCACGAAAAGCCCGAGCAATTCTCGAAGAATAAGCGCGCGTGGGAAAGAAAGGTCGGCTATAAAGGGAGGCTCAAACATATATGAGCAAAAAAGTAAGAATTACCGCCGACGCGGTTCTCGCAATCGTGCGGGGCATATTCGAGGACGAGGACGTCAATTTTACCGTGGACGACATATCCTCGCCCGAGAGCTGGCAGGGAAAGACTGTCGGCGATATTCTGAACGTGGAATATTACACGTTCAAACACCGCCCGGAGGCAAGCCAAACAATAATCGAGAGAATAATGCAGGAAAAGGGCTACGCGACACGCCTCGAAGCGTTGAACCGCTCTTTCTGCCTTTTATCGCTCGGCAACGTCGAAAGACTTTACTCAAAGGACGTTGATATGGCGGTGCTTTCTGCAACGCTTGAATACTACGTGCAGACAAGCAAAATCAAACTCCTTGAATATTTAATCGAGGACAGCAACATTGAGACGAGCGGGCTACGCATACCCGTCCAGTTCGGAGACCAACTCCGCAAGGCGGTCGTGTTCTTCGGTCGCCCCGTAGTAAGCGACATTCAGTCGTCCACTCCGTTTGGGGAGGCAGCTATTGCCGAGGTGGAGGTTGTAATTATGCTCTATCCCGACGTTTACAGTTACAGTGATTACACCGTCAGCGTTACGTTTACAAACGACAGCGGCGCGCAGGAGACCGCAGCCGTGCCTCTTTCGAGTTTCTCTGTCGCAAACGTGATGACGCAGGACGCAGTACCATATATCAACAACCCCCGCAAGGTGGGAAACATAAACCTATCGTGCGCCAGCTCGTTTGTGCTGGTGTTCGAGGGATACGACAACCTTTTCATCAACCACATTTCCGACAAGGCTCTGAACGGGGAGAAAGTGGCAGACAATAACACGCCCTACACGCTCACGGTCAAGCGGGGCGAAAAGACATACACGCACGAGGTGGTTATTAAAGACCACCAAATAACTACAAACGCGGACACCGGGAACGAGACCCACACGCTCACGCTTGTAATCAGAGGAGTAAAAAATGGCTCTGCATAATTTGAAAATAACCGTCATCGACGGAGGCAGGGGAGACAGTGGCGCGCTCGGCGGTTCGGACGACACGAACACCGGAGGCGAGAAGAAAGGCAAAGAGAAGTCCCTGCTCACAAAGGTGCTGAACTACAATTCGACCATAAGAGAAAAGGTCAAGCAGTCCACCTCGCCGACGACGTTTTTTGCAATTCAAGCCGGGGTGCAGCTTGCCACGCAGACGGGCAGAGAGTTTATCAATTACTATGTGAGCGACATAGGACGCACCAACGGCGATAGCAACTATCAGCAAATCGTGAACCGCCGAATTGAAAAAGTTACCGACGTTTTGAGTATAGGACAGGGCGCGCTTGGAGGCGCGGCGGCTGGTTCTATGGCTGGTCCTATCGGAGCAGCTATCGGCGCGGTCGTGGGCGCGGTTTCGTCGGGCATAAGCCTCGGTTTCAAGTACGCCGAGCGCGAAAGAACGTATCAGCACGAAATGTTCAAAGAGAACACCTCGCAAGCCTACTTGCTTGCAAGGGCGAATTATTCCGCATACACGGGGAGGGTGCGATAATGTACTATTGGAGGGTTTTCCTTTGGGAAAACGGAAAGAAATCAACTGAATATACCGAATACACCGTCGCGCCGATTTTTCTCGAAGATAAGCTCGACGAAACGCTCGACAGCGGCGAGGTCATTCTCAAAAGTATGCCGATAGCCACTCGAAACGCATTCCCTCCAAAAACAAAATTCAGAGTTGAACGCTACACAAAAGCCGACTACACAGACGAACCGCGTCGGTGGGATATGGTAGTCGAACACGACGACGTGGAGGAGTATGTGGGCGCGCCCGAGATTTGCACCCACCGCGTGAACCTCATCGAAGCGTCCGCCGTGGCGCAGAATATGCACGTCGATAATATTGCTCTCACGTATGAGTTGCAAGACGTTGATTTGAATTACAGAACCACGTTGCCCGACGAGGGGGTCGCGGTGGCAAATGTCTATCCGGGCGGCTCTTCATACAACACTTTTACCGACGGGGGACACTCGGACAGTTTCAATAACTGGCTTCTGAATTGGAACGGTGTCGATTACGCACACGCTACGCAAGACAGACCAAGCATAACATACTTTGAGACGAATTTCAAATTTGAATGGAGCAGAACCGAAAGTCTAAATAGGCTTATTGCAAAAATCAACGCAAGTACAGCCCGTGAATTTGAATTTGATATTCCAAAATTAACCGCGTATGCTGGGACGGGCAACTCGTGGCAAGAAATTGGAGAGATACCTACCAAAACGACCGTAACGTGGAAAAAATATAGACGACGCGCAACACAAGACAGCGACGGACGATATATAGCCGACGTGCGGTTTGAGGCAGAAGAAACAGACAACGGAACACTCGTAGACTTAACGAGTTTCCCGACAAGCAGCAGTGGCTTCGTTTCCCTTTCATTGAGAACAAAGGTCGAAAACAATACTTTGTATATTTGCGAAACACCGTACTACGGAAGTGTTTGGAGTAGAAATGATACAAAATCGGGTTTTAGAATATTAAATTCTAAATGGATAGGCGATACAGAGCTAACAGGTTCAGATAATACGATATATGTTCCAATAAGTTGGGCGACCGCAAATTCGCATTACGAAAAAGCCTCGTTTGCAACATTTGCAATGGCGGACGAAGAGGCGATTTCAACGGGAGACGATGGGAATGTTTATATTTGTTGGTATGAGTATGAGATACAGACCCGAGAAGCGTTTTACGCGAGCGGTGGAACAAGCATACCGGCTCGGCAATATTATTCGTGTACGGGCTATTGGTCAGGGCTTAATACAAGTAGTTTGAACGACGATTATTGGTACTTCAACAAAAAGCAGTTGGATAAAATTATAATAAAGTCAAATCCAACACAAGCCCCGAGCGTTTATGTAAAAACAAACGTAACCGCGACCGTTGAAATGGTTGACGTGAACGGCGGGAAGTTTCTGATGAAAGGAAAAAAATATTCCTGCTATGAGCTTCTAAAAAAAGCATTATTGACGGTAGATACTCAAATAATCGATAACTCAAAAATCGGTGTCGATGAACTTGTGGAAAAATACCCGTTAGCGATTAGTACGGAATGGGTAGCGCGCCTGCAAGCCGCAACAATGCAAGAGACTATTTTCGAGCAGAAAAACCTATGGGAGATTTTGCTTCAAATAGGATATTACCTACACGCTATACCCTACATTGAATTTGCGGACGACGGAACAGACCGATTTTTGTTGAGCTTCCGCCAACTTGGAGACACAAAAAAGAAAGCGGATACGAGCATTAAATTGACTGTATTTAATAGCCAAAATTTATCCGACTACTTCACGCAGTACGATAGCTACGTAACAAACCTTTTTTCGCCTCAAAACGAGGTTGACGAATGGCTTGTGGTAAAGGCGGGCGACAGCACATATCTTGCGTCTAACGATAACGCGGAAATTTGCGCCTCGCGCCCCATAATAGAAATATTGGAGCTGGATATTAAATACCAAAACGAGACGAGGAACGCCCTTGAAAGTATTTTTGAGGAAAGCGTTTATCAAATTTTAACCAGCGATAACCCGAAAAGGATACAGCCAGCAAAAGGGAACGCGATTTATTATACACTGGGGAGCAAAAAAATTCTCGGCTTAAATTACGTTCCGCCGCAAGCAAATAGCGGTACGTTTCTCTATGCACTTCAAGAGATTTGTCGGAGATTATTCGGCAGTGTAATCAATAAGCCCGAAAAATTAAAGTTTAACGATTTGCTCATTCACGTAAAGTACAGAACGCAGGACGAGCTTCGCGTTTCGCAGGTTCGTCCCGATATACAGAACTTTATGCGAAATTCGTCGCTTGAAAAATATCCGCACCACGAGCAATATTACGGACAGCAAGACAAAATAATCGACAGTGAACGGTTTACAGAGAACTTGTTCGGGCAGTTAATTAGAGTTGGTAATACGGAATACCAAAGGCAGGAATACGCGCCAGCAGGAAGCGAAAAAGAAAGCGGTGACCTCGTGGATATTTACGGAGAGCCGTATTATGTTATAGCGACCGAAAACGAAAATCACGCAGACGCGATTTTGCAAAAGGTAACGTATTCTAAAAACTTCAACCAGCTTGCAAAAATCGTTACCATACCAAGCGAGCCGAGATTTTACGAGGTAAGCGAGCGGTCAAAAGTGCGCCGAGAGGTTCGCCTTATGGAATTTATAGAATTATCAACCACGCAGCCGACCGCAAAAACCAATGCAAGGTTTTTGAGCGCGACCAAATGGAAGAATTTTATAAAATATACCATATTTGGCAAGGGGAGCTATTCGCTTCCTAATTTCGCATACACGAAATTTCAGGCAGACCGACGTCGTGAGCATATAGGAGGATACGGACAACTGATTCCGGCAGATTCTATGTTTCCGTCGGGAGAGACTGTGAGAAACGGAGAAAACAGCGTCGCACCGCTTGAAGCAAAAGACAACGCACAATGCGTTGTTTCGCTTCTGCATTACCCGACGAGAAACGGTATGATTTTCGAGTGGGATATGGAGGATAATTTTAAGGCTGGCGATTTTATAGACGCGGGGCTGTCGGGAGTAAAAGAGAATGGCGAGGCATACGTTGCGCAACAGTCGCACCGCTATGTGGACGTTATGGGCAGAGCCGACCTTTTCACTTTCCGCCTTTTTAATAAAACAAACTGGACAATAGAACAGGCGCGGCAGCTTCCCAAAGCCACCTACGTGCCAACCGAAAATGAAAGCGATATATTCCTCCCGTCTCCGTATACGATAGGGCTTGATAAAGACAACCGCGAGGCTATATCGTTTAATTTTCAAATAAACCTACTACACCGCCCGACAGCGCAAGACAGTGAAGATTTTATCACGCTTTCAAATCTGTTCGGCGAAAAGGAAAGCGAATTAAAAATGTGCCTTTTGAGTGAAACGCAAAGTATGTTTAATCAAGACATAAACGCTTCGCTCCACAGTGTTCTTGCGGATAACGTGCAATATTCCTTGATAGACAATGCCTCATTAAATGCTATTGAGTTAAGAATAACCAAGCCCACGGGCGTAGACTTGGAAAAAATAAAAGCGATAGCGTTATACGAGGAAAGCGACGGAGGCGCACGGTATGCGTATATCATCAAGAATGTAGAAAAAACACCAGCCGAGCAGAGGCTCAAAAGCTGGTGGCTATTTCCAGTATTCAGTGATTAAGCGGCGGACACAGTGAGAGAACCAACACTGCATATAAAATAAAATCGCGCCTCTAAATTATTAACTGATTCGTATTCACTAACAATAAACTCGCTCTGTTGGTATAAGGTAACTTTGACCCACCTATAAATCGAATTTCCATACCGTGAAAAGTAGGCGTGTTCGATTTTGATAGCGTCGTAACTGTCGGTAATGGTTGAGGAGTATATGTATCCTGCCTTATTCCCCGAAATATCATAACGCTGCCAAAATGTTTCCGTATAAACCGAAAGCCTTGCAAACGACGAAGCAAAGGAAATTGAGGGGTAATTTGCGTTTTCATAATCGGGCGACAAATAATCGCCCTCGGCTATTGCCGCTTGAATATCAGACAAGGAATAAAGCGGCGGCTCACTATCGTTGCCGGGGTTCGCGTCGGGCTTTGTGGAATCCGTGCAGCCCGAAAAAGCAAAAACAAGAGCAAAAAGCACGAAAAGAGCCAAAACCCGAAATTTATGTGGATAACTTAATTTTTCGGGGGGGGGGGTAGTTTTTAATAGTAAATTTTTTACCCATAATGAACCTCCAATTTTTCCCATAATACACCTCCATAGGTGTAAATATTATACATAAAACAGGCACAAAAATCAAGCAAATAGGAGAATAAACAATGAAAGAAATTCAACAGCTCCGCAAAATCGCGGTCAAGCTCGGCGTGAGCGGCACCGTGATTCCACTCGCACAAACGCGGCTCTATAAGGGCGGATACGGTTTCGTCGTGTTACAGGCATACGTGCCGTACACGCAGAACCGCTCGCCTACCACCAGCCCGCTGTGTACGGTATTCAGAACCACGCTCGACCGATTCGGCAATCGTAAGCAGTTCAATAAAGACATTTACAGTCTGCTCTACACGGAGGACGCGGAAATCGAAAACGAGAAATATATGCTTTTCGAGACCCCGCTCCCGAAAGCCTTTACGGACACCGTGGGCGAGCTTGAACTCGTATTCACGTATTCGGAAGTCGACCGCGACAATAAAGCCACCACGAGGCTTGCAAGCGGTATTTATAAGACTACCGTCGACGACAGCGGAGTGTCGAGCGGCGAGACCGTCGACCCCGTAGGAGGCGAGCTGGCGCGGCTTAACGATATGACCGTGAAAGTGGAGCAGTTGGAGGACAGCGTGGACGCATTGCTTCAACCGCCCGACAACACCGACGCGGGCAAGGTTGGAACGCCGAGCGTCGGGCTTACCGAGGACGGGAGGCTCAAATTTAACGAGCTGAAAGGCGAGAAAGGCGACACGGGCGAGTTTGTTGTTGGGTCTGTAAAGACGGTTGACTACGACCAACCCGCAAAGGTAACAAATAGCGGAACGACAAGCGACGCGGTGTTTGATTTTGAAATACCGCAGGGAAAACCCGCGTTTGTAAAAATCGGTAAGGTTGTAACGCTCCCGCCCGGAAGCGAAGCGCGCGTCGTAAACGTGGGAACGGAAAACGACCCCGTGTTGGATATTTATATTCCCGAGGGCGTGGGCTTCAAGGCTGACAAAACTTATCCGTCTATCGAAGCAATGAACGAGGGCTACGCGACGGACGGAGTTCGTTTGTATGGCTTCGTTATCATCAACACGGGCGACGTGGAGGACGAGGACAACGCAAAGCTCTTTATCAAGACCCCCGAGGGTTACGAGTTCTTGACCGACCTCTCGGGCGCACAGGGTATCAAGGGAGACAAGGGCGACAAGGGAGACAAGGGCGACCCCGGGAACATGATACCTTTACCCTCGGGCTTCTTCCGTATGGAAGTAAGGGAGGACGGGCATTTATACGTCATATCGCCCGACTTCGTAGAAAACCCGTTGCGCGTGGAGCGCGACAAGGAAAGTCCGCTGTACGGACATTTAATCATAAACTTTTAATTTTTGGAGGAAATAAAAATGGCAGAATTTGACTTGGGAAATGTCATCGGTCCGAAAGGCGACAGGGGCGAAAGAGGGGAGCGCGGAGAACGCGGAGAAAAAGGAGAGCGCGGCGAACCCGGATATAGCGTAATCTTGGAGCTGTACGGCGTAAGAATTGACACGACGGACAGCAGCCCCGCAACGGCTTGTGAATATACTGACGCGGCAGCTGGGGCTGTTCCTGCAAGTGGGAATAACGGGTCGTTTAACGGCGGAAGTTGGCTGTCCCGCTACCCGTTCAACAGAATAAAGCCGTGTTTGCTTAAAGACGGAAAGGTGGTCGGGTATCTGAACCCGTACAACTTCGCGCAATTCGAGGACGGAACGCCCGCAGATATTTCGAGCGGCAACGCTGGCGACGTTATGATAGAAATTCCGAAATTCTATTACAAAATCGCGCGCGTAGACAAGTATCTCGAAGTAAAAATCTCCAACGCTTTAATGGAGGGCTTCACGGACTACGCTTTCAGCTATAAGGGCGAAGTCAAAGACAAGTTCTATATCGGCGCATATTTGGGATATAAAGACGGAAGCGGAAAACTTCGCTCTCTGACCGGCAAGACGGTTACGGGTAATATCAAGCTCGGAGCGGCAAGAGCGGCGGCGCAAGCGAACGGCGCGGGATACGAACAGCTTTCGTGGAACAAGTTGACCGCTTTGCAGGTGCTTTACTTGATAATGTTCAAAAACCTTGACAGCCAAGCGGCACTCGGGCAAGGTTACACAAACGCGAGCGCATACCGCGACACGGGTGCAACCGATACAAAAGGTATGTTTTACGGAACGACCGGAAACTCTACTGCAAACGACACGGTCAAGTTTTTGGGTATGGAGGACTTTTGGGGCAACCTCTGTCAATGGGTTGACGGGCTGTATTTTGCGGCGGGTGTTTCTCTTATTGGCGACGGAAATTTCAACGACACGGGCGCAGGATACGACAGCTATCCACGCAACACGGAAACCTTTAATTACCCGCAGCTTTATAAAGACGTCGAGGGCGGAAACGTAGGTGGGTTTATTCCCAAAAAGCCCGGCGGAAGCCAAACTACTTTCTATCCCGACTACGGATATGTTTACACCGGCTACGTCCCGTCTTTCGGGGGCTATCGCGGCTATGGCGCGAGTGCGGGGGCTTTCTGTTTCGATTGCGTTTCTGCGTCGCGTGCGTTTGCGAGTGTCGGCGCGCGCTTGGTTTTTTGTGGCTAAATCAAAGCCGTAAAGAACTCAATAAACCAAACTATTAAATCGGGCGATGATTAACCGGCAACGTCCCGTATTTCGGGGGCAATCACAGCAATGACACGAATGCAGGGGCTTTCTATTTCAATTGCAATTCTGCGTCGAATGCGAATGCGAATATCGGCACACACTTGTTTTTGTAAAATTAGGTAAAAATCGCCCTGCCTCTTGGCAGAATATCAAAATCTCAATATCCGTGCTGGTAGGCGTAAAGCTCGAACGCTCGGAGAGGACACAAAAACTATATGAAGCGAACAGGCTTTCTATTTGAAAAGATTGTGGACATAAACAACATTGTACTGGCGCACCTCAACGCGCGACAGAACAAGACAAACGATAAACAGGTTCAAATGGTAGACCGCGACATTTTGGGGTATTGCAAGAGAATTCAAAAAATGCTCATAGACAAAACCTACATGACGTCAAAATACCATACTTTCAAAATTAAAGACCGAGGCAAAGAGAGAGACATTTGCGAGCTTCCCTATTTTCCCGACCGTATAGTCCAGTGGGCAATTATGCAAGTGCTTGAAAAGGTTTTTATGAAGCACCTAATTTCCACTACATACGCAGCTTTGCGCGGAGAGTATAGGTGGAGCAAGAAGAGAAAGAAATTTGTCAGCGACAGAGGAACACACGCAGCCCTCACAAAACTTCACAAATTTATGGAGGACAGAGAGGGGACGCAATATTGCTTGAAGTTGGACGTCAAAAAATTCTTTCCGAGCATACACAAAGATATTCTCAAAAGAATTTTGCGTCGGCTTTTCAAAGACGATGACGTACTTTGGATACTTGACGATATAGTCGACAGTGGGGAGCAGGGGATACCGATAGGAAACTATACAAGTCAATACTTCGGAAATATATACCTCTCGCAATTCGACCACTGGCTTAAAGAGCAGAAGCGCGTCAAATATTACTTGCGATATATGGACGATATGGTTATTTTGAGCAACAGCAAAGAATACCTGCACCAGCTCCGCAAGGAGATAGAGGCGTATCTATTGGAAAATCTCGGTCTTAAACTCAAAGAAAACTGGCAAGTATTTCCAACTTATGTGCGCGGGATAGATTTCGTCGGTTATAGGAGTTTCGGAGATTACACACTACTGCGTCGGTCAACGAAAGCACGGCTCAAAATAGCCACGAAAAAGTTGCTACGCAAAACCAACACGGGCGCGCCGCTTTCACAATCAGACCAAAGCACGGTCGGGTCGTATAAGGGCATACTCGAATGGGGCGATTGCGCCCGACTTAAAAATAAAACAATAAACAAAATTTTGGGAGGACAACATGGCAACGGTAAGAGGAAGTCAGGAAGTAAAGCCGCTTGAACTGGAATTCGGCAAAACCACCGTCTACGAGCGTAAAAACATTCGGCGCGTCGACGAGGAGGACACCGAGGAAAAGCGCGGCTTTCACGGCTGGGAGTACGAAGAAACGCAGTACACCATAGCCGAGTGGAACAGGCAGGACAGTTTGAAGAATAAGCTCGCTATCGCGGAGCTTGCGGCACTTTTGACGGGAGGAAACGGCAATGGTTGATATTTACGTCGATTTAATAAGGGCGGAGCAGATGACGCTCGAACAAGTGCCCGAGAAATGGCGTGAAGAAGTGCGCCAAGCGTTGGAGGAATAATCAATGCAGTACGAGCTTATAAACGGGTCGGGCGTTGGTGTAATTACCAACTCGACGCCAATATTACGAGACATAAAAGACACGTTCTGCGTGTCTTTTCTCTTGCCCGAAGCGGGCGCGTATATCGCGCTTTTTCGGGACGAAAGCGGTGTGGAATACCGGACAATAATACAAGACAGCACGGCGAAAGTTCCGAAGCCCTTGCTCACAAAAGAGCAGCGCGTCGGTCTGACTGTCTGCAAGGTGGACGGGGAGAAAATCACGCAGTCGTGGGAGTGCCACCCGCTCAAAGTTGGGACGTTCCTTTCGTTGCGTCAAACTCAATGGCAAATAACGGCGGGACTGGACGACAGAGAGCTTTTTGCTCGGCTTGCCGAAGTGGAGAGAGAACACGCAAAGACGCGGGCGGAATTTGACGCACTCAAAGCCGATTATTCGAGCCACAGAGCCGCGACCGCCGAGAGTGTCGCTTCATTCGAGCGGAAGCTCACAGAGCAGGGAGAGACGCTTGCAAGCGTTAAAAAAGCAAACGAAACGCTCGCGGGAGCGTACAACGAAGCAATTAAGGTCATCAACGACCTTTCCCCGAGGGTTCTTGCCCTCGAAAAGAACTACGACCCTACAATAATCAAATAATCGGAGGATATAAAAATGGACTATGTATGGGAACTTATC
This sequence comes from uncultured Christensenella sp., assembly GCA_910585705.1. GTDB lineage: Bacteria > Bacillota > Clostridia > Christensenellales > Borkfalkiaceae > Coproplasma. Next base: position 374,268 of record CAJUER010000001.1, read on the forward strand.
GCGCCCTATGTGGCGGCAGTATGCGGAGCGACGGGAACGGGTGCGATTATCTACGCGGTCGTGCGCTTGCTTGTGGGTAGATTTGTAAAGAAAACCACCGCAGCCCTCGACGCTTCCTACAACACGGAGCAGGTCAGCCAAAAGGTTGCCGAAAAGCTGGCGGGCAAGACGCTCAATATTGACGTTACCGCCGTAACGGAGAGGTCGCTCAAAAAGACCGCAAAACTACTCGATACGAGAGTGGAGCGCGTGGAGGAAGCGACCAACGCGCTGAAAGGCATTCTCGTGGCTATCGCAAAAGGTATTATAAAACTTAAAGCCTTGACCGAGGACGAAAAGGCGGAGCTTGCAAGCAATATCAAACTGCTTGAAAGCGGATACACTCCGCCCGAAGCAAAAGAGCTGATGACTGTTGTGTTGCAGCCCCTCGAACTTCCCGAGGAAACCGGAGAGGCGGAGGACGAGACCGAGGGAGGAACGCCCGGAGGCGTAAACTTCGGCGGCTTGGAGGGATAAGATGAAAATGACAAAAAAGCGGGTCGCTTTCTTCGTCCTACACTTGCTTTTCTCGGCGGTCGTGCCGATTGCGCTCGTCATCGCCCGATATAGCACTATCGGGAACACCAACGGCGCGGTGGGCTTCAAGGTATCCATTACGGGCATACTGCTTTTGATTTTTGTTTTTTGGGTCATCAAAAAACTGTTCATCGACAGAAAGCTCGAAAGCCTCAAAGCGCAAAGCAACGTAATGCTGGCGGACTTAAAAACGAAGCAAGACCCCGCCGAGCTTGCCGCGCTGGAAAAAGAATTGAAGTCGATAAAAACGATAGAGGCGATATTCAGCTCCATTATTCCGTTGCTTTTTTTGGCGGCTGGGTTCGTTGCGTTCAAGGCGTTGGAGGCGCAGCTCGTGAAACTCTCGGCGACGCTCGGATACATAACGGTCAGCTTCTTCATTGGGCTGGTGTTTAATATTCTGTATTCGCGCGAGATACACGCCAAAAACAGATAGCGGAGGAAGATATGGAAAAGAAAGAGACAATGGAAAAGGTGCAAGCCTTAAAAAAGCGATTCAACTACCGACAACTTTTTATGATTTTGGTTTTGGTGTTCTCAATCGCGGCGGACATACTTCTCGATTACGTAAACGCAGGGTTCAACGCGACGATTTTCAACGACGCGTCCTACTGGATAATGCTCGCGCTTACGTGCTTATCGGTCGTACTCGTTACGCTCGCCGTGCGAGATTTTTTCCGCGAGAAAGAACTGCGGGAAAATTCAGCCATAACCGAGACGCAGAAGCTCATCGACAACGCCCACGCCGATTTGCTCAAATACAACTTGACGACCCGATTTGAGGAATACGTGAACAACATAAACGCGGCGCGAAAGCTGAAAGCATACCGGGAATATTTACAGTTTAAGCTGTCGAAAGCGAAGAAAGACAAGAAGCGCGAAGCACTGCAAAAGAAACTAAACAGCGCGGACAGCGATATAGAATTTTTACCGACGCATGGCAACAAAATCAAGCTGTCGCCCGTCAGATACGTAAAATTTGCAAAGGTTCGTATTTCAACCATTTTCAGCCGAACCGAAAAGAGCGGAGGCGAAGATGAGGACATAGAGGCAAACGAGCAGAAGCACATAAACGAGCTTATATTCAAAAAGCTGTTTTCGCTCGTGGCGTTCTCTATCGCGTTCAGTACGCTATTTTTCGAGAGTGACACTTTTGCTGTGGCTATACTCGTAAATACTTTTATGAAACTGTTTCGTACTGCTATGAGCATATTACTCGGAGCGAGCGACGGACAGTCATTCGCGCGCGGGACGCTTCTTTCAAAAATGAAGCTCCGCCTCGACTTTATCCAAAAGTTTATCGAAAGCGAAAAAAAGAAAGGCGACAGCGCGTCGACCGAAACTATCAAAGCGGCTGAATAATCAGCCGCTTTTTTTCTTGCAAAAACTGTTGACAATATCACACGCGTATGATATAATCGAGACACTAATCATTTTGGAGGTGGATATGGCACGAAGCGAAGCGCAGCGCGCGGCGGATAAGCGTTACAGGGAGAAGCACCCGAAAACTGGCGTATCGTGGGGAACGTACTTGAAGCCCGAGGACGCAGCAGAGCTTGACGCGCTGTTGAAGCAGACGGGGAAAGGGCGCGCCGAATTTCTGCGCTGGGCTATGGAACAGCTCAAAAAGACCACTGACACAGAACCGGGCGACTGATAGCAGTTGCCCGCTTTTACTTTTAGGAGGGAAAATGAAAGGTGTAAAATATTCAGCGAGGGAGAAGTTGCGCGCCCTCAAAATGTGGCTTGACGAGGGCAAACACTGGCTCTATGTGTGCAAGAAAATGAAATGCACCCGCGTGAGCCTTTGGCGGTGGAAAACAGCATACGACGGGACGCTTGCAAGCCTTGAAAACAAGTCGAGCCGCCCGCTCACGCCGCACCCGAACTCACAGACCGAGCAGGAGAAGCGGGACATTGAAAGGGTATTGAAAGAAAACCCGACAATGGGATACACGGAGATTTACGGCGAACTGCGCGCCAAGTGCGCCTACTCCCGGCACTATATGACAATGTACAAATATATCCGGAGGTATTGTCTCCGCCCCGCCGAGGTGTACGAGCCGTATGTGGCGCAGCCGTATGACACCCCCGAAATGCTCGGGCAAAAATGGCAAATGGACGTGAAGTTTGTGCCGAGGGAGTGCTATATCGGGAAACCGCCCTACGAGAGACATTTTCAATACACGATGATAGACGAGGCGACGCGAGAGCGGTTTATCTATGCGTACCGCGAACACTCGGGCTGGTCTACGAAAGACTTTATCCAAAGGGCGGTGCTGTACTTCGGATATGCTCCCGCAGTAATTCAGACCGACAACGGGACAGAATTCACGAACCCGAAAGGAACGGGAGAGGGCAAGGTGCATATTGCAGACGTAACGATGAAGCGGCTCGGAATCAGACACCAGCTCATCAGACCGTACACCCCGAGGCACAACGGCAAGGTGGAGCGGTCGCACCGAACCGACCAAGAGCGATTTTATAATTTCTTGCAATACTCAACATTTGAGGAGTTGCAAGAGAAAATGGGCGCGTGGCTCATTCGATACAACAAAGCCCCCTCAACCTCGCTCCGCGACCGGTACGGAAAAAGAGTTTTGCAAAGTCCTCTCGATAAGAGAGCCGAGCTTTTGCAGATTTTGAAAGAGGGAGAACGCAAAACGAGCGTGCGTTTCATTAAGAACCATTCCCGCGCGGCTTAAATAAAACAAAAAGGGAAAGCGCGAAGTATTCCCTTACCATAGGTAAGGGAATGCCTTTTGCTGTCAAAAACAGGGTGGGTCTCGTGCGACCGTACCGAGGGAGAGCTTAAAAGTATAGAAAAATCTGTCAAAAAAAGGTCAATACAAAAAATGTGTAAAAAAAATGTAAAAAGTATGCTAAAAACGCTTGACTAAATTGCAAGAAATTTTTTAATATCGCTTGTTTTTTTTATTTCAATAATGTATAATTAAATAAATTAGACGGGAGCTAGTTTTATGTGGGATAATAACGCGCCTTTGCAACTGCTGAAAACAATGCCTAAAAGGCTTAATCAGGAAAATCTTGAAAAAATCCAGTTGCTTATTGATGCGGATAAATATAAAAACAGTATAATAAGCGGGTTTGACCTTTGCGGAATATTTGCGCCATTCTGTCGCGGTTGTGACAAAACGAGCATTTATCCCTGTGCGGTTTCTTACATAAGAATGTTGCAATCCGAAGGAATGGAAATTGAAATTGACGCTTCTCCGAGTTCGTTTACAGCACAGCCTTATGCGCCGCAAATCGACATACCCAAAACAAAGCCCGTTACGGCAAAGCAAGCGGAAGCCAAGCCTTATGAAAGGCGACCCGTAAATAAATCTTACGAGCGCAAGGTTGCTGAAAATAAACCGTCCGTGAAACAGGCGGAGCCCAAACAGCCCTATGAAGTAAAATATCCCGAGCAAAAAGCTGCGGAACCGAAAGCGGTAGTAAAACAAACGGAAGTTTTCACGGTTAAAGAAACCGCGCCGCAATATGTGCCCACTCCGGCAACGCCGCCGCCCGTTACAGACAAAAGCAAATTATTCCCTTTGACGGAGGATAAACCAGTGGAAGATAAATATAAGGTATCGGAAAATTCTTATTTGCAGGAAGAGCAGGTTGAAAAACCTGTTAATTCCGTATATAATCCCGTACAGAATAATAATGAAGCGGATAGGACAAAGGAGGAGCGTCAGCCTGATAAAGAAGCGTCGCCCCGTAAACTCCGTATTGCCGTAGCAAGAAGAAAACTTCAATAATAAGTAATTTAACTAAAAACCCCGCACGGCGGGGTTTTTAGCAACATAATTTATTTCTTTAAAAAACAAAAAATGTTTACAATGCTGTAAAATGAATTGACAAGATATGCTATTTAAAATATAATAATCAAGTAATTGGGAATAGTTGTTGCGGCTCGGTCGGTATAACGCATACTTGGCAAGAACTGGCAATGAGTAACAAGGTAAAACAACTTCTAAAATAATACAACTGAATAAGCATTTGCTGTTATGGCTCAGTCGGTAGAGCACGTCCTTGGTAAGGACGAGGTCGCGGGTTCAAGTCCCGCTAACAGCTCCAAAAAAACCGCTAAATTTAGCGGTTTTTTTATTTTACCGATAAATATCGCATTTATCAATTATTTAGGAAAATCCCTACCCACAACGGCAAACGTTTGCAAACTTTTATGAGCAAAAAAATTAGTATTCTGGTAAGTGAATTTACCCGTTATTACTTACTCTCAAAAACTGCTTAAAACTTCCGATATATGATTTTACAGAAATTTTCCCGCTAACCTAATAATTTTTTTATTAATAATAATGTTTAGATTAAATATATACAAAACTTTAAACAAATTTCTGCATTTGCGGCAGAACTGTTGCGTTAAATTATCATGTTTATAGTTATTATTTAAAGGCGGAAGAAGCCTTTGAACTGCACCGTATTTTAAATTTAGTTGGCGAATTATTGAATTAATTAATAATAATAAATCCAAAATTCGGGTTTACTTTTTTTGGGTTAAAATCATATTAAAATTCAGATATATTTATTAAATTTCGTACTTGACAATGGATAATATGGGAATACAATAAAGTTAAGGAGGGAGCTATGAAGAAAATTTTATGTATTATCATTGCAATAGTAACGGCTTTTGCGGGGATAGTTTCTATAGGTGCGTGCAAGGTAAATTAAGGAACTAAATTTGAAATAAAATACGAAACCGACGGAAACGGCACAATACAGGGCGCGGCTATACAGTCCTTGAAATCAGGTGAACAGACCTTGGAAGTTGTGGCTGTTCCTAACGAAGGTTATAGGTTTGAAAAATGGTCTGATGACAACACGCAAAAAAACCGTTCGGACACAGTCAAAGACAGTGATTTAAAATTTACAGATTACTTTAAAAAAGCCGAATATAATGTAAACTACAAGTCAAATTACGGCGGAACGTTAGAGGGCGCCACAGAGCAGATAGTCAAACACGGCGAAAGTGCAACAATCGTTACGGCAAAGCCGTTTGTGGGTTATAGTTTTATAAGTTGGGACGACCAAAGCACGAATCCCGTGAGGACGGACGCAAATATTACGCGACATATGACTGTAACGGCAAGATTTGAAAGGACGTCGTACGAGAAAAAGGCTATAACGTATGTAACTGACGGTAACGGAAGAATAGAAGGCGAGTCAAGCCAGCAAATATTAATGGGTGAAGACGCAACTACGGTAAAAGCTGTTGCAAACGACGGATACGAGTTTGTAAAATGGTCGGACGGCGTAACGACGGCAGAAAGACAAGAAAAGTGCGTGACGGAGAGTATAACGGTTACGGCGGAATTCAAGTGTATACGCGCAACGTTTAAGTTGAACTATAATTTAGGCGAAGCCGAGACTGATATAACGAATTTACGTTTTACGATAATGATTTTATAGCTGTTGAGTTTCCCGTGCCTGAGAGAGAGCTGTTTACATTTGAAGGTTGGTACATAGGCGACGAGAAGGTAACCGACGTAAACGGCACAATGTTGGAAAGTAAAGAAATATTACAGAGAAAGGAGAGATAAATATACGCAAAATGGACTGCAAACGAACACTATACCTACAAATTATTAATAGTTTATATAACTAAACTTGACGTTCTTATTCCGGATAGAACCAATAGCAGCAAAGGTACAAGTTAATTATGAAATGACCGATTTTGAAAGACAGATATGTCATGCAATAACAAAGCAGATGAAGACGTATTTGGATGATATGTTCGACGGCTTAGTAACTTTTGAGGTGGATGAGTATTTCACTGAAAACTTAGTAACTACTGAAAGTGTAACTACCGGAAGCGCAGGTTATGGTCAATTAAGTAATTGGATAATGGCTGACAGAATACCCGAAGTACAAGATATGCTCGATGATTACCAATCGGTTTTGACTTCGTTTAGTTTAAATGATGTTGAACTTAAATTACATAATTCAAACGGTGTAGCGGGGCAAAATATGGCGCGATTTACTTCGATACGCTATTTTTACCGTTAACTGCACTAAACGAGCCGATTGAAAATTTGTTTGATTTAAATTATTGGGGTTGGGTTGAGGTGCTTGAGCCTTTTATTCATGAGTTGGCTCATACTATCGAAATGCAAATAGACGCTTACGAATATCATTGGACGGTAAGTTATTATCAACAAGTATACGGAATGAATGATAACATTGAAATAACTAAATTATATTTTAACAATAAAGCGGTTATAGACGGTGTTGAGGTGGGCATACCGATTGAATTTTGGGCGGGAAAAATGAACGTATAGCTTAAAAACTTAACAGTTTGACCTAAAATAAAAGTATCTGATTGGAAAAATATTTTTTATAATACATGAACAGATATTAAATTTGTATTAAAAATGGAGCGAATTAAGCAGGCAATATTTTCGAAATGTAAATATAAAAGACCATCTAATAAGGTGGTCTTTTTACTTTCTTTAATTTAATTCGGATAAATATTTTTTCAGGCATTCGCACGGATTGCCGTCTTTGTCGTATCCTGTGTCGTTGCATAGTTTGCAAGAGTATTTGGGAACAAAATCCTCTTTATTTATATTAAGCTCTTTTAATCGTTTATCGCCTTGTTCGGTCAGTTCGGTTATTCGCTTGGAAATAACTTCGGCGCGCTTTGCGTCGCGGATTTCGGCAAAAGCAAGTTCGATAGACAGCTCGTTAAGTTCTCTGTAAATTTCGCCGTAAACGTCGTCCGAAGTTGCCGCCTGTAAAGCTTGTTCGGCTTTGTCTTCGGCATTATGGCGCAAATCGTAAAAATGTCTTTCGATTTCCGCCCTATTCGAACGGCTGTCGGAATTATTTGCAAAGCTTTTTGTTTTGCCCTTAATTTTGTCGGGGCTAAATATGCCTTCGGTTTTCCATGCGGAAAGTATTCCGCTCATATAGGCGGTGGGGTTGGATTTGCCGGAGGAAAGTTTTGCCGCTTCCAAAAGCATATCGTCGTTGAAGTTCCAGCTGCGCCATTTTGCAAGGCTTTGTCTGTCCCAGTCGATAATTTTTCTGGTAAGCCCGCAGGCGGATAAAATTTCTTTAATAAATTTATCGTCCGCGTCAAGCATTGCAAGGCGCTCGTTTACGCTTTTGTCCGCAACGATACCTTCGTCGTATAATCTTTTTATAAATGCGTTCATATCTTCGAAAGAGTTTGCACTGTGTTTGAAACAGTAGTTTGCAATCGTTTTCATAGATAAGAACGAATAACCGAAATTGTACCAAACGTTTACATAATTTTCAATATACGGCGCGGAATTTTGCATATAAACGCCGAGTGCGCGCGCAATGTCGATAGCGGTGTTATATACCGAATTTTTGTTTTTGCAATAATCTTCTATTTCTTTAATATCGAACTTTTTGTTTTTATATAATTCGGTAAGCGCGCCGTCAAGCTTTTCAACCGTTTTGACCTTAAAAAATTTTGCGGCGGCGTAAATTGCATCGTCATTGAAGCCGAGTTCGTCCGTCCACTTTTTATATAATTTGTCGTCGTCGATATCGGGCTGTTTGTTTATCCCTGTTGCACTGAAAATTTTGAGAAGAGAAGGAGTGGATCCGGTATATGCCGAAAGTTTTTCGTCAACCTTCTTTGCGGTAAGCGCGCCGTCTTCCGCAAAACTTTTAGCAACTTTTTTTATGTATTGAAATCTTATATTATCGCCTTTAAGATTTACGCAATAGGTAATAATCATTATAAGCGCGTTCTGTTCGAAGCCGTATTCTTCCAACAATAGGAAGTATTCACGGAACTCGTTCGTGGATATCATTCTGCCCTTTATAACGTTTTGCACGTTTTTGGTGAAATCAGCAAACTTTTCGGGCTTAAACTTTTTCGGCGTGCCGTAAATGTTGTCGGCGTCGAGAATTTTTACCTCGAAAGGCGAGAACGACAAAACGGAAACAAGCTCGAACTCTTCGAGATATTCGAAATATCCGCGAACGTCGTCTTCCGAAAGCGAAAGACTTTGCGCAAAATCGCTTAAAGTAAAGGAATTCATACCGCTTTGGTACAGATAAAGCGAATAGAGGTATACTTTAACCGAATTCGGCTCTAATACGGGCATATATTTGGTTATAAACTTGTTTTCGATGCTTGTGAACGATTTTTTCGCAAGCTCGTCGGAAACCGATATTAAAGCCATTTTTTTAAACTCCGTTTTAATGCTTGATTTCTTCCTTGAAAAGGACTATAATATTCAAGTAAAATATATTATAAGTGTATGAACGAAAAAAATCAATTACATTTGTCGTAATTTGCCGTAAATTTTTTTTCGGCTGATACAAGTATCATACGGCCGACTTATTCGTAATAACAAATTTTACGGTCGAGGAGTGAATTTTGCCTAATATTATAACACCAACAACGCTTTGCAATAGCTTTGACGATTCACTGGATTTGACTGCGGTTACTTTGAAAAGTACCGCAGAAGACGGCGTGAAATTCGAGAGTATAAGTTTTCTCGGCAGGGAAACGGGCGACGGCAGAGTAAAAATTTTCGGTATGTTTGCAAGCGACGAAAAGTTGCCTGCTGCGGAAACTGTTTTGGTTATTCCTGACAGTACGGAAGGAATTAATACCGATATTTTGAAAATGATAGTCAAAAAAGGTTACTCCGCTTTTATGGTCGATTATCGCGGCGATTGGGAGGATACCGAATTTTCGACTTTTTATCCCGGTATAATCGATTATGCAAACGTGTCTCGTTGCGGCAACCATAAGGATTTCGTTGAAGATTCTGCGGATAAAACCTGTTGGTTTGAATGGATGAGCGTAGGCATTTATGCGAGAAAGTACATTTCCGAACGAACAGGCAGTAACGATATAGCCGTCATAGGCATAAGGGACGGCGGTGAAATAGCGTGGAAAATAGGCGTAGCGAAGAAGTTTTCGTGTATAGTCACTGTATGCGCCGCCGGCTGGAAGGCGTACTCCGGAATAAGCAAATTCAAACCCATTGAGCAAGAACTGAACGAGGAGCGGTACCGCTTCATAGGCGGAATAGATTCTCAGGCTTATGCGCCTTACGTTAAGTGCCCCGTAATGATTATGTGTTCGACTAACGATACACGCTTTGACTATGATAGGGCTTACGATACTTTTTCACGCATCAACCGTGAATTTGCGGAAGACAGCATTATAACATATTCTATTCGCTGCGATTCGTCTATAGGCGTTAAAAGCGCGACTGATATGTTTATGTTCTTAGATAAGCATTTAAAGCACCGTCAGGTGTTTATTCCCAAACCTGTCGAGTTGAACGTAACTGTCGACGAAGACGACAGCCTAATTGCGAATATCTGTTGTGACGATCAAGGAATAGTAGAAGAATACGGAATGTATCTTGCGGAAGACAGTATCGATTCGGCTGTCAGAGATTGGTCCGTTTGCGAACTTAAACGAACTGTTTCTTCGCATGAGTACGAGTTTTTGCTGGATATTTACGAAAAAACTTCTACAATATTCGTTTTGGGCTATGCTCGCTATTCCAACGGCTTTACTATCTGGTCGAAGATAGTCGTTAAAAAAATAAGCGGCAATTTCAGGAATATGGTGGGTAAGTGCCGCGTGCTTTATACAAGCAGAAACGGCACGGAAGGATTTTCGGTTGCCGATCCACGTTCGCAGGCGGTAGGAGGAATTTTCTTTACCGACGGCATAATGATTCCGAAGTTAGTAACGAAAGCTAAGGGAATAAAAGGTATTTATTCGGTCGGCGGGTTGACTACTTACAGAATTAACAATCCGAAATTTTCACCGGACAGCGGTAACGTTTTAAAGATAGATATTTTCTGTGACGAAACGCAGGAAGTTATGTTTTTTTTGGAGGACGTAGAGAACGGTGAAACTTACAAATACAGCCAAAGCGTTTTGGGCGGAGTGTGGCAAAGTCTGATACTTTCGAGTAAACATTTTAAAAATATCAGCGGAAACGCTTTAAGCGATTATATGCACAGTCTTAAATTCTGCATTACATGCGGAGGAGAATTTGCAGTGAACAACGTAATGTGGCTATAAATAATGTTAGTTGAAGCAAACCGCAGTTTATATAAAAGAAGCGGAACCTCAAAATTTAATATCGCGCTTAATATCCTTATTGCAATAGTGGCTGTTGCGCTTATGATCGAACTTATTTTCGTAACTACATTTACAGGCATTTATGTAGTTGACATTTCGATGATGCCGACGTTAAACGGCGCACCCGACGAACATTCTGCCGGAGGCGATTACGTTTATATCGTAAAGAGCGCAAAACCCGATTACGGCGATATAGTTGTGGTAACGCGCGAAGGCGATTCGCCTCTTATTAAGCGCGTAATTGCGTTCGGCGGCGATAGCGTAAAACTGGTTGAAGGCAAGCTTTTTATAAAGTATGCAGGTGAAAGTGAATTTTCCGAAATCGAAGAAAATTACGTCGACCCGAACAGGAATGATCCGGTAAAACCCGTTAACAACTATCCTACGGGTAGCAGCCGCTTTCCGCAGATCGGCGGGAAGTTTGAAGACGATGCTTTTATAATTGACGAGGGGTATGTCTTTTTGCTTGGCGATAACCGCGATTACAGCGCGGACAGCAGGCAGAACGGGGCTTTCATGCGCAAAAATATTTACGGGGTCGTAACCGACTGGTCGATGAAAAATAAGAAGTTTATTTCTTCCGTTCATAAGTTTTTCAGTTTCGATATACCTGAATTTTTCGGGAAAAAGAATTGAGCATAAAAGGAATAGGTAATGAAAAGAAGCGAAGTAAAAGAGCGTTACAAATGGAAAATCGAAGATATTTTCGCAACCGATGAGGAGTGGGAAAAGAGTTTTGACAAAGCTGAAAAATCAATAGATTTTGAAAAATTTGCAGGCAAGCTCGGCGATTGCGATACGCTTTTAAGCTTTTACAAACATATCGACGAGTATAACAAACTTCTTGAAAAGCTTTTTGTATATGCGCACATGCGCCACGATGAAGATTCCGCAGTGGAGAAGTACTCGGCTTATTATTCTAAGGTAAGTTCACTTGAAGTCAAATATTCTACCGCGCTTTCGTTTTATGAGCCCGAGATGTCGAGGCTTGACGAAAGCTATTTGAGAAATCTTATAGCGGACAAGCGTTTTAAGGACTACGACTATATTCTTAAAAGAATAATAGCGGCAAAACCTCATTCCGTGTCGGAAGCAGAGGAAAAGCTTGTAGGTATGTCAGGCGAAGTACTTGATAATTTCCGCAATATCTTCGGCATGATAGACAATCTTGACCTTCCTTTACCTGAAATCGAGTGGGAAGGAGAAAAAACGAGATTGAGTCACGGAGTATACGGAATAATACTTCATTCGGACAACCGCGAGAAAAGAAAAGAAGCATACGAAAAATATTACGGAGCTTATACGGGACTTTTAAATACGCTTTACTCGGTTTATTACGGCAACGTAAAAAAAGACGTATTTTTGAGTAAGGTTTATAAATACGGTTCCTGTCTCGAACACGCTCTGTTTTCAGAAGACGTAGATAAAATCGTATACGATAATCTTATAAACGCCGTAAATGAAAATCTTTGCGCAATGCACCGTTATATAGCGGACAGAAAAAAAATTCTCGGTTACAATAAGCTTTATTTTTACGACGTCTATGCGCCTCTTGTCTGCGGGGTTGAATTTAAGCTTTCTTATGACGATGCGTACAAGTATGTAATAGAAGGGCTTGCGCCTCTCGGGAAAGAGTATCAGGCGCTTTTAAAAAGAGGGTATGACGAGCGTTGGATCGACGTAGAGGAGACCGAAGGCAAGCGCGGCGGCGCATACAGTATAGGCTGTCCCGATAACCATCCGTTTGTACTTTTGAATTATCAGCCCATTTTGCACGAAGTATTTACAATCGCGCATGAAATGGGGCATTCATTGCATACCTATTTTTCACAGAAAAATCAACCGTATCCGAAAAGTCAGTACACTATTTTTGTTGCTGAGGTTGCCAGTACGGTAAACGAGGTTCTGCTTTTAAAGCATATGCTTGCCAACGCTAAGGACGAGCAGTTGAAAAAATATCTGCTCAATTATCACTTGGACAGTATTCGGGCAACTTTGCATAGACAGACGCTGTTTGCTGAATTTGAGTATGAGGCGCATAGTATGGCGGAGCGCGGTGAACCTCTCACAAAGCAAAATCTTTGTCAGCTTTACGGTAATCTGGGTAAAAAATATTACGGCGACGCCATCGAGCACGATTTTAATATTTCGTGCGAGTGGTGTAGGATACCGCACTTTTACCGTTCGTTCTACGTCTATAAATATGCAACTGGTTTAACCGCCGCAATAAATATTGCCGGCAGAATCTTGAATGAAGGACGGACGGCGGTTAACGATTATTTTAAATTCCTGTCAGGCGGTAATTCTACGGATCCGGTTTCTCTTTTAAAGCTTGCAGGCGTGGACCTTTCTACTAAGCAGCCGTTCAAGGTAGCAATGAAAGAATTTGAGGATACACTGTCCGAATTTGAAAAATTAATGGAAATATAAAGTACTATGTCAGACAAAAACAATGTAATGCCCAATAATTTGGATGCCGAGCAGGCGCTTTTGGGCTGTATGCTAATCGACAATGTAATACTTGCGGAAATTCTCGAACAGCTTGATAAAAACGATTTTTATCAGGAATCTCACCAATATATTCTTTCCGCTATGAAAATGGTGTTTGCGGAACGAAAGCCCGTTGATATCGTAACTCTGTGCGATAGGTTAGACGTCGACAACAACCTTGAAAAGGCGGGAGGTATTTCTTACGTTTCGGAACTTGCGCAGATTACGCCTTCTGCGGCAAATTACAAGTATTATTTCGATATTGTTAAGCGTGATAGCGTGAATAGAAGTTTAATTCGCGCGTCAAGAGATATTATAGATTTTGCAAAGTCGGGCGGAGATACTGTAAGCAGCGTCCAGTTCGCGGAAGAAAAAATCTATGCAGTATCGCGCACTAACGATACTTCGACAATGAAAGATATCCGAGAAGGCAGCGGAATTGACGCGGTTCTGGACAAGTTTGAAAAACTTGCAAAAGACAAGGACGCGTTTCGCGGAGTTATAACGGGATTCACGCGCCTTGACAAACTTACAAACGGTTTGCAAAAGTCCGACCTGATAGTTTTGGCGGCTCGTCCCGGTATGGGTAAAACCTCGCTTTCGATGAATATAGTCGAAAACGCGGCAATAGGTAGCGGCGCGGTATGTGCGGTGTTTTCATTGGAAATGCCCGAAGTTCAGATAATTCAAAGGTTGATGTGCAGTCTTGCAAACGTAAGTATGTCAGACGCGCTTTCGGGAAAACTTACGGCAAACGACTGGAAAAAACTTGTTAAGGCGAGCGAGAAGCTTCGTCGCAGTAAAATACATATCGACGATTCTTCAAGGGTGACGCCTGCGGAAATTCTTTCAAAATGCCGCAGAATAAAATCGAAGAACAACGGACAGCTCGACCTTGTTATGATCGACTATATCCAGCTTATGTCAAGCGGAAAAAAGAGCGGTGAAGAAAACAGAACGCAGGAAGTCGCGGCGATTACGCGCGAGCTTAAAATTATGGCAAAGGAGCTTGATGTACCGGTCATAGCGCTTTCACAGTTGCGACGTATTCAGGCGGGCGAGCCTCAGCTTTCGGACCTTCGTGAATCGGGTGCGATCGAGCAGGACGCAGATATCGTTATGTTTATAAACCGTCCGGACGTAAACGCAACGGACGAAGATATCGCAAAGAAGCATATTGTCAAAGGTATGGCGGATTTGATAGTTGCAAAACACAGGAACGGAGGTCTTGACAGAATTAAACTCCGCTTCAAGGGCGAACTTACGAAATTTGTCAATCCGGAACCTAACGACGAACTTCAGCCGCCGCCCGAAGATTCCAATGCGCCCGTACCCGACAGCGCTCCGCCGATAAGCGAAGATTATGCCCCGTCGGACGAGGAGATGCCTTTTTAACCAAATGAATACAGTAATTTTGCCTGTAAATGAATATTCTCTCGGGCAGTCGAAAAAGATAATTTGTGGCGGCGGAGCGGTAGCATTCCCAACCGAAACGGTCTACGGGCTTGGCGCTAATGCGTTCGATAATAGCGCTGTGGAGAATATATTCAAAATCAAGGGCAGACCTAACGACAATCCGCTTATAGTGCACGTTCACAAAGATTATGATTTGTCTTTGCTTGTCAAGGATATACCAGACTATGCGCGAGCGCTTTCAAAAGCGTATCTTCCCGGTCCGTTGACAATGGTTTTTAAAAGTTGCGGCGCTGTCGCTTCAGCGGTTTCGTGCAGACTCGGTACGCTCGCAATACGAATTCCGTCACACGAGGGTGCGCAGAGATTTCTCGAATATATTGATTTACCAATAGCCGCCCCGTCGGCGAATATATCAAAGCATGTAAGTCCCGTTACGGCTCAACACGTTTATTCCGATCTTAACGGCAAAATCGAACTTATTCTCGACGGCGGCAAAAGCGAAGGCGGCATAGAGAGCACCGTGCTTGACTGCACGGGCGAAATACCTGTTATTTTGCGCAGCGGGCTTATCACCCGTGAAATGATTGAAAAAGTAGCAGGCAGATGCGAACAATACTTCTTAAAAGACGGAGAAAGGGCGCGTTCGCCGGGAATGAAGTACAAGCATTATTCGCCAAATTGCAAAACTATGTTGTTTGCCTTTAATGAATTGCAGGACGCGCTTTACGAGTATGAGAAAAGCAACGCGGAAGGCGTAACGGCATACCTTTTGTGCGACGATAAAACTGCGCAAATTGCCGCAGTTGACAAAGTTTTAAAGCTCGGTAAGGACGGGGAAGAGATGGCTTCCAATCTCTATTATAAACTCCGCGAGGGCGAAGAAAAGGCTCGGCTTATAATTGCAGTAGCGCCCGAAAATCAAAACGGAGTTATGGAAGGGGTTATGAACAGATTGAGCAAAGCGTGTAAAAATTCATGAAAAGGAAGAAAGTAATGTTTGTATGCACAGGCAATACTTGCCGTAGTCCTATGGCGGAAGCATTGCTGCGTAGCAAAATCAAGAAAAATAAAATCAAATGGTGGGATACGGCTTCGTGCGGTATCAATGCGGAAATCGGCGGAAGCATCAGTCAGAACAGCAGGCTTGCTCTGCTCGAAGAAGGCATTACTGTTGAAAAGTTCAATCCCAGACAGATGACGGCAAAACTTATTAACGCAAGCACACTTGTCGTTTGTATGACTTCGGCGCATAAACAGGCGTTAAAAGATTATAACAATGTAATTAGCGTTGAGGATATTATGGGTGTTGGTGCGCCCGACCCGTACGGCATGGACGTGGAAACGTACCGTAAAGTGCGTGATTTGCTTTCCACTGTATGCGATTTGATAATAGAAAAATTCATAAAAAAATATAAGGATTGATGGTGTTTAAAATGAAAATAGCATTGGCTTGCGATCATGGCGGATTGAATTTAAAGAAAGAAATTATTAAATATCTTAAAGAAAACGGCTATGATTATAAGGACTTCGGTACAGACAGTTTCGATAGCTGCGATTATCCCGATTATGCGTTGCCTGCTGCAGAAGCGGTCGCAAATGGCGAGTGCGACAAAGGAATAGTAGTTTGCTCAACGGGTATAGGCGTTTCTATTGTCGCTAATAAGGTGCGCGGAGTAAGGTGTGCGCATTGTCACGACTGTTATTGCGCCGAGTTTACGCGCCGCCACAATGATTCTAATGTTTTGGCTTTAGGAGAGAAGGTTGTCGGTGTAGGATATGCTTTGAAAATAGTCGAAACTTTTTTGACAACGGCTTTCGAGGGCGGAAGACATCAACGTCGCGTGGATAAAATTTCCGATATAGAGAAAAAATATTAAAATTAAATATCGTGATAATTTTAAATTAAATCCGTAATTTTGCGCATAATAAAAGTACGGAGGTAATTTATGAAATTGAATTGCGGTGATACTTGCCCCAAGTCTGGCGCTTATAAAGTGGTTGACAAAAAGGGTAACTTAGTGAATTCGGTTTGGGTAGGCGAAGGCGAAACTATGCCCCCTACACAGTATTCCGATTGCCATTACGAATCCGAATCTTAAATAACATTTGAAAAAAAGCACCTGTTTTAATGAAAAAGCGGGTGCTTGATTTTTAAAATCTTTAATAAATCGAATAGCTATTGCTTGACAAAAGTTATGCTATAATTTATAATCATTGATGTTTTGCGGATGTGGCGGAACTGGCAGACGCGCAGGTTTCAGGTTCCTGTGGGTGACCGTGGGGGTTCAAATCCCTTCATCCGCACCAGTAACGATAGAGGTTGAACCCTCTGCGTTAAACCAGTAATAGCCTTGTCGTTATCGGCAAGGCTTATTTCTTTAATTTCCTTGTCGTTGCCGAAAATCAGATATGTAACTACTGTATCGTCGTAAACAAAAACCTTGTAAACAAGATTGTCTATAAGTTTCTTTTGGTATTCCTTGTCGTTCGGGTCGCCCTTTATTAGCATAGCCACAAAGTCAATAATCTTTTCTTTGGTTATCTTTTGCCCGCGCTCTAACTCTATTTGCGCCTTGTGTGCGGTTAAATCTTTTATAAGTATTTCTATCTCTTGCATTTTGCGTTCTATATTTGCCCGCAGTAGGTCGTTACGCGCCAGTATAAAGGCGTTTGTAAGTTGTTCCGCCTCGTCTTGTGCGTGCCGTATTTGCGCCTCTATGCTTTTCATTCCGTTGTCGCCCGTGCGTTGCTCATAATAGTTTATCGTATCTTGCGCGGCTTTCTCAACGTTTTTTCTATCGCTCAAAAAGTCGTGTACCACTTGCGTAACATACAATTCCAGTTTGTCTTTGTCCTCGCGTTTCTTGTCGCAGAGGGCTTTATTTTTCTGCTTGCAAACATAATAGTAATGTTTTTTGCCTAATCTGCTTGTACCGCCGCCCGCTATCATAGCCGTGCCGCAATGCCCGCAAAACGCCTTACCCGTAAGCAAATACGGCTCAATAGCAGAGTTTGCTCCCGCAAGTATTTTGTTTTGCTGTAACCTTTTTTGCACCTTTGCAAAAGTCGCTTTGTCTATGATAGCGGGGTATGTATTCGCGCATAGCCGTTGCCCGTGCATAAATTCGCCCGTGTACTTGGCGTTAGACAGCCAGTTTTCAAACGTGCGGAAAGTAAACGGCTTGCCCTTGTAAAGTATGTGCCGCTTATTCAATTCGTCGGCTATTTCTTTCTTGTCCGTGCCGTTGGCGTACTCGGTAAAGATAAATCGCACAATTTCGGCTTGTTCCTCGTCAATGGCTACTTTGTGTATTGTACCATTGTTGCCTTTCTTGTCGGTATCTATGAGTTTATACCCGTAAATGAGATAACCGCCGCAATACGTTCCGTTTTTAACGCTCGTGTCCAGTCCGTCGCGAACACGCTTGGAAAGTCTTTCGCTGTATTTCTCGTCGTTCCATTCCAAAAACATTTCGTAGATTTCGCCGCCCTCGTCGTCGCTGACTGGCTCGGTTGCCGAAACTATCCGTATGCCGTACTGCTTTTTCAACTGTGCTTTGTACATTATACTGTCAATGCGGTTGCGGGCAAATCGGTCAAACTTGTAAACGATAATATGCTGAAACGCGCCTTTGTCCGCGTCGCTAATCATTTTCTGAAAGTCTGGGCGGTTGTCGTTCGTTCCCGTTCTTGCCTTGTCCATATAGGTCTTTACGACAGTAAAGCCCTTGCTTTCGGCGTATGCGGTGCAAATGCGTACTTGCCCCTCGATAGACTGCTCGTTTTGTCCTTGTGAACTATACCTTGCATAAATAACAGCGTTGTTGTTCAATGTCTGCTCCTTTGCGCCGTCTGCGTGTGTGCGGACTGCGGCTTAAAAATTTTGTTGTTCGCTTTGGTGCTTACTGTCTTAACCAGCCCAAAATGCCGTCGCAGACAAATTGTCAAGGGTTTGCGCCGTAGGCGACGACGGTTTTATGCCTAACGGGAGATAAATCGTCGCCCTTTACAATTTGTCAAGGCGGCGTATTCCGTCCCCAGACGGTAAGCACAAGCGAATAACAAACTATGTAATTCTTATGGAAAAGAATATAAAACCTCACGTTGATTTTATCAGATTTAGAACAACAAAAATTATCAAAGGGTTGTGAATTATGTCGAATTTTATAAATGAAAACTTTTTTATAACAAATACTTAAAAATGCTTGCTCGTTACGCCGCGTAATGAATTATAATATATGCGAGGTATATTTATGGCAAGATATAAAGCAATTCCGCAAGGCTATATGACGGTTGGCGAAGTCGCAAAGAAAATGGGTGTAACCGCTCGGGCGTTGCAATATTATGACCGCGAAGGGCTATTTAGTCCGTCTTGTATCAGCGAAGGCGGACGGCGTTTGTATAGTGATAAAGATATTGTTAAGTTGCATCAAATACTTACTCTTAAATCGTTAGGGTTTTCATTTGATGAAATTAAAAATCGTTTGACTTCCATTGATACGCCACAAAAGGCAATAATAGCGTTGACCGAACAAAGCAATTCGATACAAACACAAATAAATACGCTTACGCAATCTTTACAAGCAATCGGATTATTAAAAAACGAAATAGAACAAATGCAAACAGTTGACTTTTCAAAGTATGCCGATATAATTGTCAACTTGCAAATGGGAAATAAGTATTACGGTTTAATTAAATATTTTGACGATAATATGCTCGACTACTGTCATAAGAAATTCGATAAAGATACGGGTGTTGCGTTTATAAATAAGTTTAACTTAATTGTCGGAAAAATAGAAAAATGCATTGAGAACGGCATAGCACCCGAAAGTGAACAAGGACAAATTATCGCAAAAGAATTTTGGCAACTTATAACAGAGTTTACGGGCGGCGATATGAGTATATTATCACAACTAATGAATTTCGGAAACGCGCAAGCGGATAACGATATGCAAAACGTACTGAATGCTTTTATTGAGCCTGCGCTGTGTTTTTATTTTGAAAATTTGGGTATTAACCCTTTTGAGGCAAAAAAATGAAAAATATAATCGAGGTCAAGGAATTAAAAAAGAGTTACGGCGCGAACTCCGTATTGAAAGGTATAAATTTAACCGTACATAAAGGTGAAATCTTTGCTTTGCTCGGCGTAAACGGTGCGGGCAAAACTACGGCTTTGGAATGTATCGAGGGCTTACGCGCTTACGACAGCGGGAATATAACCGTAAACGGAAAAATCGGTATTCAATTACAGTCGTCGGCTTTACAAGCCTATATTAAACCTATGGAAGCCGTCAAACTGTTTGCTAATTGGCATAAAACCACACCAGATAAAGAAATGCTTAATTCTTTCGGCATACCCGAATTATCAAAAAAGAAATATGCCGATTTGTCTACGGGGCAAAAACGCCGCTTACACCTTGCGCTTGCACTTATAGGCAACCCCGACATTATTTTCCTTGACGAACCGACTGCGGGTCTTGATGTTGAGGGGCGCGTATCGTTGCACGAACAAATACGCGCATTAAAATCACAAGGCAAAACAATAATTCTTGCAAGCCACGATATGGCGGAAGTCGAAGAATTATGCGACAGAGTAGCCGTTTTGAGTAACGGGAATATTGCTTTTATCGGAACGGTTGACGAATTTACCGCTATGGGCGGCAAAAGGCATATTATACGCATAAAAACCGCCGACGGGCAAAACGAATACGAAACGGAAAATATTATGGAAACTTTATTTACGCTATTATCGGAATACAAACAAAAAGGCATATCTATTTCGGAAATTCAGACCGATAGAATATCGCTTGAACAAAACTTTATGAACATTGTGAGAGGTGCGAACTAATGAAGGCTTTTTTATACGGGATTGGTTTACAATTCAAGTTTGATATACGCAGTAAAGGTATGCTTATTGCTTGTTATCTTGTGCCGCTCATATTTTTTCTATTTATGGGCGGAATTTTCACTACTATTGATACGAACGCTACAAAAACTCTTATTTCGTCAATGACCGTGTTTACAATCATAATGAGCGCGTTGTTCGGCGTACCGCCCGCAGTTGCGGAAATCTACGGAACAGACGTTAAAAAGGTCTATAATGCAAATGGCGCGCCTATTTGGTTTGGCGTTATATCGCAATTTATTTCGTCATTTATACATACGCTTATATGCTGTCTTATAGTTTTTGCCCTTTCGCCTTTAATTTTCAAAGCGGAATTGCCGCCTGATTTGATATGGTATTTTTTATCGCTTATAGCGTTGCTTGCGATAACTCTTGCTATCAGTTGTATTTTTGGGCTTTTGATTAAACAGCAAGCAAAGTTGACAATGGTAGCAATGGCAATATTTTTGCCGTCCACTATGCTGTCGGGCATTATGTTTCCCGCAGATATGTTGCCACAATTTATGCAATATATTGCCTATGCTTTCCCCGCTACAATAGCATTTAAGGCAATGACGAGTTTTCAAGTTTGGCATTTACCCGTATTGTTCGGTATATTTATTTTACTTTGCAGCGTTATTGCCTTATTGTTAAAATTTAAGATTAAACGATAAAAGTACAAAAAGAAATACAGTCTATGACAAATTATATTGTATGCCCCGAATGTGGGTATAAATTATTCAAGTTAGGCGACGGCTCAAACGCGGAAATCTATTGCCCGAAATGTAAATTAAAACTACGAATAGTAATCAAGGGCGACGAAATCACAATATTAAAAATGCTATCTGACAAAGCATAACAACCGAATAAATCTTTATAACAAATAAAGAATTGAGTGTACGAAAGTAAAAAATTATTTTCGGGAGCAGTAAATGGCGCACTCAATTCTTTTTTTATACATAGACACCTCATAACAAACGCATATATAACCCACTACAAACAATTATAGGGCTGTTTTGCGCACGTTCGCGGACGGCTGGCATTTGTTAAAGGTGTTAAGGCTCTCTATGAAAGAGTAAAACCCGACAGATTTTCAAGGCTTATAAAGTCTGAAAGTTTGTCGGGCTTTTTTTTATTTTCTCAAAAACCTTTCCAAAATGCTGTCGCCGTGCTTATAGTTGGAGGCTTTCTATATGCAAGTAATAATATATAAATTTGTTGACGGAACTACAAATGAAATAGAGGTTACGGACGAATTATATTTGATACACTTACAACTCGTACAAATAGAAAAGCGCAACCATTGGCGGGAAACAAGGCGGCATACCTCTTTGAACTATTTAATTGAAAACGGAATAGATTTTGAGGACAAGTCCGCTGATACACTTGCTATAATCATACGGCGCGAAAACATAGAGCGCGTACATAAAGCGTTATTAACGCTGTCGGACAAGCGGCGCGAATTGGTGCATAAATTCTATTACGAGGAAATGACTATGCGGGCGATTGCGCGTGAGCGCGGCGTTTCTCACTCGTCCATATCTCAACAAATGGCAACAGTACGCAAACATTTGCAAAAGCAATTACGTGATTTTGTATAATATATATACTATTACCAGTTCACCCCGTAACGTGTAACGCAATTAAAGCAAACACGGCAATACACGGGCGGCTTGCCGCCCGTGTGCGGGTGGACATAGTATTACCAGTCCACCCCGTAACACTGTAACACTTTTGGCGTAAAAAACGTAGAAACTTGTAAATCTATGACGAAATGTATTTATCTTAATTTACGACCATTAGGGTGGGTTCTCTTGGGTGGGAGATAGTAAAACGGCAACGAGCCTAAACTCATTGCCGTTTTACTTTTACCTTTTTGCGACAAAGCCCGCAACCCCGTTTACAAATACGTATTTGAGGTTCAAACTCTGTCTGTCTTGGTGCACCATATCAGGGGTATACGAACACCCGGATTTAGAAATCGCATTTGCGGTTTCTTTTTCTTTTACGCTGTTTGAGTCTTTAACTTTTCTAATTGCGCCAAAAATGTGGCTGCAATCTTATTGAACTAAGGGTTTGCTTACTATTAGAAATAAACATTAAAATAATTTTAATAACGCTTTTATTGCCGTTCATTGTAAAATGAAAATGTTGAGCAATTGATTATTATGTTTATTAGTTATATAATGTAAACGTTCAGCTACTTAAGAAAAACATTACTGAACGTCACGTTTTTAGTAAATGCAACCCAAAGTTTACATTTAGAAACGCAAAGTTGGTGGTGTTTTACCTAAAAACTCTTTATAATGAGTGCATAATTATCACTCGGAGGCTTTTATGGCATTAGGCGAAAAACTTGCTAAGGCTCGCAAAGGGAAAATATAACGCAAGAGCAACTTGCCGATAATTTAGGTGTTTCCAGACAAGCTATAAGTAAATGGGAATCAGACGTGACATTTCCCGAAACAGACAAATTGATTCGTATGAGCGAGTTGTTTGATTGCTCGCTCGCTTGATTATTTGTTAAAGGAAAATATTAAGAATAAAGCAGATAAAACGGAAACAGCTAATATGCAAAGAACGGCTGTTGTCCCCCGTTGTTTTTTCTTTAAGCAAGATGCTTAATTATGAATATAAGTCTAAAAGGACTGTGTGCGGAATTCCGCTGATTCATATAAATATAGGCATAGGTAAAACTGCAAAAGGTATAGTTGCTATCGGATTTAAGTCGGTCGGAGTTATTTCAATAGGGCTGCTATCACTCGGACTGTTATCTATTGGATTATTGGCGCTTGGCTTTCTCGGCTTAGGTATAATGGGTATCGGGTTTTTCGGCTTTGGTGCATTTGCGTTAGGCTTATTAAGCGGCGGCGCAATATCTTTCGGCATTATGTCGTTTGGCGTTTTGTCTTGCGGTGCAGTTTCGATCGGTCAATTTGCAGTCGGCGCTTTGGCGAAAGGACATTATTTTGCCTTTGGGGATACGGCAGCGGCAATGGTTGCGCTTGGCGCAACAAAGGCACACGGAACGCTTTATTCATATTTTACGGGAATACAAAATAGTTTTTCGGGTTATGACGCGAATGCAGTAATCTCGATTTTAGAAAATAACGTGCCGTCGGCGTTAAAGTGGCTTATGAATATTACTTTGTCAATGGTAGGCGTGCAATAAAATATATTCGGTAAAATAATCAATTAAATTAATTTGTTACAAATAAAACTTACAAGAAAAAACCTATTTTCACACAACTGAAAATAGGTTTTTCTTTTTACCGTATATTTAATTGTTTTGTGAACCGGCATTTAATAATTCGATTGATTGTTTACCTGTGATATATTCTATATTAAATTTTATAATTAAAAATTTGTATTTACTTTTTTCGATTTCTGCTTGTAATTCGTCGTTGTGGTCAGGGTAATATTTTTTGCTAATATTTTTAATTGCAAAAAAAGTTTCTTCGTCGTCGTTTACAATTTCAACATTTCCGAAAGCGATTACGCTTTTATAAAATGTCGTAAATTTTTCAGGCTTAACGTCGTCTTTATCTATTATACAAAAAGTTGATTTTTTGCAATTGTTTATGGCGTTGATTTTATGTCCGCTTTTTGCGCTGTGAAAGTATATGCTACCATTATAAAATATATAACTCAAAGGAACGGAATAGGGGTCGCCGTTTTCGTCAATAACGGATAAAACGCCCGAAGTATTATCTTTCAGAATGCGTTCAATTTCTTTTTGTCCTAATTCCTGTTTAAACCTTCTCATTTTTTCAAACATTATTTTTCTCCCGTATTTCGTGTAATTTTTATTACGCTTCAATTATATGGCCATCAGTAAACGTTACAAAAATAGTTAAAATGTAAATGAACATTGATATACATAATTTTTTTATAACTTGCAGTACGCCACGCAAAATATGTGCGGTTTCGTTAAAATCGTGATAAAGTATGAAAAGTAGGTCTTGCTGTCCAAAAGTTTCTCTCAAAATTTATTGTGTATCACGGTATTGTATTGTCGTCATATATAATGCGATAAAGAAATTGAAGAAAAATAAGGTGCTTACAATTAAGTTTGCGATTTTTGAAGCGTTAGCGAAAAATCAATTATATTGTAATTATAATTGACGTAGTTAAAAAAATCAATCATAACCAACTATAAAAAAGCCGTGTGCATAATCAAATACTCGGTAGGCTTACTATAAATTTTTATATTAATTTATTAAACTGCTTGTGTTTTAAATTCACCGAAAATTGTTTAAATTAACAATATAAAGCTAATCTTTAAACCTTATAATTTTTCTTTGACTGAGTGTCGGATAATTTGATATAATTTTATCGATATAAAATTATTGATATTTTAAATTGCAACATCAAGCAAAAAATTTTTAATAGGAGACAGATATGGATTTTAAGTTGGACTACGGCTTATGCGACAGTGTTGAAAAGCTGGAACAGGAATTGCAGAGGGTAAGAAACGCGCAGAAAATATTTGCAACGTTCACTCAGGAACAAGTAGATAAAATTTTCTTTGCATGCGCTTCGGCTGCGAACAAGGCGAGAATTCCGCTTGCCAAGCTTGCCGTTGAGGAAACGGGAATGGGCATAGTGGAAGATAAGGTTATAAAGAACCATTACGCTTCCGAATATATTTATAACAAGTATAAAAACTGTCAGACCTGCGGAATTATCGAGGATGACGGGGTTTACGGCATAAAGAAAGTTGTGGAGCCTATCGGTGTAATCGGTGCCGTGATTCCCACTACTAATCCCACGTCTACCGCGATTTTCAAAACGCTCATATGCCTTAAAACGCGCAACGGCTGTATAATCAGCCCTCATCCCCGCGCAAAGAACAGCACTATTGCGGCGGCTAAAACCGTTTACGAAGCGGCAGTTGCCGCAGGTGCGCCGGAAGGCATTATAAGCTGGATTGACGTTCCTTCGCTCGATATGACCAATATGCTTATGAAGGAGGTTGACACCATTCTTGCGACGGGCGGTCCCGGCATGGTTAAAGCCGCATATTCAAGCGGTAAACCTGCAATAGGCGTAGGCGCAGGCAATACTCCTGCGGTTATAGACGAAAGTGCAGACGTGTTGCTGGCTGTAAGCTCGATAATTCATTCCAAGACTTTCGACAACGGTATGATTTGCGCGTCCGAACAATCGGTAATCGTTGCGGACAAAATTTATAATAAAGTTAAAAAGGAATTTACCGCGCGCGGCTGTTATTTCCTTAAAGACGATGAGATAGATAAGGTAAGAAAAACAATAATCATAAACGGTTCGCTCAATGCAAGAATCGTAGGCCAAAGCGCATACAAAATTGCACAGCTTTCTGGCGTTGAAGTTCCCGAAGCTACTAAAATTCTGATAGGCGAAGTCGAATCGGTCGAACTTTCAGAAGAGTTTGCGCATGAAAAACTTTCGCCCGTACTTGCAATGTACCGTGCTTCGGATTTCGGCGACGCTTTGGATAAGGCTGAAAGGCTTGTGGAAGATGGCGGTTACGGACATACTTCCTCATTGTATGTAAATACGGTAACGGACAAAAACAAAATAACCGAATTTGCCGAAAGAATGAAGACCTGCCGTATTCTTGTAAACACTCCTTCGTCGCAGGGCGGTATTGGTGATTTATACAATTTCAGACTTGCGCCTTCGCTTACTTTGGGTTGCGGATCATGGGGCGGAAACTCTGTTTCGGAGAACGTAGGAATAAATCATCTTTTGAATATAAAAACAGTTGCCGAAAGGAGAGAGAATATGTTGTGGTTCAGAGCGCCCCAAAAAGTTTATATCAAGAAGGGATGTCTTCCCGTTGCGCTTGACGAGCTTAAAAACGTTATGGGCAAGAAGCGTGCATTTGTCGTTACAGACAGCTTCTTATACAAAAACGGTTTTACTAAATGTATAACGGAAAAGCTTGACAGTATGGGTATAGAACACAGTACGTTCTTTAACGTTGCGCCCGACCCTACGCTTGCATGTGCCCTCGAAGGCGTTGCTCAGATGCGTTCGTTCGAGCCTGATACGATTATCGCGCTCGGCGGCGGTAGCGCTATGGACGCAGCAAAGATAATGTGGGTGATGTACGAACATCCCGAAGTGAATTTTATGGACATGGCTATGCGCTTTGTGGACATAAGAAAGAGAGTCTACACTTTCCCCAAAATGGGTGAAAAGGCTTACTTTATAGCAATTCCCACTTCGGCGGGAACGGGTTCTGAAGTAACTCCGTTTGCCGTAATTACCGACGAGAAGACGGGTGTGAAGTATCCGCTCGCCGATTATGAGCTTATGCCTAATATGGCAATAATTGATACGGATTTGCATATGTCGGCGCCTAAGGGTCTTACGGCGGCTTCCGGTATCGACGCGGTAACCCACGCGCTTGAAGCGTATGCTTCTATGCTTGCAACCGATTATACAGACGGTCTTGCCGTTCAAGCGCTTAAAACTATTTTCGAGTACCTGCCTGCGGCTTACGAAAACGGACAGACGGACGTTGTTGCAAGAGAAAAAATGGCGAACGCGGCTACAATGGCGGGTATGGCGTTTGCGAATGCTTTTCTCGGCGTATGTCACAGTATGGCGCACAAGCTCGGCGCGTTCCATCATTTGCCGCACGGCGTTGCCAATGCACTTATGATAGGGGAAGTAATTAAATTCAACGCTTCGGAAACTCCCGCAAAAATGGGAACGTTCAGCCAGTACGACCACCCGAAGACAAAGAGAAGATATGCCGAAATTGCGGAATGCCTCAATCTCGGAGGAAAGAACGACGACGAAAAAGTTAAGAATCTTATTAAAGCGATTGACGGACTTAAAGCTGCTGTCGGCATTAAAAAGACCATTAAGGATTACGGTATCGACGAAACCGAATTCCTTGAACGTCTTGACGATATGACGGAGCAGGCATTTGACGACCAGTGCACGGGCGCAAATCCCAGATATCCTTTAATGAGCGAAATCAAACAAATGTACCTTAACGCGTACTACGGTAAATAATAAGGAGGAAAATTAAATGACTCAGGAAATTTTTTCAAGAGCGGACAAAAAGATTTACAGGGACGGCGACAAACTCGTAAAAGTTTTTGATGCAAACTTTTCCAAAGCCGACATTTTGAACGAGGCTTTAAACCATGCAAGGGTTGAGGAAACGGATTTGAACGTGCCTAAAATCAGATCTATAGAGGTTGTTAAAGGCAAGTGGGCGATTATTCTCGATTATATCGAGGGAGAAACTCTTGACGCTTTAATGGTAAAGCACCCCGAAAAAGAAGACGAATATCTGAATATGTTTGTCGACTTGCAACGCACTGTGCTTTCTAAGAAGGTGCCTATGCTCAACAAGCTCAAGGATAAAATGCAGGCGAAGATTTCTGCCGCAAGTCTTGACGCAACAACCCGTTACGAATTGCATACCCGTCTCGATTCTATGCCTAAGCACGTTCACTTATGTCACGGCGACTTTAACCCCACGAACATAATAATAACGGCTGACGGTACGCCGTATATAATCGACTGGGCGCACGCAACACAGGGTAATTCTTCTGCAGACGTTGCAAGAAGCTACCTTCTGTTCTACCTTGCGGGTAAGCCCGAACTTGGCGAAAAATACTTAAAGCTCTATTGTAAAAAGAGCGATACGGCAATTCAGTATGTTCAGCGCTGGATTCCTATTGTTGCGGCTTCTCGTCTTGCTAAGGCGAAAGAAGGCGAGGAAGAGTTCCTCCGCAAATGGACTGACGTAGTAGACTACGAATAAAATTTATATTATAAGGCTCGTCGAAAAACGAGCCTTATTTCTTGCTTTTATTACAAAATGTGCTATAATTAATCCGTATGGAAAATTTGAATTGCTTTGTTGCCGTTGAGTTTGTAGATGACGAAAATGTTAAAGGATATACATATTGGTATTTGTGTACGTTCGCAAACGCGGAAGAGAATGACGAGGTTATAGCTCCGCTCGGCAGACATAACGGAGAGCAGAAAGGCGTAATACGCCGCGTTCTGTTTGCGGAAGACGGCAACGCGCCGTATCCGGTTCAATATATCAAAAAGATAAGAAAATTAATTAAAAGAGAGGACTGAGCTTGTATAAAATTGTTAAAAAGCGGGCGTTGAACGACACTGTTACAATGATGGATATATATGCGCCTCTTGTTGCAAAAAAAGCGCAGGCAGGGCAGTTCATAATTCTGCGCGTCGATGAAGACGGCGAAAGAATACCTCTTACCGTTGCAGGCTTTGACTGTGACGAGGGTACGGTAAAAATCATTTTTCAGATAGTCGGGGGAACGACAATGCTGTTAAATGCAAAAGCCGAAGGCGAATATATCCATGATTTTGTCGGTCCTTTGGGTAACGCCACAAAGACCGAAGGACTTAAAAAGGTGTGCATAGTCGGCGGCGGAGTGGGCTGTGCAATCGCTTTGCCAGTCGCACAGAAACTGCACGAGCAGGGCTGTATCGTACATACTATTATAGGTTTCAGAAGTAAAGAGCTGGTTATTCTTGAAAACGAGTTTAAAGCTTGTTCGGATAAACTTACAATAGTTACAGACGACGGCAGTTATGGTTTAAAAGGCGTAGTTACGGCTCCATTAAAGCAAGCTATAGAATCTGGTGAAAAATTTGACGAGGTTATAGCTATCGGTCCTTTGGTTATGATGAAGTTCGTTGTCGCCGTAACCAAACCGTTAAATATTGCCACGACCGTTTCAATGAATCCCATAATGATAGACGGAACGGGAATGTGCGGCGGTTGCAGGCTGACTGTAGGAGGTGAAACGGTGTTTGCGTGCGTGGACGGACCGGATTTTAACGGATTTGACGTCGATTTTGATGAAGCTATGGCGCGTTCGGATATGTATGCAGAATTCGAGCGTGCGGAGCGCGAAAGTAATTGTAATCTCTTAAACAAGGGGATGAAATAAATGACTATTCAACCTAAAAAACACTTAATGCCTATGCAAGAAGCTGCGGTTCGCTCGCATAATTTTTCAGAGGTTGCGCTTGGTTATTCTGCGCAGACGGCTATAGCCGAAGCGAACAGGTGTTTGAACTGTAAAAACCGTCCTTGTGTAGAAGGATGTCCCGTCTATGTGGCGATACCTGATTTTATAACGAAAATAAAGCAAAACGATTTCGAAGGAGCTTATAAAGTAATATCTGAAAACTCGAACCTTCCTGCGGTTTGCGGCAGGGTTTGTCCTCAGGAAACTCAGTGCGAAAATAAGTGCACGCTCGGTATCAAGTTCGAACCCGTTGCAATAGGCAGACTCGAACGTTTCGTTGCTGATTACCATAACGCAAACTGTAACACCGTGCCTGAAATTCCTAAGTTAAAAGGTCGTAAAGTCGCGGTTGTAGGCTCGGGACCTTCGGGGCTGGCGTGCGCCGGGGATTTGGCGAAAAAGGGATATGAAGTAACCGTGTTCGAGGCCCTGCATGAGGTTGGCGGCGTTCTCGTTTACGGTATTCCCGAATTCAGACTACCAAAAAGTATAGTTGCGAAAGAGGTGGAAGCTTTAAAGCATTACGGCGTTAATATACAGACAAACGTTGTAGTGGGTAAAACTGTTACCGTTGACGAGCTGTTTGAAGACGGTTTTGAAGCCGTGTTTATAGGCAGTGGCGCAGGGTTGCCGCGATTTATGGGAATAAGAGGCGAAAGCCTGAAAGGCGTATATTCCGCCAACGAGTTTTTAACTCGTGTAAACTTAATGAAAGCGTTTCAAAAAGATTCGCATACACCTGTTTTGCACGCAAAAAACGTAGCGGTAGTAGGCGGAGGAAACGTCGCTATGGACGCCGCGCGTACGGCGTTAAGACTCGGCGCTGAAAACGTTTACATAATTTACCGCCGTTCAATGGCGGAGCTTCCCGCAAGAAAAGAGGAAGTTGAGCATGCAGTGGAAGAGGGCGTAAAATTCGAAATTTTAAGCAATCCCGTAGAAATATTAGGTTATGATACAAGCGATAGGCTCGATCCGAAAAACAGTTGTGTTAAAGCAATTAAACTTATTAAATGTGCGCTGGGTGAACCCGATGCAAAAGGTCGGCGGCGCCCCGTAGAAATTGCAGGAAGCGAATATGTTTTACCTGTAAACTGTGTGATTATGGCGATAGGAACAAGCCCTAATCCCTTAATAAAAAGTACCACTCAGGGGCTGGACGTCAACTCACACGGCGGAATAATCGTTGAAGAGGTAAGCGGTAAAACTTCAAAGGAAGGTATTTATGCCGGCGGCGACGCCGTAACGGGTGCGGCAACAGTAATCCTTGCAATGGGTGCGGGAAAAAGCGCGGCAAAAGCGATTGACGAATATCTTGACAAAAAAGGAAAATAATAGGAATATGATTATGGATATAGAACTTCAAAAAGTATTTACTTGCGCGGAAAACATAAATGTGTACAATTGCGGTGAAATCGAAAATTATTCGGCAAATCGAAACGAATATAAGTTAATACTCGACAGCTGGAACAAAATGATTTCCGAAGCTCACGATATGCCGGCGTTCGGCGTAAGTCTTAACAACGAAACGGTGAAAGCGATGAAAAAAGGTTTATGGGTTGAGTTTGACTTTAATAAAGTTTACGAGAGTAACGGTATGCCCTATGAAAAACTGCTTATCGAAGTAAAAGAGGATAACTACGGTTTTAACCTTATTCGATATACGAAAGAACGTGGATATGACGGAAGATGTTTTTATTATGATCTGGTCAATAAAAATATGTCGGAATTCTACAATTTAATCAGTAATTTATAAATTTAGATAGTACTATGTCTGTCATAATTAATTTGCAGATCAAAGATTTGTTGTCTTTTAAAGAAAAAAGCGGACTAAAAAGTCCGCTTTTTTTATGTGCTAATTTATTATTTTGTTTTATCTTCCGTCAAAGATTTTTTGTACTCACCTATTGCCTTTGATAATTGGTCGGGGCAGGAGGTGTTGTTTCTGCATTTAATACCCGCAAGAAGTTTTTCAACTTCGTCAATCTTTTTGCCTTCTACAAGTCTGCCGACGCCTTGTAAGTTGCCGCTACAGCCTCCGATGAATTTTACTCCGTGAATTTTGTTGTCCTTGTCAACTTCGAAAATTATCTGTCTCGAACAAGTTCCCGACGTAAAGTAAGTGAACATAAATTTTTTCTCCTAATCGCAAAGATTTTCATATAGCACCGAATACACGTCGGCAGCTTTTTCTTCCCATTTTTTGTAAATAGCTTTTGCTGTCTTTTTATCGGGAACAACGAATTTAACTTCCAGAATCGTTTGTACGGGTGAAAGTATTTTCAATGCAACCGTGTAAGTTCCGTCCATGTTCTGAAAATAGTCTGAACGGCATTCCTGACGATTCCTGTATCTGGCGCTGTTTTTCTTTACGAAAATAGAAATTTCTTCCCTTACGCTCTTGGGGATATTTATGTAAAAATTCGCAAGCGTTTCTCTGCCGTCGGGCGTTATGGTATAAAGCGTATCTTCGTCTTCGTTGACTATACAGATAAAATTGTCGTCAATAAGCTTATGGATAACGTTTACGCAGTCCATATAACCCATCCAACTGTTTGAAGAAGAACACATATCAACGATAGTTCTTTCGGAAAGAGCGCTTTCCATTTTATCAAAAACGAAAAGAATTATTAATTTGTTGATTGAAGTTTCGCCTGTGTTCAACATAAATAAGTAAAAAGTATAAAAAAATGCAAAAGTCTTAATCATTATACATAATATTTCGATTAAAATCAAGATATTTACCCTTAAAATAATTTAATTTTAAAATAATCTGTGATATAATAGTAAGGGAAAATATTAAAAGGTGAATCATGAACAGCACAAAGGAACAGGTTTTAACGTTTTTAGACAAGTGTGAAGAACTTAAAAAATGCAAATTCATAATGGCGACTACAAAGATTAAGGATATTTTGAAGTGCATAGTCAACAGTCCCGATTTGTATATGTTGTTCGATACCGTGACGAAGGATTTTGATTATTTAAAGGAAAAATCGAAATGTCTGGTAACGCTTAACGACGGTTATGTAAACAAAAGCTATGTTATTTTGCCCCGCACGATCGGGCAGAGACTCGCGTTCATTTTTTGTCTTTTTGTTGAGTTTGACCGTGATACTCTTAACTTTAACGATTTTCTTCAAAACTATTTTGTTGAAGACGGAAGTTATTTCGAAAGTTATCGCGCATTCTGCAAAACAATAGTAGACTGTCTCGAAGATTTAATACGCCAGGTTTTCAACGAAGCTGTGGAAAATTCTTCGAAAGAAGGTAAATTTGCGCCCGACTCCGTTCGGTCAGATCTGATTGCGGAAATTTCTTATTCCATAGCAAACGAAAAAAAGCATCTTATGCGCAGTTCTATTCCCCTTGTGGAAAAAGAGGGCGGTTACAGGATTTTATCCGAACTCATGAATGCGGTAAAAATGGGTGATGAAGAGTTAATCGACGCGCTGATTTGCGGATATAACTATTATGTGATGTTCAATAAATGCGTGAGCGACGGGGTGGCTTCGCTGATAGAGTCAATTGCGGAATTCGAAGAAACATTATGAATTTTTTCGAAAAAAAATTGAGCGGTAAAACCGTTTACGACGGAAAAATACTAAAACTCGAAGTCGACGAAGTGGAACTGCCCGACGGGAATAAATCGACTCGTGAATGTGTACGGCATTGCGACGGCGCGGCGGTTTTGCTTGTTGAAGACGGTAAGATATTGCTTGTCAAGCAGTATCGTTATCTGTACGGTAAAGTTATTTATGAAATTCCCGCAGGCAAATTGGAGTCGGGCGAAGATCCGAAAGCGGGTGGGGCAAGGGAGCTTGAAGAAGAAACCGGTTACAGTGCTGAGCTTGTCCGTCTTATGGAGTTGTATCCGAGCGTCGGTTATACCGACGAGGTTATTCATATATTTATTGCCGATAATTTCGAATACGCCGGTCGGAATCCCGACAAAGACGAATTTGTGGAGAGTGAATTTATAAGTGTTTGCGATGTGCTTGCAATGATAGGGCGCGGAGAAATCTGCGATGCAAAGACCGTTGCGGCGGTCTATAAATATGTTTCGGGTATATAAAACAAAAGAGGTTGCCGCAAAGCAACCTCTCTGTTTTTTTTGATTAGTTACAACCGCAGTTGCATCCGCATCCGCCGTGATTGCCGCATAACAGATTGGAGAGCGTGCCGTTTTTCCACATACTATATATTAAAGCGATAAGTACGGGAGTACAGCTTCCGGAAAGTACGCCTTCTAAGCCGTTACCGCTGCAACTTGCGGCAAGAAGTAAAAGGATGAGAATCCAAAGGCAGCTATTATTGCCGCAGCAACTTGAAAAAATGTTCATATATTTCCTCCTGTGAAATAGCTGCAAGGCGGTATGTAAATTTGTTTTTGCCCTTGCAGTTTCCGTATATTAAATTGTATTAAAATTTCCGTAAAAATGTTACTGGTCGGATAATTGCTTGCAAAATTTGTATTAAAATGCTACAATGAAGTATGTAAAAAAGTACTTTCGGCGGATATATTTAATCCGACCGTGCATAAGTATAATATTTTATTTTGCGGATACCCGAAAGGGATTCGACGGAGGTTTTTTATGAAAAACGACAAAGCTCATTTTGTCGCGTTTATCGGCGTAATGTTTGCGCTGATTTTTGTATTGTTTCTTTTGGAAGGAACCTTGCTGGCAGGCGTAGGCATGACGGCGTGTATACTTTCTTTGCCTGTGGCAATAGCTTTAAGCGTCTATGACGACTGGAAAAAAAGTTTTATAGGTGGAACGTTGCTTGGTGCAAGCAGCAGCTTGTTCTGTCTGATATTTGCTTCGGCTTTCATTTTTTACGCAAACCCTTTAATTTCCGTTTTGCCGAGATTTTTTATCGGCGTAACCGCATACTGGACTTATTTCGGCTTTTCAAAGCTATTGAAAAACGTTAAAAATAAGTATGTGCGCGAGTCGCTTCCTGCGGCGGTTGCGGGGGCGGTGGGCTCGATTACGAATACCGTTTTATATCTTTTTTCGGTTAATATTTGGGCGGGTACGGTCGATAAAACATTATCTTCGATATTGAATGTTGCTGTTACAATTTATTTTCCCATAGAATTGGCGGCTTGTATTATACTCGTGCCTATTTATGTTGCTGTTCTCAAAAAAATAAGCGGCAAAATTTTAAGCAAAAAGTCAAAACCTGAATTAATTACGGCCGAACAAACTGACGTACAAACAGGCGTTACGGCGGAAGAAGAATCGGAGGGTAAGGAGTAGATATGGTTATCTGTATGGACGTCGGAAACACAAATATAAAATATGCGATGTTTGAGGGCGATAAACTGGCGTTGAGTTTTCGTGTCGCTACCGAGCATAAAAAAACTTCCGACGAATACGGCGGTCAGCTTTTAAGTATTCTTCAAAACAATAAAATACAGGCAAAAGATATAGTAGGCGGTATAATTTCTTCTGTGGTGCCACAGCTCGATTATACGCTTGAAAGAATGTGCGCAACTTATCTCGATATCAAACCGCTGATGCTTGCGCCCGGTTTGAAAACGGGAATGAATATGAAAGTGGATAACGCCAGAGAGGTGGGCGCGGACAGAATAGTCAATAATGTTTCGGCTTTAAGAAAGTACGGCGCGCCTCTGATTGTCGTTGATTTCGGGACGGCGACTACTTTCAACGTAATAGATAAAACAGGCGAATTTATAGGCGGAGTTATCGCACCGGGAATTAAAGGCTCGCTTGACAGCCTTGTGAACGGAACTGCTAAACTTCCGAGAGTGGAAATCGAGCGGCCGTCTAAAGTAATCGGGAAAAATACCGTGACGAATATGCAGTCCGGAATATTTTTCGGCTTTGCGGGGCTTGTCGAGTATATTATAAAGAAAATTAAGCGCGAAACGGGAAACAACGACATTAAAACGGTTGCGACAGGCGGATTTTCCGAAGTTATTGCGAAAGAGGTTTCGTGTATAGACTACGTTGATAAGCTGCTTACACTGGAAGGACTTAAATATTTATACGATTTAAACAGCACGGAGGCGTAAGACAAATGAAAAAAGTCGGCGTTGCAATTCTCGGGTTAGGAGTTGTAGGTGGCGGAACCTATAAAATTCTTACCGAGCACAGAGAATTTTATAAAAAAATACACGGAATAGATATTTCGGTTGTAAGCGTTCTCGAACGTAAAAAAGAACGCGCTACCGCGCTTGGATTAGACGTAAGCAAAATCGCTTCCGATATTTCTGAGATATGCAATAATCCCGAAGTAAAAATTGTTGTCGAAGTTATGGGAGGGGTTGAGCCTGCAAAAACATTTGTGCTTGCCGCACTTAATTCTGGGAAGTCGGTAGTAACGTCGAATAAGGAACTCTTCTGCAAGTACAGTCATGAACTCGAAAAGGCGGCAAAAAGCAACGGTTGCGGACTTTTTTATGAGGCAAGTTGCGTTGGTGGCGTGCCGGTCATAAGGACGCTTATCGATAATTTACAGGGCAATAAAATTATGTCTATGATGGGCATAATCAACGGTACAACAAATTATATATTGACGAAAATGGCAAGCGAGGGCGTTTCGTATAAGGACGTGCTTAAAGAGGCGCAAAAGCTTGGTTATGCGGAAGCAGACCCCACTGCGGACGTGGAAGGTTTTGACGCGGCTTATAAGCTTTCGATACTTTCAAGTCTTGCCTTTCATACAAAAATACCACATACTAAGGTTTATAGGGAAGGCATAAAAGACGTTGATTTGCTCGATTTAAAGTACGGTAATCGTTTCGGATACACTTTAAAGTTGTTGGCAATAGGTAAAAATTCTGAAAACGGTATAGAAGTAAGGGTTCATCCTGCGTTTGTGCAAAACAGTCATCCTCTTGCAAGCGTAAACGACAGTTACAATGCGGTTTATATCACGGGTGACAGTGTTGAAGACGTTATGCTTTACGGTAGGGGAGCGGGAGCGCTTCCTACGGGCAGCGCTATCGTGGGAGATATAATTTACTGTGCGACTCACGATAATTTTAATTACTCGACGTTTGAAAATAATGAAGACGCTGATCCGTCAATCAAATTTATAACCAATTTTGAAAGCGCGTATTTTATGCGTTTCGATGCGGAGGACAAGCCGGGCGTTCTTTCAATCGTATCTTCTATACTCGGTAAACACGGTATAAGTGTGGCGCAGGTAAACCAGGAAAACGAGAAAAAAGGAGGCACGGTGCCGTTGATTTTAATAACCCATGAAACATATGAAGAAAACGTAAAGAAAGCTGTTGAGGAAATAAACGGGGGCAAGGTTGCAAAGGTTGTTTCCGTCGTCAGGGTGGTTACTTAATTATTTTCAAATACTATGAACTGTTTGATAGCGGTAAATGCGTATATTAAAAATAAATCACAGATAATGCAGGCGGAGCGAATTTCGCAGGAATTGCGGCTTTTAGGTGCAAGATGCGAAATTGCTAAAAATTTAAACCTTGTAGCAATAAAACAAGGTGAAACTGTCGCGCGCGATTTCGATTGTTGTGTGTTTCTCGATAAAGACAGGGCGGCGGCAAGACTGCTTGAAAAGCACGGCATACGGCTTTTTAACAGTGCTTCAGCCATTGAGGCGTGTGATGATAAAATGCTTACTCACATTGCTCTTGCAAATCTTAATATACCTATGCCGGATACGATATACGCGCCGCTTTGTTATTATGAAGACGCAAAGATTCCTTCCGAATTTTTGGAACGAGTGGCAGGGCTCGGTTTTCCGCTGGTTGCAAAACAATGCTTCGGCTCGCTTGGTGGCGGGGTATTTTTGATAAAAACGTTCGATGAACTTGAAGATTATGAAAACAGGAATAAACTTACGGCGCATTTTTATCAAAAGTTTATTGGGTGCGGCGGCACAGATATTCGCGTTATAGTTATAGGCGGTAAGTTTATTTACGCAATGCGCAGGAAGAATGAAAGTGACTTCCGTTCAAACATAGAGCTCGGAGGAAAAGGCGAAAAAATTGAAGCGGACAAAAATCTTAAACACTTATGCGAACGCGTTGCTGCGGTTTTAAAGCTTGATTATTGTGGTATAGACGTTTTGATCGATGATAATGGAGCTTATTATATATGTGAAGTTAATTCAAATGCATTTTTTGCAGAAGCGGAAAGGGTTTGCGGAGTAAATATTGCAAAAAAATACGCCGAGTTTATTATTGCCGCTAAAAACACTTGATTTTTTTTCTTAAATTTTATATTATATTACTTGCTTAAACCAACGCCGTTATAAATGTTGCAGAGATGGCGGAGTGGTCGAACGCGCACGACTCGAAATCGTGTTACGGGCAACTGTACGGGGGTTCGAATCCCTCTCTCTGCGCCATATTCAAAGACTTGTTTCTTGTAAACGGGTCTTTTTTTGTGTCAAAATATTTATTTGCAAATTTTAGGCAAAATTTTTGATTTTATGTGCTTTTTTATTGACATAATTAATCTTGTATGATAAAATAACAATCGTTATTAATAATACGCGTTATTTTTGCGGGGGGGGGCAGATGCCGGCTAAAAAGCAGATAAGGAAAGAAGATATTCTTCAAGCGGCTTACGAAATAGTACGAGAAAACGGAATGGATTCACTCAATATGCGCGAAATTGCAAAACGTTGCAAATGTTCGACTCAACCTATTTACTTGTCTTTCAGCGGTATTGAAGAATTGAAAGAAGAAGTAGCAAAAAAAATTGCGGAAACGTTTGATAAATTTATTGCCGAAGAAATTGCGTCAGGTATATATCCAGAATATAAATCGGTAGGTATGGGTTATATACGCTTTGCCAAAGAGGAAAAGCAGCTTTTCAAGTATTTGCTTATGCGAAGCCGAGCGGAAGATAGTGCGAGTGAAAAAGGTTTTTTTGATCAGTTGACGTATAAAATTATGAAAAATTATGGTCTGTATAAGGATGACGCGCAAAAACTTCATATTGAAATGTGGGTTTTCGTACACGGCGTTGCGGCAATGTTTGCGACAGGCTATCTTAATTGGGATTGGGATACCGTAAGCGAAATGGTATCGGACGTGTTTAAAGGTTTAACAAGCAAAAATGTAAAGGAGAAATAAATGGTAATAGAAATCGAAAACCTTGAAAAATCATTCAAGGAAGTGAAAGCGGTCGATAAAATTTCCTTCAAAGTTAAGGAGGGCGAACTATTTGCTTTTCTGGGTATAAACGGTGCGGGAAAATCGACGACGATAAATATAATAAGCGGAGTGTTATCTAAAGACAGCGGAAGCGTCAAGGTCTGCGGGTATGATATAGATGAAAATTCAAATCTTATTAAAAGCAAAATAGGTATAGTTTTCCAGAATTCCGTTCTCGATAAAAGATTGACGGTTTACGACAATTTGAAATCCCGTGCAAATTTATGCGGTATTTTCGGTAACGAATTTAAAGAACGGCTTGAAGAAATTTGCGATTTACTGGATTTGAAAGAAATTTTAAAGCGTCCGCTTATGAAGCTTTCGGGCGGTCAGAAGCGGCGCATAGATATTGCGCGTGCGCTTATGCATAAGCCTCAGCTTCTCATTCTTGACGAGCCTACTACGGGATTAGACCCCAAGACGAGGATAAGCGTTTGGAACGTGGTTGACAAGCTTCGTAAAGAGAACGGCTTGACGGTTTTTCTTACAACGCATTACATGGAGGAAGCCGCAGTTGCCGATTACGTCGTTATTCTTGATGCGGGGAAAAAGGTTGCGGAAGGTACGCCGCATGAGCTGAAAAATAAGTATGCAAGCGACTTTATTAAATTTTATAACCACCGTGATGAAGCCGACAGCTATTTTAGGGAACTCGGTTACAGCGTGAATTCGGCGCGCGATTATACCGAAGTAGAGCTTAAAAGTACTTCTGAAGTTGCAAAATTTTTCAAAGAAAAGTCAGAGATGTTTGACGACTTCGAAGTTTTGAAAGGCAATATGGACAACGTATTTTTAAAAGTTACGGGTAAGGACTTAAAGGACGTGTAAAATGAATGAATGTAAAAAATTAATTTCGCTTGTAAAGAGAAATACCAAATGTTACTTTAAAGACAAAGTTACGTTTTTCATGTCTATGATAACGCCGCTTATATTACTTTTTCTGTTTGTAACGTTTTTGAGGAACGTATATATAGACAGTTTTTATTCGGCTTTCCCAGAAGGCTTTACCGTTGAAAAACGCGTAGTGGAAGGCGTTGCAGGCGCTTGGCTGATGTCGTCGATTTTAAGCGTAAGCTCGGTGACGGTTGCGTTTTGCTCCAACGTAATTATGATTGAGGATAAAATAAATTCTGCAATAATCGATTTTAAGGTTTCGCCCGTAAAAGGTACGACGGTTTCGCTATCCTATTTTGTTGCTAATTTTTTTGTTACGTTTATCGTAATGATGTGCGTAATGTTGATAGGGCATATCTATCTTGCCGCAGTTGGTTGGTATATTACAGCAGGCGACTTTTTTATGATTATTGTCGACTGCATTTGCGGAATACTTTTCGGAACGCTGCTTGCGGGCGTTGTTGAAAGTTTTGTAAGCACGCAAGGAGCTATGTCCGCAGTGGCAACTTTGGTTTCGTCTATGTACGGATTCATTTGCGGGGCATATATGCCTTTATCACAGTTTTCGAAAGGTCTTGCAAGCGCTCTCGGATTACTTCCCGGTACATATAGCGTCGGGATAATAAGAAATCATTATATGCACGGATATTTGGATGAACTTGCAAGTCAAGGTGTACCGCAAGAAAATCTGAATATTATTAAAGATGCTTTTGATATGAATTTATACGTTTTCGATAAACAGGTTCCGTTCGGCGCAATGTACGGAATATTGCTTGGCGCATGCGCCGTTTTGCTTGCGGCGTATATAGCGATAGTAATTCTTAAAAACAGAAAAAAGAAATAAAACTCCATGCGGTTGCTGAATTTTCTTGCCGCAATTATAAAAAAATGCTATAATTGTAAAAAATAATTAAGGACGTTTTTATGAAGCAGGAAAGGTTGAAAAAATATGCCGAGCTTATCGTTAAGTGCGGCTTGAACGTGCAAAAGGGTCAGGAAGTGATTATCAGGTGCGAGCTTGACCAGCCCGAATTTGTTACGATGGTAGTCGAAGAGTGCTATAAAGCAGGTGCGGAGCGCGTCAAGGTGGATTGGGCGCATATGCCTATCACCAAACTCGGCTATAATTACAGAAGTCTTAAAGTGCTTTCGGAAGTAACCGAAGTGGAAAAGGCGGAGTGGCAGAGAAAGGTCGATAAAAAATCTTGCCTCTTATGGCTGGATTCCGACGACCCCGACGGGCTTGACGGTACGGACAGTGAGAAAATTTCAAAGGCAAATATTGCAAGATTTCCAATAATCAAACCTTACCGCGATGCTTTGGAAAACAAATATCAATGGTGTATTGCGGCGGCGTCGGGAAGAGAATGGGCAAAGAAAATTTATCCCGAAATTCCCGTAGAAGAAGCGGTTGAAAAGTTGTGGGAAGATATTCTCTATTGTTCGCGTGTGGACGAAAATCCCGTAAAGGCTTGGGCTAAGCACAATGAAGAGCTTTCAAAGCGGTGCAAATTTTTAAACGATTATAAGTTTGAAAAGTTGGAATATAAAAGCTCGAACGGTACGGATTTTACGGTCGGTCTTAATCCGATAGGCGTGTTTATGGGCGGCGGCGAATATACTTTGGGAAGTAATATTTACTTCAATCCCAATATTCCGAGCGAAGAGGTGTTTACAACGCCTATGCGCGGAATTGCAAACGGCAAGGTTGTGGCAACAAAACCGCTTTCCTATCAGGGCAAATTAATAGAAAACTTCTGGGTAAGATTTGAAAACGGCAAGGTTGTTGAGGTACATGCTGAGCGCAATCAGGATCTGCTTGAAAAAATGGTTTCAATGGACGAAGGTGCGGCGTATCTTGGCGAATGTGCGTTAATTGCATACGATTCACCCATAAACAACACAAACGTGTTATTCTATAATACCCTGTTTGATGAGAATGCGAGTTGTCATTTGGCTCTCGGCAGAGGGTTCAATAACTGCATTGAAAATTATGAAAAGTATTCCGTCGAAGAGTGCGAAAAACTCGGCGTAAACAATTCGATGATACATGTTGATTTTATGATGGGCTCGAAAGATATGTCTATTGTCGGCGTGACTAAGGACGGAAAAAGGGTGCAGGTATTTAAAGACGGCAACTGGGCAATTTAAATAAAAAGCAGAAAAAGGACTGTCAAACAGTCCTTTTTGTTTATATGTGAAATACTATGCGTGACGATTTTGCTTAAATAATCTGTAAAACGAAAAATTTTAAGTATTGCGTTTCTTCGGCGCATAATAATGACGGGTGGTCCGGCGCCTGAGTTTTTATCTCTACGCTGCGCACGGTTCTGCCGCTTTCACGGGCGGCGTCTATAAGCATTTTTTCAAACAGTGCCGTCGTCATGTGGTGCGAGCAGGAACAGGTGATTAAAAATCCGCCGCTTTTAACTATTTTCATTGCGGAAATGTTTATATCCTTATATCCGCGATAGGCGTCCTTTACCTCGTCAGCAGTTTTGCAAAAGGCGGGCGGATCCAAAATAACGGTGTCGAACAGTCTTTTTTCTTTTCTGAAATTTCTCAGCACTTCGAACACGTCGCCGCAAAGAGTGGTAATATTTTTAAACGAATTCAATTTTGCATTGTCGTTTACGTTTTTCAAGGCAAGCTCCGAAATATCGCAAGCCGTAACTTTGTCGGCTACGGTTGCCGCATTCAAAGAAAAACCTCCGCTGTTGCAAAAACAGTCCAACACCTCGCCTCTGCAATATTTTCTTGCGGCTAAGCGGTTTTCTTTCTGGTCAAGGAAGTAACCCGTCTTTTGTCCGTTTTTTACGTCTACAAGCATCTTAATTGTGTTTTCAGAAACCTCGCAGTAGTCGGGCACTTCACCGTATAAAACCTGCTTAAT
This sequence comes from uncultured Christensenella sp., assembly GCA_910585705.1. GTDB lineage: Bacteria > Bacillota > Clostridia > Christensenellales > Borkfalkiaceae > Coproplasma. The sequence goes on from CAJUER010000001.1 coordinate 416,736, forward strand.
TTCGGGCAAGCCCTCTTTTTTTCTTACGGCAACGTCGCTCCGTTCATAAATTCCTTTCGGCGAAAACAGTTTAACGAGGCACTTGCAAATAATTTCTTTTCTTTGATCTATTCCGAGCGACAGGCACTGCATAACCAGTACGTCGCCGTATCTGTCAATAATGAGCGCAGGCAAATTGTCGGCTTCGGCAAAAACCATTCTGTAACAGTCCGTATATCCGAGTTTAAGGCGGTAATCGTTTGCCGCTTTTATTCTGTCAAGATAAAGCGCTTCGTCGTCGTTTTCGTTATTGCGGATAAATATTCTTACAAGTATTTTCGAGGCATGGTTTATGTAACCCTTGCCGATATATCTGCCGTCGTAAGAAAAAACCGTTGCAAGCGAACCGTTTTTGTCTTTGTTCTCAATGCGCGAAACCTCGTTGGCGTAAACCCAGCTGTGCCCTGCGATAATGCGTTTTTCTTCGTTCTTTTTCAGATATATTTCGTACGGCATATTTTCACCTCGAAAACAGTTTATCAAACCTCAAGAATAATTGCAAATACTTTAAATAAAAATTGCTTTTTATTTGCCGAAATGGTAAAATAATGAATATGCGTAAGTTGCTTAAATACTTGAAACATTATAAAGTCCAAAGTGTTCTCGCTCCGCTTTTCAAATTGCTTGAGGCGGGATTTGAGCTTATCGTTCCGCTTGTCGTCGCGGCGATAATAGACAACGGAATAGACGGAGGTGCAGGTACGGGTTATATCGTAAAGATGTGCCTGATTCTCGTCGCGTTAGGCGTCGTCGGACTGGTTAGTGCGGTCTCCGCGCAATATTTTGCCGCGAGGGCTGCCGTAGGTTTTTCCAAAGAACTAAGACATGACCTGTTTTCTAAAATGCAATCGCTTTCATACAGTCAGATCGACGGTTTGGGTACATCCCGAATGATTACGCGAATGACGAGCGACGTGAATCAAATTCAGTCTGGCGTAAATCTTGTTTTAAGACTTTTTATGCGTTCTCCGTTTATTGTGTTCGGTGCGATGATTATGGCGTTTTTTATAAACGTTACCGCAGGCGGAGTGTTTGCTGTTTCCATTGCGGTTCTTTGCGTTGTGGTGTTCGGTATTATGCTTGCAAGCATACCGCTCTATAAAAAGGTGCAGGGTAAACTTGACAGGGTGACGACTGCGACAAGGGAAACGCTTACTGGCGCAAGAGTTTTAAGGGCGTTCTGTAAGGAAGACGAGGAAGTCGCAAATTACGCTAAAAGAAACGGAGAACTGACAAAAGCTCAACTCTTTGTGGGAAAGATTTCCGCATTAATGAATCCGCTTACTTACGCGATAATTAATGTGGCGATAATCGTTTTGCTTTATGTAGGCGCGATTAAAGTCGACGGCGGCACGCTTGCACGCGGCGACGTTGTTGCGCTTTACAATTATATGAGCCAGATTTTAATCGAGCTTATTAAACTTGCAAACCTGATAATAACTGTAACTAAGTCGTTTGCGTGTGCGGGAAGGGTGAACGAAATACTTGAAATGCAGCCTGCGCTTAAACACGGCAAATCCGACTTAATTGCAGAAAATAATGCGTTTATCAGTTTTAAAAACGTTTGCGTGAACTATGCTAATGCTTCGGTCAATGCATTGGACGGGATTTCGTTTGACGTTCAAAGGGGTCAGACGGTCGGAATAATCGGGGGTACAGGCGCGGGTAAAACTTCGCTTGTGAACCTGATACCGCATTTTTATGACGTCAGCGAAGGTGAAATTTTAATTAACGGTAAAAACGTTAATAGCGTCGGCGATGAAACTTTGCGCGATTTGTGCGGCATTGTCCCGCAGAAAGCGGTTTTATTTGAGGGAACCATACGCGAAAATATGCAGTGGGGTAAAAATGACGCAACCGACGGCGAAATTATGCAGGCAATCGAAGCGGCGCAGGCTGCCGACGTTGTAAAATCAAAGGAAAAAGGACTTGACGAAAAGGTTGAGCAGGGCGGAAAGAATTTTTCTGGCGGTCAGCGTCAGCGCCTTACAATCGCGCGTGCGCTGGTTAAAAGGCCTGAAATACTCATACTTGACGACAGTGCGTCCGCGCTCGACTATGCTACGGACGCAAAACTGCGCAAATCATTGAAGGAACTTGACCATAACCCTACGGTGTTCATCGTTTCGCAACGCACTTCGTCGATAAGGCATGCGGATAAAATTATCGTGCTTGACGGCGGAAAAATGGTCGGTGCGGGCACTCATGACGAGCTTTTGAAGACCTGCGATATTTACCGCGAAATTCATTTCTCGCAATATGAGAAGGAGGGTGCGTAAATATGGCAAAGGTTCAGAAAGGTGTTTTAAAGCGCGTTTTAAAACAGTTGAAAGGCTATAAATTATGGCTGATTGCAACTATATTTTTTGCATTGATAACGGTTGCCGGTACGCTTACCGTGCCCATTTTCTTCGGTCAGATTATAGACCTTATCGATCTTACAAAAGTCGAAAGCATCGATTTCGGTAAAATATTTATAAAGTTTATAATTATAGGCGGCGTTATAGGGGTAACCTGCCTTGCGCAGTGGCTTATGAACATTATAAATAACCATATAACTTACCATATAGTCAAGGACATACGAGAGGAAGCGTTTGCGAAAATTCAGCTGTTGCCGCTTAAATACATTGACGCCCATTCATACGGCGATATAGTAAGCAGAAACATTGCCGACGTCGACCAGTTTGCGGACGGACTGTTAATGGGGTTCACACAGCTGTTTACGGGGCTTTTAACAATTATAGGAACGCTTGTAATAATGTTCGTTATAAACTGGGTTATAGCTATAGTCGTTTTTGTTATAACTCCGCTTTCGCTGTTTGTTGCAAAGTTCATAGCTTCGAGAACTTACTCGATGTTTAAAAAGACTTCGGAAATTCGCGGCGAGCAAACGGCGTTCATTGACGAGATGATAGGGAATTTAAAGGTGGTTAAAGCTTTTAACCGCGAAGATGAGAATATAAGCAAATTCGATGAAATCAACGCAAGATTGACTTCTGCGTCTTTAAAATCCATATTCTTCTCATCGCTTACAAATCCCTCGACGCGTTTTGTAAACGCAGTTGTTTATGCGGCGGTTGCTCTGAGCGGCGCGCTTATGCTTACGGGATTGTTTTCTGTGCCTACCGTTATGTTTTCAACGGGTATGCTTGTCAGTCTGCTTTCATATGCCAACCAGTATACAAAGCCGTTCAATGAGATTTCGGGAGTCGTTACCGAATTGCAGAACGCAGTGGCGTGTGCGGGCAGAATTTACGAGCTTATAGACGAGCAGCCGCAAGTTCCCGACAAGGATGACGCCTTGAAGCTTTCCGACGTGGATGGTAATGTGGATTTCGAGAACATATATTTTTCGTATACGGCGGATAAAAAATTAATAGAAAATCTCAATCTAAAAGTAAAAGCAGGACAAAGGGTTGCGATAGTAGGACCGACCGGCTGCGGAAAAACAACTCTTATAAATCTTTTAATGCGGTTTTATGACCCTGTAAGCGGAAATATTACGGTCGACGGTAATAATATTTTAGACGTTACGCGTAAATCATTGCGCGGCAATTACGGAATGGTTTTGCAGGATACCTGGCTTAAAAGCGGAACTATACGCGACAATATCGCCATAGGAAAGCCGAATGCTACCGAAGAGGAAATTATAGAAGCGGCGAAAGCGGCGCGTTCGCATAATTTTATAATGCAGCTTCCCAAAGGTTACGATACCGAAGTTACGGAAGACGGCGGAAATCTTTCGCAGGGGCAAAAGCAGCTTCTTTGCATTACAAGGATAATGCTGTGTCTGCCGCCTATGCTTATTCTGGACGAGGCGACCTCGTCAATAGACACGCGTACGGAAGTAAAAATCCAGGAAGCGTTTGCCCGCCTTATGGACGGAAGAACAAGCTTTATCGTTGCGCACAGGTTATCGACGATAAAGGAAGCAGACATTATTCTTGTTATGGACAACGGAAATATTGTTGAACAGGGCACGCATTCGCAGCTTTTATCTATCGGCGGCTTCTATTCCAAATTATATAATAGTCAGTTTGCCGTATAAAGGGAAGAGATTTGGAGACAAGGAAATTTTTGGAATTTGCGTTTGCCAAATTAAAAGAATGCGGTTGGCTTGAAAAATTAATGCCTTCGGATATAATCGAAAGCGAAATTACAAATTTTGAAAAGAAACAACATTTGAACTTCATACGGCGGTTTTTGGCAAGAAAACGGTTACTATGACGCCGAGGGAATTTTACATGGCGAACTTGCCGCACCGGATTTCTGTACTTTCTTGAATTGGTATTTCTGCGGAGAGTTGGAAGAAAAGTTCGGTAAACAAAATTGCGTTAAAGTAAACCGTGAATTTTACAACAAGTGGATAGAAAAGAATTTTATTACAAATTTATAGTTAAAAATAATATTTCACAAATAACTTTAAGGAGTTTATATGTTACAAGTAAACAACGTATCACTGCAATACGGCAGTAAAAAATTATTCGAAGAAGTCAATTTAAAATTTACGAAGGGCAACTGTTACGGCATAATCGGCGCAAACGGTGCAGGTAAATCAACCTTCCTTAAGGTCCTCAGCGGCGAAGTGGAGCCCAATAAAGGCGACGTGACTATGGACAAAAACGAAAGGATGTCCGTTTTACAGCAGAATCAGAACGCTTACGACAATGTTACGGTGCTCCGCGCCGTTATGCTCGGGCATAAACGCCTTGTCGAGATAATGGACGAAAAAGACGCGCTTTACGCGAAGTCTGATTTTACTGAAGAGGACGGAGTACGCGCAAGCGAGCTTGAAAGCGAGTTTGCGGAACTTGGCGGCTGGGACGCAGAATACGAGGCGCAAACGCTTTTAAACGCGCTTGATGTGACGGAGGAATGTCACGATACGCTTATGGCGGAAATGGACGCAAAGCGCAAGGTTAAAATTTTGCTTGCGCAGGCGCTTTTCGGTAATCCTGATATTTTGCTTTTGGACGAGCCTACAAACAACCTCGATATAAAGACTGTGCGCTGGCTTGAAAATTATTTAATGGACTTTGAAAACACCATTATAATAGTTTCGCATAACAGGCACTTTTTGAATAAAGTCTGCACGCACATTTGCGACGTGGATTACGGAAAAATAAACATGATGCTCGGAAACTATGATTTCTGGTATGAGACTAACCAGCTTCTCGCGCGTCAGCAGCGCGATCAGAACAAGAAGAACGAGCAGCGCGCAAAAGAATTACAGGAATTTATCGCAAGGTTTGCCGCAAACGCTTCGAAATCGCGTCAGGCTACTTCCAGAAAGAAAGAGCTTGAAAAACTCACAATTTCCGACTTCAAGCCTTCGCTCCGTAAATATCCGTTTATAGACTTTAAATATGAAAAAGAAATCGGCAACGATATTTTAATGGTTGAAGGCTTAACCAAGAAAGGTTATTTTGAAGATGTTTCTTTTACAGTACAGAAAGACGAAAAAATAGGCATTGTCAGCGACAAAAGTACGACTGTTTCCATGCTTTACGATATTCTTGTAGGCAAGGTTCAGCCCGATGCGGGTACCGTCAAATGGGGTAAAACGATAACTACTTCATATTTCCCCGAAAACAACAACGAGTATTTTCAGGGTTGCAATTATACCCTTGTGGAGTGGCTCAGTCAGTTTTCAAAGGACCATTACGAGGAATATCTTCGCGGTTGGCTCGGCAGAATGTTGTTTTCCGGTGAAGAGGCGTTAAAGCAGGCAAAGGTTTTAAGCGGCGGAGAAAAAGTAAGATGTATGCTTGCAAAGATGATGCTCGAAGGCAGTAATTTCCTTATTCTTGACGAGCCGACAAACCACCTCGACTTAGAGTCGATTACAGCTCTTAATAACGGAATGAAAAATTTTAAGGGTTGTATGCTTTTTACCTCGCACGACCAGGAGCTTATGAATACCGTTGCTAACAGAATTATTGAAATAAACGGCGTCAAAAAGTTCGATAAACAGGTATCTTACGACGAATATATCGATTTAATCACTCAATAAATGCATTTTGTACAAAATTAGGCAAAATTCTACAAAATTTTTAAAAATATTTAGTATATTTTTACAAAAATAGCTTTACATTTACAATATATTGCTGTATAATTTATTCACTTTCCTCAAAAAGGCCAAACAGAGGATAAAAAATAGAGGAGAATAAATTTTTATGGCTAATATTGCAATTTTTGAACGTAACGAAGAATTTTTGACGCAATTAAAAAACTACTTTGACGAAGCGGACGGCTTCACCGTATGCGCGGCGGCGCTTTCGGGCGATTCGGCAGTTGAAGCGCTTAAAACTGCGAACCCCGACGTTGCAATTATCGATCCTATGTTAAAAGGTATTGACGGCATCAAACTTTTGGATAATATAAAAAGTTCTTATCCCGACTGTCTTTCAATTATAGTTTCCGACTTCGACAATGAGAAAATAGTCAATCTCGCAATCAATCATGGTGCAGTGTACTATTTTGTTAAACCAATCACTCCACAGATCATTGCAGAACGTGTAAAAGAAATTTTGAATGAGCGCGCAACTGCTTATAAAGTTTCGTCGGAAATACGCGACAAACGCAAAGTCGTTTCGCTTGACGAAAAAATAAGCAACATTTTTACGACAATAGGAATACCGCCGCACATTAAAGGTTATTCATACCTGCGCGAGGGTATAAAAATGGCGGTATACGATCCTCTTGTTATAAATAAGGTAACAAAAGAGCTTTATCCGAAAATCGGGGAGAAGTTCGAAACTTCCGCAAGCAAAGTTGAACGCGCAATAAGGCACGCAATCGAAGTCGCCTGGAATCGCGGCAGAACCGAAGCGATAAGCGCGGTGTTCGGCGCAAGAGTTTACATAGGCAATGAACGTCCAACAAACAGTGAATTTATCGCGCTTGTGGCGGACAAACTTATTTTAGAATTTTTTGGATAAAAATTGTTCGATATCTCCTTAATAAAAGCCATTGCATATGCAATGGCTTTTATTTTTCAAAACATTAAAACAATATTAAAAAAACACAAAAATTTAAAAAATATGTTAGTATACATAATACTAAATTTCTGACAACTCGGCATTAGTAAAAGTAGAGAGCTATGTATTCCTGTTTTCCATAAAGTAGTGCAAAGAGGAGTGCCGCCGTGTTTCTTTCCAATGGTTGCGTTTTTCTTGCTGTAATAATTCCAAATGTATATTATATAATTTGTCTGTAACCTCAATTTCAATAGTAGTGCCGTTCGCAAATTTGTATTTGATTAAGTGCATATAGATAGCCCTCCGCTTATAAGCATGAAAACGGCGCGGTGGAAGGTTTTCCGATAAAATAAAAAAGCCCGACAAACTTTCAGACTTTATTCAGTCTTAAAAATATGTCGGGCTTTACTCTTTCATAGAGAGCCGTCGCCTAACTTTAATAATTTATATCCGCAGTCTGGGCATCAACGTAGTTTGTCATAGGCTTTCCTTTGTTTGCGATTTTTTCTTGTTAGATGCTATCTTAGCTATTAAAAAAATCAATATCGTTATAAATGCAAACAGAATAAAAATATCTAAAAAAATGTGAAATGTGTCTTTGATTAACGTATTTTGTGATGCCGCTATTATGTGGTGTGTATCGGCAAATGTTTTATTATAAGCGGCTAAATTATCGTCCGTTTTGAAATAAACGGTAAACTGAAATACTCCCCAAAACAATAAAAATGCAGACAAAAAATATTTTCCTATTTTATCTTTTAAAATAAAACAAACAATGCTTGCAATTAAAATTAAATAAAAAACAAAATCAATCGGTTCGTCTATAAATGCAGAAGTTACTATTTTTGTATCGCCAATTTTTAACCCTGTTATATCAAAAGTAAACCACAATAGTAAAATTCCCGAAAAGGCTAATGCTATGATTTTTAATGTTTTTAATTTGCGGCTATCGTCAAATATTTTTAATTTTCCAGTTTTCATAAAGTATTCCTTTTTAATGATTTGCGGTACGCCGTTAAGGGCGTATTTTTTGATATTCAGTCATAAGTAATATTATAACCTAACTGACTTTCTGCAACGAAAGGGACATAAAAAGCGACTTTTCCGTCCTTGATTTCTATTTGTAATTTGAATTTACATTTCGGGCAAAATATTTCCGCATTTGAACCGTAGCTTAACTTGAACAATTTATATCCGCAGTCGGGGCATACAACGTAGTTTGTCATAATTCAATCCACAAAAAATTTTTTGACTTCTCGGATATGGGAAACTCATTGTCTTAAAAACAGTTGCTCTTATTTTTTAATGTTTTTCCAATAATTCAAATTAAGTAATTGCGCGCTTAAATATTCACGCACTTGTTGCGGTGTAAAATTTTCATTTGCCATATGCCCGGAAAGAAAGTCAATCAACTCGTCAAGATTTTGATAAGCAAATTTTCCGTCAGTATAGCACCATTTACAATATTCCTCATTAAAAGTTCCGTCGGGTTCTTTGCTGATAGTCGTATCGTCAAGCGGTATACCACAGCATTGACAAATAAGTTGTCGCGGTGAACCCAAAAGCGTGTTTATAGATACGTCAAAAACCTTTGACAATAATTTCAGTGTTTCCGTATTAGGTACGGTTTCACCGTTTTCCCAGCGAGAAACTGCTTGGCGAGTTACAAAAACTTTTTCTGCAAGTTCGTCTTGTGAAAATCCCTTTTCAGAACGAAGTTTTGAAATAATGTCCTTTGTTTCCATTTGTATTACCTCTCGTTCATTACTGCTCTAATTATAGCACAAACAAAACTGAAAATAAAGCAACTGACTGTTGCTATGTACCAAATTACTCGACATAAAGATGTAGTGAATAAGCAATTAAATTATGTTATACTATGGAATAAACTTTTAAGCCTTGAACAATCTTGCACGACAATCGAAAGTGAAAAGGCGTTGCAAATCAATTACACATACGACGATATTCGCAAGTGGTTAGACCATTTCTGCGCGTTGGACTATTCCAAGACAAAAAACCGCAAGGCACTGATTGATACGTTCATATATCGGGTAGTGCTTTACGACGACAAAATGAAAGTGCTTTTCAATCTGAAAAGCGGACAAAAGAATGAACTGCTTTTGAACTTGATTTTCCCCGATTACCCCGACGGAAATGGCGGCGAGGACGGGAGCGAAAGCGAAAACGAAAACAGCGCAAAAGAAAAAGAAACCGAAAACTCGGTTTCTCAATCTAGGTGTTCGTATACCCCTGTTATGGTGCCGGTGATCGGGGTCGAACCGATACGGTATCACTACCACGGGATTTTGAGTCCCGCGCGTCTGCCAATTCCACCACACCGGCGAACAAATAAATTATATATTATTGCGGTTAAAAAATCAAGCGATTTAAAGGTTGATAAAAATTAAATTGATTTTAAAATAATAAAGTGGTAAAATATTTATATGGAAAAACTTGTACTCATTGACGGAAATAGTTTATTAAACAGAGCTTATTATGCTACGCCGATTTTTTCGACGCGGAGCGGTATGCCCACTAATGCGATCTTCGGTTTTATTAAATTATTATTTAAAATACTTGACGATATAAAACCCGAATATCTTATTGTTGCCTTTGATCTTAAAGCGCCTACATTCAGACACAAAATGTATACTGAATATAAAGCAAACAGAAAGGGTATGCCGGATGATCTTGCCGCGCAAGTCGAGCCATTGAAAAATCTTTTAGTTGCAATGAAAATAGCTACATGTTCAAAAGAAGGCGTAGAGGCGGACGATATTATCGGAACGCTTTCTAATAAGTTTGACGTGCATAGCTATATTTACACGGGCGACAGAGACAGCTTCCAGCTTGTGGACGGTAAAACCGACGTTCATTATACAAAAAAAGGCGTTTCCGACTTGTTAAAACTCAATGCCGAAAATTTTAAAAGCGAATTGGGGATTGAGCCGAAACAAATTATTGATTTAAAAGCGTTGATGGGTGATAAATCGGATAATATTCCCGGTATTGCCGGAATAGGCGAGAAAACGGCTTATAGCCTGCTTTTAAGCTACAAGTCGCTTGATAATATATACAATCACCTCGAAGATTTAAAGGGCCTTTTAAAAGAAAAATTAACGGCTAATAAAGACTTGGCGTATTTATCTTATGAGCTTGCGACTATTGACAGAAATTGCGATTTATCAGTGGAGCTTAAAGACTGTTTGTCGCCCAAAAAGTATGATTCAGACGTTAAAAAAATGTTTATCGATTTGGAGTTTAACAGTTTGCTTGGCTTGGATATTTTCGAAGAAGACGTAAAAGCCGAGCATGAAGAGAGGATATACCCTGAGAAAGTTTGCGTAAAATCTGCAGAACAGGTAATTCAACTTTTCCGAAATTACAATGAGTTTTCAGTCGTGGTAGAAAATTTCGGCGCCGACTTTTTTGTCGCCGATAAAATATATTCAATAAAAGTGTCGGATAATTTAATAGATGGTGGAGTTGATTTCGAAAGCTTTGAGCAAGTTTTAAGGTGTGTTTTTTCTAATCCTGAAAACCGTATAGTTTCCTTCGAGTGCAAAAAATTGATGCATGTTTTGAAAACGCATAATATCGAATTTAAATGCGGCTTTGAAGATATTTCTTTGCAGAAATATCTTTGTGATTATAAGGCGTTGAATTTCGATTTAAAAGAGCTGTGCGAGTATTATTTCTATGACGCAGATTACTCTGCATTTGCAATATATGAGTTAAATAAAAAATACCGGTCAATTATTAAAAAAGAAAATATGACGCTTTTGTATGAGGAAATAGAAAAGCCGTTACTTTCTGTTCTTTTTGAAATGGAGAGCTTGGGAGTAAAAGTAAGTTTTGATATGCTTGACGAGCTTTCTAAACATTACGATAAACTCATCAAAGAATACAAGCAAAAAATATTTGAAGAATGCGGCTGTGAGTTCAATATAAATTCGCCCACGCAGTTGGGTCAGGTTCTTTATGGAAAAATCGGACTCACGGAAATAAAAAAGAAAAAGACGGGGAAGTTTACAACAAGCGCGGAAGTTTTGGAAAAGTTTGCCGATAAAATTCCTGTTGTAGGCTTTATCTTAAAATTCAGACAGTATCAGAAGCTTTATTCAACGTATCTTGAGGGTTTCAGACCTCTAATAGAAAGGGGAACGAATTTAATAAGAACCACTTACAACCAAACAACGACGGCGACGGGCAGACTTTCGAGCGCGAATCCGAATCTGCAAAATATCCCCATAAGGGAAAACGATGGGCGTGAACTGCGCAAATTATTTGTTCCGCGCGAGGGTAACATATTTATCGACGCGGATTATTCTCAAATCGAACTTAGATTGCTTGCACATTTTTCCGGCTGTAAGGAGCTTGTTGCGGCCTATAAGGAAGGCGAGGATATTCACACGTTGACCGCTTCTCAGGTGTTTGGTGTGCCGAAAGAAAAGGTAACTGAAAAAATGCGGCGTGAAGCAAAGGCTGTAAACTTTGGTATAATCTACGGAATGAGCGAGTTTGGTCTTTCACGTAATCTTGGTATAACTGTTTCAACGGCGCATGAGTATATTGCGAAGTACTTCGCGAGATATAGTGCGGTAAAAGAATATATGAACGAGAATGTTGAATTTGCAAGAAAGAACGGCTATGTGTCTACTTTGGCAGGCAGAAAGAGGTTTATACCGGAAATAAATTCATCAAATTTTAATTTAAGGCAATTTGGGGAACGAGCGGCAATGAATATGCCATTGCAGGGTTCGAGTGCGGACATAATAAAAATTGCGATGATAAACGTTTATAATGCGTTAAAATCAAAAGGATTGAAAACAAAATTAATATTGCAGGTGCACGACGAACTGGTTTTGGAAGCGCCTGAAAGCGAGGCGGAGGTTGCTGCGGAAATATTAAAACAAGAAATGGAAAACGCCGTTCAGCTTAAAGTTCCTTTGACGGTTGACGTGCATAGTGGAAAAGATTGGTATGAAGCAAAATAATATTAAAATAGCAATAACGGGCGGAATAGGTAGCGGCAAATCAACCGTTGCGTCAATCATTTCCGATATGGGTTACCCTGTGTTTTCCTGCGATAAGATTTATGAAAATTTATTGACGGATTCGGAACTGATAAGAAGCGTTACCGAAGAGTTTGGCGACGTATTGACGCAAGGTTGTATTGATAAAAATAAGATTGCCGTATCGGTTTTTGCCGATGAAAGAAAACTTAAAAAATTAAATGAAATAACTCATCCGATAATAATGCGGAAGGTAATTGATCTAATGTCTTGTCATGAAATTAGTTTTTGCGAGGTGCCGCTTTTGTTTGAAGGCGGATACGAGAAGCTATTTGACTACGTTATTGTTGTTTTAAGAGATATGGAGGATAGGATACAAAGCGTAGCGGAAAGAGACAAGTTAAGTACGGAAAGCGTTTTGAACCGCATAAAAACGCAGTTGGATTACTCAAATAGTGATTTTGCACAGTACTATGTTATACATAATACTGCAAATATTAATGTTCTCGTTGAGAAAACCCGAGAAATTTTAAATAAAATTTCTGTCTGCATTTGACGCCGTTTGTAGTTACATCATAAACATCCTGTTTATGAGTGAAGATGTATTAAGAGAAGTTTGTTTGTAGTTTAAACCCCGAAAATTTTTTTGTTGTATTGGTCGTTTAATAATAAGGAGTTTAAAATGACGTTTAAAGAGTGTGTTGAAGACGTTTTTGGGTTGGATGCCGATGAGCGGGTACCTAGTTTTGTAAATCAGCTTTTTGACGGTATTAATATTAATGATTTGCATCCGTATCGTGCTCTTTTTAAAGAGTGTGAAAAGTTAAGTAAAGAGTTTCTTTTATATAAAGACAGCACATGGGTAAACGGTGCGTTTGGGTGGAATCTTTACATAAATGTATATCAACTTATTCTGCCGGAAGAGCCGATAGATTGGAAAGTATATTTAAGCCGTATGTCAGTGATGTCTCTCATAATCGATGCAAGCGAAGAGCGTGAAGCCTTAATCAAAAGTGTGGATACAGAGTGGTTCTGGCTAAGTCAGAGTTATTATGTGGAATCCGGCTATAAGTGTCTGACGAGAGAGCAAATGCTTGACGAACTTTCCGAACTTTTGGATAAATCAAAAGAGCGTTATCATCGGTATCGCGGAGACAATCCCGATTACGATAAAGCTATGGAGAAAAATTATCCGAAATTCGAGCGCATATTAAAATTTTTGAATTATAACATCGGAGATTGCGAAGTTGTTCGTATGAATAAGCCCGGCGATGACGTCGTGGTTTGGTATTTTGTTAAAGCATGGGATTGTTTTTTTATTATATATCTCTCCGACTGTATGTAATTAGGAAGTTTTTAGCATATCGATATTCTTTATAAATGCTATTCAATGTCTGAAGTTTTTAAATCTTTGACTTTTATTTAAAAATTTGTTATACTAAAAATGCTACAAAAAAATAGTGGCAGTCAAAACAAAAGGAGAGGAATATTGCAAAATAAGGCGCTGGTTGTTATTGATATTCAAAATGATATAACAAAGAATTATAAGGAAATTATAGAGAATGTAAATTCTGCTATCGATTGGGCCGTTGAAAACAATATGCATGTTGTTTATATAAAGCACAACAATCTATCTGCGGGAACAAGAACTTTTAAACCTAATACTCGCGGAGAAGAATTGGTTTCGGAAATGAAAATCGTGTCAGAACATGTTTTTACGAAGACAAAAGGTAACGCGCTTACAAGCGAGAGCTTTGCGGCTTTTATAAGTGAAAATGAAATTAACGAATTTTATATAGCAGGAGCCGATGCGGTAGCCTGTGTAAAATCAACTTGCTACAATATGGCGAAAGAAGGTTATAATGTTTATGTCCTGTCGGATTGTATAACAAGTTATGATAAAAGTAAAATCGCAGAAATGTTGCGGTATTATGTAGCTAAAGGCTGTTATGTAAGAAAGCTTGATGAAGTTTTATAAATGTAAATCATAAAAACGTCGATAGAGCAGTAATGCTCTATCGACGTTTTTCTATTTGTTTTTTAATAGTTTTTCAAGATTACCGAATTGAATATCATTTATTCTCGGCAATATTTTTTCGGGTGGCAAATCCCACCAACGCATAGATAATAGCGCCTTTATTGTATCGTCGGGAAAACGCTTGCGTATAGGTTTTGCGGGTACCCCGCCCACAACGGTATAAGGCGGCACGTCTTTTGTAACAATAGCACGCGCACCGATAATTGCACCGTCCCCAATCGTTACACCTGCTAATATTACCGCTTCATAACCAATCCACACGTCATTACCGATTACAATGTTACCTTTATTGTCCCACGCTTTATTTGCTCGGATTCCGTGTTCCCATTCTTCATAAAAAATAGGGAACGGGTAAGTGGAGAGTGAACGCATTGTATGGTTTGCACTATTAAACAAAAATTTTGCACCGCACGCAACAGAGCAAAATTTGCCTATGATAAGTTTATCGTGGTTGATAGGGTAATGATACAATACATTGTTTTTTTCAAAGTCTTGCGGGTTGTTTACAAAATCATTATAAAACGTAAAATCTCCGACTTCGATATTCGGGTTTGTTATTACATTTTTCAAATATACAATTTGTTTGTCCTCACTGCGAGGATATATTTTTGTGCTGTCCGGAATAGCCATTTTTTCGTCATCTCCTTATAAATTTATTTTTTAAGACTATTCCGGCAAAGACAATGCAACGCTTCATTATATTCTCCATCTATAACATAAGTTGAACCAAATCAACTTGCGTTATTTTTTATAAAAAACCAAAGTTAATTTATCATTGATTTGCTTTGTTTTATTCGTGTTGCGATATCCTGCTTTTTCGTATAAATGACAATTTGCTGTTTCCTGCAATATAGTATCCAGCTCCCAAACATTTTCACCGTGTATTGCCTCAACCGCTTTAATCGCCGCCTGTGCATATCCCCTGTTGCGGTACTGTGGCATAATAAACAGCGGGGAAATCCTCTTCGGTTCGTCGCTTGTCTTTTTATCCTCAACCCTGATTGCGCCTATTTTAACGCCGTTCAGCTCGATAAAATAGAAAAATGTAAACGGTTGATTAAGGTGCATTACTGTCTTTTCCAAAGACTCGCTTGCAGGGTTTGTGTCGAAATCCCGATATTTTTCCAATAGTTCCTGAAATGCCTTTTTTTGCATTTGCCAAATTTCTTCCGCATCGGCTACGGTCGCTCTTTTCAAGATAATATCCGTCATAATTCCATCAACTTGCCGTTCTCAAAATAATAAATATTTTCTTTTTTAAAACCGTATTTCGAGCCTTTAACCGCAATATGCGGTTCAAACGTAAAATATTTCACGCTTCCGAGAGTTTCCTTATTTCCTTTCTCAATATAAATTCTGTCGTCTTTATGCGTTACGATAGAATGTCCCAAGTTACCTAAAAAATCTAAATTTACATAATCTTTATCAGTAATGAAATTGTTAAAAAGCACATACAATTCTTCAAAAGTTGTTTCGGGCACGGCAAAGGATAACAATTTTCTGTGTAGCTCTTCTTCCGTAAGCAACCCGTTTTGCCATTCGGTATTGCTAATTTTATTTATATCGTTCGCTACAACACCGTTTTCTACAATAATTGTCCTTGCGTAATCGCCCCAAACGTTGCCGGCTTGCGGACTTAAATCAATCGTAATTATATCATTATTTGTAATAATCTTATCTGCCGTCTTATAATGTTTTCCCGATACCGACAGCGTTGTTTCCTCGCCCGAAAAAATAAATGCGCCTATACCCCAATACCAAAAGGAAGTTGCGCCGAGAGAAAGCATTTTTATTTCTGTCATTTGTCTTAATTCCTGCAAACTCATTCCAACCTTAATTTGCGATTTAATAAAGCGTATTGTTTGCTTTGCTATCTGCTGAACTTCGGCGTTAGTCATTTAATTCCCCTTTATTTTCTATTTGCATTATAATAATATCATAAAATACCAAATTTATCAAGGAAATCAAAATGGCACTGTGGCGGGTGCTTGATAAAACAAGCGCGCCGCTACGCGGCGCGGACAAGCACCCGCCGCAACGAAACAAAACCGAATAAAAAGGTAGACCGATACAGTCGCCGAAAAAGCAAGAACGGCAACGAAAAATCGGGGTTCGCGCGCAGGCTTTCCGCGAAACCCCGATTTTTTCTTTTGCCCGTTGCCTTAAACTGTGCTTTTTCTATATGCCGTGTTTTACTACCGCAAAACTACCGCTTTTGTAACAGTCGTGAGTTTACGGCGTGCGCTTGTCTTGATATAAACGAGCGCAAAAACACCGTTTTGCTTTATACCCCGATACTACCGCAAATGTGCCACCCGTGATTGTGGCGCGTGTGCTTGTCTTGATAACAAGTCGAGCCGAAACATATTCCCCATAAACACCGCTTTACTTCTGCAAGCGTTACGCAAAATAAGCCGTTTGTAATTTAATTCCCTACATAAAGTCATTGCCGACCTACTTCCAAATTGAAAAATAATAGCGTATAACGATTTTACAGCGCATTACGAAAGAAAAATATCGTAGTGCGTTATTTGTATTTTTGGGAGTTTAGGCTATGGAAATCATAACATACGGCACACCGAGCATTGCCGAACTTACGAAAGAAGAACGAAGAATATTTTATCAGACGATTTACGAAAGACTGCTTGAATTAGCGGCGAGATAATTTTGTCTTTCGCCGTGCGGAGCGTAAACGAAAACGCCCTTGCTGTCAAGGGTAAAGTGCATTGCCTTGCGGCAACCCTTGACCGGCAAGAAAGCCAAATGCTTTACCGAATTACGGCGTACTACTATTTACAAACATAGCAGTAAACAATCAATGCGTTTCCGTTTATTCGCCCCTTGTCGAAAGACAAAAATACAATTCAAAAGGAGTTATAAAACTTATGCAAACAGCAGTAATCTATTGTCGCTATTCGTCGGATATCCAAACCGAGCAAAGTATTGACGGACAGTTGCGCGTATGTACGGAATACGCCAAAAACCACGGTATTCTATTACTCGATACCTACATAGACCGTGCAATGACGGGTACGAATGATAACCGCCCTGATTTTCAGCGTATGATTAAAGACAGCAACCGCAGAGAATGGAATTTTGTGCTTGTTTACAAACTTGACAGATTTTCGCGTAACAAGTACGAAACCGCTATTCACAAAAAGACATTGAGAGATAACGGCGTTAAAGTATTATCGGCAATGGAGAACATACCCGACACACCCGAAGGCATTATACTCGAAAGCCTTTTAGAAGGTATGAACCAATATTACAGCGCAGAACTTTCCCAAAAGGTAAAACGCGGTATGCGCGAAACACGCTTAAAAGGCTTATATCAAGGTGGCGGTCTGCCTTACGGCTATAAGGTTGTAGAGCGCAAAGTCGTAATAGACGAAACCAAAGCCGAAACAGTGCGTTTTATGTATGATTGCTATTCAAAGGGTGTTACCGTTAAAGCGATGATAGCCGAACTTACGGCAAAAGGTATTTTATACAAAGGCAAACCGTTTGCTCCCAATACCGTTTACGGAATACTCGGCAATGAAAAGTATTCGGGCGCATATACGAAAGGCGACGAGATTATAGACAACATCTATCCGCAACTTATATCTATCGATACATACAGCAAAGTCCGCGCCAAAGTAGAAAAAAACAAATTCGGAAAGCGCAGTATAAAAGCCGTTTATTTGTTGCGACACAAAGTGAAATGCGGTTATTGCGGTAGACCGATAAGCGCGGAAACAGGCACGGCGCGTAACGGCGAAGTCAAGCGTTATTACAAGTGTATCGGACGAAAAAAAGACAATAACGGCTGTATCAAAACGCAGATACCGAAAGACTTTTTAGAAGAATTTGTTACGAACGCTATCGTGCAAAGTATGACCGAAACGCAAAGCCTTGATATTATCGTAGCCGAAATTATACGGCGGCAGAGCAAAGAAAAAAAACGGAAATCTGAAAATGCTTGCCAATGAAAAGACCCGTATAGACCGAACGTTGGAAAATCTTGTAACGGCGATTGAAAACGGTATTACTTCCAACACCACAAATAAGCGTTTGCACGACCTTGAAAAACAGCAGGAGCAATTAGAGCGGCAAATACTCATAGAACGCAGTAAGACCGCCGTAAAACTCACGGAGAGCGATATACGGCAATATTACGAGCAAGCGTTACGGTTGGAAATGCCAATGCTTATAAACTTCCTTGTAAAGGAAATCGTGCTGTATAACGACAAAATAGAAATTTACTTTAACTCCCCAATAAAAACAAGTCCCGATGACGATAATCGTGGCTTTTTATTTTACTCGACTTGCGGTAATCTTCACTACAAAATACAAAACAAAGAAGATTAGCAAAACCGTGAAATGACAATCGAAACGTACATTGTATAAGAAAACAACGCAACGGCTATTTATTCCAAGGTGCTATTGACAGGAACCTTTCTTGCGGTGCGTTATATAGGCAAATAGGGGCGAAACGCTACAACCCGACTGGATTGACACCAGTCGGGTTTTGGTTTGCCTTTGGCAAGAACAGCCTAACACACCGCAATTCCTGTCAATAGCCTTTCGCGGCATAAACCGCCGTTGCAATCTGACAAACACCAAACGAAACAAATAGAAAAAGCCTAAATTGAACCATTCCTTATGGTTCAATTTAGGCTCGTCTTGGTGCACTCGACAGGAGTTGAACCTGCATGGTCGCCCACAAGATCCTTAGTCTTGCGCGTCTGCCAATTCCGCCACGAGTGCATTGGGTTAAAGCATAATTGATTTTATATTATTTTATTTTTATTGTCAAGCCAATTTCGAGGGTATTCAAAATTTTTTAAAATTTATAAACTGCAACTTCCGAGCATTCAGCTTTTACGGTTAATAAGATAGTAAGTGCTTATGCTTTTGTAGATCTTTGCTGTTGTAGCACTGTCAGAGAAGTAGTCTTTGTTAATTGATATTTTTTCCGAATCGGGATTGTGCATAAGAAACCAGCCTTCGGCTTTTTCAAATTCCATAAATTCCAAAGCGGCGCATTTTTCGAATGCATAAGGGCAAATGAGTTCCATACTTTCGGGTAGTTTTATAGAAACAAGAGAACTGCAACCTTCAAAAGCATAAGATTCTATTGTTTTAACCGAATACATGGTCACTTTTTTCAACTCGGTACATTTCTCAAAAGCGTGGTGCTGAATTTGTTCTATTCCCGAGCTTATTTCAATGCTTTGAATTGATTTTTCTTTAAATGCATATTTACCTATGCCGATTACAGGCAGATTATTGTATGATTGCGGAATAACTATATTTGAAGCATGTCCAACATAATTTGTAATCAAATAAGCGCTTTTGTCTTCGGTCAGTTCGAATATAAAGCCGACGTTGTTTGCGGGAGTATAAATTGCGTTAACTTCAAAATTTTTCAATTCAACCGTAAAGTTTTCCCATTTGCAAATATAACCGTCTTTGGGAGCTATCGGTGGCGGAATAATATTCATATTTTCAATATTAAATGAAATTACGGCAAC
Organism: uncultured Christensenella sp.; assembly: GCA_910585705.1. Classification (GTDB taxonomy): domain Bacteria; phylum Bacillota; class Clostridia; order Christensenellales; family Borkfalkiaceae; genus Coproplasma. Next base: position 436,324 of record CAJUER010000001.1, read on the forward strand.
TGTTTTGCTGTCAGCGATGAAAGTAGCGGTATAATTTATCGGAGTATAAACTGCGTTGATTATTAAATTTTTTAAAGCAAAATCAAAGTCTTCCCAACAGCCGGAATAGCCCTCACGTTCGGGAACCGGCGGAAGTTCGTTAATTTTATTTTCGACGTTGAAAGTAAAAGTATGTTCTAATTTTCCGTTAACAAAGAATTTGGCATAGTAAGTTATCGGAGTGTAAACAGCTTCAACAACAGTAATGTCTTTTACCGACAATTCATAGTGTTGCCAACTTGCCGTGTAGCCGTCAACTTGGGGAAGCTGAGGTTCCTCAACTTTTTCTCCGAAGCTATAATTTTTTATTGAAATTTCTTTCCCGTTGACTTTAAAAATTACAGTGAATTGCTTAGGTTTATAAGCGGCTATCATTGTTACGGTGTTTCCATTAACCTTTTCAAGCTTCCAATAACCATCGAATCCGAAAATCTCAGGAACTTTCGGTTCTGTGAAATCTACGTCGGTTACACTATATTTAAGCGTGGTGACGTGCGTGTTATCCGCATAATAATTGATTTCGTAGACAATGGGCGTGTATATTGCGTGAATTTTAATATCCGACGTGCCGAGTTTATAATTTTCCCAACACCCGTAATAAAATTGTTTCTCGGGTACATCAGGTTCTTTTAAGCAAGTATCTTTGACTGTAAAATATTCGGTGTGCACTATTTTATCGTCGGCAATAAAATGGGCGGAATAATAATTAAGTTCCCAAACGGCGGTGAGTACGGCGCTGCTGTATACGTTCTTGGAGAAATCAAAAGGTAATCCGTTCCAAAGCCAACCGATAAAATTATAACCCACTTTTTCTTTTGGGAAAAGAGGAGCGGCGGTTTTCCCTTTCTCGATAACTTGTGTTTCAAGCACTTTATTGCCGTCAACAAATGTAATTTTATAAAAATTGTCGGAAAGTTCCGAGTCGCCGTAAATATTGCCGTCGGTCTCAGTTACGGTATTAGACTTTTTTACTTGGCAGCTCACTGTGCTTAGTGTGATAAGAGCTATAACAGATAATAAAGAGAATAATAAAAATATAAGTTTTTTCATAGCTTATTTTTTAATTACCAATACTGCAATTTAATTGCATTTTATGACAAAATTCGACATAAGTCAAGTATTTTTAATATATCAATTAAAAACTTTTGAATAAGTTCTATTTTTTGATTTTAATAAGTAAGCTAAAGTATGGGTTTGTCCTTTTTACCCGAAGACGTGCGTTCTGCGGTGTCTAATCTCAATTATAATTATATTTCGGAAATTAGGCTCAGACGCGGGCAACCCGTAAGCGTCGAATATAAAGGGGAATTCAAATACTTAACGGCGATAGGTGTTTCCGACGAAAGCAAAAACGCGATAGTTTTCGGTGAAATTGCACCGATAATAAATCGCGCGACGGGCGGATGTATTTATGACTATGCCGAACAGATGAAAAGCGGGTTTATTACGGTTAAACACGGAATAAGAATAGGTATAGCAGGCGAGTATGTAACTCAGGGAAGCGAGGTTAAAACAATCCGCAATATTACGTCTTTAAATATAAGAATTCCTCACAATGTGCAAGGATGCTCTCGATACTTAATTGAAAACTTATTTTTTGACGATTTGCATAGTACTATGCTGTATTCAAAGCCCGGTTTGGGTAAAACGACAATGCTCCGTGATTTGACGGTAAATTTAAGCGCGAACAGAAATCTAAACATTCTTGTATTTGACGAAAGAAATGAAATTGCCGCAATAGACAGAGAGGGTAACGGCTTCGATTTAGGGAAGCGTGTAGACGTAATCCGCTGTCATAACAAAAAAAGCGCCATTTCAAGCGCAATACGCGCAATGAAGCCCGACGTTATAATAACAGACGAATTATATGGTGAAGAGGACATATATGCAGTGCAATTTGCTTCCGACTGCGGCATATGCGTTATAGCTTCTTCGCATTTTTGCGATAAAACTTTGCTACAAAAAATGCCGTTCGAGTTTTTCGTGAAGCTGACAAGTATCGGCGGCAAACCTATAATATATGATAAAAATTTTAATACTGTTGGCTGTCGTTGCGCTGACGACTTCGCTGGGAATATTTCTTTCGGCAAATAAGAAAAAGAGAATGTCGGTCTTTTCCGAGCTGTACGAATTCAACGAACAGCTTATTCTCACCTTAAAATTTTCAAGATCGTCAATGGATAAAATCGCCGAGCCGTTTAAGTATATGCCTAAGATTTTGAACGGTGAAAACGTTTTGAGCGGAAACGACGGAAAAATTGTGAACGATTATCTTGAAAATCTCGGCAAAACCGATGCTCTTTCGCAAATAGATTATCTTTCCGAACGCAAATCGGTTTTAAAAAAATATAAGGAAGATAGCTTTTCCGATTATAAGAAATACAGTTCGCTGTACGTTAAAATTTTCTTTTTAATCGGAGTAATGGTGGCTGTCCTGCTGGCATAATGGATATAAGTATTATTTTTAAAATTGCAGCCGTTGGCATAATAGTTACTATAATCTGTCAGGTGCTGAAAAAATCAGACAGGGATGATATAGCTACGCTTGTCAGCCTTGTGGGATTGATAATTGTGCTGACAGTAGTAATTTCAATGATTGCCGATTTGTTCTCGCAAATCCGCCAGCTATTCGATATTTTCTGATGTACGTTTTCAGGCTTTGCTGCATTGCTGTAATTACCGCCGTATGCGCTTTGGTGTTAAAAAATCACAAATCGGGATTGGTGCCGCTATGTCTTACTGCCGGCGGTATCATAATGTTTCTGTATGCTTTTGATTACCTATCGCAGAGCGTCGAGTTTATTAAATCTTTTACCGAAGGCGCGGGTATCGACAATGAAATAATAAGAATAATTTTCAAAATTATCGGTATCGGCTTCCTTGTTGAACTGACCGCCGGTTCGGTTAAAGAACTTGGATTTGAAAGTATAGCGGACAAGCTGGTGTTATGCGGAAAAATAATAATCTTCGTAGTATCCGTTCCGATACTAAACAGTACATACAAAATAATCGTGTCGCTTATAGAATTAGTATAAAAAAGCGTCTTTTCCTGTTAATCTTTCTTTTGGTTTGCATGGTTGTGGTTGTCGTATTTGGAAGTATCACGGCCGTTTCCGAAAAAGACGGAAGGGAAGAACTGAACACAAATATTTCCGACCTTTTGGACGACCTTGACTTGTCCGAACTTCAAAAATATCTCGATGAACATTCGGACAGTTATTTATTTAATTACGGAGACACGGCAAAAGAGATAGTAGAATATCTTATTCACGGCGACTTAAAGACCGATTACGGCGGATATATAAGCGAATTGTTTTCGGTAATATTCAAAAATGTAATGTCGCTTATTCCCGCATTTGCCGAAATTACGGCGATTGCGTTGCTTTCAGCTGTAGTGAGTGCGGCGGAAGGCAGTATAATGGGTAAATCCACTTCGAAAATCGTGCATTTAGCCTGCTATTCGCTGATTATACTGATTATCGGTTCTATGCTTGTAGGTATAGCCTCTGACTGTATTTCATGTATCCAAAGCGTCAAAAAGCAGATAGAAATAATAACTCCCATTCTTGCGACCCTGACGGTGTTAACGGGAGGGACAAGCACGGCGGCAATTTATCAACCTTCTGCAATATTTCTGTCAAGCGGAGCTATCGAATTGGTTAGCGGATTTATTTTTCCGTCAGCAATAGCTGTAATCGTTTTGAACTTTATGTCAAAACTCAATACGCAGATGTCTTTTACAGGGGTTACGGCGCTCATTAAAAGCATTATGAAATGGGTAATAGGTATTACTGTAACGGTATTCAGTATATTCATAACAATGCAGAGCTCCGCGTCGTCGTTGTTTGACGGAATTCTGTTTAAAGCTACAAAATATGTAGTCAGCAATTCGGTGCCTATCGTCGGAAATTTTTTATCAAGCGGATTCGATATGCTTACTTCCGCCGGACTTTTAATTAAAAGTTCGGTTGGTATGTGCGGACTTGTGTTGCTTTTATTCGAATTAATCGGTCCGATTATTCTTTTAATCGCCTTTTCCCTATTATTGAAGCTTGTCGGCGCGGTTGTTCAGCCGATAGGGGAAAACACACTTTTTTCACTGCTTTCCGACCTTTCTAAGGACGTTGAGTTTTTTCTTGCTGGACTTCTGACGGTTGCGTTTATGTATTCTCTTATAATAATGTTAATTATAAATTCGGCAAACAGTTTTATATGAAAGCCTATTTACTTTCTGCGGCGGCCGTAATATTTCTGTCGGTCATAGTGTCGCTTATAATACCGGAAGGAAAACTGAATAAGACAATAGTTTTCGTAATGCGTATGGTCTGCATTTTCGTGCTGATCCGCCCGATTACGGGAATTTTTAAAATAGATTCGTCTGCGGTGAATTCGCTTATGTACGATTATGAATATATTTGTGGGGTTTATACGGATAATCAAAGTAAGCAACTGGAACAGCTATTATTGAAAGAATTTGGGCAGGAGTGCGAGTGTCTGGTTACGGTGAAATATAATGAAGGAAAATTTGAAGTTTCAGAAGTAAACGTACAATTAAACGAAGAAAATGAAAAAATTAATGAAATTTACGAATATTTGGTCAAGCTCGGTTATATAAATATAACAGTATATGCGAAAAGTAATTGATTACGTGAAAGAAAATAAAAAAATAATTATCGTCGTTTTGCTTATCGTAATACTGATCGGTACCGTTTACTTTATTAACAAAGGTAAAAAATCGTCTTCCGGAAGTTCCTCCGCCAGTGCCGAAAAAAGCGATACTGAGGTAAAGCTTACGGGAATATTAAGGAATATCGAAGGAGTAGGCAACACTGACGTTATGATTACGGAGAACGACGGGCAAATTATGGGCGTCGTTATCGTTTGCGAGGGAGCAAATAATATCATGACGAGAAGCAATATATTAAACGCGGTTTCGACGGCGCTTAATATAGACAGAAAAATTATAGCAATTTATTCAATGACTGTATAAGGAGAAATTTATGTCTAAAAAGAAAAAGATCATCGTAATGTCATCACTCGTATTTTTACTCGCGTTAACGGCGGTCCTTAACGTTTTGCTTGCCAAAAACAGAATCGCAAACGGCGATTCGGCTGTTGCTACGGCAAACTATTTCTCGACTTACCGTTCCGAGAGAACAACTACGAGAAGCGAAGAACTTCTTCAGATTGACAGCGTAATATCACTGTATGACGAAGGCAGCGAAAAGTATACCGAAGCGGTAAACCTCAAAATGAAGATAGTGGGAATTATGGAAAAAGAGCTCGTACTCGAAACCATGATCAAATCAAAGGGTTTCAGCGATGCGGTTGTATCTATCGGTGTTGATTCTGAAAACGTAAACGTATTTATAAATTCCAACGAACTAGATAGGCAGACTGCGCTTCAAATTTATACCTGCCTTACCGAAGAGGCGGACGTAGACCCTTTGAACATAATAATTATGCCAGTTTACTCACAAATTTAAATTTGTAAGTTGCAAAATTAAAAAAACTGTGTTATACTAACGATAAGGAGAAGATTATGGCACATTTCAGGCATGACCCTACTTCCGTTCAGAAGGGAAAAGTAACGTATAATTCTAATATAGTCAGCGGTATTGTAGCGTTGGCGATAGGAGAAGTAGACGGAGTTTCGCTTCTGAATACGAAAAACAAAGGCGTCAGGTTGAATTTCGATAAGCAGGGAATTATAGCCGATATAAGCGTAAAAGTGGACAGCAGTTATAACGTTCCTTCGCTGGCTTTCAGAATTCAACAGTCTATAAAACACAACGTCGAGTCGATGACGAAATATAAGGTTGCGAAGGTTGACGTTCATATTCAGGACGTAAATTCACCCGAAAATTCGGCATTGTAAATATTACGTTATTCCCTTAAAGTTTTTTAAGGGAATATTTGTATTTAAAGAGAGAGTTATGAGAACCGTTGCAAGAGAAACATTATTTAAAATAGTATTTTCAACCCAGTTCAATCCGATTGAAGACGACAGCTTTAAAAAAGCGATTTATAAAGCGGAAAAATTGGACGAAAACGATATAGCTTATTGCGAAAGCGTGTTAAAATCCGTAAAGGAACACGGTGAAGAGTTTTCGCGTATTATCGACAGTCGCTCGAAGCTGTTTCCGGAATCGAGACTGTTCCCCGCCGACAGAAGCGTTTTGTTGATTGCGCTTGCGGAAATCAAATACCACGACGATATTCCCCAAACGGTTTCGGTTAACGAGGCTGCAAACATTGCTTCGAAATATTCGTCTGCCAAGAGTGCGTCTTTCGTTAGCGGCATTTTGGCGGAAATTTTAAGAGAGTCTGCAAATGTATAAAATTATAGACGGAAAAAAAATTGCCGTAGAAATGCGGCAGAATATTAAAAACTGCGTAAACGAATACAAACGCAGATATGCCGCAGAAATCGGTCTTGCGGTCGTGATGGTTGGAGATAATCAGGCTTCACAGGTTTACGTCCGCAATAAAATCAAGGCGTGCGAAGAGGTTGGAATAAAATCTTTCGCTTATTATCTTCCTGAAGAAACTCCGCAAAAAGAGCTCGAAGAGTTGATTTGTGAACTTGCGGCGAATGACAGTATAAACGGAATCCTGGTTCAACTGCCATTGCCTAAACATTTTGACAGCGAAAAAATTTTAAAGCTTATACCGGTAGAAAAGGACGTGGACGGCTTTTCTGCTGAAAATTTGGGCATGCTGAGTCAAAATAACGAATGTCTTACATCCTGTACGCCTAACGGCATAATGAAAATGTTGGAGCACGAAAACATATCCGTATGCGGGAAGAAGGCGGTTGTCATAGGAAGATCGAACATTGTCGGTAAGCCTATGGCTATGCTTCTGCTTAATGCTGACGCTACAGTTACCGTTTGTCACAGCAAAACGGCGAATCTTAAAGCCGAATGTCTGGAAGCCGATATTCTGATTGCGGCAATAGGTAAAGCGAAATTTATCAAATCCGATATGGTTAAGGACGAAGCGGTGGTTATAGACGTGGGAATGAACCGCGACGAAAACGGAAAACTATGCGGCGACGTAGATTATGAAGCCGTTAAAGAAAAGTGTTCCTATATAACGCCCGTACCGGGAGGCGTAGGTCCCATGACTATAACGATGCTTTTGTATAACACATATACTGCGGCGGTAAGGAGTAGAAATTGACGGATTTCGACGAGAGATACGAAGATTATAAACGCAAATTCGAAATCGTTCTCGAGCGGTTCTGTAACGGATTAAAGTGCGAACCCGGCAAATTTAACGATAGTTTGAAATACAGTCTGCAACTCGGCGGCAAGAGGATAAGACCCGTGCTAATGTTGGCTGTTGGGGAGCTTTTAAACGTTCCAAACGAAAAGCTTTTGAATTTTGCACTCGCCTTAGAGCTGATTCATACATATTCACTTATTCACGACGATTTGCCGGAGATGGATAACGACGATTACCGTCGTGGGAAACTTTCAAACCATAAAGTTTTCGGGGCGAGCTACGCCGTTCTTGCCGGTGACGGACTTTTGAATACCGCATATTCAGTTTTATTTGGTGAATGTTTTAAGGGAAACGAATATGTTTCCGCCGCAAAATACATCTGCGACTGTGCGGGTATCAACGGAATGATTGCCGGACAAGCGGCGGATTTATTGCACGAAAACGACAAAAACGTGGAAGAGGATACGCTTAATTTCATATACGAAAATAAAACGGCAAAATTGCTTATGGCGGCGACTGTCGTGCCGAGTATACTGTGCGGAGGCAAATATTATTCCGAGCTTAATACTTTCGGACACGAGTTAGGCTGTCTTTTCCAGCTTACAGACGATATTCTCGACGTTGAAGGCAGCTTTGAAAGCGTTGGCAAAAGTATCGGCAAAGACAAAACAGAAGGTAAGTATACGGGGGTAAGGCTTTACGGGCTTGACGGAAGCAAACTGAAAGCCGATTTACTTACCGACAGATGTGAAGGATTGCTGGAACGCTTTGAGGGCGACGTTTTGTTTTTGCGGCAGCTGGTAAACTTCGTGCGGCAAAGAATTAAATAATTTTTATTGACAATTAGTGTATTTTATGGTAGAATTATTTCAATTAGTATAGTGGTGCAGTATTCTAGTCAGTCTCCATTGATACGAAGACGGGGGTAAAATACCGTTAAAGGGCATATCGATGAAGTTTCTGGTGTTTGCTTGCTTTTGCCAAAAGTGGGTGAATGCTGGGAGTAAAGGTTTATGGGAGCTTGGTAACGGCATACCGCAGCCTAACCCATTTACCGTGGAGGCCGGCAAAAATTATTTTTGTCGGTATAAACCTGCTATCAGGCGAAAGCTTGGTACAGAGTAGCCTGCCTTGCGTGAAAACAGCGGATAATGGATTTACGACTACCGTTCGTATGGCCATACGACGGGTGTCTATTGCCATTTGAAATTGTTATTTGCAAAAGAGGATTAGCTCAGTGGTGATTGTCAAGGAAAGCTTCTAGACTGATTTTATATTAGAGATTACAGTGTGGATTCAGTGGCGATTCGGTGATACTTAACGTATTCTGACTCTGAAAAGGAAACTGCTTCTACGGCGACGGGAAGTGAGTTATGAGGGAAATCCGACCGAACCTTAAACCGCAAAGTTTATTTAATATAAACCACTATATTATTATTTTTTACGCACGCGGCAGTGCGTATTATTTTTAATTAGAATAATCATTATGGACAGTAGCGACAGTTTAAATCAGAAAAAGAACAAAAACAAGAAAAAGCAAAAGAAGAAGCGTATACCCGCATGGCTCGCTTGGGGACTTGAAGTTCTGTTGCTTTCTTTTGCTTTGACGGTATTATTCAGTTTTTTAACGGAAATTTCGGTTAAAAACAGTCCGGCATATATTTGCGTTATTGTGCTTATCGTATTGCTTATTGTCAATATTTCCTGCGACGTCTTGGCAAACGCGATTATTTCGTGCAATCCCGAAGCGTTCCACGCAATGGCGGCAAAAAAGATAAAAGGCGCAAAACGTTCGGTTTTCTTTTGCCGTAACGCAACAAAACTTAGCAGTATTTTTGCGGACGTTATCGGCGATATTTGCGGTATAGTCAGCGGTGCGGCAGGCACGGCGCTAATCGTGCACTTTGCAATGACGGGCTCGGTTTACGAAATAGTGGTGTCGATTGGCGTAAGCGCGGTAATAGGTGCGCTTACCGTAGGCGGAAAGGCTATTTTTAAGCACTTTGCAATTAAATATAACAAACGTATAGTTTTCGGATTTGCAAAATTCACAACATTCTTTAAGAAGGAAAAGTAATGCTTGAAAATATTACGGGCGAACAATTAAAGAAAATGTCTCTGCCGCAACTTAGCGCTCTGTGCGAAGAGGTGCGGCAGAAAATTATTTCTACGGTTTTCAGAAACGGAGGACACTTATCCTCAAATCTGGGAACCGTAGAACTTTCGGTTGCTTTGCATTATGTGTTCGATTTCCAGAAAGATAAACTCGTTTTCGACGTCGGACATCAGTGTTATACCCATAAAATGCTTTCGGGAAGATTTGATAAATTCGAGTCCCTTCGTAAGAAAGGCGGAATTTCCGGTTTCCCGAAGAGAGAAGAAAGCTCTTATGACCATTATAATACGGGGCATGCGGGAACTTCTGTATCGGCGGCTCTCGGCATAGCAAAAGCACGCGACGTCAAGGGAGAAGATTTTGACGTTATAGCGGTGATAGGGGACGGCTCATTCAACAACGGGCTTGTTTACGAGGCTTTTAACAGTTTAAGATTACTCAATACGCGCATTCTCGTTATATTAAACGATAACGGAATGTCGATTGCGCCGACCGTCGGCAGTATGCACGAGTATCTTGAAATTTTAAGCGCGAGTGACGAACATAATATAAAGCGCGATAAGCATGCAAAAATTTTCGAAAGGTTTGGTTTTGCGTACGACGGTGTGTATGACGGCAACGACCTTGCAAAGATGATTGAAAAACTTAAAGAAGTTAAAGAAAGGCTCAAAACGGAATCGGTGATACTTCATGTGTTATCGAAAAAGGGTAAAGGCTACGAATTTTGCGAAGAGAACCCCGAAGCTACGCACGGCATATCTATATCGAGCTCTGACAGCGTTTCAATAGAATATTCACAGGTACTCGGCAAAACATTGACAGCTTTGGCTGAAAAAAATAAAAATATAGTCGCTGTTACTGCGGCAATGACCTCGTCGTTGGGACTTGCGGAATTTTTTGAAAAATTTCCGGAGCGTTCTATTGACGTGGGGATATGCGAGGAACACGCCACTATTTTGTGCGCTTCTTTGGCTACGGAAGGGATTAAACCGTATTACGCCGTTTATTCAACCTTTTTACAGCGTTCTTATGACGAAATAGTTTTAGATATTTGCAGCCAGAATTTACCCGTAACAATATGTATAGACAGGGCGGGAATATCGGGATCCGACGGTGAAACTCATCAAGGCGTGTTTGATTTATCTTTTTTAAGTTCGGTTCCAAACCTTACTATTGCCTCGCCGAAGGACGTTAAAGAATTTGAAGCTATACTTGAATTCAGCGTCAATTTTAATGCGCCTCTTGCAATAAGGTATCCCAGAGAGTGCAAGAATATTTTTAAAATGCAGTCTGAAATAGTTTTGGGCAAATGGGAAAAGATGTGCAGCGGCGACTCTAAATTTGCAATTATCGCGAGCGGTGAAAGGGCGGTGACAATTTCACTTGCCGCCGCACAGCGTCTTTTTGATAAAGGAATAAAAGTGAGCGTAATTAATGCGCGTTTTGTTAAACCGCTCGACTATGAAATGCTTGATGAAATAAAAGAAAAATATATTGTAACAGTGGAAGATAATATGCTTTTAGGCGGCTTAGGAGCAATGCTGGACGCTTTTTATTCCGATAAAAACAAGATTTTGAAAAACTTTGCGTATGAAGATAAATTTATTCCGCAGGGCGGTGTAAACGAGCTTATGTGCGAGTTCGGCGTTAGCGAGGAAGCAATTTTCAGGTATATTGAAAATGCGGATAGATAAATTCCTTTCCGAAAAATACGGTTCAAGAACCAAAGCCGCCGAAGCGGTAATCAAAAAACTTGTAATAGTGAACGGTAAAACTGTTTCGCCGTCATATAACGTTAAGCCCGGCGATGATATTCAATTTATTGAGGCTGAAGAAAATTTTGTTTCGGCAGGCGGATTTAAATTGAGCAAAGCCCTAAAAGATTTCGGCTATTCGCCTCAGGATAAAATTTTTGCCGATATAGGTGCAAGCACCGGCGGCTTTACCGATTGCCTACTGCAAAACGGAGCAAAAAAAGTTTACTGTATTGACGTAGGCGAAAGCCAGCTTGATAAAAGGCTGAACAAAGAAAACGTAGTAGTAATAGATAATTACAACGCACGTGAATTGAATAAAGGTCTTTTTTCCGAAGTTTTAGACGGTGCGGTTATAGATGTAAGCTTTATTTCTTTGACTTATATATTAGGTGGGGTAAGTAAAGTCCTGGATGAAGGTGCAACGGTAATAGCGCTCATTAAACCTCAATTCGAATGCGAAAACAGAAAAGTGGGCAAAAACGGAATTGTCAAAGACCCCAAAATTCACGAAGCCGTAATAAGAAAAATTTACGATTTTGCTATAAGCTGCGGACTACAACCGCAAAAAATTACCAATGCGCCTATAGTTCAGGGTAAAAACTTAGAGTATCTTATTATGTTTTGCAAGTCGTCAAACGTAAAAAGCGAAATTGAATATTTATTAAAGTCTGTCAAATTATAGTGAATTTACAGACTTTTTTATTTGCATATTTGTATAAAAAGATTTATAATATGAATAATGAAGGTGGGAATTTATTTCAATAAAAAGTATCTTACGGAAAAAAGCGCGCGCGTAGATGAAATTTCAAAGTCACTTAAAGCACACGGCTTAATCTGTAAGAAGGTCAACGGCTTTGACGACCTTGACGGACTTGACGTAATATTTGTACTCGGCGGCGACGGCACTATTTTGGCAATCGCTTCCGAGTGCGCAAAACGCAAAATAAAAATTCTGGGAATAAATTGCGGGCATCTCGGTTTTTTGGCTGAGACCGAGCTTGAAAATACGGACGAAGCGGTTTCTTTGATTTGCAACGGAAATTATCAAACTCAAAACCGCAGTATGCTTGAAATCAAAGTAGGCGAAAAAACTTATTATGCATTGAATGATGTTGTTTTACAACGCAGTACAAGCGGCAATAGATTTTCAAATACGGTTGACCTTCGCGCGGAAATAAACGGTTCTACAGTCGATAATTTTACTTCCGACGGTATAATCGTCAGTACGCCGACGGGTTCTACGGCGTACTCGCTGGCAGCGGGCGGTTCGGTTATGACGCCGGATTTAAAAGCATTTATTATGACGCCGATTTGTGCCCATTCGCTTCATTCCCGCCCAGTAGTTTACAGCGACGATTCCGTGCTTAAAATTTACCAGACGGAAAACGGAACTCCGCTCAATATCGTAATTGACGGCAGAATAATTGGCGAATTAACGGAAGGCGCAATAGTAGTTATAAAAAAAGCAGACCGTTATGCGGAGTTTATAACCCGTAACGATAACGATTTTTTCAAAAAATTATTATTAAAACTTAATATTTGGAGTAAATAATGCACAGGAACGCAAGACAGCAAAAAATATTGGAAATAATTACGTTAAAGGAAATCGATACGCAGGAAGAGCTTTGCGCCGAATTAAATAAGCTGAATTTTAACGTTACGCAGGCTACAATTTCACGAGATATCAAAGACCTGAAACTTTACAAAGTAAACGGCACAGAAAAGAAATACAGATACGCATGCCTTGAAAGTGAAGACGATTCGGTGAACGGAAAAATCCGCACCCTATTTCGCGAATGTGTTCAGACAATAAATTTTGCAAATAATATTATAGTTATAAAGACTTTACGCGGAAACGGCTCAACGGCAGGCGTATTTGTGGATTCCTTACAGTTTAAAGAAATTATAGGAAGTATAGCGGGTGACGACACGCTTTTAATCGTCGTTGACACAAACGAAAACACGGCGAGAATTGCCGATAAATTGAGAGAGTACATAATTTAATGCTTGCAAGGTTATGCGTGAAAAACGTAGCTTTGATTTCCGAAGCTGATATAGAATTTGACGACGGGCTTAACGTGCTGTCGGGGGAAACGGGATCGGGTAAATCTGTAATACTCGATTCCATTAATTTCGTTCTCGGAAGTAAAGCCGACCGCTCAATGATAAGATACGGCGAAAACGAGGCTATTGTCCGCGCCGAATTTATAGTTGACAAGCATTCGGAGCCAATAAAGGCGCTTGAAGAATACGACATAGAAAGCGACGGGACCATTATTATAACGCGCAGGCTTTCTGTGGACGGTAAGGGTACAATCAAAATTAACGGAAATACCGTTACGGCGGCAATGCTTAAAAATGTAACGCAACATCTTGTGGACGTGCACGGACAAAGCGAGCACTTTTTTCTTTTAAGCGAATACAATCAGTTGAAGGTTATTGACGGTTTGTGCGGAAGCAAAGCCGAAGTTCTAAAAGCAGAGCTTTCCGCATTAATATCGGAGAAAAACTCATATAAAAAGCAAATTGCCGCGTTGGGCGGCGATGAGTCGGAGCGCGCAAGAAAACTCGATTTGCTTGCTTTCCAGATTAATGAAATTGAAAACGCAGACATAAAAGTCGGAGAGTTCGAAGAGCTGAAGGTAAGACAGAACGTTCTTTTGAACGTTGAAAAAATTATGTCGGCGATAAATGGCGCGCGTAGCATTTTAAACGATGACGGCGGTTGCTGTGAGGGAATAGTTTCCGCAGAAAGACTGATAAATCAAATTTCGAATATAGACGAAAGCTACGAACAAATAAGAAGTAGGTTGGAAAGCGTCGGCGCCGAAATTTCCGATATATCGGATACCCTGTCCGACGTTGCCGACAGTCTTGTGTTTGACGGTGCGGAAGCGGAACACGTAGACGAAAGGCTTACGCTGATAAAATTACTGAAAAAGAAGTACGGCGCCGATGAGGAAGAAATACTCGAATTCAAAGACAAGGCACGAAAGGAATATGAAGCTATATCCGACAGTGCGGCTCAAATCGAAAGGCTTACGGCAAAAATAATCGAATGCAACGAAAAAATTTATGCTTTATGCCTTGAACTTACTAAAACCAGAAAGCAGGCATGTGCGGCTTTCTGTAAAAATGTTGAAGAGCAGTTAAAAGATTTGAATATTCCTAACGCGCAGTTTGACGTATCGTTTAAGGCTTACGATAAAAATACGGCAAATCTGCAATCGATTGATGGCTCTGATGAAATTTGTTTTGAATTTTCGGCAAATAAGGGCGAACCGTTGAAACCGTTGAACAAGGTCATAAGCGGCGGTGAAATGAGCAGGTTTATGCTTGCGATTAAAACACAATTAAAAGACTTGAATGGAATTTCAACATATATTTTTGACGAAATAGACGCGGGTATAAGCGGCTATACGGCGGGAACGGTTGCAAAGAAGTTTTTAAATATTTCCCAAAGTACCCAAATTCTTGCAGTTTCGCACCTTCCGCAGGTTTGCGCGGCAAGTGATGCGCAATACCTTATTTATAAGGTTGAGCATGAAGGTAAAACGGTAACTAAGGTCAAAAAGCTAACTTCGGAACAAAAAATAGACGAAGTCATACGGTTGACGGGAGGCGGCAAGGATTCTGAGGCTGCGAGGATAAACGCAAACGAGCTTATCGCGCAATTTAGAAAATAGTTAAAACGGCGGTATTTTTACCGCCGTTTTTTTGAATATTAACAGTTGTGTTGCACACAATACTGTTATGCTTTCAAGAAAAAATATTTTAAAAACACTGTTAGTATTTGTAATTTTACTCATCTGTGTGTTTTCTTCGACGGCTTTATGCGCTTCGGCTGAAACACAGACGCTGTATCTCGGAGGGTTTCCCGCCGGATTTACATTAAATACTACGACAGTTGAAGTTATAGGAATTTGCGACGTTATTACGCCGGACGGAATGAAATCGCCCGCAAGAGATTGCGGCATTAAAACCGGAGACGTAATTGATAAAATCAACGATAAAGACGTAAGAAAATCTGCGGACATAAACGGCATACTTGCTGAGAATTATAAAAAGTACCGCATAACGGTTATCAGAGACGGCGAGCTCATGAATTTCGATTGTCAGCCTGCCAAAGATCTGACGACAGGAGTCAAGCGTTTGGGCGTGCTTGTTAAAGACACAATTAACGGCATCGGAACAGTAACTTATATCGATAAATCAAATAAAAAATTTGCATCACTCGGACACCCTGTTGCGGACGCTAAAAATAACATAGTGAATATAAGCGGCGGAAAAGTTTTCGGTTGTGTAGTTTATGAGGTTAAAAGAGGAATAAAGGGAACACCCGGCGAACTGCGCGGAGCGTTTGAAAACAGCAACGTAATAGGCGAAGCCAAAGTTAATTGCGGCTGCGGAATATACGGTGACCTTTCAAAAAACTTTGACGCTTCGAAACTTATCAAAATTGAAAAAGCGTCAATTGAAGACGTGAAAATAGGTAAGGCATGTATTTACACCACAATTCATGGAAATCAGCCGAAAAAATACGACATATCTATCGTTAAAGTTGACAAAGGAAATAAAGACAACAGAAACTTTGTTATTAAAATCGAAGATGAAGAGCTTATCAAAAAATCAGGCGGAATTGTGCAGGGAATGAGCGGAAGCCCCATAGTGCAAAACGGCAAACTAATAGGCGCGGTAACCCATGTGTTCATTAACGATCCGACAAGGGGATACGGAATAGGTATCGATAAAATGTTAAGTTCATATTAAAGAAAAATTCCTCATATAATTGTATATGAGGAATTTTTCTTTAAAAGGATACAAGTGCGATAAAAAGTATTTATCAGCTTGTATAATTGCGCTTATATGTTCAATTATATGTGGCATAGTACTATTTAAACTTGTGAATATTAACATTTACTTTAAGGAATTTACTTCAAACTATATTTATTATGTATTTAATTTTAAAAATTCAAAACTCATTTTTACTCACATACTGAGTGAAGTATTTTATCTGTATCTATTTTTTGTAATCGGTTATTTTACGCGGTTCAAGTACATTTCGCTAATACTGGTTTTTATAAGGGGTATTTATTTTTCGGTATATACCTGTATACTTATAGGAATGAACGCATTCGGAGGGATAACGGTAGCGGTGATCGTTTTTATCCCTGCATCTTTTGCATCGCTTGTCTTATGCTTTTTAACTGTAGAACTTTGTAAAGTAATAGATAAACGATACTGTTTTGTTCTTCCTGCGGCTTTTGCCCTCATTAATACGTTAATTCTCGTTTTGCTCGTAAATATAGTTTTCAGGGTTATAATCGTTATCGTATAATTAGAGTTTTTTCACGCATAATAATTGTATGAAAAAATTGATTGCTTTACTCGGAACGGCTTGCATTATCGCGGGCACTTCTACGGCTTACGGTTTTAAACCTCTGCCTGCCGCAAAACAAAATTCACTTGTAAATGGATGCAAGGCGGCTTATCTTATGGACTTCGGTTCGGGGGAATGTATATATAAAGAAAACGAAACGGCGAGAATGCCCATTGCGAGTGTTTGTAAAGTTATGACTTTAACGATATGCCTCGATGCGGTGGACGAGGGAAAAATATCGCTTGACGATATGGTCACGGTGAGCGAACGCGCCGCCGGTATGGGCGGTTCACAAGTATTTTTAGGCGCAAACTGCCAATATTCGGTTAATCAATTACTCAAAAGCATAGTAGTATGTTCGGCAAATGACAGCTGTGTGGCAATGTCGGAAACGGTTGCCGGCAGCGAAGAAAGTTTTGTTGCGCATATGAATAAAAAGGCGGCTGAACTCGGCTGTAACGATACGCTGTTTGCAAACTGTACGGGACTTCCGAAGGATACGCAGTATTCTTGCGCAAAGGACGTTGCCGTTATGTTCAAAAATCTCTTGAGTTATGAAAGTTATTTTAAATACAGTAAAATTTGGTTGGAAGATTTTGCCCACCCCGACAACCGTTCGACTTCTATGACCAACACAAATAAGCTTATACGCAAATATTCGCCGTGCGACGGCGGCAAAACAGGCTTTACAAACGAAGCGGGCTTCTGTCTTGCGGCAACGGCAAAAAAGAATAATTTACGTCTGGTTTCCGCAATACTGGGTGCGGACAGCAGCGATGATAGATTTTCATCGACAATTAATATGTTCGATTACGGCTTTGCAAACTACAAAAATAAAATAGTTTTGGACAAAGACGTAACTTTGAATGACGAGTTTGCGGTAAGTGGCGGCAAAAAACGTAGTTTTGCCGTATGCCCCGAACGCAACTGTTATGTATTTTCGGGTATCGACAAAACTCCTGAAATAACCCATAATATAACGGCTTATAAAGTTAAGGCACCGATAGCAAAGGGACAGGTTGTCGGGCAAATAGAAGTTTATCGCGACGGAATATTGTGCGATACTGTTAATATCGTATCGGCGGAAGATGTTAAAAAAGCAGGCTTCGGCGATAACTTCGTAAACATTTCCGAGAACTGGGCATTATAATAGAAAATTGTAATTTAAAGTAAAAATAAAACGAGAGATTGAACTATAACTTTTAAGAGAATTAAAGCATTAAAATTTAGGCTGAGCCTACAAACCTAAACAAAAAGCGCATGAACAAGTATGTTTAAGCGCTTTTTTTAATTTGATTTTTGATGTGGAAATTCTTTTAAAAATGTCTTAGTTTTATTTATTTCATGATAAATTTTTTCTCTTACCGTTGGCGTATAAAAGGTATTGAAGTTGTTTGCAAATTATTTTAAGGTGATAAATAAAGTATTTGACTATTTTTGCACGTTTTGATAAAATGAATATAAATCTTTTCAGAGGAAAGTATGAACGAAAGAGATACTTTAAAAGTAAACAATAAAGGGCATCTTGAAATTGGCGGGATGGACGCCGTTGAAATTGCAAAAATTTACGGCACACCTGTCTATGTTTTTGATGAAGCGCATATCAGAAATATGATGCGCGTCTATAAACATACCATAGAAAAATTCTATAAAAGTAACGGACTTGTTGTTTACGCCTCTAAAGCGTTTTCTTGTATGGCCGTTTATGCTATAGCTCAAAGTGAAGGAATAGGCGTTGACGTTGTTTCGGGCGGAGAACTGTATACTGCGATTAAAGCCGGATTTGATTCTTCGAAAATTTATATGCACGGAAACAATAAACTTCCACATGAACTTAAACTTGCAATCGATAATAAAATAGGGACTATCGTTCTCGATTCGTATCGTGAAGTTGATATGGTTGACGAGCTTGCACAGCAAAACGGCATTATTCAGAACGTGCTCATAAGGATTAATCCTGGCGTGGAAGCGCATACGCATGAATTTATCCAGACGGCAAGAACGGACAGCAAATTCGGATTTTCCGTTTCCGACGGGGCGGCGCAAAGTATCACCGAATACGTTTTGTCAAAAAAGAATCTGCGCTTACGCGGTTTTCATTGCCATATCGGTTCGCAAATATTTGAAACACAATCATTTATAATTGCGGCACGTAAAGTAATGGACTTTATAGCTATTATAAAAAAAGAAACGGGCTTTGAGTCCGATACGCTTAACATAGGCGGCGGTTTCGGAATATGGTATAATGACGAAGATCCCAAGTTAAAATTAAGCGATTATGAAAATTGTCTTAAAAGTTTGATAAACGCGGTAAAAGAAAAGGCACAGGAGCATGGATTGAATGAGCCTTTCCTTGTAATAGAACCGGGCCGCTCGATTATTGGCGAAGCTGGGATTACGCTTTATACCGTAGGGGCAATTAAAGATATTAAGGGAATTAAAAAATACGTTGCGGTTGACGGCGGAATGTTTGACAATCCAAGATACGCGCTGTATCAATCAAAATACACGGTTATGCTTGCAAACAGGGCAAGCGAACCCTGCACGGAGAAAGTGTCTGTTGCAGGCAAATGTTGCGAAAGCGGGGATTTGATAGCGGTGGACGTCTCTCTTCCGAAAGCCGAGAGCGGCGATATTATGGCTGTCCTATCGACGGGCGCTTATAATTATTCTATGGCAAGTAACTATAACAGAAACTTTATTCCCGCCGCAATCCTCGTTAAAGACGGTAAAGCTGAATATATAGTAAAACCCCAAACTTACGATGACATTATAAGAAACGACGTTGTTCCGGAATATTTAAAATGATAGATTACATAATTACTTTATTAGCATCGGTTATAGCGATTTTATTTGTGCTTGTTCCCCATGAATACGCGCATGCCTTTGCCGCCTATAAAAACGGTGATTGGACTGCGAAACTTACGGGCAGACTCACTTTGAATCCCGTAAAACACTTTGATTTAGTCGGCTTTTTGCTCTGCGCGTTTACGGGATTCGGCTGGGCGAAACCCGTGCCTATTAATCCGAACAACTTCCGAAAATATAAAAAAGGGTTGTTCACGACGGCTGTTGCCGGAGTAATTACAAACTATATCATTTCGTTTATTTGCTATCCGATTGCGCTCATAATATTCCGATACGTCATACAAATGAATATCGAATATTTAATGGATCACAAAGCGCTTTTATATCTTGCAAAGTTTCTCTATTATGTTCCAATGCAAATTTACGCCTTTGGGCTTACAATATTCGTATTTAACTTGTTGCCGCTTAACCCGCTTGACGGCTTCAGGGTTGTAGAAGCTTTAACCAGTCCTTTTAACAGGGTGAGAATTTTCCTGCAAAGATACGGCTCCTATATACTCATAGGTTTGATTGTCGAAAGTTATATTTGCAGTATGATACAACAATTTGCAGGAGTGGACGCAATTAAATATTTTAATATACTCGGCTTTTATGTGCAAACTGTTGCGAAAAACGTTATAGGATATCCCATTCACGGGTTTTGGGACTGGATATTCGGATTATTTTGATTTTATCGGTAAAAGATTATGACAGATAAAGTTTATGAAAATTTTGAGTCGGTTGTCGACTATAATACTGTTCTTGACGACTTCGAAGGCCCGTTGGACCTTTTACTGCACCTCATTAATATAGCGCAGATAAATATCGAGGACGTCTTTGTTTCAAAGGTTACCGAACAGTTTCTCGACTATATCGAATTTATGAAAACCCAGCCGCACCGCGACGTCGATAAGGAAAGCGAATATCTTGCGCTTGCCGCACAGATCATTTACATAAAGTCGAAAAGTATGGTTCCCGCAATAGAAGTCGGCGGTGAGGAAATGGGCGGAGCGGAAGAAGAAAAACGCGCGCTCATTGAGCAGTTGAAACAACGCGAGTATGAGCTGATTAAAGAAGAAACGCCAAAGCTTAAAGATCTTGAAACTATCGGTTACTTTTTTAAACAGCCCGAATCCGATTACAGCAAAGTTAAAATCGTCTATAAAGATTTTAACGTAAGCGCAATGCTCGAAGCCTTTGCAAAAATGATGTTGAGAAACGAAAGTTTGCAGCGCGAAAAGGCAAAGGTGAGAGAAATACCGAAGGACGAGCATACCGTTGAAGAAAAAGTTGCCTATATAAGAGACAGGCTACTGGTTAGCAATGAAGTTGACTTTGACAGTTTGTTCACGACTTTTTCTCGGAACGAAATAATCACTACATTCCAGGCGCTTTTGGAAATGTTAAAACATCAGTTTATAATGGTCGTGCAGGAGCAATCTTTCGGAAATATCAACATAAAACTTAATCCCAACTGGGAAACAAAGGACGTAACAAGTGAACAATTTGACGAATACAATTGAAGCGGTAATTTTTGCTTCCGGCGACGCGGTGCCGGTAAAATATGTAATCGAGAAATTAGGTTGCACGCTTAAAGAAGTAAATGCGTGCGTTGACGAGCTTAAAAAGAAATATGACGGGGACAGCGGAATACAGTTGCTTACGTTCAACGGCAAATTGCAGTTTGCATCCAATCCCAAATATAAACAGCCCGTATCCGAAGTATTGACGCCTATTAAAGAAAAAGAATTTACCAAAACAATTTTGGAATGTGCGGCAATAATAGCTTATAAACAACCTATAACAAAACCCGAACTCGAAGAAATACGACAGGTCAGCTGTGATTACGCAATACATACGTTATTAGAGCTTGAAATGATCGTTCCGTGTGGAAGAAAAGACGCCGTTGGCAAGCCCATTCTTTACGCTACTACGGACAACTTCTTAAAGCGGTTCAAACTCAATTCTATTGACGATCTACCCGATTATGACGAACTTATGGCACAGATAGCGGAACTTAACAGTTCGCTTCTCTCCGACGAAGAGGAAGACGCTAGTTATCTCTATCATAAAGACGAGTATGTTGAAAGCAATGAGGGCAATGACAAAACAGGAAAAGGAGAGCAAAAGTCCGAAGCAAAGACTGATGAGGACGGATTCGAATTGCCCGATTTTATTTCTGAGGAAGACGAAGTTATAAAAATTGACTAAAATAAACTGCATATTGAAGCGGATGCAATGCTTGCATCCGCTTTTTGTTTATTGAATATTTAATTTATTGTTACAAATAATATTAATGTGAATGAAGCAATGGTATATTTGGCCGCTGCGGGATTTCTTATTTCGGTCTTTCCGATTTACGTCTATAATTACGTTTATGTCAACACGGAAGATAAATACGCCAGCGTAAACGTAACAATTTTCAGATTTATAAAGTTATTTAATTTGAATACCGTAAAGAACAGTCCGGGACAAATGCAGATAAACGGAAAAAATAAAAAAATAGATCCCGCAAATCTTAAAGTCAACTTTTATAAAATTTTTAATCAGGTTTGCGTATATAAAATTGTTCAGCTGTCCGATTTCGGGCTGGCAAATAGTAACAACGCTTATGCTGCGCTTGCACAAAATGCGGCGACCGTTGCCATATATAAATTTTTACAAATTAACGGGAATTACACAAAATTAAGAAATTACACGATACTTAATGAAGAACATCGCGAGATAAGGTACTATGCAAAAGCTGTAACTATAATAAATTTAATGGTTATAGGCAAAATATTTTTAATTTATTTATTGGAGAAGTTTAATGAACGGAAAATTTAAGAAAAACAAAGAAACTGATTTCAATGGTTCGCCTGTGCCGATTGATAAAGTTGCGGACGCAGATACTGTCATCGGAAAATCGATTATTACGGTAAGCGGTACGCAGGTAATTCCGCTTTCTTCCGTAACGGTAGTTAATTTAAGCGGCGGCGGGGAATACGGCGACGTAAAAACTTTTAAAGAAGCAGACGGATTTAAACTTGCAGGAGGCAACGGTACGGTTGTTTCGGTTAAACCGCAAGGGTTCCTTGTAGATGACGGAAAAACATGCAGATTGCTGAAAATGGAAGAAAGCGCTATAGATACTTTAATAGATAAAACGGAAAATATAGTTCACAGAATTACAGATAATGCGTAAATTTTTATTCAGTTTGATTTTGACGGCTTTAATCGCCGTAAGCACAACAACTTCATTTAAAAAAACTTATTCTGCAAGCGCAAGCGCTCAATCGGAAATCGCTATGGAATTGTCTACGGGTACGGTTCTCAAAGAGGGCAATGCCGACGCCAGGCTTCCGATGGCTAGCACGACAAAGATTTTAACGGCAATTATAATTATAGAGGATTGCAACTTAGACGAAGTTATCACCGTTCCGGACGAAGCTGTGGGTGTAGAGGGGTCAAGTATTTATCTTAAAAATGAAGAACAAATCAGCGTTAAAGACCTTGTTTACGGACTCATGCTGCGCTCGGGCAACGACAGCGCGACCGCTCTTGCGTTACACCACAGCGGCAATATAGAAAATTTTGCACAAGCCATGAATGAACGAGCCAAAAAAGCCGGTGCGGAAAACTCGAATTTTAAAAATCCCAGCGGACTTCCCGACGACGAGCACTACACAACAGCACGCGACCTTTGCAAAATCGCTTGTTACGCAATGAAAAATTCTTTATTTAAAGAAGTAGTTTCAACAACAAATTACAAAGGCAAATACAGAAATTTTGTCAATAAAAATAAAATGCTTTACAAGTATGATGGGGCTAACGGCGTTAAAACCGGGTATACTTTGAAAGCCGGCAGATGCCTAGTTTCTTCGGCGGAACGCAACGGAATGGACGTGGTGTGCGTAGTGTTGAATTGTTACGATATGTATGAACATAGTTGTAAAGTCTTCGATTACTGCTTTGCAAACTATAAACTACTGAATTTGGAAGATAATAAGATATTTATGTGTGAAAGAGTACCGTGCAAACTTGAAATTAGCAAAGTTAATGTAGTAAAATGCAAAGGTAACATTAATTTTAGAGTTAAGCCGCTGGAAGTTAAAACGGCAATCAAAAAAGGCGATTATATAGGCGACCTTGAAATATACAGTGAAAATAACTTGCTTTTTAGTGAAAAATTATATAGTATTATAGATGTATAAAACATACACAGGACTATATAATGAGGATAAATAAGTTTCTTGCAGCGTCAGGCGTTGCTTCAAGGCGCGAATGCGATGAAATGATAAAAAACGGCAAAGTTACCGTGAATGGTAAACGCGCCGTTATAGGGATCGAGATCGGCGAAGACGACGAAGTTAAGGTTGACGGAGTCACCGTGAACGTTAAGAAAAACGAATATTATATTCTGAATAAGCCGAAGGGATATATTTGCAGTGTTGCGGACGATAAAGGAAGAAAGACGGTGATTGACCTTATGCCGGAAGGCGTAGGAAGAATTTACCCGGTCGGCAGACTCGACTACGACAGCGAGGGACTTTTGATACTGACAACTGACGGCGAGTTGGCACAGCATTTGACCCACCCGTCGAACGAAGTTCCTAAGACTTACCTTGTCCGTGTTGAAGGCATTTTAACCGAAAACGACTTAAATCCTATAAGAAGCGGACTGGAAATAGACGGATATGTAACAAAAAAGTGTAAAGCGCACATAGTTGAAACAAACAAATCGTTTACAAAGGTACATGTTACGCTTAAAGAAGGCAAAAATCGAGAAATACGAAAAATGTTTGCCGCAATCGGCAAAGAGATCAATCTGTTAAAGAGAATAAAAGTGGGAGAGCTTACTTTACGCGGATTGGACAGAGGCGCTTACAGAAAACTCAACAGACAGGAAGTTGCTTACTTAATGTCATTATAAAGAAAACGAGCGGTTAACACTCCGCTCGTTTTCTTTATATATTTCGGATAAGACCAATAACTTTTCCGATAATTTTGACATCGTCAAAAATAAAATCTTCCATTTCGTCATTTTCCGGATGAAGAATAATTTTATCGTCGCGTTTAAAAAATCTTTTTACGGTTGCGCTGTCGTCGACAAGCGCGACAACTATGTCTCCGTTATCGGCAGAATCCTGTTTTTTTACGATAATTTTATCGCCCTCGAACATCCCGATTTTTATCATGGAATCACCGTGTACGTTGAGCATAAACAGATTTTCGCCGTTAAAAAAGTTACTCGGAACGGAATAAAAATCTTCATAATTTTCCGTTGCGAAAATAGGTTGACCTGCGGCAACCGTTCCGATTAGAGGAATAGTAACCGCGTTTTGCTTTAACGAAACCGCACGGTTTTTAGTGTTTGTTTTATTGACAAGCCCGCGTTCCGCCAATTCGTTCAAATAAGTAAACGCAGTGGCAGTTGATTTCAATTCACACGCTTTGCAGATTTCTCTGACGGAAGGAGCATAGCCGTTTTCAGTTATATACTTTTTAACAAATATAAAAACTTCATCTATTTTGTTTTGAGTACGTTTCATAAATTATCTCCTATAATTATTTTATCACATAAACATTAATAAAGCAAACGTTTGTTCCTTAATTTTTACTTGTATTGTATTAACTTTTGTATTATAATGTTTATATAACATAAAATGGTGGAGCGATGGAAAAAGAAAATAGTTTATGCGTTTTGTATGATAGAGAGTGTATAGGCTGTCTTGAATGCGAAACCTGTGATTTAGACCCTGCAAAAACTTGTGATAACTGCGGTAAATGCCTGAATATTCAGGACGATGCCGTTATAAAAATTGACAAAATAATTTTGAACGATGAATAATATAATAACTTTGAATGAGAAAAGTTTTTCAATAATTAAACTTTTGGGCAAGGGTAAAGGCGGGCATTCTTATCTGGTTTCAGACGGTAAAAATGAGTACGTCTTAAAACAAATTCATTATGAACCCTGTGATTATTATAAATTCGGGAACAAACTTATATCGGAGCTAAGCGATTACCGTAAACTGCAAAAAATAGGAATACCTATTCCGCAGATGATTGAATTCGATAGCAAAAACGAAAGAATACTTAAAGAATATATCGAAGGTCCGTCAATATACGAATTAGTAGTCCAAGATAAAATAAGTAAAGAATATTTACAGCAAATTAAGTCAATTTGCAAACTGCTATATGTGGCAAATATAAATATAGATTATTTCCCGACCAATTTCATCGTCAGGAACAGCAAACTTTTTTATATCGATTATGAATGTAACGAATATTCACCTGAATGGAATTTTGAAAACTGGGGAATAAAATATTGGTCAAAAACTGACGACTTTTTAAATTATTATAATACACATAAAAATTAAAGACAGGCAAAAGCCTGTCTTTTTTAATCTTCATCGCTGCGCTTTAATTTAACTTTACCGGCAACAGCACGTCGGTTATCGTCGCTTATCGCGGCATAATGTTTTCTGGTAGTGTTGACGTCTTTATGTCCCAAAACGTCTGCTACAATATATATATCGCCGGTCGCCTTATAAAGCTGGGTTCCGTAAGTTGAACGCAATTTATGCGGCGAAATATTTTTAAGAGGGGAGACTATCTTCGCGTACTTATGTACAAGATTTTCAACAGCTCTTACAGTTATGCGGCTCTGTTTGTTTGAAATAAAAAGTGCGTTCGGTTCTTTAAGAATTTCGGAATTCTGTTCTTTGTAATCCAAATAACGTTGTAGTGCCGTCGCAACATCGTTATCAAAGTATAGAATGGCCTTATTTCCACCTTTTCGAGTAACGATGAAAGAATTATCATTAAAATTAATATCGTCGTTGTTCAGCCCGACAAGCTCGCTAATTCGTATACCGGTACCGAGAAACAACATTAAAATAGCGCTGTCACGAACCTTGTTTTTTTCATGATAAACCATTTGGTGGGAAGTAAGCCCGTTTCCGCTTTCAGCCGTATCGATTAAGTTGTAAACTTCATTCGCGTCAAGTCTTATAATTGGCTTTTCGTGCAGCTTGGGAGTGGCGACTTTGGCGGAATTGTCAACGCTTATAAAGCCTTTATTAAAAAAATATTTAAACATAGCACGGACGGAAGAAAGCTTGCGTGCTTTAGCCCGTTCATTGCAGCAATGAATTTTGTTAGCGTATTGATAGCGGGAGAGGTAGCCGAGAAAATATTCTATGTCGTTGCTTGTGATTTGTTCCAGGTCATTCAACGTTATTTCTTTAACCGATTTGTCTTTTAAACGCTTTTGTTGATAGAAATAGAAAAATATTTTTAAATCGTGCGCATAGTTCAATCTGGTCAATGTGCTCGTCTGACTGTCAATTGCAAGAAAATAATCATAGCAAAACATAGGTAAATCAAACTCGAGTAAATTGTCGATTGTTTCAAGATTTTTGTTGTTCCGTGTGGTGTAAAAATCTGTCCCCATATAAATTCCTTTCTATTTTTAATTTAAATTCCCTTCGAAAATAGGGTATTGCAAGGAAGTTCAACACTTCGTAAAACACAGAAACTTTTACGAAGAATTTTTTTAAGTTAATTATATTTAATTGCGCAAATTAAGTCAAGGAAATTCTTTGTAAAAAGAATGTTTTACGGGATACTTCAACTGGCATAATCTTCGTATTATGGCAGGTGAATGTACCAACAACACTTACAATCTTCGATAATAATTTATCGGAGGTTTTTTTATGGAAAAAAACAAAATCATTTTTAAGAAGGCAATCAGCGAAAAGAGCGGTAAAGCATACAACTGTATAGTTGTTGATATGGGATACCGTGAAGTAACACTTACTTTTGACAGTGCTGTAATTGCTGAGTTATTGGACTGTTCGCCGCGTGTGCTCGCCGCTGTAAAGGTTGGAGAAGAGCGAGTAATCGGATATATTGATGTGGACGGCACAGGGGTAACAGAAAATGGCAAGAAATAGACATTCTAAAAACTATTCTATGAAAGAACGCATTAGTTATCACGAAGGCAGAAGTAAGGCAGGTGGAAAGCGCGGCGCATATTCAGCAGGGTATGTAAAAGGCGCGAGAACTGCCGCAAGCAGGGCAAAAAATTATTACGGCGGTAATAAAGGGGGTAAAGCATAATGGCAAAAAAAATATTGTGTAGCGTAATATCGTTCATTCTTTGCGCTGTTATAGCGTTTGTATCTTGCTACTTTGCAATTCCCGATTTTAACGCTTGGGTTAAAGGCAAAATTACAGATACAGGCTTGGGCGGTAATACAGACGACGATAAAGTCAATGGCGACGCCCCTGACAAACCTATTGACGGCGATATCAACGAAAACGGCGGCACGGTGATAGATGAAGTTGAAAATAACGGTATTTCGCTTTTAAGCGCAAAGCTTCCCCGTGCGGCATATGCGGCAAATGATATAGACCCCCAAGCGGATAGCGCATATATGCTTACTGCCGTTGTTGAACCTGCTGATGCATCAGATAAAAATGTTGTCTGGTCGATTGCTTGGAAGAACAGTGAAAGTACTTTTGCAAGCGGTAAAACAGTTACTGATTACGTAACTATTACCCCGACTTCTGACGGTGCATTAACTGCCCGTGCTGTTTGCAAGCAAGCATTTGGTGAACAAATAATAATATCTGTAAAACCTGTTAAGGGCGATAGTACTGTTCGGGCAAATTGTACTGTTGATTATGTTCAGAAGTTTTTAGGGCTTGGCTTGAAAACAAATTTTAATAATGGCGAATATGGTTTTGAATTATCTTCGGCAGATACAAGCGCTTCTATTGATTTTCCTGTTTATACAGATGGTGAAGTTTGGGGGTATTGTCTTACTCAGAGTAGTTTTTCAAAGTTTAATCTTACGGCGCGAAAATCAGATATTTATACAAAAGCGTTAAAGATGGATAGTCAAGACGATTATTACGCTTGGTCTGGTTATAAGATTTGTGCAACACAAGATTATCTTAACGCATTGCGTGTAGGCGGTTCTTCGGTTAACGCAAGTGCAGAAAACTATAAAGCCGACGGTAGCGATTATTTCGGTTCTTTCTTCTTTACAAATTGGGGGTCTTATATCGGTAATTGGTCAAACTTCCTTTCTTCTCTTCGTGCAAATTCGGATAAAGTAATGTTGCGTGTAAAATTCTACGCAAATACAAATTACGAAGATACGGCAATAGGCGTTTGCGATATTAAGTTTAATCCAGAAAGTATTGCGGCTTTGATAACTAATATAACGATTAACGGCAATATTGAATTCTAAGGCGGTGAAAAATGAAAAACAAGCAAAAAAATAAAAGTTTTATTTATATAATATTAACTCTGTTATTGCTTGTCGTTACAGTATTAGGCGGACGGGGGTTCTCGTCCGCTTTTGCTGATACGGCGCGATATACAAAGGTGATGGACGATTTACAACTTGACGAAACATTTAATGAAAACGACTTTCCTGACGATAGTTCTGATTATTCCATAAAGGTTATACAGATAGCCGAAAGTGTTGACGGTGATTTGTTTGTATATACTTATCAACCCAGCCAAAAATCAAGGTATATCGTTGCGACTTCCGTTAATATGTCATTGTCGGAAACCGTAAACGGCACTCGTCTTTATGATTTGGAATTATTGAGTTCAAGCGGGGTATTTTGTAAGTATCTCGTTAAAGATTATAGTGTAACAAATAAGGAAATCCGTTATTATAACATATCTACAATTTACCGTCCGTTTGACAGGCACATAGACGAAACTACGGATAATGAAAATACTAAAAATGAAATTGCTTATGCTGTCGGTCAATTATGGACTGTAAAGACCGTTGACGGACCTGTAATTTATGAAATGACCGCAACGGAAGTATTGAAAATAACTTCACAAATGATAGGCTTTCGCCGCTATGACGACGGATTTCAGTGGTCGGGTACAAAGTCCTGCGACGCGCATTTTTTATTATTTAATTGCGACCATAAAATAGATTATTTAATCAGTGCAGATATAAGTTTCTATACGCAATCGTATAAAGCACTTGCTGGCAGTAATACGGAATATGGTTCAAAGATTCCACAAACAGCATACTTACGTTATGACGACGAAGTAAGCAATGACGGCGGCGGTTGGTTCGGTAAAAAGGAACGTTGGCAGAGAATGGCAAGCACAACCGAATTTATGAAAGATACGCAACTTACCGAAGAAGAAACGGAAGTCTTTAAAAATTATGATTGGGTTCTCAACTTCTACGAAAGCGAATATGCTTGCGAAGCTGGCGGTAAAGACGTGCTTATTTCTGCTTTGCTTCCGTTTGGCTTTATCTGGACGATTGTAAACTCTTGTACAACAACGGGAACGATTGTATCCGATGTTACGT
Organism: uncultured Christensenella sp.; assembly: GCA_910585705.1. Classification (GTDB taxonomy): domain Bacteria; phylum Bacillota; class Clostridia; order Christensenellales; family Borkfalkiaceae; genus Coproplasma. The sequence goes on from CAJUER010000001.1 coordinate 466,036, forward strand.
TACTTCGTCTTGAATTTAATTGCAACGGTGAAATTTATAATATCGGTGTAGTTGGTGATAAACAAACAGGTTCTGGCAAACCAACTAATTCGCCTGCGGATATAGGTTTTTTTGCTTACATTTGGAATTGCTTGAAAAACTTTTTTACAGGTAAAGCTAACTTTATTGAAAGTGTTGTTGCGATTACCGTTATAGCGGTCGTTGTTGTCGTTATTTTACTTGCAATCAAATTTATTCTGTTTATTAAAAAGGCGGTGTCGTGAAATGATAGAAATCGAGTTATTTTATAAGATTGTTGAAGCGAATATCCGCGCTGTACATACAGAATATTTACAAAAGTTAAAACGTGTGCCGTTACCTGATACAGCAAAAAAGAAACGCAAATTATTTAAAAAATTGCCCGTAGAAGATAAACTTTTAAAAGGCTATAACAAGGGTATAGAAACTGCTTTAAATGTGCTTGTAAGAGAATTTAAACGATATGATAAACGCTTAAAAAAGGAAGAAAAGGCAGGTAGAAAGTTTTGAACTTAACCAAAATGTTAAAATCTTCCCCTTTGCCGAGCGGCTTTTATGCAATATGCGGAGAGCAGGGGGTGGGAAAAACTTCGCTTGCGGCAGCTCTTTTTAAAGAAGATTATCGCAGACACCGAATAGCACGTAAGGAAATGGCGATAGACCTTGCAAAGCGTTTTTATTTGGATAGCGGAATTCGGCTTGAAATTTCGGATACACTATATTTTAGCAACAATCGAATTATTCTTGATAAGCGCAGGGGCGTTGAAACTTGGGAAGTAGATTTACAGCGGCTTGGGCTTCCAAACGACGATTTTGAAGTTCAGTACTTGCCGCGTGGTTCTGCTGTGTTTATTCAGGAAGCTGACATTTTAGCTTTTTGCCGTGATTGGGAAAGTCTTAATAACTACCTTATCAACCTTATAAAATTTGTTCGGCATAATCTTATAACTTTAATATTCGATATGCAGGTTGGCGGTGCATTAGATAAGGCTTTGCGGCGGTTATTGGTAGGTATGTATTACGTTGTAAAATCGGGTGTAGGTCGGTTTTTGTTATTTTGGAGACGGCAGAAATGGAAATTTCTATATATCCGTAATCAGCTCAACGCAGTTGTGAAAGAGCTTTCGACGGTTGGGGTAAATGTAAAAATTAAAGTGGCGGAATGGGGGAAATTCCGTATATGGGGAGATGTGTTTGACCGTTATAATTCGTTCAGCGGTGAGCCGTATTTTCTTTATGGTATTGAAAATGTCGGATATGTGTATAAACGACATATTGACGGTGATTTATCTGTTGACGGAATAAAAGCATATTGCAAAGCGCATCCATTAGAACGCCCCGACGAAGTGAAAAAGCAACAAACAAAGCCGAAAGGCTCGAAACCGACTTCCGCCTTTAACAGCTTTAAAAAGCACGGCTATTATAATAAAACTCCGCGTTCGTAACAGTGGGGGTGAATTTGCCGTAAAAGAGCCGTAGGCGATAGGCAAAAAGGGGGATAAGGGCGACCCCGTTCTTATCCCCCTTAAAACGAACGCGCGCTTTAAGTCCTTTTTTAAGCGACTTACTGCACCCCGACAATACCGGCGCGACCAGCGCCGTCGGGGTGCAAGGCGCACGGCGTGCGCCGTTGCGGATTTGCTATCTTTTGCATAGATAGCAAAACCGCACACACACACACATTTTAACATTACCGGACGAAGTCCGAAAGGGTGATATATGGATAGATTTTACAGTTTCAAAGTGGTAACTTATAACACCGACGAAAGTAGTTTTCAACCGCTTTTAGACAAAGCATTTAAATGGGCTTGGATACTTCATGATAAGGACAAGACCGACGCGCATATACATATCCTTTGCACGTTTAAGCAAAACAAAAGCTTTGAGCAGGTGCGGAAAATGGTAGAAGGGGAGCAAAATACATTTGCCCGAAAAATGGAAGATAAGTATAGAGATTTTCTCTATCTTCCACATAGTGAAGATTTTCCCGACAAAGCACTGTATAATGAAACCGACATACATTGCAACGATTTAGGTTTTTTCCAGCGCGGCGCAAAAAAGACTGTCGATAACGAAGAATTCGTTACAGACTTGTTAGACAATAATATGACCTATAAGCAAAGGGCAATAAAGTACGGTCGTGATTATATCCGTAATTTTCGGACATATACAAAATTTGCAAGAATGTTGCGTATGGAAGAAAATTTCCTATCTAAAATTGAAAACGGGGAAGTAGTGGAAGAGTTAAACCCCTATAACCCGTTTGAAATTCAAATTCAATCCGAATTCGATACTGAAACAGGCAAAATAATTAACGACCATAAAAAAAGCAAGGATTAATCCTTGCTTTTTTCTACAAATTCGGCAAGTGGACAGCTAAAACAAATCATACGGTTAGCACCTTCTTCTTTGTTCATTTGACGGCAAGCTCTACCGAAATAACCGCATATACAAGGAATATTCTTTGCAATAGAATATGTTGTTTTCTTTTCAAATTCTTGTTGTTTAGTAGTTGTGATAATCGGAAATAAGTTTTTCATAAAATTTAAACTCCTTAAAAGATTGATTTTTTAATGTGGATAAGTTATAATAAAAATAAGTTAAGACGGGGTAGGTAGGTTTACCCCGTCTGGGTTGAGCCGTTTAGTCGTAGGGGAGTAGACGGCTCTTGTTATGTCCTACAACGGAAACCGTTTAACTGCTTATGTAATCAAGCAATTTAACAATTTCCGTATCGTTCCAACCGATAGATTTCAAATAAGAAATCAAGCGGTTGAGTTCCGAAACTGTCATTTCTTCCATTTCCTTTACCTACCTAAATTTATTTACCTTTCGGCAGGACGAAAACAACGCTTTAACGGAGATTTTGTCAAGGAACTTCTCGGTGGAGATTTTTTCCGTAACAGATTTGCAAAACCTTATGACGGAAAAAATACAACCGCCTTGACGAAATAAACCGTGAAAGCGTTAAAATAGGGTAAAGGAAGCACGGGACACCCAATTTGTACGCCGACCCCAAAGGCGTACTCATACCGTAGCTTGCGTAGGTTTTAAAAGAACTTAACCACATAAAAAAATCCCCTTGCAAAGCGCAAAGGGACTTATTTTTATTTATTTGAAAAATTTTCAACTTTTTTTGCTTAAACTCTTGACTTTCTTCCTTAAATGGTGGTACTATCTAATAGAAGATTTAAGTGTTCGTAAAACACAGAAACTTTTACGAAGAATTTTTTTAAGTTAATTATATTTAAT
>CAJUER010000001.1:469405-557373 GCA_910585705.1 uncultured Christensenella sp.
CTTCCTTAAATGGTGGTACTATCTAATAGAAGATTTAAGTGTTCGTAAAACACAGCTTTTACGAAGTGTTGTTGATATAATACAGGATACCATACCAAATAAATTATGTCAAGGAAATTTTATAAGAATTCTCAAAAACAACGCAATATTGTAAGCGTTTTAAAAATGATGTTTTTAATGCGTTCTTTGAATTTTAATTAAAATAACACAAGCAACCGCCTAAATAAGCAGTTGCTTGTTTGTATTATGTCTGACATAATATCATTTTTCTGATTTTATAGCTTTCAAATTCCAAACTTCGTTCGCATAATCAGAAATCGCTCTGTCTGCCGAGAACTTACCCGAAGCCGCTATATTTCTCAAAGACATTTTATTCCAAGTAATTTTATCGGTCGCATAAAGCTTTGAGATTTTATTCTGAATTTTATTGTATGCACCAAAATCTGCCATACACATATAAGGATCGGCCACAGGCGAACCGGTTAGAAGATAATTTGCGATATCGGCAAACGACTGACCGTTAAAACCTATAATCAAAGCCTCGATAATTCTGCGGAGCTTAGGTGATTCGTTGTAATACATACTCGAACTGTAACCGCAACGCCAAACCTCGTCGACTTCATTTGCTTTCAGTCCGAAAATAAATATATTTTCCTTGCCGACAGCTTCTGCCATTTCAACGTTTGCGCCGTCAAGAGTTCCGACAGTTAAAGCGCCGTTTATCATAAATTTCATATTGCCGGTACCGCTTGCTTCCTTGCCCGCAAGTGAAATCTGTTCGGAGATTTCGGATGCCGGCATAAGTTTTTCGGACATCGTAACGTTATAATCTTCCATATAAACGATATTAAGCTTTTCGTTGATTTTCGGATTTTTCTTTACGTCTTCGGCGAGGAAGTTTATAAGTTTAATAATCTTTTTCGCCATATCATATCCGGGAGCGGCTTTGGCTCCGAATATATATGTTTTAGGCACAACCTTTTTTTCAGGATTATCAATTAAATCAAGATAAGTATCGATTATGTTTAAAACATTGAGAAGCTGGCGCTTATACTCATGTAAACGCTTTGCCTGAACGTCAAACAAAGTGTCGGGGTCAATTATTGCGCCTTGTTTCTTTTTCGCAAATTCGGCAAACTGCTTTTTCTTAATCGCCTTAATCTCGTCAAGTCTTTGTAAAACGGTATTATCGTTTTCGAATTTAATAAATTCAGCAAGTTTAGAACTGTCAAGTACATACCCGTCGCCGATACATTCCGTTAAAAGCGCGGAAAGTTCGGGGTTCGACTGATTAAGCCAACGCCTGTGCGCTATTCCGTTTGTAACGTTTGTGAATTTTTCGGGAGTAAAATCATAAAAATCTTTAAATACCGAATTTTTGATTATTTCGCTATGAAGCGCGGAAACACCGTTGACTTTGTGTCCGCCGTAAACCGAAAGATTCGCCATTTTAATACGTTCGTGTTCGATTACCGACATACGCGAAATTTTTGCCCATTCACCAGGAAAAGCGTTCCAAAGCTGTTCGCAAAGCCTTCTGTTAATTTCTTTGATTATGGTGTGGATTCTCGGAATAGTTCTTTGTATCAAATCTTCCGACCATGTTTCCAGAGCTTCGGCAAGCACGGTATGGTTTGTATATGCACAAGTCGCTGTCGTAATAGCCCAAGCCTCGTCCCAGTTATAGAAATATTCGTCGATGAGAATTCTCATTAATTCGGGTATTGCCATTGCAGGATGCGTATCGTTGAGATGAATTGCCGCAAGCTTTGGCATATCTCGAAGATCGCCGTAACGGTGCTTGTGGTCGTGCACAATATTTTGAATTGATGCCGAACACAGGAAATACTGCTGTTTAAGCCTTAAAGATTTGCCCGCAGTGTGATTGTCAGCAGGATAAAGCACCTTTGTCAAAAGGTCGGCGTCGTTATCTTCCGTCATAGCCTGATAATACTCACCCTGCGAAAACAGCTTCATATTAAAGTCCTGAACGGGCTTTGCTTTCCAGAGCCTCAAAACGGAAACAGCGTCGCTGTTCTTACCGGAAATCATCATATCATACGCCACCGCTTCAATCTCTTTACAGTTAACGTATTCCGTTTGCAGACCGTTTTCCGTCCACTTCTCCTCTATTTGTCCGTTAAATCTTACAATAAACGATTTGTCTGTTCTCTGAGTTAGCCAAGCCTCACCACCGGGAAGCCAGGTGTCCGGCAATTCCATTTGCCATCCGTCCACTATTTTCTGTTTAAACAAACCGTATTCGTACCGCAACGAATAACCCATTGCAGGGTAATTCCCCGTTGCAAGAGCGTCCATAAAGCAAGCGGCCAATCTTCCGAGTCCGCCGTTGCCTAATCCTGCGTCGGGTTCCTGTTCATACAACTCATCGAGACTCAGTCCGTATGAAGAAACGACTTTCTCAAAAACGGGTACCGCGTTTAGGTTGTATAAGCTGTTTTTAAGCGAACGCCCCAGCAAAAACTCCATGCAAAGATAGTAAACCCTTTTTGCGCGCTTTGCCTTTATTTTTTTATGAAACTGCTGCCTTTTTTCGAGTAAAATATCCCTCACCGCCATAACAACAGCTTTATAAATCTGATCTTTGGAAGCTTCAGTGGGGCTTACTCCGAAATATCTCGAAAGTTTGCCTTTAATTAACTCCTTTACTTCCTTTTCGGTAATTGCGGTACAATTCATTTTGTTCTCCTGTAATATGTAAATGTTTGAATTTATTTAAGCATATCCGAATATAACGCTTCGTACTCAGTAGCGGAATGTCCCCAACTGAAATCTGCGGTAACAGCCCTGTACATAAGTTTTTCCCATTCGGATTTCTTTTTATAATCTTTTATAGCCTGCCTTATAACATAAAGCATATCGTGCGCGTTGTAATTTGCAAAAGTATAACCGTTTTCAAGCGGCTTTATGCTGTCGTAAAGCCCACCGGTTTCCCTTACAATCGGCACCGTAGCATAACGGCACGCAATCATCTGGGAAAGTCCGCACGGCTCGGATTTAGACGGCATAAGGAAAATATCCGAACCCGAATAAATCTTCCTCGATAAATCGCCGTTGAAAGCTATATTGGTGCTCATTTTGTCGGGATACCTGTATGCCAAATCACTGAAAAAACCTTCGAAATGCGCGTCTCCTGTTCCGAGAATTACCACCTGAACGTCGTCCTGCAAAAGCTCTTCTATAACGTTTGTAACAAGATCGAGCCCTTTATGCGATACAAGGCGTGTAATCATAGAAATTATCGGAGTATCGGGTTTTTGCGGCAAACCGAGTATCTTTTGCAATTCTTGTTTGCAAATCTTTTTGTTTGAAAAATCATTCGGCGTAAAATTTGCAAATAAATGTTTGTCAAGCTCGCAATTATAGCCTACGTCGTCAATGCCGTTGAGTATACCGCGCAATTTAAATTCATTTTTTCTTATTATCGGGTCAAGACCGTGTGCAAAATACGGGTCCTTTATCTCCTGCGCATAACGCGGACTTACTGTTGAAAACGCTTCACAACATTCTATTGCACCCTTCATAAGGTTTATGCAGTTTCTATATTCAACAAGATATTGATAAGTACCGTAAATATCGAACAAATCTCCAAGCAAATCGAGCGAATATTGTCCCTGATATTCTATGTTATGAATTGTGAAAAGCGCCCTTATAAACTGGTATTCTTCTCTGAAACAGTAATTAGTCTTAAGGTATATCGCTGCCAACGCCGCCTGCCAGTCGTGGCAGTGCATTACGTCGGGATAGAAATTCAAAAAGGGCATAATTTCAAGAACGCTTCTTGAAAAGAATGCAAATCTTTCACCGTCGTCAAAATATCCGTAACAACCGGGACGCTTAAAGTAAAATTCGTTATCTATAAAATAGAATGTTACTCCGTTTTCCTCATAGGTAAAAATACCGCAGTACTGGTTTCTCCAAGCAAGATGAACGTATAGATTGCCGAGATATGTAAACTTATCTCTGTATTCACGTTTAATGTCCGAATACATGGGCACAACCACGCGGACATCATATCTCCACGTGACCGCCAACGCTTTTGAAAGCGAGCCTATAACTTCTGCAAGTCCTCCGGTCTGAATAAACGGTGTACATTCGGAAGCGACAAACAAAATCTTTTTCTTCCCTTCCGAACGGTTTTCGATCGGTTTTTTCGAGATAGCCGCAGCCTTCGTTTTGCTTGTCTTTGCCGATTGAGTTATTGCCTCAGCGCTTTTTTTTGATGTCTCCTTTTTAGGAGTTTCGGTTTTAGTCGTTGTTTTTGCCGTAGCCATTGTAATTTTCCCCTTATAACCTTAAATCAAAGAACCTTTATTAATGAAGTAAGGTTTTTGCTCGCACCCTGCAAGCAGTCTGTTTGCGCGTATTACCGAATCTTTATCACTCACAACATATGCAAGATTGCAATTTTCACCTACAATATTGTCCGTCATAAGTATGCAGTTTTTAACAGTCGTACCTTTGCCGACCTTAACGCCGCGAAAAAGTATACTGTTTTCAACAGTCCCCTCTATTACGCATCCGTCGGAAATCAACGAGTTTTTTACTATTGCCGAAGAGGCAAATTTTGCGGGCGCACTGTCGTTCACCTTAGTATATACGTCACGGTCTCCGAAAATTTCATTTCTGATATTCTTATTGAGCAAATCCATATTCGACTTGAAGTAGGACGAAAGCGAAGAAATGCTCGAATAATATCCGTCGCATTTATATCCGTACAGGTTAAGCGTTTTGACGCCTGGACTCAATATATCCCTGCCGAAGCTGGTAAAGCCATGCTGAGTTGCGTTCTGTATCAATCTTATTAAATACGAAGTGCGCGCAACCATTACGTTTATATAATTTTTCTTTACGCCTTCCGCTAAGGGATTAATTTCTAATCCCGTTATTTTTCCGTCCGTATTAGTATCGAAAGTAATGTAGTAATGCGTTTTTTCAACTTCGTGCTCATGGTATACAAGCGTTATGTCCGCATTCTTCTTAATATGAAAATCAATAATTTTGCTGTAATCAAGCTTATAAACCGCGTCGCTGTCGGCAAGTACAACAAAGTCCTCTTTTGCTTTTTTCAAAAACGACGTAGCGCCTTTAAGCGCTTCGAGGCGGTTTTTATAAAACAATTCGGAATCATCTATGTACGGAGGAAGCAAAATCAAACCTCCCTCTTTTCTTGCCAAATCCCAGTACTTGCCCGAACCGAGATGGTCCATAAGCGACTGGTAATTATTTTTTGTTATCATCCCTACTGTGGTGATGCCGGAATTAACCATATTAGAAAGAGCAAAATCCACAAGACGATATCTTCCGCCGTAGGGTATCGAACCTATTGACCTCACCTTAGTGAGCTCGGGTATATTTTCTTCGTTTATGCTTGAAAAAATAACGCCAATTGTTGAAGCCATTTCATTTCCCCCCGTTATATGTTTTTATCCGCAATTTCGCCTGCGGAAACTTTGCCGTACTTCTTTACGGATATTCCTCTGCCGAGCACAGTAATTCCGCCGGTTTTACTTTCGACTTTGCGTGCTTCCGCTTTGGGTAATCCTACCGTTGCTTTTTCACCTACTACGACTTCTTCGTCGATTATTGCGTAGTTGATTTTTGCTCCCGCTTTAACTGTGATATTGCCCATAAGCACACTGTCGATAACTTCCGCTCCCTTTTCTATCACGCAATTTGTACCGACAACGGAGTTTATAACTTTGCCTTCTATTTCACCGCCCGTTGCGACAATAGAATTAACCACCTCGCCTTCGATAAACGCAGGCGGCGCAAGCGGACTTCTCGAATGAACTTCACTATCGGGATCGCTCAGCTCGAAGTTGGGGGTGACGCCCAACAAATCCATATTCGCTTCCCACAACGAGGTTATCGTGCCGACATCTTTCCAATAACCTTTAAAGCGGTAAGAATACATTTTCTCGCCTGCGTTAAGCATTGCGGGTAAAACGTTTTTACCGAAATCCTTTTCCGATTTGGGGTCTGCTTCATCCAGTTCGAGATACTTAAAGAGTTTTGAAGCCGTAAAAATATAAATACCCATCGAAGCGAGGTTGCTTTTAGGTGCTGCAGGTTTTTCTTCGAACTCGTAAATAGTTCCGTCGGGGTTTGTATTTAGAATACCGAAACGCGAAGCTTCCTTTATGGGCACTTCCATACATGCAATAGTACAGTCGGCTTTCGCCTTTTTATGAGCCGCCAGCATCTGGTCGTAATCCATTTTGTAAATGTGGTCGCCCGAAAGTATTAAAACGTATTCGGGATCATACATCTTCATAAATCTGATATTCTGGTAAATGGCGTTTGCCGTTCCCTTATACCAGGACGTATCCGTCTTTGCCTCGTAAGGCGAAAGGATATGAACGCCGCCAAACGTCCTGTCTAAATCCCACGGCTGTCCGTTGCCGACGTATTCGTTAAGAACCAAAGGCTGATACTGTGTTAGCACACCTACGGTATCTATTCCCGAATTTATGCAGTTTGAAAGCGGAAAGTCGATAATCCTGTACTTCGCGCCGAATGCAACTGCCGGTTTTGCGATATTACTGGTTAAAGCATATAATCTGCTTCCCTGTCCGCCGGCAAGTAACATTGCGACACATTCTTTTTTTCGTAGCATTTATTAATCCCCCAAACAAATTAAAGTTTTTTTAAATATATACAAGTCAATCTCGGTATTTCGACGCAAATCGAATACTCTTTGCCGTGACTTGAAATTTTTTGAGCTTTATAATATCGTTTAATCTTTTTACCTTCGCCGCCAAAGCGTTTACCGTCGGTGTTCAAAACAACTTTATAATTGCCCTGAGGAATCCCCAAACGGTAAGTTTTATAATCCAAACCCGAAAAATTCAGCACTGCGGTAATGCTTTCCCCGTCTTTCGAATATCGGTTAAACGCAATCAAATTGCTGTTTCTGTCGTCTACGGATAGCCATTCGAACCCGCTCCAACTATTTTCAACCTCGTAAAGCTGCTTTTCGCCGAGATAAAAAAAGTTGAGATGCTTTACAAACGCAGTCATTTTACGGTGTTTTTCAAACTTTTTCAAAAAGAATTCTATATCCGAACGATAGTCCCATTCACTGAACTGCGCAATTTCATAGCCCATAAAATTAAGCTTTTTACCAGGATGCGCGTACATAAAACCGAGAAGAGCGCGCTCACCCGCAAATTTATCTTCGTACTCACCCCACATTTTATTGACGATAGAGCCCTTTACATGCACGACCTCGTCATGGGAAAGCGGTAAAATATACTTTTCAGAAAATGCATACACGAGCGAAAAAGTAATTTTGTCATGGTGATAGCTTCTAAAATACGGATCTTGTCTACAATAAAACAATACGTCGTTCATCCAACCCATATTCCATTTATAATCAAATCCCAGTCCCCCGTCTTCGATAGAGCGGGTTACTCCGTCGAAAGCGGTTGATTCTTCGGCAACCGTTACCGCATAGGGAAACAAATTTCTTATTGTTCGATTAAATTTTTTAATAAACTCTATTGCTTCCAGATTGCGGTTATCACCGTAAATATTCGGCGTCCATTCGCCGAAATTTTTATCATAATCAAGATACAGCATAGAAGCAACGGCGTCGACTCTTATTCCGTCTATTCCGTACACGTCGAAAAAGAAAACCGCCGATGATAAAAGAAAGCTGTCAACTTCACCCCTGCCGTAATCGAATTTTCTTGTACCCCAGCCCCTGTGCTCCATTCTGTCCCATAACGGACACTCGTAAAGCGGCTGACCGTCAAATTCATACAAGCCCCAACCGTCCTTAGGGAAGTGTGCAGGGACCCAGTCGATAAATACTTTGATGCCGTTATTGTGAAATGCGTCCACAAGACTTTTGAACTGTTGCGGGGTGCCCAGTCTTGACGTGACCGAGAAATACCCTGTCACCTGATAGCCCCATGAGCCGTCGTAAGGAAATTCCGTAACAGGCATAAATTCAACATGAGTATAGCCCATTTTCTTTACATACGGTACGAGATGTTGTTCCAGCTCCGCATAAGTATAATATGACTTGTCCTTATGTCTTTTCCATGATAACAGGTTTATTTCATAAATATTTAATGGTGCATCGTGTCCGGTTCTTTTTGATTGATTGATCTGCTTTTGCGGTAATGAGCAAATCCTAGATAAATGAGAATCAGGCAAATCAGAATAAAATGCGTAAGGGTCTGCTTTAATTATCTTTCTGTCGTCATATGTTGTTATACAAAAACCGTAAGTATCGTTTTCATTTGCGAATATAACCGCTTCGAAACATTCACCGTCGGATAATTTTCGCATATCTACGCATCGGTTTTCATTGAGAAAACTTCCGATAATGCTTACTGATTTTGCATGAGGCGCCCATACTCTTACTACATAGTTGCCTTCGGAAAGCTTATGGCAACCGAAAAATTCATATGCTTTATAGTTGGTTCCGCTATGGAAACTTTCAAGCTGATTTTGTTCGGTCATTTCGCACCACCATACCTTATATATTCTATCATACTATTGCAATTTTTTCAAGATTGAAATTGAAAAAATTTACAATTATTTTCAAAAATATCCAAAAATGCACGGACGATTATGTCCGTGCATTTTAGTTATTTAATATAGTTGTCCAGAAGTTGAATATTTGCCTTTATGAAACCGTCCAACTCGTCGGCTTCAAGTTTTTTAAAGGAAAGCAAAGCAAGCGAATACACGTATTTACAAATAAATTTCTGTTTTTCTTCGTCGAGCTCCTTAATTTTAGATATTAAGGGACAGTTTAAATTTACTATAAGCGTCATTGCAAGCGCACCGTCCGTCATACCGTATAACTGACCCATTTCGCTATATCTGCGCATATATTCGTCGGTTATTATAATTGCGGGAACGTCGGCATTTTTGAGTTTTTCAAACTTTACCGTCAACTTATCGTTTTGCAACGCGTTCTTGAAAATATCCGAAAGCACGTTGTCCTCTTCCGTTTCGCTCTGCGTTTTCAATGCGCCGTCAATGCCTGCGTCTATTCGGGTAAACTTTACTTCGTTCGGTTTGTTGTATTCCAAGAAGCTGAGAAAATGCGGATCGATGAAGTTATCGCAAAGAATTGCGTTAAGACCTTCATCCTTGAACATTTTAATATACTGAGTCTGTTGCAGTTGATCTGAAACATAATAGATATTTTTATGCTCGGGCTTGTCTTTGTTTCCGTTTCCGTCGCAGTTCTCGGAAGTCGAAAGGTCGCAAAGGTTTACAAACTTTGAATTAATATCCTTGTAAATAATTATATCTTTAACTTTTTCGTAAAAATCTTTATCTTTAATGCAGCCGAACTTGATGAAATTCGCCGTGTCTTCCCAGCAGATTTCATACTCCTCTCTGTCATTTTTGTAAAGAGCGGTTAATTTATCGGCAACTTTTTTAGTTATATGTTTGCTTATTTTACGAACCTGACTGTCATTTTGCAGGAAGCTGCGCGATACGTTCAAAGGAATATCCGGGCAGTCAATAACTCCGTTCAACAACATTAAAAATTCGGGAATAACTTCTTTGATATTATCGGCAATAAACACCTGATTGCAATAAAGCTTAACTTTTCCACGCTCGAGCTCGACTTTGTTCCTTACTTTAGGGAAGTAAAGTATTCCTTTGAGCTTGAAAGGATAATCCATATTCAAATGAACCCAAAAGATCGGCTCGTTATAATCCATAAATGTGTCGCGGTAGAACTTTTTATAATCTTCGTCCGTGCAGTCCTTAGGATTTTTAGCATAAAGCGGAAGCGTGAAATTCAAAGGTTCGTCTTTACCGTCGCCTTTATAGTTTACATAAACGTTATAAGGCATAAACGCGCAATATTTCTTCACCAACTGCTTTATATTGTTTTCATCGAGAAATTCTTTTTCGACGGAATCTATGTGCATAACGATCTTTGTGCCGCGTTCTGCCTTATCGCATTCTTCTATGCTGTAAACCGCGTTTCCGTCAGATACCCAATGTACCGCAGGCTTGTCCTTATATGATTTAGTGAAAATTTCCACGTTTTCGGACACCATATATACAGAATAAAAGCCCAGTCCGAAATGTCCTATTATGCCGTCGCCGTTGGCTTTTTCATACTTTGACAAAAAGTCGGATGCGCCGGAAAACGCAATCTGAGTAATATAGTTTTCGACTTCTTCTTCGGTCATACCTATGCCGTTATCTTCAACGGTAAGCGTTTTCGCCTTTTTATCAACTGAAATTTTAATGCAAAATTCTTCGCCGTTATCCTGTGCTTCACCCATATTAACGAGTTTCTTGAATTTTGTAATTGCGTCGATACCGTTTGCAACGATTTCCCTCAAAAAAATGTCCTTATCCGAATAAAGCCATTTTTTGATTATCGGCATCATATTTTCACTTGCAATTTTAATGTTTCCTTCTCTTTTCATTCTTTGCCTCCTGTGTTCAACATTTAAAATATAAACCGTAAAAAAAGCCGTTAAACTTTCATACAAACATTCTTTGTGTTTAAAAAGTAAAAAGCTCCGAATTTTCGGAGCTTTTTAAAGCATATTTACAAATTATTTATTTTTCTTTGCATTTGCAATTATATCCGCAAGCGAAGTTCCTACCGAAATGCTACCTTCGCTCCAATTAGAAAATTCGTCGTCGCTTCTTCTGGGCGCACGGCTTCTGCGGGTTTCGCCTTCGCCGTCTTCGGTTTTATTCGAACGGGGTTTCCTTTCAGGTTCGGGTAAAAGCGCCTTTATTGAAAGGTTCATCTTTTTCATTTCGGTATCGAGTGCGATAATCTTTGCGTCGACTTCATCTCCGACGTTCAGAACGGATGCAGGCGTTTCGATTCTGTCATAACTGATCTGGGAAACGTGCACAAGTCCGTCGATGCCTTTTTCCACTTCGACAAACGCGCCGAACGGAACGATTCTTACAACTTTGCCGTGAATAACTTCGCCGACGGTGTACTTATCGCCGACCAAATCCCAAGGCTGGGGCTGAAGCTGCTTATATCCTATAGAAACCTTTTTGCTTTCTTCGTCGATTTTAAGAACTTTGAATTTATAAGTCTTGCCTATTTCAAGAACATCTTTTACGGATTCCGTTCCCGTCCAGGAAAGGTCGGAAATATGCGCAAGACAGTCAAATCCGTTTACGGAAACAAACGCGCCGAATCCTGTTGTTCTTTCAACTTTACCCTCAACTATATCGCCTACGGCAATATTTGAGAAGAAATTTTGTTCCAAAGCCTGCTTTTCAGCTTCTTTTGCATCATATTCTTCCTGCAAAATTACGCGCTGCGAAGCAATAATTTCTTTTCTGCCTGTTTTTTTGATTTCAAGAGCGCGCAAACGAAGCGTTTTACCCTCATATTTAGTCAAATCCTTGACAAAGCCCGGACGTATTTCTTTTGCCGGTACGAATACCGAGTAAGTACCCATCTGAGCGACAAGCCCGCCTTTATTGGTTCCGGTACAAACGACGGAAAATTCTTTGCCTGCTTCTATATCGGCGCTTAACGCCTCTTCCTCTTTCAACATTTTAATCATTTTCTGAGAAAGCTTTAAAACAGGTTTAAGTTCCACGACAAGCAAATCAATCGTCTCGCCGATTTTGTCCATATAGTCGTCTGCATTATATTGCTCGCAGTCGAGCTCGTCTTTACTCAAAGCAATTTCCTTCTTTGAGAAAGGCAACAAAATCTGCAATCCTTCATCAGTGGCCTTTGAAATCGTCGCTTGAACGATCTGACCTCTTTTGAATTTCGATTCGTTGTCGATTTTAGCAACTACGTCGGCCATAGTTGCCTTAACTTCTGTGTTTTCTTCCATCTTTAAGAGAACCTCCCGGGTTTGCGCATTCGGGGTTGACGCCCCTGAAACAATACCTATACTTTTGAAATTTTTTAATTCGGAATAATCCAAATCGTTTGCGTTGGCAAGTCGGAAAACGTTTTTACAGTATTTTGAAGCCAATTCATATAGTTTGTTGGTGTTACTGCTGTTTAAACCGCCGACAACCAACATGGCTTCGCAATTTTTGGCAAGATTTTCCGTTTCATGTTGCCTCCGTATAGTAGTATAACAAATCGTCTTGAAAACAGCAACTGTTTTTTTACACAGTTTTTTAATATTTTTTATAATTTTTTCAAATTTTTCCGCTGAAAAAGTTGTTTGGCACACTATGCAAAGGTCTTTTGTTTCTAATTCACAAGGGATATTGTTAAAATCATTCACAACCGCAGCGTTCCCTGCGCACCAACCGAGAAGTCCCGTAACCTCAGGGTGCTCCGGTTCGCCAACAATTACTATAAACTTTCCCTGTGCGCTCTGCTCCTCGACAATCGATTGAGTGCGCTTAACAAACCCGCAAGTACAGTCTACAACTTTTATTGACCTGGAGGCGCAAATGGAATAATAGTTTTTAGGAACACCGTGCGAGCGAAAAATTACGGTTGCACCGTCAGGAATACAGCTAAGCTGCTCTACGGTTTTCAAGCCCTTTTCTTCCAACAGCTTTACGACGTCTGCATTGTGAATAATTTCACCTAACACATAAACGTTTTCTGCTTCGAGATTTAACGCCGTATTAACGGCAAATTCAACCCCTTTGCAAAAACCGCTTTGTTTGGCAACAGTTATTTGAGTCATCTTTTTTTCTTTTTAAGCATATCTGATAGTTTATAGTATAGTTCGAGCATTATATTGCGTAGCTTTTCATCGCAATCTTGTATGTCTTTTTCGGTTAATTTTCTGTCATAGTACTCTGCAAACTCAATAGGTTCGCCATAAAGCGCATATGAACGCCGTAAAAATCGTATTTTTTTAACTTGAACAAAGGGAATTATCGGAGTTTTGGTTTTTATTGAAAGAACAGCCGCACCGCCCTTAAACGGCAATAATTTTTCATTCGTATAATTTCGCCTGCCCTCAGGAAATATAGCAATCGATTCACCGTTTTTAAGATATTTCATCGACTGCATAACTGCTTTTAAATCCGAGCCGTCGCGGCTGACGGGAATACATTGTGTTTTAAGAACGAATTTTTTCATCAGTCCTTTTTCAAAAAGTTCGCTCTTCGCAATAAAATGTATAGGCTTATCCAAAGCGCGTGCCGCGAAAACGATATCGAAAAGACTTAAATGATTCCCGACAACTATATAATTTCTGTCTTCGAACTCCGTAGTAAAAAATCTTTTATACGGAAAAAACGGACGGTATACCAGCTTTTCAAATAAAAACAGCTTTTTAAACCATTTTTGGAATTTATCCGGTTTTGCTTTTTCTTTTTTAGGCATTTATATTTTTTCCTGTATTGATTTTATTATTAATTCCGCAACTTCATCGATAGACATTTCGCTTGTATCTATCTCTATTGCGTCAACAGCCTTAACCAACGGCGCAATTTTACGCGTTCTATCTTGTTCGTCCCTCGTTTTGATGTCATTCAAAACTTCATTGTACGTTTGATTAATTCCCTTTTGCGTGTTTTCTAACAAACGTCTTTTCGCACGGACTTCCGCCGACGCGGTTAAAAAGTACTTAAATCCCGCATTTGGCAGTACGTTTGTTCCGATATCCCTGCCGTCAAGCACACAGGAATTATCCGAAGCAATTTGTCTTTGAAGTTCAACCATTCCGGCTCTTACATGCTCGTGTGCGGAAACGGTTGATGCAAGCATAGATATTTCGGGGTATCTTATCTTTTCCGATACGTCTTCGCCATTGAGTAAGGTAACCTGAGCGCCGTCTTTGTAATTAACATTAATTTGCGCATGATTAATCAATTCTTTAACGCTTTTGCCGTCGCGGCAATCAATGCCGGCCCTTACGCAGGCGAGCGCGCATGCTCTGTACATTGCTCCTGTATCCAGATATAGAATATCAAATTTTTTTGCAATAATTTTGGAAATAGTGCTTTTTCCGCTGCCTGCAGGTCCGTCTATTGCAATGGTTAATTTGCTTGTAATATCTCTCCTCAAACTTTCAGCGCCTCTTAAATAAATATGTTGCGGTTTATTGTCGGTTTCAGCAATAATCATAATTCGGATGCATAATTTCAACGCGCTCGTAATTTCAGGTTCGAGAGAAGAATAAAGCGCACAGTTCACAAAGCCAGCCTCTCTCGCCGCTTTTGCAGGATAATAAGAATGAATATCGGATGTGTTAGAAAACATAATGCAGATAATATTATCTTCACACAATCCGTTAGCTTTTATTGTCTTAACAAGCAATTCTTTTACGTTGCACTGAATCTCAGCAGCATTATCTGACGATACGGTCGTCGCTCCTCTTATTGCTTTCATAATTTAATCCTTTATTCCGTTACCCGCGGCAAAACCCGTAGAAAATGCAATTTGCAGGTTAAAACCACCGGTATATGCATCTATATCAAGTACTTCGCCACAAAAGTAAAGCCCTTTAATCAGTTTACTTTCCATTGTTTTAGGGTTTAAATCTTTCACGTCAACGCCGCCGCAAGTTATTATGGCTTCATCAAAACCACGCAGCGACAAAATAAGCATATCAAAGTTTTTAATATTTGTCAATAAACTGTGTCTTTCGGCCTTAGTCAGCGAATTGACTTTTTTATCTTCCGCAACAGCGCTTCGCTTCAATATTTCGGGAATAACCGCCGAAGGCAAAAGCTGTTTCAAGCAGTTTGAAATATCTTTGTTTTTATATGACTCGAAATCCCGCAAAATTCGATTATCCAACTGCTCATAATTAAGCGCAGGCTTGAAATCAACATACAACTTTACATTGTTTAAATCATATCTATTTATAAGACTTGATGCTGACAGTACTACTGGACCGGATATGCCGTAATGAGTGAAAAGCATTTCCCCAAAAAGCTCTTTGACCTTTTTACCGTTATAAAATACAGATAAATTAATGTTTTTTAGAGACAAACCTTGAAGCTTCTTAAACCAAATTCCTTTTAAGTTCAGTCCGCATAATCCCTGCTTTGGCTCTATAATACTATGTCCGGTTGCTTGCGCAAAATCATATCCGTCTCCGGTGGAACCCGTAAGCGGATAACTCTTCCCGCCAGTACACACAATAACATTATCAAAAAAATATTTGTCTTTTGATGTTATTATGTCTGATATAGTACTACTTATAACTTCAATATTCTTTACTTCTTCCCCAAATTTAAAGATAACTCCTGCTTTTTTGCAATAATTTTCAAGGCACTTTGAAACGTCGCTTGCCTTATCGGAAACGGGAAAAACTCTTGCTCCACGTTCCGTTTTTAGCTTCAAGCCTCCACTTTCAAAAAAGTTGACCGTATCTTCTGGAGAAAATCCGTAAATTGAACTCGTCATAAATTTTGCATTTGTGACTACGTTTGATAAAAATTCGGACGGAGTACATTCGTGCGTGACGTTGCATCTGCCTTTGCCGGTAATATAAATTTTTTTGCCGCATTTTTCATTTTTCTCGAACACGGTAACTTCGTTTCCGTTCTTTGCGGCCGCATATGCCGCAACAAGACCTGCCGCGCCCGCACCAATAACTGCAACCTTGCTCATAATTAAAACCTTACGGCATGAACAAAACTGTCCATGCCGTTCTAAAATTATACGGGATAAACTTTGTCGGGATTTTCCGCCATATCTTTATCTATGCCTTCTTCATTAGCTTTTCGCCATTTGAAAAAGTTTGAAGCAACTTCGGGGAACAAGGCATATGAAAGCACGTCTTCCTGCTTTTTGTAGAAGCCATCCGATTTGACCTTTTCTGTAAGCGTAGCCATTTCGTCTTCAAGCAAATCGGCAGGACGGCATGTAATAATTTCTTCGCCGTTTTTAGTGCACATCTTAATTACGTCGGGATTCATTTTACCTGAAACCGCACCGTATTTACCGAGAATTAAATCCTTATACTGAGCGGTAATGGTTTTGTATCTTCCTAAAAGCACGTTCCAGACAGCCTGCGTTCCGACAATCTGGCTTGACGGCGTTACAAGCGGCGGATAACCGCAGTCCTTCCTTACTTTGGGTACTTCTGCAAGACATTCAAGAAGCTTATCTTCCTGACCCGCCTGTTTAAGCTGACTCATAAGATTAGAAAGCATTCCTCCGGGCACCTGATACAACAGAGTGTTTATATCAACTCTTCTGACCTTAGGGTTAAGGAATCCGTCTTTTTCAAGCCTAGACGAAACGTTATTAAAATGTTTAACGATAGGCAGAAGTTTCTGAATATCGATACCCGTATCATAAGGAGTATCTTTAAGCGTTGCAACTAACGGTTCCGTCGCAGGATTTGACGTTCCGTTACCGAGAGGCGACAGTGCACAGTCAACGATGTCAACTCCGGCCTGGATAGCCATAAGGTTTATCATATCGCCGGTTCCCGAAGTGTTGTGCGTATGCAAATGCAATTTAGTTTCGGGTTTTAGCGCTTTTTTAAGTTTGCTTACAAGCTCGTTTGCGGTAAACGGCAACAACAAATTTGCCATATCTTTAATGCAAATATTGTCCGCACCCATATTTTCGAACTGCTTTGCGAGATTTACAAAATACTCCGTCGTATGCACAGGGCTGGTCGTGTACGAAATAGTTGCTTCGCAGACGCACTTCCCGCCCTTACCGTACTTCTTAATAGCTTTAATAGAAGTTTCAAGATTTCTCGGATCATTCAATGCATCGAAAACTCTTATAACCCCCACGCCGTTTTCAATTGATTTATCAATGAAGCTTTCTACAACGTCATCAGCATAATGTCTGTAACCCAAAAGGTTCTGACCGCGCAGTAACATCTGTATAGGCGTCTTTTTAAGATATTTTTTAAGATTTCTCAATCTGTCCCAAGGATCTTCATTCAGAAAGCGCAAACACGAATCAAAAGTTGCTCCGCCCCACGCTTCAAGCGAATAGTAACCTATTTCGTCCAAGAGCAGCAAAACAGGCTCCATTTCTTCAAACTTCATTCTTGTTGCCGCGTGCGACTGATGCGCATCACGCAAAATAGTATCGGTAATTAATACTTTTTTACCTTCCATTATTATCTCCTTAAGCTATAACGCAATTAACCGCATTTACTACGGACTCAATCGTAGCGGTTCCGTCGATATATCCGTTAAAGCAAGCTATCAGAATACCTGCCGCTATTGCCGAACCGATAACTCCCGCAACGTTAGGTCCCATAGCGTGCATTAACAGGTGGTTTTGCGGGTCATATTGCCGCCCGACATCCTCAGATATTCGCGCCGCCATAGGCACCGCAGAAACGCCCGCAGAACCAATCAGCGGATTTATCTGTCCTTTTGTTACCTTGCACATTATTTTTGCGACAAGTATGCCGCCTATCGTACCTATTGCAAATGCAAACAGTCCCAAACCGATTATTTTAAGAGTATCGATTGTGAGGAAAATATCACCTTTTGCTTTACTTCCGACTGCAATACCGAGAAATATCGTAATCGTGTTCATAAGTCCGTTCTGCGCTTGTGTCGAAAGTCTGTCAACGACACCCGATTCTTTAAACAGGTTGCCGAGCATAAGCATACCCAAAAGCGCAATCGACTGCGGCAAAATAATTCCAACAACCAAAGTAACGATTAAAGGGAATAAAATCTTTTCGAGTTTGCTTACCTGGCGTAAAGGCTTCATTCTAATCATACGCTCTTTTTTGGTAGTAAGCAGTTTCATTAAAGGCTTCTGTATGAAAGGTATAAGCGCCATATATGAGTA
Source organism: uncultured Christensenella sp. (assembly GCA_910585705.1). Lineage (GTDB taxonomy): Bacteria > Bacillota > Clostridia > Christensenellales > Borkfalkiaceae > Coproplasma. The sequence continues at coordinate 487,116 of CAJUER010000001.1, forward strand.
AGCCGCAATAGCTATTGTCGGCACATACTTTTCTGCAAGAATCGAAGTAGTCATAATTGCCGTAGGTCCGTCCGCGCCGCCGATAATTGCAATTGCCGCAGCCGCCGCAACTGAAAAACCAAGCAGAATTGCCAGAACAAACGCCACGAAAATACCCAACTGCGCTCCTGCGCCGATAAGCATACTTTTGGGATTCGCAATAAGCGGACCGAAATCGGTCATCGCGCCTATCCCCAAGAAAATCAACGGCGGATATATAACTTTATCAACGCCGAAATACAGATACCATAAAAGCCCTCTGTCCGTAACCGCGTCATATGAAGAGTCTCCTTCCGGATGATTTCCCCAAAGCACCGGTTCTGCGCCGGGAATATTAATCAAAAACATTCCGAAAGCAATCGGCAACAGAAGCATCGGTTCGAATTTTTTAACAATGGCGAGATACATCAGCACGAACGATATCAAAATCATAACATAATTTTGCCAATCGCCCTGTACAAACCCCATTGATTCGTACAGGTTTTTGAAAATCCCGCCAAAGTTTACAAGTAAACTTTGTTGCATAATTCCTCCGATTAACCGATTACCGCAAGCACAGCGTTTGTTTCAACGTTCGCACCCTTAGTTACGCCGAAAGTTACTTTTCCGTCGCAAGGTGCGGTTATCTCATTATCCATCTTCATAGCTTCGAGAACCATTATAGGCTGGTCCTTCTTTACCGCGCTTCCGTCGGCGACGAGCAGGTTCTTAATTAAACCGGGAAAAGGCGACAATACTTTTTCACCGTCAGCCGAAATTTTTGCGGCGGACTTCACGGGCGCAGCAGCCGCAACGGGTACAGCTTTGGGCGCAACATTCACGCTCTCGCTTTCGCCTACCTCCTCAACTCCTACCGAATAACTCTTTCCGTCAATAGTAATAACAAAATTACGCATATTCAAAAGCTCTCCTTAAATTCTTTTTATACGTTTAACTTTAAACTCGCATTGCGGTTTTTCTTCACTGTAATAAGCCATAATCGCAGCAGTTATCGCAACTTTCACTTCATCGGGAATATCGTTGTCGATTACGGGCAATGTCTGAATTGTATTTCCCGTCGGCTGCTCTTTGGATTTTCTCTTCATTTTAAGATTCGAAAGAAACGCCAAGTTGTTCGTCTTTCTGAGAATAAAACCGATAAGCCATATTATAAAAATAATTACGACTATTCCTATAACAACAACAAGAAAACCTATCAGCGCATAAACGATTGATTCCGCGTAGTTGCTGAAATAGTAATTTCCGTCTTCTTTAGGTATTATATCTAATAATGCGTTTAACATTTTACCCTCACTTAATCAGCATTTGCAACGAAGCCACAAGATACTGCTTGACGAACGACGGCTGGATTATATTATCAATATAGCCGCCCTTTGCCGCATTAATCGGATCGGAATTTTCTTCCGCATAACGTTCGGCAAGTTTTTCCTTATCAATATTTTTGTCTGCGGAAAATTCTATTTCCGCACCCTTTGCCTCATCGAACAATGCAATCTTAGCGTTTGCGAAAGCGTATGAATAGTCGTAACCCATATTCTTCGCCGCGAACACTGTATACCCCAAGCCGATAGCTTTGCCGTAAATTACGGAAATTTTAGCCGCATCGATACAGTCGAGTATAGAAACATATTCTCCGATTTCTTTGAGTACGAGACTGTTGTGCGCTTCCAAATCGGCAGTTATGCCGAGCGTGTTTACAAAAGTTATATAGGGAAGATTGTAGCAACATGCGAATTCGGCGAAATCCTTTAATTTTCTTACAGTCAGTGCATTGAGTTCCACTCCGTTTTCGCCGTCGAAAATTACCGTAGCAGAAGCAATTCCGCCTATTCTCGCAAGATAGCATTTTACCTGCGGAACGTACGACGCGCCCACTTCTATCGCACTGCCATTATCGAATACCTTCAATAGCGTTGCCGCGTCTGCCTTTTTATCGAGACCTGCAATCAAGGTGTTCAACTCGTCGCTTTCGTCTACCGCAACCGTTAAAAGACCGTTTATCTTTAAAATTATATCCTTGACTTCGTCAAGGTTTTTAACGGTAAACGAGGCAATGTTGGCTCTATTTAACCCTGCGGCGCCGCCGACCTCCGACTTGCCGATATTTTTTCCGCTTTGCGCGGCAATGACAAGCGGACTGTTTGCCGCTAAAACACTTTTCTTGTCTATAAAGAAAGTAAAATCGCAAAGTCCCGCAAGCACGGCAATCTGTCCGTAAACTTCGCCGTCAATTACAAGATACTGCGGAACGGTTCCTTTAAGCTGGGATGCCTTTAAAATGAGCGACGCCAAACCTTCGAGAACGTTCACGCCTTCACCGACCTGTACACCGAGCGAAGACAAGAAATATATTACGGGCGTAGCCGTCTTTTCTGCCTGGTTAAGACATTTTGCGATTTTTTCGCAATTTGCCTTACTCACTCCGCCGGAAAAAACAGCGCTGTTTTGCGCGACAATATAAAAAGGATAGTCTCCGACGGTGGCAAAGCCCGTAACCACGCCTTCGCCTTCGGCTTCTTCGCCGTAAAAGTCGTTTTTCGAAAAACTGAAAGACGAAAGCTCAACAAAACTGTCTTTATCTATGAGAGAGTCGATATCCTTGCGGATTTCTTTGCCGACGCTCAAAATTTTCTGCTTACGCGCCTGCAATAAGCGTAATTTGTCCATATTTTACTCCTAAACGCCAAATTCCTACATATACATTTTAACAAAAATTTTTACATTTGCAAACTTAATTGATATTATTTTATCAAAAAAATATTTTGTGTTTTTAAAACAAAAAAGATGACAGTTCGGTCATCTTTTTAACTTTAACTTTGTTTTAATAAAGTTGTCTATTTTATCCGAATATTTACAAACTATCCAGAAGGACGCCACCACCAGCGCGGCGAGCACTATCCATATAAGTATGCCCCACCAGGTATTGAAAGGAATTAAACCAATTGAATATGAAGTGGTTACTACCGAAATAAGACGGGTTATGATTATCATTACTATGAAATACGGCCAAGTCATAGAGGACAAGCCTGCGACGAAGCATAGCACGTCGTCCGGAAACATAGGCAATAAAAACATTATGGAAAGAATAAGATAGTCTTTCCCTTTAAGCTTTTGCAGCCATTTATCGAGTGTGTCCTGTCCCACTATCCATTTAACGGCTTTGTAGCCTATCCATCTGCCAACCGCAAACGCAACTATAGAACCGCTGACAATACCTATAAAACTGTATATTGTACACTTTAACGGACCGAACAGCGCAACTCCTGCCGCAACAGCAACCGAGCCCGGTACAGGCAACACGATGACCTGCAAAAAGCAAAAAAGAATAAACAGAAACACAGCCATATTCCCGAATTGCGCAATATAATCACGCAAAGCCTGAATACTGTTGATTTTCGTTATTATTCCCGTAGCACTTATCGTAAAAAAAACTATACCGCATATATCGACAAAAATTAGCGCACACAGTATCAGACGGTACAGCGATTGTTTTTTCATTAAATAAAAAACAATATACGCACCTATCATCAAAGCGGAAAAAACCGCAGTAAGAATAACAAGCAGTGAAAAATGTTCGTAAATAAACGGCAAACTCTTATAAGCAAGTCCGTAAGCAATAAAAACAAAGGCAACAGCACCGAAAAGCACAGCCGCCAGAATATTGATTGTATGTTTTAAAACTTCGATTTGTTTCGTCATTATCTTATAAAAATCCACCGTTAATACTTATATTATATATAAGTTTCGGCAATTTTATAATGACGATTTAAAACTTTTTACCGCATCGGTGGCAAGTCTGTCGCAAATATTGTTGTATTCGTTGTCCGCGTGCCCCTTAACTTTAATAAAGTTTAGCTGATGCTTTTTTGAAAGAAGATACAGCTCTTTCCACAAATCCGCATTCAGAAGAGGCTTATTGTCACCCTTTTTCCAACCGCAATTCTTCCATTCGAAAATCCAGTTCTTTTCAAAAGCATTGACCGTATACGCCGAATCACTGTAAACGTCGACGCAGCAAGGCTCTTTAAGACATCTAAGCCCTTCAATTACGGCAGTAATTTCCATGCGGTTGTTTGTCGTTGCCCCTTCCGCTCCTGATATTCTTTTTTCGTGACCGTTAAACATAAGTACGGCGCCCCAGCCCCCGACTCCCGGATTGCCAGAACACGCGCCGTCAGTATAAAGAATTACCTTTTTCATCTATCGGAAAGCTCTTTAGAACGCCCGACGCATGCTTCAACCGCGTCGTAAACAATCGCGCGGAAGCCTTTTTCTTCGAATACTTTGACTGCTTCGATTGTCGCTCCGCCTTTACTACATACCTGCATTATCAATTCCGAAACTGTTTGCTCGTCGCGTAAAACCATTTCCGCCGCGCCAAGCACCGTCTGCGCAGCTAAAAGTTTAGCCTCAGCCCTTGTTAGTCCGTGTTTTACCCCTGCGTCCACGAGACTGTCAATAAAAATAAAAGTATATGCAGGACCGCTGCCGCTTACGCCGGCAACTGCGTCCATTTTACTTTCGTCTACGCTTAAAACTGTGCCAAGACAGTTAAATACGCCGTTAATAAACTCCAAATCGTCCTGATTTTTGTTGAAATCCGCCATATCTATACCGATAATTCCGCTACCGATAGAGCAAGGCAAATTCGGCATACATCTTGCAACCTTTACGGCCGCCGTACCGAAAGCGTTTTTTATCGTATTTTTCTTTAAACCCGCGATTACGGAAATAATTTTTTCGGGTTTAACCTGACCTAAGCTTTTTACGGCTTCGCCAAAATTCTGCGGAGTTACGGCAAGCAATAAATATTCACAGTTTTCCGCAACGTATGCGTTATCCGTAGTTACACGAACCCCGAGCTCGTTCACTTTATCGAGTTGCTCTTCAGAAATATCGCTGACTAAAATTTTTCTTTCGCTTAAAAAATCAGATAAAACTATGCCCTTTAAAATAGCACGAGCCATAAAGCCGCAGCCTATAACTCCAAGTTTAAAGCGTTTTTTCATAAAAAACTCCGAAAACAGTTGACTTAAATTAACTGTTATAATATAATTTATTTGTTTTTAAATATTTTAGGGGAGTAGCTCAACGGTAGAGTCGCGGTCTCCAAAACCGTCGGTTGCATGTTCGAATCGTGTCTCCCCTGCCAATCAGCTCATAACACAGTTTTGTGGTATGAGCGTTTTTTTATTAGCATTAAATAAACCGAAATTCAGTTCCAACCGTATTCCATGTAATTTACGGAATTGAAGTATGCGTCGATTGCGGCTTTTCTGTCCGGAATTAAGTCTTGCGGCAGATTATCCAAATCCGCCCATAAAAGTTGCGAGCATTTTCCTCTTTCCATAATTTGCGGTTCGCCCTCAAACTTTTCGCACATAAAATATCCGTAATAGTAAATTTTATCCCCGTCACGCTTATGGATAAAACAAATAAACTTCAAATCCTCTCTTTTTATGCTTAAACCCAGCTCTTCGGCACATTCACGAAGTACTGTGTCAGACATAGCCTCATCTTTTTCTACGTGTCCCGAACAAGATAAGTCCAATAAACCGTCCGCAAAGCCCGTATTTTGCCTGCGTTGAAGTAACACCTGCGCTCTACCGTTCAAATTCCTTAAAAGCATAAGCACCACTCCCGCAGGAGCCGTAAACCTTTCCATTAAATTTTCACGTCGCCTTTCTGACCCAAACGTTTTTCATTCTTCTTCAAAACAGGGTCGACGTCATTCTTTATAAATTCAATAACCTGCGAAGGCGCTCTGCCTATAAATTTCTTTGCATCGAGAATTTCTTCTAACTTTCCGCTGACCGCATCAAACATCGGCTCTGCCTTTATCAACTCAATCAAGTTGTTTTCTTTGCCGAGCTCTTTTACGTTTTTACCAGCCTGCATAGAAAGCACTCTGATTTTTTCATGCAATTCCTGCCTGTTTCCGCCTGTTTTTACACATTCCATCATAATATTTTCTGTTGCCATAAACGGAAGCTCAGCAGCAATGTGCTTTGCTATCACCTTTTCGTAAACGACAAGATTTTCTGATACGTTCATATAAATATTTAGCACGCCGTCCAACGCAAGAAATGCCTGTGCATTTACTATCCTTCTGTTTGCAGAATCATCCAACGTTCTTTCAAACCACTGCGTTCCCGCCGTTATCGCGCTGTTCATCGGAAGCGAAATAATAAATCTTGCGAGCGAACCCATTCTTTCACAGCGCATAGGATTGCGCTTATATGCCATTGCGGAAGAACCGATCTGCGATTTTTCAAATGGCTCTTCCACCTCTTTCATATTCTGCAAAATTCTTATATCGTTTGAAAATTTATAAGCGCTTTGAGCAATCTGAGACAGCACGCACAAAACGTTGTAATCGAACTTTCTGGGATAGGTCTGACCCGTAACGGAATAAACCTTATCGTAACCGAGCTTATTGACTACTTTCTTCTCAAGCTCTTTAACCTTCTTTTCGTCGCCGTTAAACAGCTCCATAAAACTCGCCTGTGTTCCCGTAGTCCCCTTCACTCCGCGCAATCTGAAAGCCGACTGCAAATTTTCAAGATTCTGATAATCCATCAATAAATCCTGAATCCAAAGTGTCGCACGCTTGCCGACAGTAGTAAGCTGTGCGGGCTGTAAATGTGTAAAGCCCAAAGTCGGAACGTCCTTATACTTAATGGCGAAAGCGCGTAATTTGTCGATTACGTTTACAATTTTGCCTTTGATAATTTCAAGCGCATCGCTTAATATAATCAGTTCGGAATTGCAATCAACAAAACAGCTTGTCGCGCCCAAATGAATTATGGGCATTGCCGAAGATGCCTGCGTTCCGAACGCTTTAACGTGCGCCATTACGTCGTGTCTGACCTCTCTTTCAAACTTTTCGGCAAGCTCGAAATTAATATTTTCGGCAAATTTTTTCATTTCGTCGATTTGCGACTGCGTTATTTTCAGTCCGAGCTCCATCTCCGATTCCGCAAGCGCAATCCACAGCTTTCGCCAAAGTTTAAAACGTTTTTCATCCGAAAAATTTTCAGCCATTTCACTACTTGCATATCTCGTTATTAAGGGATTCTGATATACCGAGTTATCCGTCATAAGTATCTCCGTTTAACATTTTACAGGCTGAGGATACTCAACCGAGAAAGTTTCGACCGTCACTTTTTTCATTACTTGCGGCGTGTTCGGTTTATCGTTCCAATCCGTTTCAACCGAAGCAATCGCGTCAACCGCCTCAATTCCTTCGATAACTTTACCGAAAGCCGCATACTGCCCGTCAAGATGCGATGCATTTTTGTGCATTATAAAAAACTGCGAACCGGCACTGTTCGGCGACATAGCCCTCGCCATCGAAAGCACGCCGCGCGAGTGCTTTACGTCGTTATTTGTAAAGCCGTTCAATGCAAACTCACCTTTAATATGATAACCGGGCCCGCCCGTGCCTACGCCGGCAGGGTCGCCACCTTGAATCATAAATCCGCATATTACGCGGTGAAAAATAAGCCCGTCGTAAAAACCGCTGTTTGCAAGACTTATAAAATTGTTTACGGTGTTCGGGGCTTTATCGGGGTAAAGTTCCGCCTTTATGACTTTTCCGTCCGCCATTTCAATAGTAACAATTGGATTTTGCATATTCACTCCTTATAATTCGCAAAATTTTTCAAGCTGAACGCCTGCTTCCTTAAACAATTTCAAAGAAAAATCGTCGGGATAGCCTTCTTTGTAAACAACGCGCTTTATTCCCGAGTTAATGATTATCTTCGCACAAATAACGCAAGGCTGGTGCGTGCAGTAAAGCGTACACCCTTCCACGCTGCACCCCACCCTTGCCGCCTGAATAATCGCATTCTGCTCGGCGTGAACGGCATAACATATTTCGTGCATTTTTCCGCTTTCGATATTCAGCTTCTTTCTTAAACACTCTTTTTTGTCTACGCAGCTTTCAATGCCTTGAGGCGCCCCGTTATAGCCGGTAGCGATTATTCTTTTGTTCTTTACGATAACCGCACCGACGTGTCTGTTTTCCTGAAAACAGCTTGACCATGAACCAATTTGCTCGGTCATTTCCATAAATCTTTTATCCCACTTATCCATGAAATTATCTGCCTTTATATGTTTGGACATATTATACCATAAATTTTCCTGAATTGCAATTTTTTACATAATTATGTTTGACTTTATTTTGCCTTGTTTATAAAATATCTGTGATTAAAATAAAATAAATTTCGGAGGCATTTATTATGACAATTAAACCGTTATTCGACAAGGTTGTCGTCGAGGGTTTAAAGGCAGAGGAAAAAACTAAAAGCGGACTTTATCTCACTTCCGCATCGCAAGAAAAACCCGCAACATGCGTGATTATCGCCGTTGGTCCCGGAGGCGTTGTCGACGGCAAAGAAGTAAAAATGCAGGTTAAAGTCGGCGATAAAGTTTTACTTGCCAAGTACAGCGGAACTGAAGTAAAAGTTGACGAAAAAGAGTATACTATAATCCGTCAGAGCGATATTCTGGCAATAGTAGAATAATTTATAAGGAGATTAAGTTAGTTATGGCTAAACAGATTAAATACGGTGACGAAGCAAGAAAAAAGCTTGAAACAGGCGTAAACATAATCGCAGATACGGTTAAAATTACGTTAGGTCCCAAAGGCAGAAACGTAGTTCTCGATAAAAAATTCGGCGCACCCCTTATCACCAACGACGGCGTTACGATTGCAAAGGAAATCGAGCTCGAAGACCCTTTTGAAAATATGGGCGCGCAGCTTGTGAAAGAAGTTTCCACAAAGACGAACGACGTTGCTGGCGACGGCACCACTACCGCCGTTGTTCTTGCGCAGGCAATTGTTAAAGAAGGACTTAAAAACCTTGCCGCAGGCGCAAACCCCGTAATTCTTAAAAAAGGAATCGCAAGCGCGGTTGATACGGCGGTTGAAAAAATCAAGAAAATTTCAAAGCCCGTAGAAAACAAGCTCGGAATACAGCAGGTCGCTTCCATTTCCGCAGGCGATGAAAAAATCGGAGCACTTATAGCAAACGCAATGGAAATTGTCGGAAAAGACGGAGTTATAACTGTTGAAGAAGGCAAAACTATGGCTACGGAACTCACAACCGTAGAAGGTATGCAGTTCGACAGAGGCTATGCTTCCGCCTATATGGTCACCAACACCGACAAGATGGAAGCCGTGCTTGACGCCCCTTATATCCTTATTACAGATAAGAAGATTTCTTCTTTGCAGGAAATCCTGCCCGTTATCGAACCCATCGCGCAGCAGGGTGCAAGACTTCTTATAATTGCCGACGACGTTGAAGGCGATGCACTCGCAGCGCTTATCGTCAACAAATTGAAGGGCGTGCTTAACTGCGTTGCGGTAAAGGCTCCCGGATTCGGCGACAGAAGAAAGGCTATGCTCGAAGATATCGCCATATTGACGGGCGGAACGGTTATCTCGTCCGATTTGGGTTACGAATTTAAGGACGTCACCACCGATATGCTCGGCAAAGCCGCACAGGTTAAAGTCGACAAAGATAACACGACGATTATCGACGGTGCCGGCAACGCAAAAGATATTAAAGCGCGCGTCGCTTCTATCAAATCGCAAATCGCGGAAACCACGTCAGACTATGACAGAGAAAAATTACAGGAAAGACTTGCAAAGCTTGCAGGCGGCGTAGCCGTTATCAATGTCGGTGCGGCGACGGAAGTTGAAATGAAGGAAAAGAAATTGCGCATCGAGGACGCTCTTGCAGCCACCCGTGCGGCAGTTGAAGAAGGAATTGTGCCCGGCGGCGGAGTTGCCCTGCTTTCCACCATTCCCGAGCTTACAAAACTTATCGAAACGCTCGAAGGCGACGAAAAGACTGGCGCGTTAATCGTAACGAAAGCCATCGAAGAACCCGTTCGTCAGATTGCAAAGAATGCGGGACTTGACGGTTCGGTAGTTGTAAACAATATTCTTTCCGCAAAGAAAGCAAATTACGGATTCGACGCTTTGAAAAACGAATATACCGATATGGTTAAGAGCGGAATTATCGATCCGACTAAGGTTTCGCGCTCCGTGCTTCAAAATGCGGCTTCGGTTGCGGCTACGCTTCTCACAACAGAAAGCATAGTAACCGATATCCCTACACCCCCTTCGCCTGCTCCTATGGGCGGCGCCCCCGATATGGGCGGAATGTATTAATTCAAATATAAAAAATCAGCCGCCGCGCATTTTGCGCGGCGGCTGATTTTTATTAATCATTTTTATAAAATAAGAGTTTTTCCCTTTAGTCGGGGAATTTATACCATTTATTAAAAAATGTTATTCTAATAAAGAAATTAGATATGAATTTTAAATTATTTATTAAACTTTTTTGTAATTTATAATTTTCTATCTAACCGTTTTAAAATTCTTTCGAGCGCATATTTTCCGTGTTCGTAGGTCAACCCTCCTTGAAAATAAGCAATATACGGCGGTTTTACGGGTCCGTCGGCAGAAAGCTCGATACTTGCACCCGAAACAAACGTACCCGCCGCCATAATTATCTTTTCATCGTAACCGGGCATCTCCCACGCCTCGCAAGTGACAAACCCGTCCACAGGTGAAGCAAACTGCACCTCTCTTATAAAATTTATCATCACGTCCGCGTTATCGAACTCAATTGCCCGCGTTATATCGTAAGAAATTTTATCAACCGAAGGATAGTTTTTATAACCGAGCTCACTCATTGCCTGCCCTATCAGTAAGCTCGATTTTAATGCCTGCGCAACAGTATGCGGCGCCATAAACAGTCCTTGATAAAAATATTGATAGCCTCCGGCATACGACCCGACTTCCAGCCCGATTGACGGAGCGGTAAGCCTCTTACCAATCAATTCTATAAATTCGGTTTTGCCGCAAATGTATCCGCCGGTAACGGCAAGTCCGCCGCCCGCATTTTTAATGAGAGAACCTACGATTACATCCGCACCGACCTCAGTCGGCTCCTGCTTTTCAACAAATTCACCGTAACAGTTATCAACGAAAATACAACCTTTAAAGCCTAACGCTCGCACAAACCTGCAAGCTTCTCCTATTTCGGCGCAGGAAAACGCGTCACGCAACTCGTACCCTCTCGAACGCTGGATATAAACTACTTTAACTTTATCGTTAAACTTGCTTTTAATTGCTTCGTAGTCGAATTTACCTTGCTCGTTCAAATTGCAGTAATCAAAATTAATACCGAAATCCTTCAACGACCCGTTATTATTCCCGAATATTACACCTCTTATAGTGTCGTAAGGCATACCGCTTATACAAAACAAAGTATCCTTAGGACGAAGAAGTCCGAACAGCGCAACCGTCAAAGCGTGCGTTCCCGAAAGCAAATGCGGTGAAACAATTCCGCTTTCAGCCCCGAAAGCTTTAGCGTAAAGAGTTCCGAGAGTATCTCTCCCCTCGTCGCCGTACCCGTAACCGGACGTAGGATTGAAATGTCTCAAAGAAATTTTGCAATCATGAAAAGCGTTTAAAACTTTGACCTGATTGAAATAGGCAACTTCGTCTATAATTTTAAATTTATCTTTAATTTTACTTTCGCATTTTTCTATAAACTTATTCATATAACAAACCCGTTACTTTTTCGGCGTTTGCCCTGCTCGGTTCAAGCCAAATAATTTTAGGCAACTTTTTGAAGAATGTAATCTGCCTTTTGGCATAATGACGTGTATTCTGTTTAATTATATCACGCATAGTACTTTCTTTATCGCCGTTTCTTAAACATTGCAAAACTTCTTTGTAGCCAATTGCTTGCATACATTGAAATTTTTCATCAATGCCATTTTTTAATAATCCTTTAACTTCTTCAACTAAGCCGTTTTTTAACATTTCATCAACGCGCAAATTAATTCTTTCATACAGCTCTTCACGAGGGTAATCTACGGCAACCGCAACATAATTACACTTCGGTTTATACGAGTCGATAATCTGAGATTTGCGCCTTCCGCTTACTTCATAAATTTCAAGCGCGCGCACCACACGTTTAACGTCGTTGCAGTGCAGCTTTTCAGCTGTCTCTTTATCTGTAGATTTTAAAAGCTCAAACAAATATTCTTTCCCGCGAGTATTCAAAATCTCTTCGTATTTCTTCCGTACTTCCGCGTCGGCGGCGACCTGCCCATAGCTTAAATCGAATAAAACCGAATTTATATAAAAACCCGTGCCACCGCATATAATCGGCGTTTTATTTTCGGAAAGCAATCTGTCCGCTATCGGCGTTGCCGCCTGCGCATATTCTGAAACGCTGTAACCGCAAACGGGCTCAACAACGTCAATCATATGGTGCTTTATTCCTTGCATTTCCTTTTCGGTAGGCTTAGCCGTGCCGACGTCAAGCCCCTTGTACACCAATTGCGAATCCGCAGAAATTATCTCGCTGTTCATTATTTTAGCGCACTCTACCGCAAGTCCGCTTTTACCCGAAGCCGTTGCTCCGCAAATCACGAGTATTTTGTTCAAAGTCATACAATCCTCTTGAACATTTTCTCGATTTCCGTTTTTGTAAGAGTAACGCAGACAGGTCTGCCGTGCGGACATTTAAGACCCAAATTGCCTTCCAACATTTTAAACAGAGCGGAAATTTCTTTATCTGTAAGCTGATATCCGCCTTTTATCGCATGCTTACACGCAGTCATTGCAATTTTATCTTTTAAAATGTCTACAAGCTTGATTTCACGCAATCCGCCGAGATCGTTCAAAAGTTCGTTGAAAAATTCCTGTAAATTTATATCCTGCAAATCAACGGGTACGGCGTCTATTTTAAAAGCGCACGAACCGAACGGCTGAATATCGAAGCCTATACTTTGAATTACTTGAATATTATCCTCGATAAATCTCGCTTCCTGCGGATTTGTGTCAAGCAAAAAAGAAGCAAGAAACCCTTGTTTGTCCACATTACGGTTTGCAATTTTTTCGCAAAGCTTATCGTATATAAGTCTTTCGTGTGCGGCGTGTTGGTCAATAATATAAACTTTATTGCGGATTTCGTACATTAAATAAGTATTGAATAAATTACCCTTATATTTGCACGATTCATAATCAATCATCTGCTGTTCATAAACCATTTTCGCGTTAGCTTCATCTATGCGCTTATCCTGCTTGGCGCCGAGATATAAATTCGACATAGTATCGTTCGTTACCTGCAAAACCGCAGGCGCACGCTTCGGCATAAAATCAAACAGCGGTTCGCTGTATGCATGGTCGAATTGCTTGTTCTCCGAAGCAAGCGGCGGAACGACTTTCTTTATTTGCTCGGTTTCTTTTTTGGTTTGTAAGCTATCAAATTTGACTTGTTCAACGTTTTTATTCAAAGTGGACTTAATTTCGGGTAACCACTTTTTTTCGATTACAAACTCGGCGGCCGCCGCCGTTCCGTCAAGCACTGAAGAAATAACGGAATACACCGCCCCGAAAATCATGCGGTTATCCACAAACCTTACATCGGCTTTGTTGGGATGAACGTTTACGTCCACTATATCGGAAGGCACTTCGACGTTGAGAACGTAAAACGGATATTGCCTTTTCATCATATAGCTTGCATACGCATTGTTTATCGCCGTGCTTATAGTATTGTTTATTATATATCTGCCGTTCAGAAAAAGGCTTTGATAGGTTTTATTAGGCTTAAAGAAATTCTGATTTCCTATATATCCGTATACTCGTATATTGTCCTTAGTGGCATCGATTTTTAAACACTGCGTAATCGTTTTCGTGCCGTAAACATGCGCCATTGCCTCGTCAAGCCCGTCGCCCGTTGATTGCATTGCAAGTTTACCGTCAATAAAATAACGGAACGCCACATTAGGATTGCCAAGAATATAACGAGTTACAAAACTTGTTATGTCGCTTTCTTCCTTTTTGTCTGCCTTCATAAACTTTGCGCGTACAGGCGTGTTGTAGAACAAATCGTGCACGCAAATATCCGTTCCTTTTTCAAGCGCGGCTGGCTCGGTAGAGCTTACTTTTCCGTCCTCGCAAGTAACCTTATACGCACTGCTTCCGTCGGTTATGGAAACAAGTTCAACGCGCGCAATTACGGAAATGCTCGCAAGCGCTTCGCCGCGAAAACCCAGCGTAGTTATTTTTTCAAGGTCTTCCGCGCATTTTATTTTGCTGGTCGCGTGCGGTAAAAACGCGGCACGCATATCGTCGCGCTCGATACCGCAACCGTTATCTATTACACGTATAAGCTGTTTTCCGCCTCGTTCTATATAAATTTCGATATTGTCAGCGCCCGAATCCAGAGCGTTTTCTATCAATTCCTTGACAGCGGAATAAGGACGGTCTATAACTTCGCCTGCGGCTATTCTGTTATATACGCTTTTTGTCAGTATGTTTATTTTCATGTTTTAACCTTTTCAACCAAATCGCCGAGCATTAAAAACGCCTGCATCGGTGAAATGCTGTCCATATTAATTTCGCTGAGAATTTTTTCAACTTCGGAAAGCTGTCCTTCTTCGCTTTCTTCTAAGGGTTTTTCAAATTCTCTGTCGCCGCTTTCGATATGCTTTAAAATAACTTTCGCCCTATCGGTAACTTCCGAAGGAACGCCTGCAAGCGAAGCAACCTCTATACCGAAACTCCTGTTTGCTCCGCCGCGCATAATCTTGCGTAAAAAAACAACTCCGCCGTTTACTTCTTTCACGGAAATCTTATAATTTTTTACACCTTCCAGCTTAGTTTCCAGCTCGGTAAGCTCATGATAATGCGTGGCGAACAACGTTTTTGCGCCAATCTTTTGGGTGAGATGTTCTATAACCGACCATGCGATACTCAATCCGTCGTAAGTACTGGTTCCGCGCCCTACTTCATCCAAAATAAGCAAGCTGTGCCTTGTTGCGTTCTGTAAAATCGAAGCAACTTCTATCATTTCAACCATAAAAGTACTTTGATCGGAAATTAAGTTATCGCTTGCGCCCACTCTCGTAAATACTCTGTCGATAAGCGGCACTTGCGCCGATTTTGCGGGAACAAAACTGCCCAAATGCGCCATAACGGCAATTAACGCTGTCTGCCGCATATATGTGCTTTTGCCCGCCATATTCGGACCGGTAAGAATCATCGTGCGGTTCTCATCTTCGTCCAACAATGTATCGTTTGAAATAAATCTGTCTTTTGAAATTACTTCAACTACGGGATGCCGTCCTTCCTTTATAATAAAAGGTTCATTGCTTTCAACTATATCGGGACGAACGTATTTATTTGTTTTTGCAACTTCCGCAAAACTTATAAGCATATCCAAAAGCGCTATTGCGGAAGATATGGTTTTCAGTTTATTTATATTTTCGCTCAAAACCGATTTAATAGCTTCGTATATTCTGAATTCGAGTTTAAGTGAAGCTTCAGCGCTTCCCAATATTTTTTCTTCAAGCTCCTTCAACTCGTCTGTGGAATATCTTTCCACGTTGGTCAGCGTCTGTCTGCGTTGATAATGAAGCGGAACCTTATCGCACAGCGATTTGGTGACTTCTATGTAATATCCGAAAACCCTGTTATAATTTATACGCAATGTGCGTATTCCCGTTGAGTCGCGCTCACGCGCCTCTATTTCGAGAATGATTTTTCCGCCGTTCGTCTTTATTGAACGCAGCTCGTCAAGTTCTTGATTGTAGCCGTCCTTGATAAAACCGCCGTCCTTCATCTGCACGGGCGGATTATCGCTTATCGATCTGTTAAGCAAATCAACAACGCCAGACATATCCAAAAGATTATCGGAAACGCCGCGCAGAACCTCCGATTTAAAGCCCGAAAGTTGGAATTTTATGTTTGGAATTACCGCCAAAGATTGAGCAAGCGTACAGCAGTCTTTCGGGGTTATGTTGTTGTTGCTTATCTTTCCCGTGAGCCTTTCAATATCCTTTACGCTCTTTAAAAGATCGACAAGTCCAAGCCTTATTACAGTTGAATTAAACAGCTCTTCAACTCCGTTCAACCTGTAATCGATGTCCTGCTTTGTCGCAAACGGATAAAGTATTGCATTATTCAAAAGTCTTGCGCCCATTGCCGTCTGCGTTTTATCGAGAAGCCACAAAAGCGAACCGAACTTCTTTCCATCGCCAATAGTCTTAACAAGTTCGAGATTTTTTATCGCCGTTGCGTCAAGCTGTAAATATTTATTGCAGATCATTAACTTAACGCCGTCGATGTTTTTAAGAGCGTGCTTTTGAGTTTCTTTAAGATATTCTATCAGCGCGCCGCTTGCACAAATCGCGTAATCCTTGTCTGCTATGGCATAAGCAGACAGCGTCTTTGCATTGAACTGCTCCAACAATGCTTTTTCAGCCGCCGACCTATTAAAAGCCCAAGCAGGATAACTTGAAAAATGAGGCAGTATTCCACGAGTTATCAAAGGCTCTTCACGCGTCGCAAACAGCATTTCGTCGTTACAAATTACCTCTTTTACGCCAATTTTAAGCATTTGCATAGTACTCTGTGACACACAATTGTCCCCGTAATACTCTGTTGCGGTCATTTCCCCCGTCGTAATGTCCGCCCAGCATAGGGCAACGCAGTTCTCATTTTTATATGCGCCGCAAATATAGTTATTTGTCTTTTCGTCAAGCTGACCGTCTTCTATTACCGTTCCCGCAGTCACCACGCGCACAACGTCTCTCTCTACAATTCCTTTCGCTTCCGAAGCGTCTTCAAGTTGTTCGCAAATCGCAACCTTTTCACCGAACGAAACAAGCTTGCCTATATAAGTATCGGCCGCATGATGCGGAACCCCGCACATAGGAGCGCGCTGTTCGAGTCCGCAATCTCTTCCCGTCAACGTCAAATCAAGCAAGCCCGAAGCTTTTACCGCATCGTCGTAAAACATTTCATAAAAATCACCGAGCCTGTAAAATACTATACAGTCCTTATATTTTTCTTTTATTGTAAGATAATGCTGCATCATTGGTGAAAGTGCCATATTTTATTCCCTATTACACACGTTCGCCGAATAGCGAAACGCCGTTTACCCTATTTATTTTTACGTTTACAAATTCGCCGACAACGTTTTCATTAAAGCCGAAGTATGCCATTCTACCGAATTCGTCTCTGCCGAAATACACATTCTTTTTTTCATCGAAACCTTCGCAAAGAATTTCAACGGTTTTACCTATGTATACCGAAGAATGCTCCCGCGTCAGCGAATTTACCAAATCAACAAGTTCGATTATGCGTTTTTTACTGATTTCTTCGGGAATCTGGTTATCCATTTTCGCCGCAACCGTTCCGTCACGTTTGGAATATACAAAAGTGAACGCCGACGAATAATTAACCTTTTTAACTAAATTCAAAGTCGCCTCGAAATCCTCTTCGCTTTCGGCGGGAAAACCCACAATCAAATCGGTAGTAACAGCGCAATCGGGCACATATTTTTTGAGAATACTTATTTTATTCAAATAATCTTCTACAGTATATTTTCTGTTCATTGCCTTCAAAATGTTATCCGAACCGCTTTGAACCGGCAAATGAACGCATCGACAGATTTTTGGATTTTCGGCTATAACCTTCGCAAGCTCTTCGGAAAAATCTTTCGGGTGGCTGGTCATAAAACGTAGCCTGAACTTCCCTTCTATTTTCGCTATTTTTTCAAGCAGCTGCGGGAAAGAAATATCGTCGGTTCCGTTTCCGTAAGAATTTACGTTCTGTCCAAGTAAAGTTATCTCCTTATATCCCTGTGAAACAAGTTCTTTTACTTCGCTTATTATCAAATCCGATTTACGGCTTCTTTCCCTTCCCCGAACATATGGCACTATACAGTAACTGCAAAAATTATTACATCCGTATGTAATATTAACCCACGCGTTCGGGTAGCTCGTTCTGTAAGGTTTGTCACCTTCGAAAACAATCCCCTCATCATCTTCCACGCTGATTACCGGCTTTTTCTGTTTTTGCTTTAAAATTAAATAACCTTTCAGCTTATGCAAATTATGCGTACCGAAAATAATATCCACATACGGAAATTTTTCATGCAGATTTTCCGCCTTTCCCATTTGCTGGGTGAGGCAACCGCCTACGGCAATAATCATGCCACGATTCTGCATTTTCAATTTTTTAAGCATACCGATATTACCGTAAGCATGATTTTCCGCATTTTCGCGTATACAGCAAGTATTAAAAACCACCACGTCCGCCTCGTCCATCTTGTCGCAATTCTCAAAGCCGAGTTCGCAAAGCATACCCGCAATTTTTTCCGACTCGTGCACGTTCATCTGACAGCCGTATGTAACTATATTATATTTTTTCTTATTCATCATATTAAAAACCCAATAAAACAAATTAATTATACAATTTTTACGGTTTTTTTTCAATTGATTTGCAACAAATAATTTATTTTATAAATACTAATTTTAATGGTAAAGTTTTTAAAGATACTCACAGTTATAATTTTGAGCTGTGCAATTATATTTCTTGCGCTGTTTTTGACGTATACGCTGATAACAAAGGATGCCGTACTTGACGCTGCAAAACTCGTCGGGGCGGGACAAAACGTAATAATTTACGATGACGACGGAAACGAGGTAACAAACGCTTCTTTGGACATAAAAAGTAAAAGCGTAAAACTTGAAGATTTGAATCCTCTCACCGTCAATGCGTTTATCGCTTCGGAAGACAGAGCGTTTTACAAGCACAACGGTCTGAATTATAAGCGTATGCTTAAAGCGCTTTACAAAAACATAGTCGCGGGCTCATTCAAAGAGGGCGCTTCAACTATCAGTCAACAGCTGATTAAAAACACTCACCTTTCAAACGATAAAACAATAAAGCGCAAACTTAACGAAATTAAACTCACGCTCAAACTTGAAAAGCAATACTCAAAAGACGAAATTCTCGAAATGTATCTGAACACTATTTATTTCGGGCACAGCTGTTACGGTTTGCAAAGCGCGGCACAATTCTACTTCAACAAAAAAGCCGAAAATTTGAACCTTGAAGAAAGCGCGACTATTGTCGGTCTTCTGACTTCACCGAACAACTACTCGCCTTTTAAAAATCCTGAAAAAAGTCTATTGCGCAGAAATACCGTCCTTAAAAGCATGAAAGACTGCGGTTTTATAGACGAAGCTTTATACAATGAAACGATTAATAAGCCTGTCGTTACGCAAAGAACGGCGAACGGAAACAAATTCGGAGATTATCTGAGCGCCGTCTTTGACGAAATGGAAGAAATAGATTTTAATTTTTACGCCCTGACTAACGGGTGTATAGTTAAAACCTATCTCGATTCCTCTGCGCAAATGTTTATAGAAAACCTCGATTACCCTTGCGACAACTCTGTAATTATAACGGATAATGCCACCGGCGGAGTCAAAGCTTTTAAATCCACCATAAACGGAGCAAAACGACAAATCGGCTCAACAGCAAAACCCTTATTCGTATACGCACCCGCAATCGAGGAAAAACTTGTAAGCCCTTTTACCAGAATACTCGATGAAAAAATTAACTTTAACGGTTATTCCCCCGAAAATTTCGATAAGAAATATCACGGCTACACCACCGTAGCAGATTGCGTCAAATACAGCTATAACATTCCTGCCGTAAAAACTTTAAACGCACTTACAGTCGACAAAGCCGAAAAATACCTCAACGCAATGAATTTAAAGCTCGACGACGAAGAAAAAAATCTGTCACTTTCCTTAGGCGGTATGAAATACGGATTAAGCTTGAAGGAGCTTGCCGACCGTTATTCGGTTTTTCCTAACGGAGGCAACTACCGCCCCGCTAAATTTATAAAAGAAATTGTAAACCGTGAAGGAGAAACGGTTTATAAAAACGAAACCGAACCAAACCATGTGTTTTCTTCGGGGACTTGCTCGCTTATAAACGAAATGCTTATAGAAACTTCCAAAAGCGGAACTGCGAAAAAACTGAAAGGTTTTAATTTTGATGTTGCTTCGAAAACCGGAACGTGCGGAAATGAAGACGGTAATACCGACGCCTATGCAGTAAGCTACACATCCGAAAACTGCTTTGCGGTATGGCTGGGAAACAAAGACAATAAAAGATCGAACATCACCGGAGGAAACGACTGCTGCACAATAATGAAAAATACTTTACTGAATTATTATGCCGACAGAACCCCGCAAAACCTCGAAACTCACGAAGGCACCGTCACCGTAGAAATCGACAGGGACGAGTACAACGAAAATAACCGAGTAGTGCTTTGCGACGAGCAATGTCCCGCATTAAACAAACTCCGCGTAAAGGTTTTAAAAGGTAACGCACCGAAAGAGGTATCCGATAAATTCTCTTCCCCGTTCATAACCGCTCCTTCTGTAACGATAAAAAACGGAACGATAAATATTGAATTATGTCACGCAAAGTACTATTCATATATCGTTAAACGCACAAAAAACGGCAAAACCGACATTATTTATGACGGAAAATGGCAACAATGTATAAGCGACAGTCCCATCGAGGGTTATTACACCTACACCATTATCCCTTACTTTGAAAACACAAACGGAAAGTTTTTCGGCAACGAAATAAATTTACCTTCGGTAAATTTATCTAAGAACAATCAATCGCAACAAATCAAAATTCCGGATATTGCACAGAAAGACTGGTACAATCAGTAAAAACGAGCGCCGATTTTTTCGGCGCTCGTTTGCTATATTTTTAAAACTTCCAACGTTGACAACGCTTCGTTTATAAGCGCTTCAACCTCAAGCTTTGCTTCCTCCGCTTCAACGTCTTTAATCTTCGGGCGGGTAACAGGGTGCTTAGGTAAAAACACCGTGCAACAATCTTCATACGGTTGGATAGAAGTCTCGTACGTTCCTATCAATCTGCTGCGTTCTATAATTTCGTCCTTATCGAAACCGCAAAGCGGTCTTAATACAGGTAAATTTTTTATGACGCTATTCGAAGAAGTCATTCCCTCCACCGTCTGACTTGCAACCTGCGCAAGACTTTCTCCCGTAATCAAACATTGCGCACCGCAAGTTTCCGCAATGCGTTCAGCAAGCCTCATCATAAAACGCCTTAAAAGCGTAACCATATAATCGCCGTTGCACTTTTTGTGTATTGCTTCTTGAATGTGCGTAACCGAAATTATATGCAAATTCATTCCACAGGAATATGAAGAAAGAATTTTAGCAAGGTCCAACACCTTTTCTTTCGCCTGCATATTCGTATAAGGATAGCTGTGGAAATGAATAGCGTCAACCGTCATACCGCGCTTTGCTATCATATGACCGGCAACAGGACTGTCAATCCCCCCTGAAATTAAAAGCAAACCTTTACCGGAAGTGCCGACAGGCATTCCCCCCGCGCCTTTGAACATTTCACCGAATACAAGCGCTTTATCGTTTTCTCGCAAATCGATATTGATTATGAGCTGGGGATTATGAACGTCAACTTTCAACTTGCTATTGTTATCCAACAGCCTTCCGCCGATTTCCATACTTATCTGCATCGAATTTAAAGGATACGATTTATCCGCGCGGTGAGTTTCCACTTTAAATGTACCGCTATCCGAACACACTTTTTGCGCGGCATTAAACATTTCATCCATATCCGAAGAAACCTTTAAAGCTACGCTGTACGAATGTATACCGAAAACCTTTTTAAGCCTGCTTAATATTAAATCAATATCCTTCTCTTCAAAATTTTCAACAAGATACCTACCGCTTAGACGATGAATTTCATGCTTTATGCCTTTCAGGCTTTTTTCCATATTAACGACAAATATCTTTTCGAACCACCCGCGATTTTTGCCTTTCAAATGCAATTCGGAATATCTGATAATTATAACTTTTTCCATAATTTACGCCATTATATTTTTTCTGTTTCCAACTATTTCGTTTAATTCTTGCGCGGCCTTTAAAACTTCTTCCGCCGTATTGGTAGGCGAAAGGCTCAGTCTTAATACTCCGTCGGCGGTTTGGTTATCAATTCCGCAAGCGAGAATAACTCTTGAAAATCTCTTTTTCTGATTAGACGAACACGCCGAACCCGTCCCGATAATTATACCTCTATCGTCGGCTTCGTGCAAAATAGTCTCTCCACGAACTCCCTTTGCCGCAACGCTTAGTATGTACGGCGAAGCATTTTCCGAAGATATAACTTTAAACAGATCTTCACGCAAAGCACCGCGTAAAATTTTGTTTAACTGCCTTGCTTTTTCAAAACTGTTAATCAAATCAGCATATCTGTCCCGTGCCGCAAATTCAAAGCACTTTATCGCAAACACGTTTTCCGTGCCACTTCTAAATCCCTGTTCTTGTCCGCCGCCGTAAATATAAGGTTTTATTTGTAAATTTTTCTTTTTAATCAGCGCACCGCAGCCTTTAACTCCGCCTATTTTGTGTGCACTTATAGAATATAGATCTATATCCTTTGTCAATTTGTACTTCAGTTTGCCGTAAGCCTGCACACCGTCGACATGGACCATTGCGTACTTATTTTTAGCTTTAATCTTTTCAGCAATCGCAAAAATATCATTTACCGCCCCCGTTTCGTTATTGACGTGAATTACCGAAACAAGCGACGTTTTGTCGTCGATTAAGCTTAGTAAATGTTCGACGTCAACGCTTCCGTCAGCGTTAAGATTGGCAAACCGAACTTCTATACCACGTTGCTTTAACTCGTTTACCGCCAAAAAAACTGCGGAATGTTCGCCGTTTGTGGTAACAACATTGCCGCGCTTGCCGCCGCAAAACAGCGCTTGATTATCCGCCTCTGTGCCGCCCGAAGTAAAGATTAGTGAAAATTCATTGTCATC
The DNA here is from genome assembly GCA_910585705.1 of uncultured Christensenella sp. Classification (GTDB taxonomy): domain Bacteria; phylum Bacillota; class Clostridia; order Christensenellales; family Borkfalkiaceae; genus Coproplasma. Next base: position 509,888 of record CAJUER010000001.1, read on the forward strand.
CGCTATATGAGAAAGAATTTCACTTCGGGCATTTTTCAGTTCAAGATGCAAACCATAGCCGCTTTTATATAAAGCGGAAGGATTATAATAATCATCATAAAGATATTTTTTTGCCGCTTTTATGCAGTTTTCGTTCGGCTTTTCCGTTGCCGCATTGTCAAGATAAATCATTAAATTTCAATTGAACCTTCAAAGGATTGTTTTACCGAACCGTCAAGCTCAACTCCGCTTTCGTCATATTTCACAAACAAATCTCCGCCTTTGAGCTTGACCGTTATAATTTCTCCGTAAGAACATTGTCCGCACTTAACCGCCGCAACAGCTGCCGCCGCCGCTGCCGTTCCGCACGACCACGTTTCTCCGTTTATGCGGTCCCATACGCGCATTTTAACTGTTACATTATTTACCACGCGCACACATTCGACAATTACTCCGCAAGGGAAATATCCGGTATCCGATATTTGCTGTCCTATTGCGTCAATATCGATTTCATCAACTTTATCACAGAAAACTACGCAATGCGGATTGCCGACGTTTACCAACGATACAGCATATGACTTGCCACCTAACGTTATTTGTCGTTCAGTTACTTCGCCGTCGAAAGTCGAAGGAATCAGCTTACCTTCAAATATAGGGTTGCCGAGTTTTACGGATACCGAACTTGCTTTGCCGTTGAACGAATTAACCCAAAGCTCTTTTACTCCGCTACTCGTTTCCACCGTCAGATACTCGTCAGCAAGTTTGTTATCGAACAGATACTTAGCAACGCACCTTAAAGGGTTTGCCGCCAGTCCTCCGTCGCTTCCGTCACTGTTGAATACGCACATTTTCGCGTCTGCAACCTCAGACTTTTCAATCATAACAATACCGTCCGCACCTATCGCATAATGCCTGTCTGAAAAGTTAATCGCAAGCGATTCCGGACAGGTAATTTTGTTATCCATATTATTGAAGAAAATATAGTCGTTTCCGCAGCTATGCATCTTACAGAAATTGATCTTAAGTTTTTCCTTGCGAAGATTATTTATATCTACGAGCTCGGTATTTAACTGGTTATACCTTCCCGCAATAACGTCGGCAAGCGCGTTAGCCGTGTCCAGAGATGTCAGAACGGTTATACCAAGCAGTATCGCGTGATGATGCAAACTTATATAGTTTGAAATAGATTCAACGTCAGTCTTGCCCGTATAAACGATATAATCGATTTTACCTTCGTCCATGAGCTTGAAAATCTCTTCATTTGAAGACAGCCTTGCGACCTCGTTGCACTCCAAACCAAGACTTTTAATAACATTGCATGTGCCTTTCGTTGCGTATAGCGTAAGATTAAGATCCGCAAATTTTTTAACTATATTTACGATTTCAAATTTATCCTGATCATTTATCGTAAAATAGATACCCGAAGGATTTTGCTTAGTCGGGTGCTTCATATTGAAGCCTGCCGATACAAGCCCCTTGAAAAGCGCCTCCTCAATGGTTTTTCCTATGCCGAGCACTTCACCCGTAGACTTCATTTCGGGACCGAGCTGAGAATTTACGTCGTTAAGTTTTTCAAACGAGAATACGGGAACCTTTACCGCAACATAAGGCGAGTTAGGATAAAGCCCTGTTCCAAAGCCGAGTTTTTTAAGTTTTTCCCCTACAAGTATGCGTGTTGCTATTTCAACCATAGGCACGCCCGTAACTTTGGAAATATACGGAATCGTTCTTGACGCGCGAGGATTGACTTCTATTACATATAATTCGTTGTGATATATCAGGAACTGTATATTTATAAGTCCCTTTGTTTTTAACGAAATTGCAAGCTTTGTAGAAATATCCACTACCTTTTTAAGCATAGCGTCACTTAGGTTATACGGAGGATAAACCGCAATAGAGTCGCCGCTGTGAACCCCCGCACGCTCGATATGTTGCATAATACCGGGAATCAGTACATCGACCCCGTCAGAAATCGCGTCAACCTCAAGCTCCGTACCCATTAAATATTTGTCGCAAAGAACGGGATTTTCTATTTTTTGCGCCAGTATAACGTCCATATATCTTTCAACGTCGTTCTGCGTAAACGCTATGGTCATATTTTGACCGCCGATTACATACGAAGGACGCAACAGCACGGGATAGCCGAGCGTTTCCGCTGCACGCACTGCGTCTTCACCCGTCATTACGGTAAGTCCTTTCGGCCTTGCTATGCCGAACTCTTCCAAAAGCGCGTCGAATCTTTCCCTGTCTTCGGCTAAATCAACACTGTCGGCAGGCGTTCCGAGAATGCGCACACCCTTTTTGTCGAGGTAACCGCATAGCTTAATAGCCGTCTGACCGCCGAAGGTTATTACAACTCCGTAAGGTTTTTCTATATCGATAACATTTTGAACGTCTTCCGGCGTCAAAGATTCGAAATATAGCCTGTCAGCAGTATCGAAGTCTGTTGAAACAGTTTCGGGATTATTGTTTATAATTATAACTTCATAGCCGAGCTTTTTCAATGCCCACACGCAATGCACGGAAGAATAATCGAATTCTATGCCCTGACCTATTCTTATCGGACCTGAGCCTATAACGATAATTCGCTTTTTGCCGCTTTTCGATACAAACGGTTTAGCCTCGTCATGCGCTTTGTCGTCATAGGTTGAATAGAAATAAGGCGTCTGCGCGGAAAATTCCGCGCCGCAAGTATCAACCATTTTAAAAGACGCATTCCTGTGAATAGGCAAAACGTTCCCTGAAAGCTTTTCTATCTCTTTATCGGGATAACCGAGCTGCTTGCCGCGCAAATACTGTTCTTTTGTGACGATACTGTTTACAATCTCGTTCTCGTAATCGGCAAGATTTTTCAGCTTGTTTAAAAACCATTCGTCTATTTTTGTTATAGAATAAATTTCGTCAATCGAGAATCCGCGTTTAATTGCCTGATAAACAACGAACAGCCTTTCGTCGGAAAGTTCAGATAGTTTTTCTCTTATTTCACCGTCCGAAAAAGCTTCAAATTTAGGCATATTCAAAGTTGCGACGGAAATTTCCGCACCTCTGACAGCTTTCATCAATGCCATTTCGAAGCTCGTTCCTATCGCCATAACTTCGCCCGTAGCCTTCATTCTCGTGCCCAGACTTCTCTTTGCATACAAAAATTTGTCAAACGGCCATTTCGGAAGCTTTACCACAACATAGTCAAGCGTGGGTTCGAAGCAGGCAAATGTTTTACCCGTTACCGCGTTTTTTATTTCGTCAAGAGTATAACCCAAAGCTATCTGAGTAGTAACTTTCGCAATAGGGTAGCCCGTAGCTTTTGAAGCAAGCGCCGACGAGCGCGAAACTCTGGGATTGACTTCTATAACCGAATATTCGAAAGAATCTGGATTCAACGCAAATTGGCAGTTACAGCCGCCCTCGATGCCGAGTTCTGTTATAATATCCAGCGAAGCCGTCCTGAGCATCTGATATTCTTTATCAGAAAGCGTAACAGCAGGCGCAATGACTATCGAGTCGCCTGTATGTATTCCGACAGGGTCGAAATTTTCCATAGAGCAAACCGTAAGAACGTTGCCTGCGCTGTCGCGCAGAACTTCAAATTCAATCTCTTTCCACCCGCCGATATATTTTTCTATAAGAACCTGCGTTATCGGTGAAAGCATAAGTCCGTTATGGGATATAAGCCGCAGCTCTTCCTCGTCCTTTGCCATACCGCCGCCTGCCCCGCCGAGCGTATATGCAGGGCGCACTATTACGGGATAACCTATTCTTTCCGCAATGCTTACGCACTCGTCAACCGTATAGGCAATATCAGACGGTACGACGGGTTGGTTTATCTTTTGCATCGTTTCCTTGAAAAGTTCCCTGTCTTCCGCACGGTCTATAGAGTCAAGCTTTACGCCTATGAGCTTAACTCCGTATTCGTCTAAAAATCCCGATTTTGCAAGTTGGCAACCGAGCGTCAATCCCGTTTGTCCTCCGAGTGAAGCAAGCAAGCTGTCAGGTCTTTCCTTGATGATTATTCTCTTCAATGTTTCGACGGTTAACGGTTCGAGATATATTTCGTCTGCAAGCGCCTTATCCGTCATAATCGTTGCGGGATTGGAATTGCATAAAACCACGTTAATGCCCGCGTCTTTAAGAACTCTGCAAGCCTGTGCTCCGGCATAGTCGAATTCTGCAGCTTGTCCTATAACTATTGGTCCCGAACCGATAACGAGCACTTTCTTTATATCTTCTCTCTTAGGCATTATATTTACCGTCCTTGATATTTTTTATAAATTTATCGAAAAGAAACGCCGCATCTTGCGGTCCGCCGCACGCTTCGGGATGAAACTGTACCGTAAAGGCGTTTAATTCAGGATAGTCAAACCCCTCGCATGTACCGTCGTTTGCGTTTATATACGAAAGTTTACCCGCATTTTTCAGACTTGAAGAAACTACCTCATAGCCGTGATTCTGGCTTGAAATATACACTCTGCCCGTTTCGAGATTTTTAACAGGTTGATTTGCACCGCGATGTCCGTACTTCATTTTTTTTGTTTTGCCGCCCATCGCCAACGCGAAAAGCTGATGACCCAAACATATACCGAATATGGGAAGTTTTCCGGCAAGCTTTTTCAGATTTTCGATTATGGTCACATTATCCGCAGGGTCGCCCGGTCCGTTAGTGAGCATAAGACCGTCGACTTTTAAGTCCAGTATTTGTTGCGCCGTATAGTTTGCAGGGACCTTGATACAATAACAGCCGCGCTTTACAAGTTCGCGCACAATATTGTCTTTTGCACCGAAATCCCATACGGCAATTTTTAATCCCGAAGGTTTTCCGTAATACTCGATTTCTTTACATGAAACATTGTCCACCGCTTTTTTTATTGAGTATTTTGCAATTTCGTCCGTATTTTTAAGCGGTTTAGAGGTAATTGCGGCATTCATAACACCCGCTTCTCTTACAATTTTTGTAAGCTCCCTTGTGTCTATTCCGTATAAACCGACTATATTGTTTTCACAAAGATAATTTTCAAGCGTTTTTTCGCACCTGAAATTCGAAGGAACGTCGCACTTTTCTCTTACTATGTAAGCCGAAACCCATGCTCTTTTGCTTTCGCAATCCTGAGATATAAATCCGTAATTTCCTATAAGCGGAAAAGTCTGCGTAACAATCTGCCCGTAATAGCTCGGGTCGGTTAATGTTTCTATATATCCGGTCATACCCGTCGTAAAAACAAGTTCGCCCGTTATATCACCGTCCGCGCCGAAACGCTTGCCGATAAATTGTTTTCCGTTCTGTAAGATCAAGTAAACTTTGCTGTCTTTCATTTTTTTAATCCTTGTAAATATTTTACTCAATTTCCGCCTGTTAAAATAAAGACTGATTTAAAAAAATAAATCAGTCAAATAAAAAACGATACACGTTGAATTGTTTTAAATTTTTCAATACTAATGAATTAACAAGTCCGCCTTCGGCTTTCGAACGCCCGTCCGAACAGTCAAGGTTTGCAATTTTGATTATACTGCTCTTGTTTTCCGCATTAAAAAATTTCATCTATTAATCCCATTTTGCCGTACTTTGAAAAGTATACTACACCGATAAAGCCAAAGTCAAGCAAATTGACGATGTTTATATATTTAAAACTTACTTGTTTTCGCCCTGTATAAATTAATTAAAAAATCATACCCTTTTAAAGATTTTCTGATTTTTTTATAATCGGGGATAACTTGCTGCACAGACCTCCAAAACTCAGGGGAATGATTGAAATGTTTAGTATGCACAAGCTCGTGAACAATTACATAGTTTTGGATTTCGAAAGGCAACATAAACAAGATATAGTTGAAGCTGATATTATGCTTTGCGTCGCAACAACCCCACTTGCCTTTGTACGACTTTACAGAAAAAGTGTTTACCGTTATCCGCATACTTTCCGCAATGTTTCGGGCAAGCGCAAGAAAACTTTCGGAAAACTTTTTAATAAAAGTCTCCTTGATTTTTTGTACTGACTTAACGTAGACGCCTTCGGGCATAATTTCGTTTCTGTCGGAAATTATAAGTGGAAGCTTCTTGCCGCAGACATATACGCTTTTATAATCTATAATATCCTGATTTGCATTAAGATTAATAAGGTTTGAATTTATAACTTTCTCAAGCCACGCTTTTTTGGAGTTCAAAAATTCTTCTATCCGCTTTTCGGATAAATGCAAAGGTACGCGCACGGTTATTTTATTTTTGTGCGAAACGCAAACCGAAATAGTCTTTCTTACGGAGCGAAGTACTTCGTAACTATATTGCATTAAACTTAATCCTCATCTGTACGCGCAACTCGTTCTCAACACTGCCTTCTATAAGCCAAAAATCCCCTTCGCGCTTTTTTGAAAAATCAATAACTTCCCCCGAAAGGCACTGCTTATTATAAGTTATCTGAAAACTTTGAACAGATTTGTATTCCAAATCTTCAAGACTGAACACGTCCATAAGGAAATCGGCGTACTTCGTATTGTTAACGTGAAAATAGTGGTCGCAATCGGAGTAAGCAACTTTTTTTGAATAAACCTTATCCCCGCCCGCAATACGCGGAATTTTCCAGCCGTTAAAATCTATACTCCGTTCGGTGTTATATCCTTCCAAATCGCTTTCGCTGAAAAATGTTACCGACGGTAACAGAGTAAAATTTTTAAGATCTATCATCCCCCATCGCGCGGTTGCAACGCCCACTTTTTCATTGCCGCAATAAAGCTCGTAATCCCTCAAAAATACAATATGTTTAGGTTTTAACGGCCAGGTATGCACCGTCAGCTCATTACCGAGTTTTATATCTTTATAAAGCTCAACGTAATAGTTTACAACTATAAAACCTATATTCTTCGGCGCAATATCTTTATACCCAAAGCCCAGTTCATCGGCGGATAAACATGACGACTCTTCCATAAACGATAAAAGCGTAGACAGTTTCAAATTATCGTAAGCGTCAACGTCGGTATATTTCAACTCGTATTTTTTTATATGCCTATACATATTAGACTCCGTAAAATTCTTTAAATGAATTTTAACACTAAAACAAAAAAAAGTCCATCAAAACGCTAAAAAAACGCAATTATGTCAGACATAGTACCCTTTATTATCATCAAAACATTGACACAATCGACAAAATATGATAAAATAATTATATTATTACGGAGGAAAAATCCTATGAACGAGGAAAAGTTCGCAAGCGACGAAACGGAAAAATCCGACAGCTCTGCCGTTAAGGAAAATGAAAATAAAAGCGCAATCAGCGCCGACCTTATCAGAGGACATATTAATACCATTATTCTCCGCACGCTATATGAACGCGACAAATACGGCTACGAGATAATAGAAGAAATAGAAAATAAAAGTCACGGCCAGTATTCACTCAAACAGCCCACACTTTACAGTGCTCTTAAAAGGCTTGAAACGCAGGGCTACATAAACGCGTATTGGAAGACTGACGAAATATCGCAGGGCGGTCGCAGAAAGTATTACACCCTTACCGATTCGGGACGTGAAATTACCGAGAAAAATCAAGCCGAATGGGAATATTCCAGAACGGTTATCGACAATCTTATTTCCGACCGTTCTTTCGATTTTTCACAACCCGCACCCAACAGCGTAGATTTTAAAATTTTAAAAAAATCAACTTCGCGCGTGCCCGTTATGAAATTCGATTACGACGATGACGATGATGAGTACAATGATGAGTTTTATAACAAAATAATTGACGACAATCATGCAAGTGAAGCAAAAGCAGATAGCACGGAAGAAAAATCATTCGATACTCTTTCGAAGGTTGACGTTAAGCCGGAAACGATTACGGCTTACACCGAAGAAACTGTTTATTACGAAGCGGCGTCAGTTGTACAGCCTTCACCTATATTGACTACTTCTCCTCACCCCGAATCGAAACCCCATACGGAGCTTGACTCTGTGGTCAAAGACAAACCGATTACCGAGTTGCAGGAAGAAGAAAACGAAGTTTCTGAGCCTGTTTATAACGACCCCGCCCCCGCTTCGATAATCGAACCTTTTATCGAACATAATAACGGGCCAGTACGCGTTATCGATGAGGTTGCGCCTCAACTCGAACCTGTTCGCATTATTGAAACGGTAAAAGTAGAACAACGTCCCGTCAGGGAAGATACCGAAGACCGTGCGCCGATCATCGAAGAAGACCCTCCTATGACAGCCGAACAACGGCGTATCGTTCACGAAAATTATTTGCGTCTTATATCCGAGCCGGTGCGTGAAGAGCCGCACGAGGTTGAACAAGTTCCCGTCGCAGACGATATTGACACTGAAAAACTTATATATAACAATAAACCGGAAACTGAACGCGATTATAGAAATCTCGTAAATAAGCTTTTTATTAAAACGATTAAATATAATCCGCAGACCGAAGAGAAAGCCGATTATGCTAAACAAACCGCTAAGCCGGATGTTGACGACCTTACGTCAAAAGCCAACAGCGACGGATTGAAAATCAATTCGGCAGATCATGTTATATCGGGCTCACACAAAAAAAGCTATAATCGTGGCAGTTGCCTTTTTAAAAGTTCTTTGATAATTTCAATTATTTTCCTTCTTGAATTTACCCTTTGCCTCCTATTCAGAAAAGAACTTGAAATCGGTTTGGCTTATCCGTTTGTAATTCTTGCCGTAGCGGCGACACAGTTGCTTATATTCGGCGTACTTTATTACACTGATATCGGTAAGTATTCAAGAAAACCCAGTTCACTTATTTACCTGTCCGCTTGCATAATAGTAACTATAATTCTTATATTTATTATTTTCATCGTTTCGCTAATAATCGGCGTTAACTTTGCTTCGGCAGGGAGCATTCTTTCGAAAATAATCATTCCCTGCTTTATAGCACTGAATATTCCCGCTTTCGGAGTCTGCTTCTACTTTTTCAGTAAATAATATAAAATAGAAACACTAGTTACAATGTGTTAAATATGATTAAAGAGCAAGGATAATTATCCTTGCTCTTTTCTTTAATGCTGATAAAATTTAACTATAAAACATTATAATTTAAAGAAAAGTAAAATGCTTATTAATTTCAGCTCATCAAAGAAATCAATGCTTTACTTAAACGAAGCAATTCCACTCCGCACAATGTAACAATCACTTTTTTTCGTCTTTATCTAAAACAATTCTTTCATAGAATTATAATCTTTAAAAATTTTGCTTATGCCCACCACTCAACCACAATTTAACCTATGCTTGCGGAATAGATTCATCATCTTTACCGACGGTAAAATTTTTTTCGCACAACTCTTATTGCTTAGTTAATAACGCGTTTTGAGTATCGTTTTTGTATTTGATATGTGTCAAACCGCTGAATTTTAATATTCTAACTATAAAAATTAGCACACTATACTTCGATTACAAAGATAGTGTGCTATTCGTTTGTCACAAACTTTATATACTAAATGATGCAATAGCTATGTTATTTCGCAAACTCGCTTGCACGGAATTCTCTGATAACGTTTACTTTTATCTGACCGGGATATTCCAATTCTTTTTCGATTTTCTTCGCTATATCCTTAGCAAGGAACATTGTCTGCGCGTCGTCAATCTGTTCGGGTTTGACTATAACGCGCACTTCTCTTCCCGCCTGTATTGCGTAACACTTGTCAACGCCGCGAAAGTTTCCCGCAATAGATTCCAGCTTTTCAAGTCGCTTAACGTAGTTTGTACCCGTCTCCCTTCTTGCGCCAGGTCTTGCGCCCGATATAGCATCTGCGGCGGCAACAAGCACCGCTTCGATTGTAGTAGGCTCTACGTCGCCGTGATGAGCTTCTATGGCGTTGATAATCTTTCCGCTTTCCCTGTACTTCTTTGCAAGGTCGGCGCCTATCTGAATATGCGTACCTTCCTGCTCGTGGTCTACAGCTTTACCTATGTCGTGCAAAAGTCCCGCACGTTTCGCAAGAGTAACGTCAAGTCCGAGCTCGGAAGCCATAAGCCCCGCAAGCTGAGAAACTTCTATCGAATGTTTGTATACGTTCTGACCGTAGCTTGTCCTGTATTTAAGTCTGCCGAGAAGTTTTATAACTTCGGGATGCAGTCCGAAAATACCGACTTCGAACATTGCGCTTTCGCCTGCCGCTTTAATTTCGGCATCCATCTCTTTCTTAACTTTTTCTACGGTTTCTTCTATCCTTGCAGGATGAATTCTTCCGTCGGTAATAAGTTTTTCAAGTGAAAGTCTCGCAATTTCGCGCCTTACTGGATCAAATCCGGAAAGGATTACAACTTCGGGAGTATCGTCGATAATCAACTCGATTCCGGTTGCATTTTCAATCGCACGGATATTTCTGCCTTCTCTGCCGATGAGTCTTGCTTTCATATCGTCACTCGGAAGCTGAACAACCGACACGGTTATTTCCGAAGCATGGTCTGCGGCGCAACGCTGAATTGCCAGCGACACGATTTTTTTCGCTTCCTGTACGGCTTCGTCTTTCGCAGTCTGCTCGATATTTCTTACCTGCAACGCAACGTCATGGCGCGTTTCTTCCAGAATTTCGGAAGCAAGTAGCTTCTTTGCCTCGTCTTTGGTAAGCTGCGCAACCTTTTCAAGCTCCTGAACCATAAGTTCGTGCTGATGGTTGATTTTTTCCTGAGTTTTCTTTACTTCGAGTTCCTTGTTTGCGAGTTCCCTTTTCTGCTGCTCGATACCGTCGTTTCTCTTGTTCAGAGCCTCGTCCTTTTTATCAAGCGAATCCTCCTTCTGCAAAAGTCTTTGTTCCATTTTTTGCAGCTCGAGTTTTTTCTCTCTAGTTTCTCTTTCGAACTCGTTTCTTAATTGCAGTTCCTGTTCCTTTGCTTCTAATATTGCCTCTTTTTTCAATGCTTTACATTCAAGTGAAGCGTCGTCAATCATCTTTTTAGTTCTTGTCTGAACTTCACCCAATCTCTTTTCCGTCAGTTTTCTGTTGATTAAAAAACCGACCAAAAAACCAATACCGAGCGCAACGACAATTCCTATGGAAAGTCCTACGGCTAAACCCACGTTTGCGTTGCCCGCAAGAAACAGGACGCTTAACATATTTGCTTTCATATAAGCCTCCTGAATAATGTTTTAAATATATACGAACTCCGCCGAAACGGAGCAGTTTATATCCATATTCTATTTTACACCCAACGGATTAAAAAGTCAATTTATTAAAATAAATACTTTATATAATATAAAAAAAAGGCGGAACAAGCCGCCTTAATTATTCTAATTTATATCGTCAAGCCATATTTTTGCAACTGCGTCCGAAGGCATTCTCCAATCGCCGCGCGGAGAAAGTGAAACCGAGCCTATTTTTACTCCGTCAGGCAAGCAAGAACGCTTGAATTGTTGCGCAAAAAACCGCGTATAAAAATTTTTAAGCCATTTTTTAATTGTTTCAGCGTCATACACTCCGCAAAACGCCTGTTCCGCAAGAAACTGCACCTTTGACGGTTTGAACCCGTAGCGCACAGCGTAATATAAGAAGAAATCGTGCAAAATATAGGGTCCTATCAAATCTTCCGTTTTCTGGGAAATTTCGCCGTTTGCGGAAGGAGGCAAAAGCTCGGGACTGATTTCGGTGTTCACAATATTTTTAAGTACGTTGCCGCACTCTCCGCCTAATCTCTCCGCTTCGTACTCTATAAGATACTTAACAAGCGTTTTCGGCACGGAACAGTTCACTCCGTACATCGACATATGGTCGCCGTTATAAGTCGCCCAACCAAGCGCCAGCTCGCTCAAATCGCCGGTACCGACAACAAGTCCGCTAGTCTGATTTGCAATATCCATAAGTATAAGCGTTCTCATTCGCGCCTGTGCGTTTTCATAGGTTACGTCGTGCTTATCAGTATCCTGTTCAATATCTTTAAAATGCTGTAAAACACTATCGGTTATAGAAATCATCCTGCCTGTAACACCAAGAGACTCTATAAGCATTAACGAGCTTGCTTTGGTTTTTTCCGTAGTGCCGAATCCGGGCATAGTAACGGCAATAATATCTTTCAGATCTTTACCGAGAGAGTTAAATGCGCGGCAAGTAACCAAAAGCGCCAAAGCGGAATCAAGTCCGCCGGAAATTCCTATTACCGCAGTTTTACAATTTGTGTGCAGTAAACGTTTTTCAAGCCCCTTCTGCTGAATAGTTAATATCCTATCGATGCGACGATTTAAATTAGCGCTGTCCTGCGGAATAAACGGAGTTTTAGAAAACTCACGCAAAAGTTTTTCCGGTTTTAAATTAGTTTTAAAAGTCTTTATGCAATACTTTTCTTCGCTTTCGCCGTCATAAACGCTTGCCGTCCTTCTGCGCTCGGCTGAAAGCATCTCCACGTCTATTTCACCGTATATCAATCCGTTTTCAAACAGCTTGCTTTCGGCAAGAATTTTGCCGTTTTCCGCTATAATATTATGCCCGGAAAATACCGCGTCTGTAGTACTTTCGCCGTCGCCGGAATCGCAATAAACATAACCCGCAACCAACTTAGCCGACTGAATTTCAATAAGCTTCCTTCTGTATTCGGCTTTACCTACCGTTTCGTTACTGCAAGAAAGATTGACGATAATATTCGCGCCTGCCCGCGCGTGTTGAATCGACGGAGATTGCGGAGCCCAAACGTCTTCGCATATTTCCGCCGCAACGGTAAAATCATTGCAATTATTTGCCGAGAATATTAAACGCGTATCGAGTAATACTTCTTTACCGCCTATTTCAACCGTTAGCGGAGTTTTCGGCGCGGAAGAAAAGTTGCGCTTTTCATAAAACTCGCCGTAATTAGGCAAATACGTTTTGGGAACGGCGCCCAAAATCTCGCCGTGCGACACAGCAACCGCACAATTGTACAGCCTACCGCAATTGGCAACAGGTGCGCCTATAAAAACAAGCGTATCCACGTCCTCAGTCGCTTTGCATATTTTTTTAAATGCATCATCGCATGAGGATAAAAGTGCGGTTTGATTGAATAGATCTCCGCACGTATAGCCGCATAGAGAAAGTTCGGGAAAGACTGTAAGCTGACTTCCGTTTTTAGCGCTTTCTTTTATTGCTTTTATTATCTGTTTTTCATTAAATTCAACGTCGGCAACTTTAATTTGCGGAGTCGCCGCGCAAATTTTAACAAATCCGTATTGCATTTAGTCCTTCTTCGATAATGCCGCTTTGTGCGCTTCTCTGATTTTAGCGTCAAGCTCCTTTGTAAATTCGGGATTTTCTTTAAGGTACTCCCTCATCTTTTCTCTGCCCTGCGCAAGCTTTTCCTCGTTATAATAAACGAAAGCGCCGCTCTTCGTGAGTATACCGTACTCAATTCCAAGATCGATTAGACAACCTTCCTGTGAAATTCCTTCACCGTAAATTATATCGAACTCCGCAACTTTGAACGGAGGCGCAACTTTGTTTTTAACAACTTTGCACTTCGTTCTGTTGCCGATAACGTCCGTTCCGTTTTTAAGCGCGTCAGCCTTTCTTATATCGAGTCTTACTGTTGCAAAATATTTAAGAGCTTTACCGCCGGGCGTGGTTTCGGGATTGCCGAACATAACACCGACCTTTTCACGAAGCTGGTTAATAAAAATTACGCACGTTTTCGAGCGGTTTGTAATAGCCGTGAGTTTACGCAGTGCCTGCGACATGAGTCTTGCCAAAAGTCCGACGTGCGTATCGCCCATATCTCCTTCGATTTCCGCTTTCGGAGTCAACGCCGCAACAGAGTCAATAACAATTACGTCAACAGCGCTTGAACGGACGAGCGACTCGCAAATGTCAAGAGCTTGTTCACCCGTGTCGGGCTGGGATAAATATAGCTCGTTGGTGTCTACCCCGAGTGCGTGAGCATACTGTGCGTCAAGCGCGTGCTCGGCGTCAATAAACGCTGCAACGCCGCCCATCTTCTGAGTTTCCGCAATTATATGAAGCGCAACCGTAGTTTTACCGGAAGATTCTGGTCCGTAAATTTCAAGAATTCTTCCTCTGGGAACGCCGCCGACGCCCAAAGCCAGGTCTAAAGAAAGACAGCCCGTAGGAATAAATTCCAAATCGGTACTGACTTTGTAGTCGCCCAGTTTCATAATCGAGCCTTTGCCGTACTGCTTTTCTATCATAGCAACGGTAGAGTTCAGTGCTTTAAGTTTTTCTTCGTTCATTTATGTTTATTCTCCTGAATTATTTTAACGTTTTGAATGCAAGGAACAGCGCAAGGTTAATTGCCGTTCTTGTAATATTTTCCCTGTCGCCTTTAAGATTATATTTATAAACCGACACGGTGTCGCGCGAGCCTATAGCGATATAAGAAAGCCCTACTGGTTTTTTAGTATTGTCGGAGTTAGGTCCGGCAATGCCCGTTGTCGCTATGCTGATATCGCATTTACCAGTGTTTAAAAGCCCCTCCGCCATTTCGTAAGCAGTTTGAGGCGAAACCGCGCCGTACTGCTTCAAAGTAATTTCCTGAACGCCCAAACGCTTGATTTTTGCCTCGTTGGAATAAGTGTTCAAGCCTTCATAAAAAACGGAACTAATGCCGGGTACTTCGACTAAGCTTTTCGATAAGCCGCCGCCGGTGAACGACTCGGCAACACTCATACTCATTCTGCGAAGTTTCAGAAGCTGAAAAAGTCTTTGGGTAAGGCTGATATCCTCGATTGCATAAATGTATTCGTTTAAAATGCCTACTATTGCGCGCGTGGCTTCATCCAGCGTCATTTTAGAGGTTTTATTTGTATAAATAACGTCAATACGCACGTCACCGTATTTTTCTATTACGTTAAAATCCAGTTCAGTGCTTACGCTTTTCGCCGCCTTGATTGCCGCGTTTATTTTAGAAGCAGGCGCACCAACCGCTTTAATACATGCGTTTTCATACTTTACCCCGTACTTTGCGTCAAGAACTCTTTTTACGTCTTTAAACTGCAATTTGTTCTCTTTGTCGGTATAAAGCAGAAAAACCGATTCAACGCCGGCCTTTAAAACACCCAGCTCGTCAAAGGGCTTTCCGTAAAGCGTGCCGACAAACTTTTTTACCGCGCCTTCCATATCTTTCGGACAGCAGATAACAATGTTTGCATAGTTTTCCTTGCCCTCTTTTATTGCGCGGACAATCTCTTCAGAGTCGTTATAAGCGGAAAACGAAACGTTATCGAAAAAATATCCGAAGCCGGACATAACATTTAAAATTTCCGTAGTATTAACAAAGTCGTTGTCCCTTCTGTTTCTGAAAACCAATAAACAGCTTTTGTTTGTTTTCTTATCGGTTAATGAATTTATACTCATTGCTTTAACACTTCGATATTTTTTACTATATAATTAATTCCTGATATAACAGTCAAAATTACGCATAGGACGAAAAAGCCCAATCCAATATAATTGATAATTGCGCAGGTTATATGCGCGGTGAGTTCGCTCACACCGAGCCCGATTAAAAGCACTATTATGCTTATATACTGGGTTACAGTTTTGTATTTTCCTATATTGTCTGCGGCGATTACTTTTTCCGCCTTTGCCGCAACCATCCTGAAACCGCTAATAATAATTTCTCTTGCGAGAATTGCCGCAACTCCGCAACCCGCTACTATAATTGCCCAACTTCCCAAATTTGCCGTAAACGTTGCGGGAACGGTCAAAAATACAACGAAGGCAGAGAGAACAAGTACTTTATCGGCAATCGGGTCCAAAAATTTACCGAGATTGGTTACAAGCTTATACTTCCTCGCTATCATACCGTCAAGCATATCGGTAAAACTTGCTAATGCGAAAACCGCAAGCGCAACAAAGTAATGCGCCGTAAAATGCAAATAAAAGAAAAGTATAAAAACCGGTATCATCGCAACCCTGATTAAGGTCAGCTTATTGGGTAAATTCATAACCCCTTTGCCCGCCGCAAATTTATAAAATTTGCCGTTCTGCTTTTCTTCTTCGTTCATGCCTCGTAATCTCCCGTTTGACCGTACAAATCATAACTGTCGCAATTAGAAATAACCACGTCGTAATACTCGCCCTGTACGGCGTTGTTTGAATTGAAATACACTTTACCATCTATGTCAGGCGCGCTGAAATATGCTCTTCCGACAAAGCAGTTTTTATCGTAATCTATTCCGTCGCACAAAACCCTTAACGTTCCGCCTATGTAATTTTTTAATTTTTCCGCAGAAATTTCACGCTGTACGGCATAAAGCTTTTTTACGCGACTGCGCTTTACTGATGAAGACAACTGTCCTTTAAGTTTGTAAGCCGCCGTATCAGGCTCCCTTGAATATGCAAAAAATCCGCAGTTGTCAAACTGAGCCTTACGGAGAAAATCGCAAAGTCCGTCGACCTCTTCTTCCGTTTCGGAGGGAAACCCCGTAATGAAAGTGGAACGGATTGCAATTTTAGGAATCTCCATACGAAGCTTTTCCAAAAGGTTCAGATACTCCTGACGACTTCCTTTACGATTCATAAGCTTCAAAATTCTGTCTTCGCTATGCTGTAAAGGAATGTCTAAATATTTTATAATCTTTTTATTGTTCTTTATCTCCGCAATGAGACCGTCGTCAATCATATCAGGATAACAGTACAATAATCTTACACTATTAATGTTGACAAGTGCTGTCAACATTTGTAAAATTTCTACTAATTTTTTTTTACCGTATAAATCTATTCCGTATCGCGTTACGTCCTGCGCAACCAAGATAAGCTCCGAAACTTCTCCCAGCGATTCCGCCTCTTCTATAAGTCTTTCTATAGGATAGCTTTTATATTTACCGCGTATTTTAGGAATAAGGCAGTAAGTACAACGGTTATCGCAGCCGTCCGAAATTTTTAAATAAGCGTAATGCGCGGGCGTTGTTAAAACTCTGCGCGTACCCATACCGCCGCTGCCGCAACCAACGTAATTAACCCTTTCGCCGTAGTACGATTTTTCAAGGGCTTCGAAAAATTTATCGTAGTCTTCTGTTCCGAGAAAGACGTCCGCTTCTGAAAGCACGGGAAACGTTTCGTAAACGTATTTTTGGGGAAGACAGCCGGTAACAACTATTTTTTCCAGTTTGCCGCTCTTATATTGCGCGCAATCCAAAATTGTTTCAATCGCTTCTTTGCGCGACTCGTTCAAAAACGCGCAAGTATTTATAATCAGTATCTGCGCATTATCGATATCGTCGGTAATAATTGCACCGCTCTCTTTAATTATTGACAAAAGTTTTTCGGAATCTACACGGTTCTTATCGCAACCGAGCGAAATCATTCCGAAAGACTTCTGCTTAAAATCAATCATCGATATCTCCGTATGTATTAACAAATTCTTCGCGTGACAGAAGAACTTTTCTCGGCTTTGAACCTTCCGAATGGGTAATATAGTTCATATTTTCCATCCAGTCGATTATTTTACAAGCCTTGATATATCCGACGGGGAAACGGCGCTGAATCATAGAAACCGACGCCTGATTAGACGTTACGCAATATTTAAGCGCATTTATGAATGTATCGTCGATTTTCGTTTCGCTTTCCGCACCACCGTCTTCACCGCCTATTGAAGACTGCTCTTCAACTTCTACGGTATTGATAAAGTCGGACACGCTTTGGTCGAAATAAGTTTCATTATGCAGTTTAACAAAGTCGGTAACCTTCTGCACTTCATGCGTATCAACGAAACAACCTTGAATACGCGCAAGATCGGGGTTTTCCGCCGAACGGAAATACAAATCACCCTTTCCGAGAAGTTTTTCCGCACCGCCTATATCGAAAATCGTTCGGGCGTCGTCAAACGAGTTGACTTTGAAGCCTATTCTCGTAGGAAGGTTTGACTTAATCAAACCTGTGATACAGTCGACGGAAGGTCGCTGTGTTGCAAGAATAAGGTGAATACCGCAAGCACGCGCTTTCTGCACGAGCTTTATAATTCTGCTTTCTATGTCCTTTTTCGCCTGCAACATTAAGTCGCCAAACTCGTCGAGAATAATTACTATCTTCGGCAATTTTTCCTCGCCTTCGGGTATATGACTGTTGTATTCGTCAAGGTTCTTTGTCGCAGTGCCCTTTTCAGTCATATCCTTGAAAAGCGAATATCTGCGCTCCATTTCCTTTATTGCCCAGTTCAGCGCTTTAATCGCCTTGTCAACTTCATATATGATTTCGTTAATCATAAGGTGAGGCAGCTTATCGTAGGAAATAAATTCAACTTGTTTAGGGTCTACAAGAATAAATCTCAATTCTTCGGGACCGTACTTATAAAGAAGGCTGACAAGCAAAGCACTTAAACATATACTTTTACCACTGCCAGTAGTACCAGCGACAAGAAGATGCGGCATTTTGGTAATATCGGGGCAGATAACCTCGCCTTCCACACTTTTGCCGAGTGCAAAAGTTATACTATTCGACTTGCTGTTTATAAACCGCTGGCTTGTAAGCATATTCTTCAAGCCTACGATAGTTCTTGCATTGTTGGGCACTTCGATTGACAGCGCGCCCTTTGAAAAGTTAAGATAAGCGGTTACATTTTCCTTCATAAGCGCCATTGCAACGGCTTCCTTATAATTAAGCGACTGCTTTATCTTCGTCTTATCCTCGATAATTACGTCGTATCTCGTAATTGCCGGTCCGATTGTAACGTTCGAAACTTCGCTTTCTATCTTAAACCTTGCGAGAGTATCTACAATCGTGCGCTTATTATCCTCTATTTCGCCTGTGTTTACGTTACTGTTTTCAGGATAATCGTCAAGCAATTCAAGCGTAGGGCGAACGTATTTTTTCCATATGTGCTTCGGCTTTTCTTCTTGAACGGCTTCTTTGACTGCTTCCGTTTTAACAGGCTGAGCGACGGGCTTACTTACTTGAACGCTTTCGCGTGCCATCGGAGCGTCGCTTGTGCGAGCTACTCTCTGTTCCGTTTCTTCGGAGCTACGCGAAAGCGGTGAAAAACCTCCGTCAAGCTCTTCTATTTCATCTTCGTCATCGTCGTCGTATTCGAAAAGATTAACCTTGCTTCTTTCGCTTCTTCTTGAAGAAAGTATAGAAGTATCCGGCTCTACGGCATTTTCGGTTTGCAAAGTTTTCCCCGCCCCGAACAAATCGTACATATTTATCGTACGGCTTTGACTTTCTTCACGCTTTTCAAATTTTTCCGTTTTTTCTTCCGGTTTTTCCTCTATTCTAACTTCGTCAATCGGCTCGTTTACTTCTTCGATAAATGGTTCACTCGCATCTTCTTCGGGAACCTCTTCAATTTTTTCGTATTCGACAGGCTCGATTACGGGCTTTGAGTATTCTTCCGCAACCTCTTCGTATGATTCGGGCTGCTGAACAGAATAAACGTCGCCGGGAGTCTGTTGATAGTCGTCAAGACTTTCAACGGGTTTATCACCGTAGACGTAATTCGTCGGCAATGAAGGCGCCGACTGGTTTAAAACCTCCTCCTGATAACTTTCCTGATAGCTCTGATTTTCAGGAACAGAATAAGGTTTTTTACCGTATGAAAAATTGCTTAAATAACTGTCATGCGTTTTTACGGGGTGATTGAAATACGAACTCTCGTTGAATATCATATTCCGTCTGTAACTTTCCGCGTCGAACTCGCCTTTTTCAAATAAAATTTTACGACCGAGATTTTTTTGCGAATATTTATCCTCGTCGGAAACATAATTCTGCTCGTAATGCTGAACGCGTTCCTCGCGCTGAGGCACATAGTCATAAGTTTGTTCATACATTTGGTCAAGCGGAACGTCGGACGTTCTTACCGACTCGGCTACCGCCGCTTCTTCACGGACGGGCGAAATATCTTTAACCAGTTTTACTTTGCGGTTGCCTTTAATTTTTCCGCGAAACAGAAAATAATATGCAAGATAACCGCAGGAAACAGTAAGCAGAGAAAAAATTATGTATGCGCCTATAAACGTGGTAAACTTTGCAAACGGATAAACTACCAAAGCGGAAATCACGCCGCCGCAAGTATAACCCGAATATCCTTTTGCCGCGTTTTTATAACAATCGCCGATATATTTCCCGTATCCGCCGAGATTATAGTCCCTTGTGGAAACCGCGTGGAATAGGAGGAAAAAAGTAAATACCGTCAATGAAGCAATCAAAACCGTTTTTAAAGAAACATTGATTTTTCTGCCAAAGGTTAGCCATTCTCCTAAATACGCCAAAAGCGCCACGACAAAATAAGAACCGTAGCCGAACGTGCCGTACATAAAAGTGCATATAGCCGCACCTATACCTGCAAACACAGCCCTGCCCGTTAAAAGCATTATAAAAACTATTGCGCTGAAAAGCATCAGCGTCATTCCCAAAGTTTCCTTTGTGAATATATACGACTTATTGTTTTTGTCATTATTTCTGTTATTCACTGTCGTTCTCCGCCATTTCTCTTTGACTATAAATAATCATTCCAATTATAACATTTATTCGGCGAAATAACAACAAAATGACGACAAAAAATTATTTTTTTATATAATAATGTAATAACGTAAACAGTTGAAAATTTTGTTTGATTTTAATCATGCGACAGCAGTTTTTTTGCTATAAAATATATATCCCCCGCACCCAGAAAAAGCACGACGTCGCCCGCGCACGCATTTAAAATAAATTCGTAAATATCTTCCGCATCATCGCCGTAGCGCGACTTCTTCAAATTTTGCGATAAAGTCAGCGCACTCCCCGCGTCGTCGAAATATTCGCGTGCGGCAAAAGTTTTATATACAAGCAAGTTACTTAAAGGCGAAAGCACTTTTACAAACTGTTTAAAGAGGTTTTTGGTTCTCGAATATGTGTGCGGTTGAAACACGACAAACAGCTTTCCGCTTGTAAGCTTTTTTGCCGTACGAATAACCGCCCTAAGCTCGGCGGGATGATGCGCGTAATCGGCAATACAATCGGCACCGTTTATTTTTCCGATATGCTCGAACCTGCGTTCCACTCCCGAAAAAGCCGAAAGCCCTTCGCGTATAAATTCAAACGAGATACCCGCGTTTCTTGCCGCCGCCGTTGCGGCAAGCGCGTTAAGTACGTTATGCTTCCCGTAAACCGAAAGACACAGCACTCCCAATTCGGAAGCCCCCTCATAAACAGTAAAGGAGTAAACCCCTTCCGAACTTCTTATATTCTTTGCGTAATAGTCTGCGGACTTATCAAACCCGAAGCTAAGTCCGTAAGATATAGGCAAGTCGCAATAAAGCGAAACGGCGGATTTTGCGCTATCTGCAAAATGTATATATGCTTCCTGCAATTCTTCTTCACTGCCGTAACATTCAAGATGATCGGCGTCGCTGTTTAAAATTACCGCAATATCGGGTTTTAAAAGTAAAAAATTCCTTTTATATTCGCACGCTTCGGTTATAAAAAAATCGCTTCCCGAACTATAGAAATTCGAAAAAGTAGCATCCTTACCGCCGATATGAGCCGTAAATTTTTTACCCGCCGCAGAGAAAATATGAGCCAGCATTGACGTACATGTGGTTTTACCGTGACACCCCGCAACAGCAATAACTTTTCTGAATTCGCAACTTACTTCATACAAAAACTGACCGCGCGGAATTACTATTTTGGAAAGCTTTTTTGCTAGGCCCAGTCTTGCGTCGTTTTCCTTAATCGCGTCGGTGTAAATTATAATTTCGTAATCCTCTATATCTTCCGCATCTGAACCGAAAGAAATTTTTGCACCGAGATTTCTCAACTCGCTTGTATATTCGTTCTCCGCCACGTCGCTTCCGCCCACGTTCTTGCCAAGCGAAATTAAATACTTTGCAAGTCCGCTCATACTTACTCCGCCTATTCCTATAAAGTAAAAACTTTCAAATTTGTCCGAAAATTTAAAGCGCATAATACATTTTATTAAAATTCATTAAAAAAAATGTAGAAAAGGCGCGAAAACGACAATAAAAAAAGCAGAACCCGAAATTTCGGGCTCTGCCTATGTATTATAAATTAATCTTCGTTGCGCTTTTTGCCAAGATTGCGGAGCATTTGCGCAAACTTAGGCACGTTTTTATCGTTGGGACGCTCGATTCCGTCCCTGCTTTCTTCGCGCTGTACAGGGCGAATAGGCTGAACGGGCTGCTGTTGTACAGGCTGCTGGTACTGCGGCTGTACAGGCTGACGCAGATAATACGGCTCGGTTACGGATAATCTTTCTGACGCAACGCCATAGTTGGGTCTTTCAAAAGAAGGTCTGCCGCCCTGCAAATTTCTCTGAACATCGTCTTCACGCTGTTTGCTGTCGAAGCCGGGAAAGCCCGTTGCAATTACGGTAATTTCAACCTCGTCCTGAACATTGGGATCAATTCTCGCACCGAAAATAATATTAGCAGACGCATCCACTACGCTTTTAACAAGCTCCGCCGCATCGGCAACCTCGTCAAACGTTAAATCGTCGCCGCCGACAACGTTCAATATAACGCCGCGCGCACCCTCGATTGTAGTTTCGAGCAGAGGGCAGTTTACCGCAACTCTGACCGCTTCGATAATCCTATTATCACCCTTTGCAACGCCTACGCCGAGATGCGCTATACCCTTATCTTTGAGGATAGTTCTAACGTCGGCAAAGTCAAGATTGATGAGAGAAGGATTGACTATCAGCTCGGCAATCCCCTTTATGCCTTGCTTTAAAATTTCGTCCGCCACACGGAGCGCTTCGCGCATAGGCGTATTTTTAGCGACAACCGTCTTGATTTTATCGTTGGGAATTATTATGAGAGTATCAACGTATTTCTTTAAATTTTCAAGACCTTTAACGGTATTTTCCATACGTTTTTTACCTTCGAAACCGAAAGGCTCGGTAACAACGGCAACCGTAAGAATTTTCATATCGCGTGCGATTTTTGCGATAATGGGCGCTGCGCCCGTACCCGTTCCGCCGCCCATACCTGCGGTTATAAACAGAAGGTCAGTTCCCTTAATAGCTTCGGTAAGCACGTCTTTGCTTTCCTCTGCCGCCGCTCTGCCTATTTCGGGGTCGGCGCCCGCACCGAGACCTTTCGTCAGTGCGTTACCTATCTGGATTTTGTTCTGACAGGGTGAAAGCGCAAGAATCTGGCTATCCGTATTTACAACAAAATATTCTGCGGCGTCTATTCCCGCCTCAATCATTCTGTTTACAGCGTTATTACCGGCACCGCCGACGCCGATAACCTTGATTTTTGCCCTTCCCGAAATATATCCGTTAGCGTTGCCGCTACCGTAATTTGAGTTCATATCGTTAAACATTTTTACCCTCCGTTAAAACCTCTGAAATTTTTTGAATATTGAAACCGGTTTAGCGTCCCTCAACGCAGTATCCAGTAAACTTAAAAGCGAGCTAAAATGCGGCTTGTCGTAATAAGGTACTTTCGGTGTGATTATCTCGACGTTTTTCACAAGCCTGTTTGAAATATGCTCTACTGTTCCTCTTATTACTTTTACGCCCTCACCCGTAATATAAACGGTTTTACCGTCAAGATTTTTGCCCGAAAAACTCTGCTGGCACTGTTCGAGCGTTTCGCAGATTCCATCAAGCCCTTCGCGTATTTTGTCGCGTATCGTTACGGTAGGAAAGCTGTATACCTTACCTTCATATACACACTCTTCGAGAGTGTTCAGCTTTTCCTTTGCATTAAGGTTCACTTTCGTCATGAACGAAAGTGCAACTTCAAACGGCACTTCAAGCTCGGTCATTAAATATACGGCTATGTGCCCTACGCCTACGGAAAATGATTCTCCGAAGGCAAGTCCGTTACCGCAAACCACGCTATAACTCGATGATATGTATCCCAAATCTACAAGCACCGAGTATTCGTCGCGCTTTTCGGGTTCGAGAAGGTACATTGCCTCTGCCTGAACGGTAGGAATCAAATGTACGTCAGCTATACCGCCGAACTTACCGAACGCCTCCAAAAGTATATCTATGAAAGAATTTTTGCATTGATAAAAGCAAAACCTGCCCTGCAAGCTGTCGCTTGTTTCGCCGACGGGATAAATAAGCTTACGCTTGTCCGACAAAACGTAATATAGGCAGCTGTGCCTTATTGTTTTATACTCGTCGCTTTCATACGGCGCGGACAATTCCGCAAGATAGGCACAATCACCGTTGGTAATTCTCTTTGATGTATTGAAACTTATCACCTTATCGGTGTTTACGATTTTTATAAATTCGCCTGGTACGCCTACATAAAACGACTTTATACCGCTTAACGCATTCACCGTGCTTTTGACGACGTCCCTCACCGCTTCGGTAAAATTCTCCACATCAAGCAGTTCGCCTTCCGCAAAGCCGTCGTAATCGCAAGAATATTTGCTTTTGATTATGAAAGTATTGTTTACGCCCCGTTCGCCGACAACGGCGACAATTTCCGACGAGCGTATATCCAGTACCGCCACACTGTTTTTGCGCATAATCTGCCGCTACCTTTAATAAATATTTATATGACATAATTATATAATAGCCATAAAATAATGTCAACCAAATCAAACAAAAAAGCGGCTTTCACAAGCCGCTTTTTTAGTGTTTTTATCGAATTGTCAAATATTGGTATAAACCGCTTTTACTTCGCCGTCAAGACGGTGATAACTGCGGAGAACACCGTTAAGTTTATCCTTGTCGGTGAGTTTGGAAAATTCTTCATAAGACGCTTTGATTTTTTCTTCCGTATACTCGGAATAATTATCGAGCTGAATTTTCAAACCGCACCTCAAACCGAAAATCAGCCTCTCGGTATAGTCGTCTATAGACGTGTCGGTATCGAGAGTAATCTCGGAAACAAGCGAACGCAAGGCTTTGAATTTATTTTTAAACGCCGCCGCTATCCGCGCAACTTCCCCTATCTCGTCTTCCGCCGCGCCCGAAATTTTTACGTTCGGCGAACCGTCATTCACATTTTCGTTTGCAGTATACTTCCTCAAAAATTTACCCTCGTCGTCGTACATAGAATACTGTCCGCCGACCGACACGGCAAATATTTCAAGCCTTTCTTTCAAAACCACGTTAATAGTGCACGGATATTTTTTTACGCAAGACGTTACGGTGAAATTACTGTCCTTGAATTTTTCGGCAACGTCGTCGGAACTAATAAAAACTATACTTTCGCCTTTAAAAGGTTTTAAAGTGGTTTTTGCCTTTTCATAACTTTCCGAACTGTCTTCGTCATATGTAACAAGCGTTACATTGATATTTCTTACGGCAAAAATTCTGCCGATGCAAATTATCACTGCGGCAAAAAGCGCAATACCTATAACAAGTGCAACTATTTTCTTTATGTACTTCATTTGTGTTAAACGACAACTCTTACAATATCAGCGCCTAAACCTCTCAACTTATATTCGAAAGAGCCGTACCCCCTGTCAATATGGGAAATATCGAGAACCTCGCTTCTGCCCTCTGCGGCAAGCCCCGCAAGAACAAGCGCCGCACCGCCGCGCAAATCGTGCGCAACAACCGTCGCTCCCTTAAATCTTTCCACTCCGCGAACAAAAGCGTTCCTATCTATCACGGTTATGTCCGCACCCATTTTACGAAGCTCGGGAACATACTTAAAACGCGTCTCGAACAAATTTTCAGTAATAATGGAATGCCCGTTGCAAATACAGCACAACGCGGTTGCCTGCGCCTGCAAGTCTGTGGGGAAACCGGGATACGGCTGAGTTTCGATAGATTTTACGGAAGAAAGCCTTCTGTAATTCTCAAGTATTATTTTATCACTGTTTATATGTATTTTGCAACCGTTTTCCCGCAATTTATGTATAAGAGAGCTGATATTTTCGGGACAGACGTTTTCAACGCTCACTTCTCCGCCGCACATTGCGGCAGCGATTAGAAACGTGCCCGCCTCTATCCTGTCGGGAATCGGCAGATACGCACAGCCGCACAGCTCTTTCACCCCGTCGATTCTGACGGTACCGCTGCCTGCGCCGGATACTTTTGCGCCTATGCTGTTAAGGAATTTCTGTAAGTCTTCTATTTCCGGCTCGCGCGCGGCATTGCGTATAACGGTGACGCCTTCGGCTTTCACCGACGCAAGCATTATATTTTCCGTCGCCCCCACGCTGGGACAATCGAGCATAATTTCATTGCCGCGAAGCTTATCGCACTTACACAGAATGTATCCGTTTTTTTCGGTTATTTCAACGCCTAACCTTTTAAGCCCCGTAAGATGTAAATCAACGGGTCTTAAACCTATATCACAACCTCCGGGATAAGCGATTTTCGCCATATGAAAGCGTGAAATCACCGACCCGAGCAAAAACACCGAAGAGCGAAGCTCGTGCGCGAGCTCGCTCGGTATTTCAAAACAGTCCGCACACGAACTGTCAATTATTATATTTCCGTTAACGTACTCAGCTTTACATCCGAGACACGAAAGAATTTTTATCATATTCTTTACGTCGGATATCGGCGGCACGTTTAAAATTTCAACTTTTCCGTCGGTTAAAACCGCTGCGGCAAGTATAGGAAGCACAGCGTTTTTAGCCGACTGAATTTTTACGCTTCCGTATAGCTTGTTTCCTCCGTTTATAATGTATTTTTCCATATTAACTCCGAGTATGTAAAATATACTCCATTATATGGAAAACACACCGTCAGTTGTTAATCCTGACGCGACACGTTAAACAGCACCCCCATAGAAGCCATTGTTATTATAAGCGAAGTATTTCCGCTGCTTATTAGCGGAAGCGGCAATCCCGTCGGCGGTATCGCTCCGCTTACCACAAGCGCATTGATCACCACCTGAATACCGTAAACCATTGTAAAGCCAGAAGCAAGCAGAAAACCAAACCTGTCTTTACATCTCCTTGCTATTTTAAACCCTCTGTATATTATGAAACCGCAGAATAAAAAGAACACTATGAGACCGAGAAAGCCCAACTCTTCGCCCATTATCGCCATTATAAAATCACTTTCGGCAAAAGGCAGAAACCTGTATTTCTGTGTAGACTTGAAAAGCCCCGTTCCGAAAAGCCCGCCGTTACCGAGTGCGTAAAGCGACTGGATAAGCTGATACCCCTCGCCTTTCGGCGAAGCCCACGGATCTATAAACGCACTCAGTCTTTTCAGGCGGTACGGTTCGAGAATTATTAAAACGGGTATAGCGACAGCAAACGGAATCAGAATTATCAAAAACGTCTTTAACTTTGTGCCGCTCAAAAATATCAGTCCGAGCATTAAAAGCCCGACGCACATCGTGATGGACATATTCGGCTCTATTATTATAAGTACGCAAAACAGCAGCCCCACTCCGAGCACAGGCAGAACACCCTTCACCGTTTTAACCTTTTCGTGGTTTTTTGCAAAATATGCGGCGACAAAAAGAGCATATGCGTACTTTGCGATTTCGGAAGGCTGCAGCGTGAACGCGCCGAAGCCTATCCACCGGGTCGCGCCGTAATTGGTTATGCCGATAACGGGAACGAATACAAGCACTAGCAGTATAGCGGCGATTATAATCGCAGGGTACTTGAATTTCATAAGTTTTTTATAGGGCACAAAGCACATGCCTATCATTGCAGCCGTACCGAGAGCGACGCCAATAAGCTGTTTTTTAACAAAATAAAGCTTGTCGCCGTACTGCACTTCCGCCGCGTACGAACTTGCGGAATATATCATTATACAGCCGAAGCAAGCCATTAAAAAAACGCATATTAAAAGCGGGATATCTCCCGCTTTCGTATATTCAGCGCTTTTTTCGCTTTTTGATTTTAAAGGTCTTACCGCCCTTTTTCTGTTTTCAAACAGCTTCATTTATACCTTCCACCAAGCCCGCAAAAGCGTTGCCCCGTTCTTCAAAATTTGAAAAGCTGTCAAAGCTGGAACTTGCAGGACTTAAAAGCACTGTCTGCCCCGACTTGGCAACAAATCGGGCAAGATGAACCGCCGTTTCAAATTCCGCGCAAAGCGAGAAACTGACAAAGCCTGCTTTTATCGCCGCATTAAGAAGTTTGAATCTGTTTTCGCCGTACATTATAGCGTGTACCACTTTACTTTCCTTTAGCTGCTGGAAAAGAGGTATGTAATCGTAACCTTTGTCCTTTCCGCCGAGCAAAAGGACGGTCGGCTGGGTCATAGAGTTGACGGCTTTTACCGTTGCATCAACGTTGGTGCCCTTACTGTCGTCGACGTATGTTACGCCGTTTACGGTGCGCAGCACCTCGATTCTGTGCTTTATGCCTTTAAAAGAACAGATTGCTTCCGCAACTTTTACTTTATCGAGTCCGAGTATATGCGCAGCGGCAACGCAAGCCAGCGCGTTATAAATATTATGCTCGCCGTTCAGAATCATATCTTCAACGTCAAAGTACTTTTCGCCCTTGAAATATATGCTTCCGTTCTCGTAATAAGCGCCGTCCGTTTGTCCGTGCATAGAAAAATAAACGACCTTAGCCTTAGTTGTCTGCGCGAAACCTCTGACAGTTTCATCATCATAGTTCAAAACAGCGTATTCGCTTTCGCGCAGGTTGCGCAGTATTTTGTTTTTAAGGAAAACATAATTTTCCATATTGTAATGACGGTTTAAATGGTCTTCCGTCACGTTCGTAACCACCGCGATATGCGGGCGAAGACTCGAAAGCGTTTCAAGCTGAAAGGACGATATTTCTATAACCGCAAAATCATCGAAACCGAGTTCCTCAACCTCACCTATAAGCGGATTGCCTATATTTCCGCAAGCCTTACTGCACTTCCCAGCAACTTCCAAAACGGAATTGAGCATGGAAACCGTAGTTGTTTTTCCGTTCGTTCCCGTAACCGCAACCGCCGTAGCGCGAAGATAAATGGCCGCCAATTCCTCTTCGCCGAGTATCGCTTTACCCTGTTTTCTGAAAGCTACGGGCAAAGCGTTATCTATGGGAATACCCGGACTAATAACAAGGATATCGCAGATACGGATAGCTTCCGTATAATTTTCGGCGTTTACGGGATGCGCGCCGAGAAGCGCCAGCTCATCCATAAGCGCCGTAATGTTTTCGCTTATAACGTCGTCGTAAACGTATACCTCCGCTCCACGTTTAAGCAAAAAACGCGCGCACCCTTCGCCAGATTTAGACATTCCCGCAACCATAAACTTCTGATTTTTAAAATACATTTTCCCTCACACAAACAACAAACATATTATTCCGACAAAAGCTGTGAGTATCGTATACGCATAAGTTATCTTACACTCGGTATGTCCCTTCATCTGAAAATGGTGATGCAGGGGCGCCATAAGGAACACTCTACGCCTTGTCCGTTTATAATATATTACTTGTACTATAACGGATATTCCTGAAATTACGAACATTATTCCGAGTAAAGGAATATAAAGCGAATTACCTGAAAAAACGCTGATACAAGCAATGAACCCGCCGAGCGCGAGCGAACCCGTATCGCCCATAAAAATACAAGCTTTGTTTGTATTGAATATAAGGAAAGCCGCGAGTGCTCCGACCGCAATAAAGCATAAAAGCGCGGAATTGTCCGCACGCGTATACAGCATTAAACCGATAAAAAACAGATAAGCCGAGCTTGTCCCTCCCGCCAATCCGTCTAATCCGTCGGTAAGGTTGACGCAGTTCACCATAGCGGTAAAAATAAATATGACCAGAGGTATTATGCCCCAACCTATATAAACCGATTTGTTCCCCGCAAAAGGGATATACAGATAGCATATTTCATTCAGATAGCAAAAAACCGCCGCCACCGCCGCGATTGCAACCTGAAAAATTATTTTCTGGTAAGGCTTCAACCCCTCGTTATTCTTGCGGTGAATTTTTAAAAAATCGTCTAAAAAACCAACCATTGCAAAACCTGCCGTTATTGCAATAGTAAGATTTATTTTATTATCTTTAACGCCGAGCATACATAGCCCGACGGCGATAATGACCGCAATAAAAGACAGCCCGCCCATTGTCGGCGTACCGCCTTTATTTTTGTGTTCTTTTACATAACCGAGAATGTACTGCCCTGCTTTCAGCTTGCGAAGCAGCGGCAGTATCAGCAACGTCAAAGCAAGCGAAGCAAGAAAAGCGACGCAAGCACCCAATAAAAAGTTTTTCATTTCAATTACCGATTATTTTTCTTATAACCTCATTGTCGTTATAGCTGTGTTTTATTCCCATAATTTCCTGATAATATTCACCGCCTTTGCCGGCAACCAATAGGATATCGCCCGGCGATAGCAATTTTACGGCGTACTCTGTTGCCGTTTCTCTTTCGGTAACCGTAACGTATTTTCTTCCGCACGCTTTAACCCCTTCGGCAATTTGAGTTATGATTTCGTACGGATCCTCGTAGCGCGGATTATCCGAAGTTATAATGCAAAAATCCGAGTACTTTGCGGCAATTTCTCCCATTATCGGTCGTTTGGTTTTATCCCTGTTACCGCCGCAACCGAAAAGACAGTACAGCTTGCCCCGACATAATTTTCGCATCGCCGTCAAGGATTGTTCAAGTCCGTCTGGTGTATGTGCAAAATCTACAAAAATTTCAGCGCCGTTATAACGCGCGACTTTTTCAAGCCTGCCCGACACGTTTTTGAGCGAATTCAGCCCTTTAGCAATAAACGCCGTTTCTATACCGAGAATTTTTGCACACGACGCCGCAGACATTGCGTTATAGACATTGTACAATGCGGGAATATTCACACTCATTTCATACAGCTCGTCGAAGAGATTTATAACGAACGACGTTCCGTTGATTTTTTCCTCTATATCAACGGCAAAAACGTCTGCGGGATTTTTAAGCCCGTAACTGACGGAATTCTTTGTTTCGGATATAAGACTTTTGCCGAGATTATCATCGGAGTTTATAACCGCAAATTTGCATCTGCCATCCTTAAAAAGAAGTTTCTTACACTCGGAATAATCTTGCATATTCTCAAAGAAATCCAAATGATCCTGCGTACAGTTTGTAAATATCCCCACCTCAAAAGTCAGCCCATCGACTTTATTAAAATAAAGAGCATGCGCGGAAACCTCCATAAACACATATTCCACACCGCATTTAACCATATCGGCAAGTATGTTATGTAAAAAAATCGGGTCGGGCGTGGTAAGCTCAGGCGATACGAATTTATCGGCGTACCGTATTCCGAGCGTGCCTATAACACCGGCGCTTTTACCCGCGCATTTAAATATACTTTCAAGCATATACGTCGTGGTGGTTTTTCCGTTTGTTCCCGTAATGCCTACTATTTTCAGCTTTTTATCGGGATAACCGTAAAACGCGCGCGCAACCGGCGCAACCGCCTCTCTTCCGTCCTCAACTATAATCTGAGGTATAACGCAATCCAATTTTTTTTCGCAAATAATTGCAGACGCTCCCGATTGCGCTGCCTCTGACGCGAAATCGTGCGAATCAAAATTTTCACCTTTGTAACAAAAAAACAGTTCGCCTGAGTTTACTTTCTGGCTGTCCGTGCACAGTCCGCAAACTTCAACGTCTTCACTGCCCGAAAACTCTTTATAAGGAATAGCTTTCAAAAGCGCGCCGAGTTTCATAAATCCTCCGTCATTCGCAAGGCTGCAAATTTTTAATTCTTATAATATCTTCGAAAATATCTTTTGCAACGGGTGCGGCAACCGCACTGCCGTAGTATGTTCCTTCGGGTTCGTTAACGATAATAAGCGCAAGATATTGCGGTTTATCCGCAGGGAAAAAGCCGACGAATGAAGAAACGTATTTACCCGAAGCAATGTGCCCGTCCTCGTATTTTTGCGCCGTACCCGTCTTTCCGCCAACCTTGTAGCCTTCTATATAAGCTTTTTTACCGCTGCCTTCCTTAACAACGCCTTCGAGCATAGAGGCAAGCATTGACGAAGCCTTTTCACTTATGGGGTTATATTTTACGACCGGGCGGTATTCCTCAGTTTTACCGTCCACCATAACAACCGACTTTAAAAGATGGGGCGTGTAATATTTTCCGCCGTTTACCGCCGCCGCAGTGGCGCAAGCAAGCTGAATACCTGTTACCGCCACCGTTTGACCGAAACCTATACGCGCCAAATCGCAATCCCTTACAAGCGACTGCGGGACAAGCATACCCAAAGCCTCTCCGTTGAAATCGAGCCCCGTAACGTTACCGAAGCCGAAAGAAGTAAGATAATCGTAAAAAGTCTGTTTACCGAGTGAAAGAGCAATGTCTGTAAAACACGGGTTACAGCTGTTGTTAAGCGCGTCGGCAAGGGTCTGGT
Source organism: uncultured Christensenella sp. (assembly GCA_910585705.1). Taxonomy (GTDB): domain Bacteria; phylum Bacillota; class Clostridia; order Christensenellales; family Borkfalkiaceae; genus Coproplasma. The sequence goes on from CAJUER010000001.1 coordinate 541,964, forward strand.
TCGAATGCTTTCCGTTGGAATGGTCGGACCAACACTTTATTTTCGTGCCGTCAACAGTTCTTGTTCTACTGCCGTTGAATATATGGGTGTTCGAAAACGCACCAGAATTTCCACGCAGATATTCTTCTATGTCAGCGGCGGCGGTTACAACCTTGAAAGTCGAACCGGGCTCGTATATGTCGCAGACGACGCTATTGCGCGATAGCGCATTCAGTGTATCTTTATCGTCGCGCGGAACTTCGTTCAAGTTGTATGAAGGGTAATTCGAAAGCGCGAGAATATCAAAATTCTGCGGATCGAGCACTATACATGAAACGGATTTTGCATTGCTTGACTGATATACGCTCCTCATAGCTTCCTCTACTGAAAGCTGAATGTCTATGTCTATTGTAAGACGTATCTCGTCCCCTGCTTTTGCTTCGCTGTAGATAACAACGGAGTTTTCCGTTTCAACACCCACTATATCCGTCGAATAACAAATTTCGCCGTTTGTGCCGCTCAACATATTATTGTAGAACTTTTCAATGCCCGAAAGTCCCAAACCGTCGTTAGACGTAAAGCCCAAAACCTGGCAAAGCGCGTCGTTATATGTATACTGCCGCGTATTGTCGCGCGAATAGTACACACCCGCAATATCGTATGAAACAAGTTTTTCAATACTCTCTTTGGAAACCTGTCTTGCCACCGTGACTTCCGAAACCTTGCCTGCGCGTATTTTTTTGAGAATTTCCGCAGGGTCAACAGAAAACAGTCCGCCGAGAACCGTTGAAGCATACTCGTCGTTTTCTATTGCGTTCGGACGCAAAAACACACTGTAAGTAGTTTTATTACCGGCAAGTATTTCACCGTTTCTGTCGCTTATAACTCCTCGCGCGGCAATAACAGGGATTTCTCTGTTCCACTGATCGGTAGCTTTATAAACAAGCTCTTTGCCCCAAACAATCTGAACATAGAACAATCTTGCGAAAATCAGACAAAAAATAAAGGCTATTGCCAGACCTACTGACAATAACCTCTTTTGTAAAACCGTAATCGAAAATCCCGATTTTATTATGCGTTTAATTGTAATTTCTCCTTATTTCTTAATCATACCGTTGCTGATTGCAAAATTATCTACGGTATCTTGAAGATTAGCTAAATACTCTTGTCTTTCGCTTATAATTTCGGTATAAGTTGCCTTTGCCGAATCAAGCGAAGTCTGAAGAGAGCTTATATCGCTGCTTACGTTTGATATTATCGCGGAATTAATGATAATGAGCACGAAAAGCGCAATAACTACGCTTACTATTGCCGCGATAACGATTTTCTCTTTCTTGGAAAGTTTTTTACCGGAAACGTTATTCTGAATTTTTCCTTCTGCGGAATCAGCCTTTACGCCCGCAGTCTTATACTGAATAGTGGTCTGCGTAGGGCGAAGGTCTTCGTTTTCTTCTTCAACCGCTACGGAAGTAACCGTTACTTTGGACTCCGCTCTTCTGTTGATTGCACTGTCGGCGCGAAAAATTTCGGCGTCTGCACGCGCATTCTCAACAAGATAAGGCTTCTGTGCTTTTTCTTCACGGTGCACGCTCATAAAGAGGGGCTCTTTCACTCTCACGGGCTCCGCTTCTCTGGCAATAATGTCATTGAGTTTGCACTCGGGATTGATGAGCTTGGCATAATTCGAGCTTATCTTCGAATTGTGCTTTTCATCATCCGACATTACGGTGCCGCCGTAAATTTCCTTTCTGTAATCGCTTTCTGCTTCTGCGTTGATTTTCCGTTCCAAAACGGGAGATGCGACTGACATAATTTTCTTCTCCTTATCTCAATTCAGATTATTTTTTCCGCTATTCTCAATTTCGCGCATTTCGCGCGCGTGTTTAATTCTTTTTCTTCTTCGCTTGCGGTTATGGGTTTTTTAGTTATGATTTCAATTTCTTTCTTTTTTCCGCAAACGCAAACAGGCAAATTTTTATTGCATATGCAATCCGTTTCAAGAAATTTAAACGCCTGCTTAACTATTCTGTCTTCGAGAGAGTGAAATGTGAGGATCGCAATTCTTCCGCCTTTTTTAAGCCTTTTAATAAGCCCTATCACACACTCGTAGAGACCTTCCAGCTCACCGTTGACGGCAATTCGTATTGCCTGAAAACTTTTTCTCGCACACGGTCCGTTCTGTCTGAACTTCGCAGGTATGCTTTTTTCGATTATATCCGTAAGTTCGCCGCTTATCGTCAAGGGCTTTTCCGCCCTTGCTTTAACGATATTTGCGGCTATTTCCGATGCGAATCTTTCCTCACCGTATTCTTTAAGAATTCTTGAAATCTCTCTTTGCGAATAGGTGTTTACCAGCATTTCCGCCGTCAGATTTTGCGATCTGTCCATTCTCATGTCAAGAGGCGCCTCTCGCTTCATATACGAAAACCCTCTCTCCTCATTATCAAGCTGATAGCTTGAAACGCCGAAGTCGAGCATTACGCCGTCAAGACTTTGTATTCCTGCGAGGGTTAATACCTCTTCGAAATCTTTATAATCCGATTTATAAATCCGAAATCTGCCCGAAAAAGGTGAAAGCCTTTCTGTTGCCGCGCTTATCGCATCGTCGTCCAAATCGGTGGCAATCAATTTTCCCGTCGGTCCCGAACGCTCCAAAATTTTATAGGAATGTCCGCCTCCGCCGACGGTACCGTCAAAATAAACGCCTCCGTCCTTGACTTTCAGCCCATCGACGCACTGTTCCGCCATTACGGGAATGTGAGCAAAATCTTTCATTATATATCCAGATAACTGAAATTAATGTCGAAGTTCTCGTCGGTTTCTGCAAAGTATTCGTCATATACTTCTTTCGACCAAACTTCTATTCTGGAACCCGCTCCGCAGATTTTTACGTCCTTTTTGATTTTTGCGTAATCTATCAACTCGGAGGGAATTACAAGCCTGCCTTGTCCGTCAAATTCAACCAGCTTTAAGGATTTGGTGAAGGACCTCATACCCTTCTGCTTCTCGCTGTCGGAAATTTTTATTTCTTCCAGCTTTTCCAGCTTTTCCTTAATAGCCGCTTCGTAAAAGACGAACACACAACCGTTTGTGCCCTTAGAGAAATAAAGTTTTTCTTCCTTTCCCTTGAGCTTAGAAGGAATCCTTATTCTGTTTTTAGCGTCGATTTGATGATCGTACTCGCCGGTTAGAAAAAACATTAAAGTAAGTCCTTTGTTAAAACGGTAATATTATAATAGCACTTAAAATGACCACTGTCAACCCTACAACACAAAAAAGTACTGATTTTTTTAATTTTTTTGGGACTAAATATCTCTTTGTTGGGAAAGCCTTCCATTTTTTACCATTATATAGTTAAAAACACAGCGGTTTTTGTCCGTATCCCCGTCAGAAAAGATAATTTTTTGCGCCCTATTCGTTTGGTGGTCAAGATTCCCTAAAATTTTGCATAAATGGTCGGCAGTCGCCTCTATCCCGTCAAAAACCGTGCACTTATAGAAATTTTTAATTATGTCTTTACAAAAAACATAGTGCGTACAGCCAAGCACAACAGTATCCGTTTCAACGGACGGCAAAAAACTTGCAACCCGCTTTTCGGATAAGTCGAACACATTTTCCTCTACATAAGCCGCCAAATCTTCGCATGCAAAGATTTCGGTTCTGTCGTTACCGTACTTTTTTGTAATCTCTTTCAAAGCGTCACTTTGTGCCGTCGAAGGCGTTGCAAGTACAAGACATCGACCCATAGCCGCCGCAGGCTTTACCGCCGGCTGAATGCCCACTATCGGAAATTTGTATTTTTTACGCAGATATCCGATACACTGCGCTGTCACCGTATTGCAGGCAATAACCGCCGCCGACGGGTTGCACATATTTATCTTTTCAAAAAACGAATCGACTCTCGCCCTCAACTCTTCAAGCGCAAGACTGCCGTACGGCACACGGAAATTATCCGCAAAATAAGTAAAATCCACGCACGGCAATTTGCGCACACATTCATACAAAAGATTTATTCCGCCAATTCCGCTGTCAAAAAAACAAACTTCAGGATTTGCGATTAATTTTTCCATACAGTTTATTAATATTAAAGTATTTGAAAATATATTAAAAAATTCTTTAAAAGCCGCCGAAAAACAGTTTACAAGACATTTTTTTTATGATAGAATGACAAAAGAATTTAAGTTAATTATATCTTTTCAAGGAGATTGTAAATGCCTAACATAAAATCAGCGAAAAAGCGTGTTCTTGTAATCGAAAAGAAGACCGAGAGAAACAAGGCAATTAAGTCGGAAGTAAAAACAGAGGTCAAGAAGTTCCTTGCCCTTGTCAACGCAGGCGATAAAGCTGCCGCTACCGCAAAATTTTCCGAAACCTGCTCCGTTATCGACGGCGCGGTTTCTAAGGGTGTTCTTAAAAAGAATACCGCCGCAAATAAAAAATCCGGTCTTGCAAAGAAACTTAACGCAATGGCGTAAATTTGTACTAAATTGAAAGCGGGCGTATTTGCGCTCGCTTTTTAATTTGCTTTTACTTGTGAAAATAATTGATTTTTCGCTTTAAATGTAGTATTATTTATTTATATTTCGCTTCCGTAGTTAAATGGATATAACAGCCCCCTCCTAAGGGGCAGTTCCGGGTTCGATTCCCAGCGGGAGTACCAAAAACGCCGCAGACTGTGTAACAGCCTGCGGCGTTTTTTTATTCAGTTTTCAGTCATTACTTCTTTAACGGAAATTTTACTGATTCTTAAAGAATAAAACAGCGTTATGGCGGAATACAAAACCACAAAAACCGCAAGGGTTATAAAAAAGACCGATACGTTAAAATTATATTCGGGCAGAAATTCAACGTCTTTATAAACCAGATTAACCATTAAGGCCAATATACCGAACTGATAAGCCGTGCCTACCGCAAAACCCAGCAACGCAAACGGAACGTAACATAAAAGAACTGCCATCGCACACTGTTTTATTCCGTACCCAAACGCTTTCATTATCGCGATATTTTTGACATTGCTTTTCATCAGTGATGTCAACGCCATGAACAGCAATACCACTGCAAGTACAACTCCGATTGTTACAATTATTATTCCCATAGCGCCCGAAGAAAGTTCTTCCATAGACCAGCCCATCTGCATCATCGCTGAAAAACAGAAACACGCGGCGGCGACAAAGAAAGCAAGCGGTTTTTTACTTCCCAATGTTTTAAAAGCCATTTCGACAAGAAACGAACGTTCTCTCCTTTCTTTTCCACTTACCTTAGCGCGGTTTTTGATTTTTCCGCACGACTCGCCGCGAAGCATACAGGAAACAGGTCTGCGCAACGACAAATAAGCATATCCGCAAGACAGCAACGAAAATATAACGGTTGGCGCAACGACAAGTGCAAACAGCAAACCGACGTGAAAGGTTATAGAAATTTCGGGCAATCCGTCAACTATAAGCGCTTTGTATATAAAAGGCATAACGGCAAAACCCATTCCGAAGCCGAACGCAGCACCTATAAAAACGCTTATACCGAAAATCAGGAATTTCAAAGCAATTTTGCCGTTCGAATACCCCATTGCCTTTAAAATTCCGAGCTTCTTCATATTGTTGTCTATATACAGTTTAATATAGAATAACAGCATAATAAGCGCAATGAGCGTTAAACAGCTCCCGCTTAACGCACTGGCAAATTTAGCGGTTGAAAGCTGCGCGTCATACAGCGGTTGGTTATCTTCGGTTATCAGATATTCAATTTTAAGCGCGTCCAGATAAAAGTTGAGCAAAAATGTACATACAAACACTGCGCAAAACGCTACGATAATAATTCCGACAAACTTTAAAGCGTCTTTTATACTTACAACCATATTACCAACCTATCTCATACGCGTTTTTCGGCGCTTTATTTTCGTAAATATCGGTAATTTGTCCGCTGTTCATTCTAATAACCATATCTGCCATACAGGCAATGTTTTCGTTATGGGTTACCATAATCATAGTAAAACCACGCTCGCGCTTTAAACGAGAAATGTAGTCCAGAACCTCCCTGCCGGTTTTTTCGTCCAGCGCGCCTGTCGGCTCGTCAAGGTACAAGATTTCCGGATTTTTTGCAAGAGCGCGGGCTATACAAACGCGCTGTTGTTCACCGCCCGAAAGCTCAAAAGGCTTGTTTTTAAGTTTTTCGCCAAGTCCTACTTGCTCGATTATTTCGCGGTAGCTTTTATTGCCCGCCAAATCCGCGCCGAGTTTTACGTTGCTTTCCACGCTTAAATGAGGCAAAAGATAATACTGCTGAAAGATAAAGCCGACGCTTTTACGACGGAACTCAGTTAACTGCTTATCGTTCATTTGCGTTAAACAAATATTTCCGCAAATAACCGTACCACTATCAGGCTTTTCCAAACCCGAAAGCACGCTCATAAGCGTTGACTTGCCCGACCCCGACGCACCGAGAATTACCGCAAATTTTCCATCGTCGATTTCAAGCGAAACATCTTTTAACACGCTTACCGCACCGCCGTTGAACGATTTAAAAATGCTTTCCGCTTTTATCATACCCTGTCCTCTCTTTTGAATTTTTCCACTATCGCTCCGCAAACCTGCGACAGCATATATGAAATTTCTTCGTCGGTAAAATTACACACGCCGGTTACAATTAACGAAGCTATTCCGTGCGTATATATCCAAAGATGCAAATAAATTTCCGACGAAGTTTCAAGCCCGAAGCCGAACGTTTTTTGAACCGATTGTAAAATCATACGACTGTAATCGTCTATGCCGTTAAGCACGTTGCCTAGATTCAGCTCTGCGCTCTGCTTACTCATAAATAATAATCTGAAAAATTCGGGCTCGTTTTTCGCAAAGCAGATATAGCCCATACCCGAGCCCTTAAACGGTTTATCTCCCGCCATTGCCTTGTCCATGTAACCTTCGTACAGTTTTTTTACGGCGGTCTTTACTTCCGACTGCACCTCTTCCATACTCTCGAAAACCGTAAAAATCGGTCTGGGCGAACTACCCAGAGCGTCCGCAAGAGAACGAGCGGTCAAAGCCTCTGCTCCGTTTTGCCTCACAACGTCCATTGCGGCAAAAATTATCTGTTCCTTTGTAAATTTTGCTTTCGGTGGCATTTTCAATTCTCCTTTTAAAACAGCTGTTTTGCAACACTTGTTTTAATTATAACAACAAATTTTTGCAATGTCAATAATGTTATAAAAAAATCCGCTCGTTCGAACGGATTTTTAACTAATCAAATTATAAACAAATCATTATCATACTGCCAGAAGTCCACACGACATCAGAATAAGCACCGTAACAAAAACCGTTAGTACCGAGCATATGCTGGTCCACACAACAAGCTGAGTTGCAAGCTGCTCGTCGTTTTTCATCTCACCCGCCATTATCGCGCTCGACACTGCGACAGGCGAACCGAATAAAGCAAGCAATGCAGGATATTCTTCCGCACCGAAAGTAAATAAATTTGTGTAATTGCTTAAAAGAACCGCAACCCCTATCCCTATCAGCGGAGCGATTACAAGCCTGAACGACGTTCCGACTATTATCTCCTTCAACATACCCTTTACAGCCGAAAACTCAAACTGACCGCCGAGAATAATCAATGCAAGCGGAGAAGCAATTAATTTCAAATCCGAACAGGCTTTATATAAAAATTTTAAATGTTTTGAGAAAGAGAAAACAACGCTACCCGCACAAGCTATCTGTAATTCCCTAACGGCAAGAAAAATGAGCCCAACCGCCACACCGATTATCAAAGGATTCGTAATAATACCCAAAATAATTCTCTTGATACCGTTGCGTTCGGATTTGCGCTCTTCCGTAGGCAATACTTTATCGCCTGCGTCCGCGACAAGCGCGCTTTCTGTCAATATGTGCGGTTTGCTACTTACAAAAACCGAAAGAGAAATCACCGCCAAAATATTGAAAAGCGGAATAGAAAAAGCCTGAATAACCGCAACCGTAGCGCTGATATTTTTCGATATAATTTCGCTTGAACCAGCAAGCGCAACTGCAAGCGAAGTACCGATGATAGCAAAATTACTTCTGAATGTACATTGCAATATAACGCCTCGCCTATCGTTACGCTTGGTAGTAAGCACACAAACAACAAGACCTATTGCAAATATAGCTATTATTGCAACTACCGAAAATAAAATGACGTCCCACTTCAAAGATTTAAAATCTGCGTCATAAACGTTTATAAACAGCATTACAGGCAACAGAACCTTGAAGACAAGTTTATTCCCTGTTTTAATAAAATCTTTGTTTAAAAACTTAATCCTCTTTAAAACGTATCCCAACGCTATAAGCAGTACGATAGGAAACACTGCGTTCATAGCAGTCAGAAATATATTACCGAATTTCACCGATAAAAACGCAAATCTCATAATTATCCTTATTTTAGTTCATTATGTCAGACATAATACATCGCAAAAGTTCAAATTAAAGCCATTTTAATGCTTTTAGACATTATAAAGCCGTATCATAAAAGATACGGCTTTATAATCATCATCTAATTTATACTACACCATGCGCCATCATCGCCGCCGCAACCTTTAAGAATCCGGCTATATTCGCACCCATTACATAGTTCCCTTCATAACCGTATTCCTTTGCCGCATCGTCGATATTATGATATATATTTATCATTATATTTTTAAGCTTTTCGTCAACCTCTTCAAAGCTCCAGAACATTCTGCCCGATGACTGCGCCATTTCCAACGCGGAGGTTGCTACGCCGCCGGCGTTTGCCGCCTTTGCGGGAAGGAACACGACTTTATTATTTTGGAACACCTCTATCGCTTCGAGCGTCGAAGGCATATTTGCTCCTTCAGCCACATACTTCACACCATTCTTCACAAGCGCACTTGCCGAGTCCGCATCGATTTCATTTTGCGTTGCACAGGGAAGCGCTATATCGCAAGGTATCGTCCATATACCTTTACAGCCTTCGGTATATATTGCACTTTTAACTTTTTGTGTATACTCCTTTATTCTGCCGCGCCTTATTTCCTTTATTTCTTTAATAACGGCAAGATTAATTCCGTTCGCGTCATAAACATACCCGTCCGAGTCATACATTGCAACAACTTTCGCGCCCAGACTCTGCGCCTTTTCGCAAGCGTAAATGGCAACGTTGCCGGAACCGGAAATAATAACTTTTTTATTATTTAAACTTTCGCCGCGAGCTTTTAACGCTTCCTCAACGATATAGACAAGTCCGTAACCAGTAGCTTCTTTTCTGACAAGGCTTCCGCCGTATGCCAGTCCTCTGCCGGTCAAAACCCCGACGTGCTCTGCACATATTCTTTTGTATTGTCCGAACAAAAAGCCAATCTCCCTTGCCCCCACTCCGATATCGCCTGCAGGCACGTCGGTATCGGCGCCTATATGACGGTAAAGCTCGGTCATAAAGCTTTGGCAGAATGCCATTACTTCCCTGTCGGACTTCCCTTTGGGATCGAAATCGGAACCGCCCTTGCCGCCGCCTATGGGAAGACCTGTAAGACTGTTTTTAAGAATTTGCTCCAAACCTAAAAATTTGATTATCGAAAGATTTACCGAAGGGTGAAATCTTAGACCGCCCTTATAAGGACCGATTGCGCTGTTAAACTGAACACGATAGCCTTTGTTTATGTTAACCTTTCCGCTATCGTCAACCCAAGGCACGCGGAACATTATTATGCGTTCGGGCTCAACAAACCTTTCCAAAAGTCCGGCAGCCTCGTATTCGGGGTGCTTTTCGACTATAGGCGAAAGAGTAGTCAAAATTTCTGTTGCCGCCTGATGGAATTCGGGTTCGTTCGGATTTCTTTTTTTAAGGTCTTCAAGGACCTTTTCTACATACTTCATTTCACTCTCCTGTTAAAATTTCATTAACACACCAGCATATTTTACCATAGAATTTTGCCGTTTTCAAATATTAGAATACAGGTAGATATTCGTAATTATTTAACAAGGGTATAAACACAGATTATATCATGAAAAATAAACTTTTTCGGCAGTATTATAGAACACGTCTTCCAACTCGCGATTACTAAATACGCCTGAATTAATAACGTAATCTTTAAGATTCGAATAACTGTCATGAACAAGATTACAAGGTATATCCGTCCCGAACATTAGCCTGTCCGTACCGACGATAGCTTTTGCATTTTTCAAATGCCTGACGGCCGTCGGATAAGGATATTTTTCAGGCTGTTGATTGCGGGCAAGTGAAGAAATATCAAAATACACGTTGAGATTAACGAGTTTTTCAAGCGACTCCGACAACAGTTTTTCATCATCTATCTGCGGCGCCAAGAGGTGGCAGAAAACAAAAGTTACCTGCGGATATTTCAAAACCGCTTCCGCCGCCGCGTCGATCTGCCAGCAAACGTTGCGCGGTCTGCCGATGTCCAACACGACAGTCAGCCCTCTCTCCCTCGCGTCGTCGAAACAGCCGCGCATAATTTTTCCGTCGAGATATAAAGGCGCATGATTAGCCATAAGTCCGGAACCGTTGGATAATTCGAATTTAACGGCATTGAATCCCAAATCTTTAAACAAATGGTTTCTTACGTCGTCAACCTTTACGCAAAACGGGTCATAAGTTGCCGCACCCGTAAAGCGCGACGGATATTTTTTAATTGCCTCCGCCGTATACTCGTTCTGGAAACCCAACCAGTTGCCCTGCAACAATACAGCCTTGTCAACGCCGTTTTTATCCATTATCGACAAAATCGCTTCGGGTGAAACACCCGTATCGCCAAGTTCCGGCGGAAACATCTGAAACACTTCCCCCGTAGCATGCTGCGCCTTTCCTCCACCGATAGCGCGCAATTCACCACGCGAAGTGAAACCCGAAATGTACTGCGCAACATGCGCGTGAGCGTCTATAATCTTCATTCACATTATCTCCGCAATTTATTACCATTAAATTATAGCATTAAATATAAAGTTAAACAAGTTTCAATAAAAAAACCGAACGCAAATCCGATAAAAATCGTTGCCGCGTTCGGGTAATTCATTTAATTAACGAATACATCTTCATATCGCAGATCTTTCCGCATTTAACCGCGTTGCTGCGCAAAGTTCCTTCGCACTGAAACCCCGCTTTTTCCAAAACTCTGCACGAAGCTATATTTTTTGAAAACGGTTCGGCAAAAATCCTCAAAATATCGCTGTTTTGGAATACATAATCGCATATCTTATTCACTGCCTGCGTCGCAATACCTTTACCCCAGTACTCCTCAGCAATGTAATAGCCCAACTCCGCAGTACGGCGGTGAATATTTTGCTGTCTGAAAATGCCTATACTGCCTATTACCTTTCCGTCGCACTCGATTGCAAAAGCAAACACTTCGTTTTTATCCGCCGACAACATGGCATTTATAAAATCTATCGCATCCTTTTCATAATAAGGATACGGCAAACCGTCACGGAGATTATTTTGTACGTTTAAATTAGATATAGCTTGCGCCAAAGATAACGCGTCTGACAATTTCCACTCTCTTAATAAAACGTTCATTACAGCAATTTCCTAAAATATTTTTTATAAATATAAAACATATGTAATTTCAATAATTTACCGCTTAATTCAAACAGTAATTTATATTATTTCAGTAATATTTTAAATTATTTTATTTAAAACATAAAAAATAAAAGACGCAAATTGATAGCGTTCAACTTACGTCTTTTATGGCGCAGAGAAGAGGATTTGAACCTCCGGTACCTTTTGGGTACACACGATTTCCAATCGTGCGCCTTAAACCGCTCAGCCATCTCTGCATATTGCCGCTCAGCGTCCGCCGAACAATATTATAATATATAATTTGCGCAAAAAAATCAAGCGTTTTTCCGCTCATTAAATAAAAGGCAAAAAAATTTTTTATACAAAGCAAATAAAAAAGGCGTGACGTTTTTATAACACTTCACGCCTTTTTATTTTTTTAATTTACGGCCTGTCCGCTTCCGAAATACCATCCGCAGATTTAACGCCTTTTCTTTTATGCCGCGTAATCCATAAGCAGAGTACTACACCAAGAAATATCGATATTATAAGCACAAGCGAAAGGCTTACGCAAGTCAATGCAAACAAAATTACGTTTTCACCGATAAGTTTATCTACCGACTCGCGCAACGATGTATTTGTTTCCGGTGCGTTGAAGCTGAATGCTTCCGAGAAAACGTGAACGCTGTCTATTGCAACCTCGAAATTATCCGTATTTATAAGTTCTGCGCATACAAAATAGATTTTACCTTCGAGTACCTCGTCGTATGAAATTTCGTTTATGCAATCGGCGTCGCTGAAATATCTGTATATAACTATGTTTTCGAAATTTCCTTTATAGCTGTCACTGCGCAGTATTGGCATTTTTCCCTCTGCTCTTTCCGCCACGATAACGGCGCGCGATATTTCCCATTGCACATTTATTTCGCTTTTACTGCCAATTGATTTAGCCGCAGACCATATATAGTGGGCGCTGTCTTTCAAAGAGAACTTCGCAGTATAACGTCCCGCATCCCTTCCCGCTTGCATACCTTCTTTTACAAATTGCATTAGACTTGCGTCGTATCCTTCAAAGTCGCTCTCGGAAGGCAAAATGCGGTTGCCCGAATAATAAACTTTGCCGCTAAATACGGGCGCTTGTACAACGCGTTTTGTTATACTGAATTTTAAATCTACCGAGCTGTTAAAATCCTCGAAAAACATCAGTTCGGATTTGAATTTAAGTGTTACGCAATAATCGCCTATTTCCGTTTGCACGAAATAGCTTTTGTCTACAACCTGCCCGTTCGCAAAAAATTCCACAAGCTCGAAATAAGCTTCAATTCCGCTAGGAGTAAAGTCTACCCCGCCAACTTCATACTGTTTTATAGCTTCCACTTCCGGCAAAGCAAAACACTTTTCTGCGATAACGAAAGTTACCGTTATATCGTCTAACTCATTATAATTTAAATTGTTGTTAATGAACCTTACGATAATTTCATAAACGCCTGCATCAACCGCACCTTCAAAGTGTTTGCCGTTTAGATAACACTCGGGCATAACGCTATCGGGAATATCACTGAAAGATATATTGTGCATCTGCCCGTCAGACACCGCCTTTAAGTTATGTATCTTCCAATTGGTCGTGTCGTAAGCTTTTTTTATAACCGTAACGTTAAACTTTTTCTCTATGCTGCCGCAACTTAAAATAACGGAGGTCGTACCGACAGTAAAACTTTCACCTGTTTCAAATCTTAACTCATAATCCGCAGTTGAAAGCGGCTTCCTCTCGGTTCCGTCGTTCCAGTCCGCATAGACTTTTAAGGCATATTCTCCCGATTCGTTCTTCAACTGTTTCAAAGTATCGATAGGCGTATCGAAATACACGGCAGCGCTTTCCTGCGCAAAAGTGTATTCTACGTTTACGATTTCCGCCTTTAAAACTTTTATTGACAACCGACATTCGAAAGTTCTATCTTCGATTGTGGTTTTCACGTTAAGAACGTTTTCGCCTACGCACAACTTGCCGTCTTTAACGGATAAAACATATTCCGTAGTTTCCTGTTCTTTGCCGCTGTCATAGACAATGTTTACCTCAATCTTTTTGCGCAGTTCTTCGATACCGAGCGTCGAATAAATTTCTTCGTCCGCATTTCTCAAATTTGCCGTAATAGATACGACTGTTGCTTCACGATATTCGAGTAAAATAACGCCTTTTTTACTTTCATAATTTTTTGAATCCGTCGGAATAAATTCCCAATCGTACTCGTGGGCGCCCGCTTTCGGAACCTGCGTTCCCCACTCCAAAACGCCGTCCGTATCACCTTCCGCCAACATTACCACGCCGCTTTCTATTTTATCGGTTACAAACGGCAACTCTTCCGCTTGATAAGGGTTTACAATAGGGATTGCCTTTGAGATTTCAAAATCAAAAATTACCTCATTTTCTCCGTTTGCAAAAACGTAATCAATTTTAGGCGTAACCTTCACCGAATATTTACCTGCGTCAATTTGCACGTTATTCTCGATATTCATTATGTCGGAATCATATCCGCATGGATTGTATGTCTGCTGATTTCCGTTGTAAACGAAAGCAGTTTCATCTGCCGTAGGCAAAGCTATGCCCGCCGCTTCCTGTGCCTTCGTTAAATCAAGGTGTATTGCAGGGCGAACTCCATGCGCCTCCGCCGTATTCGAAATTACGCCAAGCTCCGCCGCAACGCCGTCCTTATCAAGAAAATAAGCCGAACCCGCAACCGACTGCGCTCCCGAACGAAGCCAACTGCTTTCAACGCCGCAACGCTGCTTATCGCTCAAATCCCATATCCCGTTTATGCCGCCCGCAAAGCCTGTCTCCGTCAGTGAAGGTAACCACAGATAATCGTTTTGCCAATCTGAATAATTGTCTTTTGGATTTTCACCCGTACCGCCGTAACCGTTATTGACGTATTTTTCACCGTCGCGAAGAGGCATATCCGATTCTTCTGTTCGGTAAAAATCATAATTATTTTCTTTCCAAGCAATTCCGTAAGCGTCGTTTGGCAACGCAAAATAGTATTCTGTATCGCCTATGCAGGTTTTCATACTTTGTCCGCATTCGCCCGCATAGCTTTCGACTTCCTGATACTTCACTTTGGAAGGCTTGACAAGATACCCCGTTAAGCTTCCGTTCACTTTCGGCATTGTGAATTTTGAATAAGGACTGTCTTTGTCCTGAACGCCCGTAACCGTTCCGCTTTGACGTTCAAGGTCATCCGAATAATATTCGTTATAATCGCTGCCGGAATTAAGGGCAACCGAACGTATGAGACTTGCAGAATATATTTGGCAAGGCAAATTGTCGCGCTCGCCGTTTCCCGTTGCATACCAAGCAGAACCGCCTTCACCGCCAGAAAACGCACTTCGCACATTCAATTGAGTCTGCCATAAATCTACTATTATATGACCGTCGTTGCTCCTCGTGATATATGTTACACACCACCTAAGCCCGCCGAAAGTAACGTAAATATCTTTACCGCCGTTTTTACTTCTTATTACTTCCGAAGAAATACCGTTGGGTATCGTAACTGTCTGGGCCGCGTCGTTCGCGGTAAATCCTTTTACAACGTGGTCATATAAATCGTCTTCGCCTTTCAAAGCCTGCTCGACTTCTTCTAACGTGCCTGTACCTTCCTCACCCAAAATTGCGTCATAGAGTTTTCCAAGACTGTTACCGTCGAAAATTTTATTTTCCGACGCTTCATCATAACCTTCAAGAGTAAGCTCGCCTATTTCAATTTTATTTGCTTCCGCCGTGCGTGCAGAAACAAACTTTGGAGTAAAGGGCAACATAAAAGCACAGCAAATTAAAGCCGTGCACAAAAAAAGCATTATAAAATACAGCAGACCGAGCTTTTTCATCTGCCGTACGTTTATACTGTTAGTTGGGGGGGGGGGGGGGGGGGGGGGGGGGGGGGGGG
>CAJUER010000001.1:557383-732739 GCA_910585705.1 uncultured Christensenella sp.
TTGCCCCCCCCCCCCCCCGTCATTTTTTTGTTGTTCATTTGTTTACTCCTTTATTTTTTTATCGACGATAAAGACCCGAAATTCAGTCATATTTAATTGCCGAATTTTGTCGGAAACAATTCTATCATCAACAAAAATTTAATTCAATATTTTCCGCAGAAAAAAATTCAAATGTTAGCTTTGTCATATTTCGCCGTCTGTTTCGACAATGCAAGCGATTTTGTTGACTTATTAAAATAAAAAAAGTATAATATTAACATAAATTTAAGGAGTGCATATGAAAAAAACAGCAATAGTTACCGACAGCAATAGCGGCATAACGCAAAGTATAGCTAAGGAACTCGGAATTTCAGTAGTCCCTATGCCCGTTCTTATAGATGCGGATATATTTTATGAAGACATCACGCTCAGCCAGGAGCAGTTTTACGAAAAACTGAAAAGCGACGTTTCTGTTTCGACTTCACAGCCCAACCCCATCGCCGTAGGCGAAATCTGGGACGAAGTTTTGAAAACAGCCGACGAGTTAGTCTACATTCCCATGTCCAGCGGGCTTTCGGAAACCTGCAATACCCTTAAACACTTTGCCGAAACGGAAGAAAGATTTAAAGGTAAAGTTTTTGTAGTAGATAATCAAAGAATTTCTATAACGCAAAGACAAAGCGTTCTCGACGCGCTTAAACTTGCAAATGAGGGCAAAAGCGGTAAAGAAATTTCCGACTGGCTTATTTCAACCAAAATGCAGGCAAGCATTTACATAATGGTAAACACTCTTAAATATCTTAAAAAAGGCGGCAGACTTACCCCCGCCGTCGCCGCAATCGGCACACTTTTAAAAATTAAACCGGTATTGCAAATTCAGGGCTTCAAGCTTGACCAGTATGCAAAAGTGAGAAAACTTGCCGACGCAAAAACCACTATGATAAACGCTTTGAAAAAAGACTTCGAAACACGATTCAAAGATTTGGTCAACGCAGGAAAAATGACTATTGCCCTTGCGCACACGGAAAATTTGGAAGAAGCCGAAAAATTCAAAGCCGAGCTGCACGAAGCTTTCCCCAACATAGAAATCACGTTTACTGATCCGCTTTCGCTAAGCGTTTCCTGCCATATCGGTCCCGGAGCGCTCGCTTGCGCCTGTATGTTAAAATATTAAGTTTATTAAATTGAAAAGCCTCCGCTTTAAGCAGAGGCTTTTTTAAAATAGTTTTTTATATTCGTTTCTGCGTTTGAATGCTCCGTTATAAATAACGCCGATTACAAAACAGCTCATCATGACATAACACCATAATAAAAAAATGATTAGAGATGCAATTTTACCATAAAGGCGTTCGGGATTGGCGAACTGCAAATAAATTGTAAATCCGATAAGACACGCAAGCCAAAGCGCGGTTGTAAGCAAGCTTCCGCAAACCGCTTCGTCAGCTTTAAGTCTATAAGGACACGCAAACAAATTAAGAACAAGCGCAACGGTAAATGCAAGTGCGGCGAGAAACACATTTGAAATAACGTCGGCAAAATAAAACGGCATCAATTTCTGAAGCAACCATTTACCCGTCACCATAATTACGCCCATAACGGCGACCAGCAAAAAAGTTGATACAATGAGAATTAATGAAATAAGCCTAAGCTTTACTCCGCTTTTCCTTTTTGCCGAACCGTAAATTATTTCGCCGCTACGCCTCAGATGATAAAAAAAGTTAGTCGACGAATATAACGTTGTTAAAAGCAAGATAATTCCCGCGCCGCCCGCCGCGCTTTCCGCCGACATTTTAAGTTGCCTTAAAAACGGACTTACACTATCCAGAAGCTCGTGCGACAAGACGTTTTCAACGCTGATATTTACATTCCCGAATACGAGCGTAAGCCAAAGCGTAAACGGCGCAATGCTCATTAAAAGAAAATAAACCAAAGTTCCTGCAATAGTAGAAAATTGTTTACTTGAAAAAAACTTTACCGTATCAATAATATTACGCATAACTATATTTTTTGCAATTTTAATAAAAAATAAGGGTATCCGTTAAGGATACCCCGTAATTTGACCGTATTAGTTGTTCCAGCCGCAATTATTGCAGGAATTGCAACGGTTCCAACCGCAATTGTTGCAGGAGTTGCAACGATTGCACCCGCAGTTATTACAACGGTTACAACCGCAATGGTTGCGGTTGTGGCAGCAAGAATTATTGTTCATTGCTACCAAGCCGTACTGCTCGGCATAATAAACGTCGTAATTACCGCACCGGTTAGTATTGTGCCAGCATGTATTGGACCTGTTATTACAGCAACAACATCTGTTGCAACCGAAGAGAAGATTGAAAAGGCTGAAACAACCGCAATTGTTATTACAATTATTACACATTTGAACTTTTTTCCTTAATCGCAAGTTTAAAGCAAAGGTTTCCCCCCTCGCTCCATACTTCATTATATGAAAAAGCACGGCCGATTGACCGTGCTTTTTTATAAATTTCAATTTTATCAGTGGAAATATCTTTTAAGCATACCGGCAAAGCCTGCGCCGTGTCTTGCTTCGTCCTTAGCCATTTCGTGGACGGTATCATGAATAGCGTCATAGCCGAGCTCTTTAGCGCGCTTAGCAATCAGCAGCTTACCTTCGCAAGCGCCTGCTTCCGCCGCCGCGCGCAGTTCGAGATTTTTCTTTGTGGAAGGCGTAACCACTTCACCGAGAAGTTCAGCAAACTTTGCAGCATGCTCCGCCTCTTCATAAGCATAACGCTTGTACGCTTCCGCAATTTCGGGATACCCCTCTCTTTCCGCAACTCTTGACATAGCAAGATACATTCCGACTTCCGTACATTCACCGTTGAAATGAGCGCGAAGTCCTTCCATAATTTCTTCGTCCTCAACTTTACCGGCGCCTACGGTGTGCTCGCAAGCGTAAGTAGTTTTGCTGCCGTCTATCTTCTCGAATTTCTTCGCTTTGCAAACGGGGCAAACGTCTACGTCGTCCTCAACGATTTCTCCGCAAACCAAACATTTTTTCATAATAATAAACCTCCTAAGATTTAAATGATTGCTAAATAATTATAACACAATTACAAATAAAATACAATAATTACTGTAAAATTATGGTAAAATTTGTATGTAAATCAGCTTAAAATCAAATTTGTTAATTCACTGAAATTCTTGGCAAATATCTTTGCGCCGACTTCTTCAAGTTGCGTGCGCGAGCGATACCCCCACAGAACGGAAATACATTTAATTCCCGCCGCTGCTGCAGTTGCCACGTCCGTTTCTCCGTCGCCAACGAAGACGCATTCGTCTTTTTTTACTTTAAGTTTATCCATTAATGTCAAAGTTGATTCAGGATCGGGCTTTAAAGGATAGTATTCTGTCTGACCGAGTACTTCGCTAAACTTAAATTTCGCCAAATATTTGGCATAAACAGCGTTTGTTGCGTCCTGCGGCTTATTTGAAATTATCGCCAGCTTTATTCCCGCATTTTTCAAAGTTTTCAACCCTTCGGCAGCACCGTCGTAAAGCGTAGTCTTTTCGTTGGCGCAACGGGCAAATTTTAAAGCATAATATTCGTATACTTTTTGCTGTAAATCGCGGCGTTCTCCCACAGCTTTTTCCACAAGCTTTTTTGCCCCGTTACCGAGAAATTTTCTTGTATCCTCCGACGATACGGCACTAAGACCGAAATATTGCAGGCTTTCGTTTAAAACGATATGAATATCCTCAACAGTATTTAAAAGCGTACCGTCAAGATCGAATATAACCGCTTTTATCATTACATTTTTTCCGGCACTTCTATTCCGAGAATGGCAAGTGCATTTTTTATAGTTTGAAGCGTCGCATACGTCAAGGCGAGCCTAAAATCTTTTGCCGCGCCTTCCGCCGTCAGAATTTTACACTCGATATAAAATTTATTGAATTTCTGGGCAAGGCTTACGGCAAAGCGCGAAACATAACAAGGCTCATACTTGTCCGCCGCTTCTTTCAATACTTCGGGAAAAACGGCAAGCTCTTTTATAACTTCGGCTTCCTGTTCGTTCGGTTCGTAATTTTGCGGAACGGTTATATTAAGTCCGCTCTTTGAAAGCACAGAATTAGCACGAGCGGCGGTATACTGGACGTATACGCTTGTTTCGCCTTCGAAGCTTAAAACTTTATCGTAAGAAAAAACTATGTCCTTAATTTTATTATTGTATAACGCGCCAAAAATAACCGCGCCGATGCCGACTTTTTCCGCGATACTTCCTTTATTATCAAGATCGGGATTTTTATCGCAGATTACTTCATAAGCTTTTTCCACGCATTTATTGATAACGTCTTCAAGCCAAACAACTTTACCCTTGCGCGTTGACATTGCCCCGTCTTCAAGCGACACCATTCCGAAAGCAACGTGAACACAATCTTTTGCCCATTCCTTTCCCATCAATTCAAGGACTTTAAAAACCTGCTTAAAATGCAAATTCTGCTGGTATGCGACAACGTAAAGATTTTTATAAAAATTGTAATGATTTTTACGGTACGTTGCGGCGGCAAGATCACGCGTTGCATAAAGCGAAGCGCCGTCCGAGCGAAGAATCAGGCACGGCGGCATACCGTAAGGTTCAAGATCGACAACCTGCGCCCCCTCGCTTTCTTTCAACAAGTGCTTTTCTTTTAACTCGTCAATGACGGGTTGCATTTTATCCGTGTAAAATCTTTCGCCCGCGTAACTATCGAATTTTATTCCAAGCTTTTCATATATGCCCTGCACATACTTTAAAGTAAGCGATTTAAACCATTCGAATGTTTCGTTCGCCTCTTTATCGCCGTTCTCTATTAGGCGGAAATATTCACGCGCCTCACGCTCCATTTCCTCGTCAGCCTGCGTATTGAATCGAACGTATAACTCGTTTATGGCGTGTATGCCGCCCTTTTCGATTTCTTCTTTATTTCCCCAATGCTTATACGCGCAAATCAATTTGCCGAACTGCGTTCCGTAATCGCCTAAATGGTTTATACCTACGACGTTATAGCCGAGAAATTTATAAAGCTTATACAAAGCTCCGCCTAAAACCGTAGTTGACAAATGTCCGATATGGAAAGGCTTTGCAATATTGACGGACGAATAATCTATGCAAACCGTCTTGCCCTTGCCTTCATCGGAAGAACCGTAGTTTTTACCTAAATTCAAAATTTCGTTAAGAACGCCGTAAGAAAGATTGGTTTTGTTTAAACTGAAATTCAGATAACCGTTTACCGCCGAAACTTTGCTGATTATGTTATCTGTTTTAAACGAATTTTTCAACTCTTCGGCAATTATGGCAGGACTCTTTTTAAATATTTTCGCAAGTTTAAAGCACGGAAGCGCATAGTCGCCCATATCCGAATTGGGAGGCAAGACTATATCTTCTGCCGCTACTCCTTCCACATTAAGTTTTTTCGCGATATACTGACGATAATCCATTATAAATTCCTTTAAGCATTTATCTTATAAATTTTAACACAAACGCAAAAATTTATCAAGTTTAAGCTCTATTTGTTTTGATTATTTTTACCGTTTATATTATAATTTAATTAATAATTTTTCAGGAAGTAAAGATATGAAATTAGGAGTCGTCGGACTTCCGAACGTAGGAAAGTCCACACTGTTTAACGCAATAACGCACGCCGGAGCGGAATCCGCAAACTACCCTTTCTGCACAATAGAACCCAACGTAGGCGTAGTTGCCGTTCCCGACGAAAGACTTGATAAGCTCGCAAATCTGTATGCAAGCAAAAAGGTTACCCCCGCCATTGTCGAATTCGTTGACATTGCGGGACTTGTCAAGGGTGCTTCAAAAGGAGAAGGCTTAGGCAATAAATTTTTATCGCACGTCAGAGAATGCGATGCTATAGTTCACGTTGTGCGCTGTTTCGAAGATGAAAATATAACGCATGTAAACAATAAAATCGACCCCATTGCCGATATTCAGACCATCACTCTCGAGCTTATTCTTGCGGATATCGAGGCAGTAAACAAGCGCGCGGACAGAATACGTTCTGCGGCACGCGGCGGCGCAAACAAGGAAGCTGCTGCAGAATATGCACTTTTAGAACGGCTTGAAAAATTTTTGAGCGAAGAAAAACCCGCAAGACTGTTTGAATATTCCGACGAAGAAAAACCCGTTATGGACAACTTGTTCCTACTCACCGCCAAGCCCATTATTTACGCCGCTAATATTTCGGAA
Source organism: uncultured Christensenella sp. (assembly GCA_910585705.1). Classification (GTDB taxonomy): domain Bacteria; phylum Bacillota; class Clostridia; order Christensenellales; family Borkfalkiaceae; genus Coproplasma. The sequence goes on from CAJUER010000001.1 coordinate 563,563, forward strand.
TTCGATATGGGAAAGAGCGAAAACGAGATCCCTTTGGTACGCACGGTAAAAGATTACGCAGCAAAAGAAGGCAGTGAAGTTTTGGTTATCTGCGCCAAGACCGAAGAAGAACTTTCGCAAATGCCCGAAGACGAATGCGCTATGTTTTTGGAAGAGCTTGGACTTAAAGAAAGCGGTTTAAACAGACTTATCAAAAAGAGTTACGAATTATTGGGTCTTATTTCCTACCTTACCGCAGGCGAAAAAGAAACGCGCGCATGGACGATTGTGAAAGGAACAAAAGCTCCGCAGGCGGCAGGCAAAATTCATAGCGATTTCGAAAAAGGATTTATTCGCGCAGAAGTTGTCGAGTGGCAAACTCTGCTTGACTGCAACGGCTATAATGGAGCGCGGGAAAAAGGCAAAGTCCGTTCGGAAGGCAAGGAATACGTCATAAAAGACGGCGACGTGGTACTTTTCAGATTTAACGTATAATTTCCCTTGTTGGCTGTCGTGTAAACCTTATAAATAAGTTTATAAATCTTGTTGTAAGTTGTAAGTTGTAAGCAGACAAATATTTAATTTAAGAAAATATAAATCTGTATAGCGGACAAACATATATGGAAATTTTAGAACAAGAAATCGCAAAAATCGAAGCGTCTATTGACGAATACGATGAGGCGGATACTCTTACTATATATGACAGCATTAGCATCATTACAAATGCGGGTTATGAATCTGAGACGATTTAGCCGCTTTTCAAATTATTTGAACGACATCCTACAACCTATTTCGGCGATCCGGGCGAAATTGTAGATTTTATAGAACGATTCAGAGGAGAATATGAGAATTCTCTTGCGACGTCGGTAAAAAGAAATCCGACCAATACAACGGTGTGGAAGTTAAACAGATGTATTAATGCAGGTGAACATACAGAGATATTTATGGATTGTTTGAAAGAAATCGCAAAGAGAACAGATATTCATAAAGATATTCAAGCAAGGGCACAAGAATATTTAGAATTTCAGACAAACCGTTAAATTACGTTTAAAAATTTTTAAAGGATTCAGCGGAGCTGTAATTGCTTTAAGAATATTTCTTTTGTTCATTTTTGACAGCGGAAATACCTTTCCGATCAGGTAAATATAAAATAAAAAGTGCAGCTTACCGCTGCACTTTTTTTTGCTTTTCAATTATAATTACTTCTTCAATTCGGCGAAGTATTTGATAGTTCTTACCATCTGGGAAGTATAAGAATTTTCATTGTCGTACCAGGAAACGACCTTAACGAGCGTATTGCCGTCGCCGAGAGGCATACATTTTGTCTGCGTAGCATCGAACAAAGATCCGTAAGACATACCTATTACGTCGCTTGAAACGATTTCTTCTTCAGTATATCCGTAAGACGACGAAGAAGCAGCCTTCATTGCATCGTTGACAGCCTGAGCGTCAACTTCGCCTTCGCAAACCGCGATAAGCTGAGTCAGCGAACCAGTAGGAACGGGAACGCGCTGTGCGCAACCGTCAAGCACGCCGTTGAGTTCGGGGATTACAAGTCCGATAGCTTTTGCCGCGCCTGTGGAATTGGGAACAATATTTACGGCAGCCGCTCTTGCTCTTCTTAAATCGCCTTTTCTGTGAGGTCCGTCGAGTACCATCTGGTCGCCCGTATATGCGTGAATGGTCGTCATATAACCTTTCTTGATTTTGCAAAGTTTGTTAAGCGTATCAGCCATAGGCGCAAGACAGTTCGTCGTGCAGCTTGCAGCGGAAATAACCGTATCGCTTGCTTTCAGCGTCTTTTCGTTTACACTGAAAACAACCGTAGGCAGATCGTTACCGGCAGGTGCGGAAATAACGCATTTCTTCGCGCCGGCATTGATATGCGCGGAAGCCTTTTCTTTCGAGCAGTAGAAACCCGTGCATTCCAAAACAACGTCTACGTTGTGTTTAGCCCAAGGAAGATTTGCGGCATCCTTTTCGGCATAGATTTTGATTGTTTTTCCGTTTACGGTAATACTGTCTTCACCCGCAACAACGGAATCGCAGTACTTATATCTGCCCTGTGCGGAGTCGTACTTCAACAGATGCGCAAGCATTTTAGGGCTTGTCAAATCGTTGATTGCCACTACCTCATATCCTTCCGCATCAAACATCTGCCTGAAAGCAAGACGTCCGATACGTCCGAATCCGTTGATTGCAACTTTTACATTTGCCATAAAATAATATTCCTCCGAATAATTAATTAACGATATAATTATATCAAATAGCTTGACAATAGTCAATTATTTTAATGAACACATAAGTTTATTAACTGTCTGTTTCAATTTTGTATTATACGCTAATTCTGCACATTTGAAAAGTAAATTATAGCAATTTTCCGTACTATTTTAAATTTTTTTATAAATTAACTTGAATTTTTACCGGCAATGAATTATACTTAATAAAGTACTTATTACCATATTATATTATAAATTTTCGGAGGATTATATGGCACTGGTTTCAGTAAAACAAATGCTTGAAAAGGCGAGAGACGGCAAATACGCCGTAGGTCAATTCAACATAAACAATCTCGAATGGACAAAATCCATTCTGCAAACGGCGCAGGAGTTGAATTCTCCCGTTATTCTGGGCGTTTCGGAAGGCGCAGGAAAATATATGACGGGATTTAAAACCGTTGCTTCTATGGTTAAAGCAATGATTGAAGAACTGAACATTACGGTTCCCGTTGCCCTCCATCTCGATCACGGCACATACGAAGGCTGTTACAAATGTATCGAAGCAGGCTTTTCTTCGATAATGTTCGACGGTTCGCACTTCCCCATCGATGAAAATATCGCAAAGACAAAAGAGCTTGTCGAAGTCTGCAAAAAGAAGGGTTTAAGCCTTGAAGCCGAAGTCGGTTCAATCGGCGGCGAAGAAGACGGCGTTGTCGGTCTCGGAGAATGTGCAGACCCCGATGAATGTAAGAAAATAGCAAGTCTCGGCATAACTATACTTGCCGCAGGAATAGGCAACATTCACGGCAAATATCCTGCAAACTGGCCCGGTCTCCGCTTTGACGTGCTTGCCGCAATCAAGGAAAAAGTCGGCGATATGCCTTTGGTTCTTCACGGCGGTACCGGAATACCCACCGATATGATTAAGAAAGCCATTTCTCTCGGCGTTGCAAAAATAAACGTAAATACAGAGTGTCAGCTCGCTTTCCAGGAAGCTACAAGAAAGTATATCGAAGACGGCAAAGATTTGCAGGGCAAAGGATTCGACCCCCGCAAACTGCTTGCACCCGGCTGTGAGGCAATCAAGCAGACTGTTCGTGAAAAAATGCAGATTTTCGGCAGCATAGGAAAAGCATAAAAATTTAAACCCTCCGCAAATATTATCGGAGGGTTATTTTTTTATTTGTTGCACAGAATAATTTCTATGAAACGAAAAATTTTGCTGATTTCTTTGTTTTGCGTACTGCTCCTGGCTTTATTACCGGCTTGCGACGCACGCAAGACAGGTTCTTTAAAAGATCTGACAATGCCGTACATTGCACAATATGAATGTACGGAAGCACGGTTCGGAAACGAGGACTTGTTTGAAAAATTCGAATATATTGAAATAAATCTTGTAAACCAAGAAAAGCTGGAACTTATATATAAGCTCAAAAACGGCGATAAAAAAGTTATTAAAGCCCCCTACAATCTGAATAAATCAACGCGCGAACTGAGCGCGGAAATCGGAATTCTTGGGCACAAATTCAAGCAAACCGCCATAGTTAAAAACGGCAAATTTACCATAAGCAAAACAATAGGTAAAAAGCAACTTGTAATGAAGTTTAAGATGAAATAAAAAACGCACCGCAATCAAGCGGTGCATTTTTTTATTCGGGTTTATAATTACCCGTGATCTCCTCCAATCCCTCGCTATCGATTTTCGCAAAAACCTCCTCCGCAGGAACAGGCTTCTCATTTAAAAGCTCGTCAATCGTAACCTGCTCTACGGGAGCGCTTTCGATATTCGCAAGAATTTTCTCGGTTTCCTGATCGTAGACTGCAAAATCATATTCCATTTTCGCAAGTTTGTTACTAAGATAAACGCTGTCCAGTTTGCGACGCAAATTCTTCTCATTACTGCGCGCCACCGCATAAGAGATAACAAAAGTAAAAAGCAATACTATAAAAAAAGAAGCCGCAACTATCGCAACTATATACTGTGCATCCATACTTTAATTTTACTACTCCGTTATTATTATGTCAACTTTAAATTGATTTTACTTTTATTATGTTATATAATTAAACAAGTAAAATCAGTTCGGAGCTTTACCTATGCTTGCCGATAAAAGAATAATAAAAACTCGTTCGGAAATTAAAAATGCATTTATGCAACTGATAATTGAAAAAGAACCGAACAAAATTTCCGTTTCCGCTTTGACCGAAAAGGCGCAGGTTAATCGCACTACGTTCTATCTGCATTACAGAAACATTGACGACGTAATTTTGGATATTGAAAGCGAAATAAGTGCACACATATCCGCGTCTATCTCAAATTTGGATTTCAACGACGTTTACGGGAGTACCTGCACTGTTTTCAGCGGACTTACTGACACGCTTAACGAAAACACCGCGATGAGGAATTATATTCTAAATTCAACCTCGTCCAAAAGTATCATCTCAAGGCTAAAAGAAATTTTAGCCGATAAAATTAAAACTGCCGTAATCAAAAAAATTCCTGAACGTACAGACAGAAAAACAGATTATTCTCTGACTTTTATTGCCGCAGGAATTATTGACACGTATGTTAAATGGGCTAATTCGGAAGATAAAACCGTGACTTTGGGCGAGCTGATAGAAACCGTAAGCACTCTTATACAAAAAACCGTTATATAATTTACGGGCGAACACAAACGTTCGCCCGTTCGTTTTAGTTTAATCTCATAATTTACGGCAATAACAAGTATATTAGAGTTATGAAAAAAATTATGTTCAGCGGCGGCGGAAGCGCAGGGCACGTTATACCTAATATCGCCATTATAGAGGATTTGAAAAACACCTACTCCGTCTCTTATATAGGTACGGGCGCAATCGAAGAGAGCATTTGCAAAAGCAATGCAATTAGCTTTTACAAATTCGAGGCAGTGAAATTTGTGCGCGGTAAAATTTTATGCAACCTTGCAATTCCTTTTAAACTTTTAAAAAGCATAAAACATGCGGGGAAAATTTTAGACAAAGTTAAGCCGGACCTGCTTTTTTGTAAAGGCGGCTACGTTTGCATCGCCCCGACGATTGCCGCAAAAAAGCGCGGTATACCCGTAATAACCCACGAATCGGACGTGTGCTCTGGACTTGCAAACAAGCTTATAGGGCGTAAGTGTGAAAAAGTTTTGACCACTTTCCCCTCCACCGCAGAAAGATTTTCAAATGGCATTCACACAGGCTCGCCTATGAGGAAAAATATTTTCGAGGGCGATAAAGAAGAAGCAAAAAAACATTTTAAGATTGACGACCGCCCTACCCTGCTTGTTTTCGGCGGCGGCAGCGGCTCGAAAATTATAAATGAAAACATACGCAAAGCCGCATTCGACTTGTGCAAAAAATTTAACATACTGCACGTTTGCGGCAAAGGTAACACAGTAGATTCAAACATTTATGGTTATAAGCAGATTGAATTTGTGAACGATATGGGTATGGCTTATGCGTGCGCGGACGCGGCGGTTGCACGTTGCGGTTCCAATTCCGCAAACGAGCTTATTGCTTTGAAAATACCCACTCTGTTTATCCCGTTGCAAAATTCTTCAAGTCGCGGAGATCAGGTAGTAAACGCAGAATATTTTAAAGGAATGGGTCTTTGCCGTGTGCTTAGCGAAAAAGAACTTTCCCCCGAGCTATTAAAAAACGAAGTGTGCGCACTATTCAATGACGGGAAATTAAAATCCGCACTCGCGGCAAGTACCATTGAGTGCGGAAACAAAAATATCATAAAAGAAATTAAACTAAGCCTTCGATAAGAATTTTAAGTCCGATACCTATTAAAACGATGCCTCCGACTATTTCGGCAACGCTTGCTTTCTTTTTGAAAAGCTGACCGAACTTAACGCCTATTATCAGACCGACAAGACTTATCGTAAAAGTTATAGCGCCGATTATGCCTACGCTTATCCACGCCCACAACTGAACGTTGCTTACTCCGCTAAGCATAGAATTTAAAGTGAATCCTACGGCAAGCGCGTCTATGCTGGTTGCAATTCCCTGTAACAACACTTCCAAAACGGAAAACTTTTTCGGCGTGAGTTCCTCTTTTTTTGAAAGCAGTTCCTTCACTCCGTCAAAAATCATTTTTCCGCCTATTACGAGCAATAATGCGAAAGCTATCCAATGGTCGAACGCGTCTATATAGTTAGAGAATGCAAGACCTATGTAAAAGCCGATTATCGGCATCAACGCCTGGAACAGTCCGAACGTTGTCGGAATTACCATACCTTTACGTTTATTCAGATCACGATATACCATACCGTCGCAAATGGACACGGCAAATGCGTCCATAGCAAGCGACAAGCCCGATAATACAATCGAAAGTAAAATTGCAAACGCCATATCTCTATTATATCACTGTATTATTAAAAAATAAACCTGTTAACACAAAATGTTGACAGGTTTATTTGGTTGAGGTGACGGGACTTGAACCCACGACCTTCTGGTCCCTAACCAGACGCGCTACCAAACTGCGCTACACCTCAATTAATTCAAGGCATTAAACTTTAAAGATTAACAATATAATTATACTTGAAATATGAAAAAAAGCAAACACTTTTCAGGCATTTTATTAAAAATTTTAAATCTAAAATACCTTTTTATAGCTATTGAAAAAATTTGCTTTAAATGATATAATTAAACAAGTTAGTATTATGGAGTCGGCCAATGACAAAAAAGCAAATAGCGCAACAACTTATAAACCGTTATAAAACAGGAAACACCCAAAGCTTGTTCAACAGCGAAATACAAAATCAATTTATAACGAAGTTTTACTATGCCGTTAAAGAATTTTTACAAGAATTCGTCTTTGATAAACATAAAGGGCAAAACATATACGGCATTTCTTTTGAAATCGGTACCCTTTTTCAGTCCGTATATGCAGAGGATTTTGAAACTTACTTATATTTCAACACCGAAGACGAATACAATAAGCAAATCAAAGGTTGCACGGAAGACGAAAAATTGTATTACCGTTTCGAGCCTTACGCCGAGTGGGACGTTGTAAGCGCCGATACAAAGGCGTTCATGGAGTTACAAAGCTTTTTAATGGAAAACACCCTTTGCAACTATAACAGATATGAGCTATTCAAATCTTTGATCGGCAAAGAAGCTTACGAATGGTTTGATGAAAACTTCTTTGAGTTCGAAGAAAATTTTAATAAAGAGCGCGCTTTATTCCGTTATTTGATTACATATGTATTAGGCATATTACGAAAGGAAGGCTTTTGGAAACTACTCGGACTTGAAAAATTATATGTAATCCCATTCTCCCCAGAAGATGAAATTCCGTTAGAAGAAATTTTCGGCTCATATTTGATTATGGATCAAAACTGTCATACAAACGAAACTGCATATATCGATTATCTAAATTCATTATCGGAAGAACCAATAGACAGGAAAAAAGTTATAGACTATTTCAACTATTTGCAAAGCAATATAAATTAAAAATCAAGCCGACTGCATAAGCAGTCGGCTTGATTTTTGGAGCAGGCGACGGGAGTCGAACCCGCCGAAATCAGCTTGGGAAGCTGACGCCATACCGATAGGCGACGCCTGCAAATATTGTATTTATAATATATCACACTTACGGCCAAAAGAAAAGCAATTTTAATAAAAACGTGATTAAAAACTTCCCCAAATGGTAAAAACCTTTACGGAGGCAATTATGAACCCTATTAAAGAAAAATCGAGAAGTCTTGAAAACAGTTTTTTACCCTTAAAAAAAATGTATCCTAAGAGCTACAACAAAAACAAAACTTCACCTTACACGAAAACGCGTGTAATTTTAATGAACGGAACCGAATTCGAATCGCAATGGTTTATGCATAACTTTGCAAGGCATTGCGACGAGCCCGAGATTTTAAGCGCGCTTGCCGTAGTTCGCAGACAGGAACAGCAACAGCAAAAGCGAATCAGCTGCCTGAAGCCTTTGAACGAAAGCATACTCGAAACAACTATCGCATACGAACAGCTTGCGGTCGATTTGACCGCTGTGCTCGCAAAACACGAAAAGGACGAAAACAATATAAAAGCGTTAAACTTTGCGCTTCTTGAAGATTTCGACCACCTCTACCGCTACGCAAATCTCCTTAAAATGGATAAGGGCGAGGACGCGGATATGCTTGTCGGAAAGTATACCGAAATTATGCCCGGACGCCCCACCATTGCCGAACACCGCTATCCTTCAGACGACGTAAAGCCGCACATGAACGCCGAGTCCGCAGACCTTTACAGCAAACTGGTTGCGAGCACTATTACGGCGGCGGAACAGCAGACAATGAACTATTACATGAACATTGCGCAGTGGTATAAAAACGATTTGGGCAGGCGTTTATACGCTGAAATAGCGATGATCGAGGAAGCGCACGTTACGCAGTACGAAAGCCTTAAAGACCCTACGCAGACTTGGCTTGAACAGTGGGTTATGCACGAATATTGCGAGTGCTGGCTTTATTACTCCGCAATGCAGGACGAAAGCAACAGTTATATTAAAAAGATATGGGCAGAACATTTTAAAATGGAAGTCGCGCATCTTAAAACCGCCGCTAAGCTTCTCAAAAAGTTTGAAGGCAGAAGCTTTGAATCGCTTTGCGGTTCGGGCGAATTCCCTCAGCTTTTAAAGCTCGGAGGGAACAAAGACTATATAAGAAAAGTGCTTGCAAGCACAGTAGAACTTACCGCAGATAATACACAGGTTAAGCACGATTATAAGGATATTAAAAAGATACCCGACGACCACAGATATTTCGACTATCAGAAATATATGTCCGATCCCGAAAAGACCCCTTCTCACCTCGTTATTAAAAAGGCGATTGAAAGACTTGGAAAAGATTACCGCTATCAGGACAGCGACCACCCCGTAAAGGAATTGCGCAGCCGTCAAAAAGACAATACAACGATAGCAAGAACGAAATAGCAAACACCTCCTATTTAAGACAGTACAGTATAGGTAAATAAGAAAAGCGGTATAGAATAAACTATACCGCTTTTCTTTATTGTCTTTTGCAGTTTGAAGTATGGTCAAAGCTATGTCAGTTAATGTTTAGTATAAGCGCTATGGTTTTCAAGCAGAATAGCTTGCTTAGAAAATTCAATGTTTATTGCTGTTTTTATGTATTAATCGAATTATCTTAATTTTCTTTATTTAACAACTCGTTGCTGAGCATTACGATTTGATCGCCATATTTCTTTTTACGTGAATTTAACATTGCTTTGTAGATAAAGTAGTTAACAATGCAAAGGACAATACCCGCAACTCCGACTATTACGCCCACCGTCATTAAGGCAGTTGCAGACATTATAGACGCGCCGATAACTTTCATTGAAAGGCACATGCCTGTCCCGAAAATAATCATTGCAATCGAGCCGAAGATATAAGCGACTAACAAAGCAGGCAATTTAACCTTTTTGTCGAGTTCTTTAAGCTCGTCTAACTTAGTATGCTCTTGCGCGATATAATTGTCCCTGACCTTCATAACGTAATTGTTTTGGTTTTCCATAATTAAACCTCCTCCTTGAATTTTGTAATTACATAATAATCCGCCGATGTTTATATTTTGCTAATACTTTGTAAACGTTTAGTAATTGTTTTGTTTGCGTTTTGTAAAGATAAAAAAGGCACCGTAGAAACGATACCTTTTTGCTTACTTTTCGATTTTATTAAGTAATTCATTGCTTAAGTCAACAATTTGTTTGCCGTACCTTTTTTTATTGCGTTTCAATATCACACAATAAACCGGATACGCAACAGCCATAAATGCCGCACCTATTATTCCTACCATTACTCCCCAAACAATAATGCCCCATTCAAACACCATTGCCATTCCCAATCCAAAAACCAAAACACCAACAACTCCTGTTGCCGAGCCTATAATCATCGGCGGCTGGATTACCCGCTTATTTAATTTACGCAACTTTTCCAGTTTATCTTCTTTCTCTTGTACCTGCTCATATTGCTTTTTTATGCTTTCTATCTCGCGCCTTTCATTTTCCGTCGGTGCGGAATAAGTATAATCGAATCTATTTTCCTTGCTCATTTTCGTTCCCTCCTTTTATTAACTTTATTTGCTTATTTGCTCTTATTATAATAAACGCCGCCATTATAATTATTACCGCGCACCCGATAAAGCCCACAATATATTTTACATAATTCATTGACGAAGTCGGATTATCAACACCGAAAGTTGAAAGCATTAAAACGGTAAGCGATATAACCGACATACATGCGTCGGCAAAATTCAAGCTTCGTAAAGACCGAATAACGGGATTGCTTGACCTGCGCGCTTTAACCAAGTTATAAATTGCCATAGTTATCTTATAAAATGTATAAGCGGCGTTAATTATAGCAAGAATTTCACTACTTTGCACAGGACGCTCCGACAACATCATCTGCGTTACAGCGCCTATCATGGCAAATTCAAGTAAAATTAGAAACGCTCCGCTTGCAAGATATATATGCCATTTGCTTTTTTCGTATTTTTCTTCGCTGTCTGAAAACTTTTCGGCACACTTTTTATAAGCAAACAATATACCGCCGCGAAAGATTATAAGCACGAAATAATAAGCGGCTATCGTTCCGTACCAAAATAATCGAAAATGAATTGAACTAACAAGATTTATCGTGGCGAACACTATCGTAATTCCGAACGATAAAAGCGCGAATACCGTCGTCTTTACGTCGTAGCTTTCAAATACCTTCGCCGCAAATTTATTTGATTTTAACTTTTCGGTAATTATGCGCTTTATAAGCGGAACAAAAATTATGATGGTATAAACAGTATAGCATAGCGACGCCGCCGCAAAACCGTAAAAAATATAAGCAATAAAAATGTAGCTTGTGCCTTGACCGATAAAACTGAAAACAATTGCGCCCGCTATAAAAATTGCCGTAAAAATATACAACAGCAATAACGCCCACCCGTGCGGACGCTTTATCCAATCCCACAGCCTTTTGAACACAAACTTCACTCCTTTGCTTGAAGCGTAACCGTAATGGTTGTCCCTTTGCCTAATTCGCTATTAAAGGCAATTGTTCCGCCGGTAATATCTATAACTTTCTTTACAAGCGCAAGTCCAAGCCCGTTTCCTTCTTGAGAGTGAGACGTATCGCCCTGATAAAACTTTTCAAAAATATGCTTGCCCGTTTCCGCCGAAATGCCGCAACCCGTATCCGAAACCTTTACAACCGCTTGTCCGTGTTCCTTCTTTAACGATACGCTTATTTTCCCGCTTTGCGTAAACTTGACTGCATTTGAAAGTAAATTGTTCCAAACTATTTCAAGATACGACAGTGAAGATATTACATTCACATCTTCTTCAAAATCGCAATCCAACTCCAATCCCTTGCTTTCTATAAGTTCTTCAAAACCAAGCACAGTTTCCGAAAGCGCTTCGGTAAGATTTATTGTTTCATATTCAGGTTTAATTTCCTGATTTTCAAGTTTGTTCAATTTTAAAATATTGTTGATAAGCTCAGTAAGCCTTTTAGCCGCACTTACAAGCGTTTGCGCGTACTCCGCTCTCGTCTGTCCGTCAAGATTTTTATTTTGCAACGACGCGGCATAGTTCTGAATCACCGCAAGCGGTGTTTTAATTTCGTGCGAAACGTTAGATATAAAGTCGATATGCAACACTTCAGTACGCGAAAGCTCTACCGCCATTTTGTTGAGATTTTCCATTATATAATCGAATTCATCGTAACGGCTGATACGGTGCTTTATATCAAGCCGAACCGAAAAATCTCCCTTAGTTATTTTATCGGTTCCTTCGAGTATTTTTTGCACAGGTTTATCAACCAAAAACCATCTGCGGATAAAATCTATGATCGTACAGAGCGCCGCCAGCATAAAAATAGCTGCAAACATTACTCCCGCAATCACAGCTTTGTTTCCGTTGCTCGCTTTTTCTATGCCAACGTAAATCCATATTGCAACCGAAACGAACACCGAAACGGTAACAAAAAATATTAAAGCTCCCGACGCCATCGCGCTTATTTTTTTTCTTGTTTTCATTTAAGCACCGCCTTATATCCAAGCCCGTGAACGGTTACAATTTCAAAACCGTTGCAAACCGAAGTTTTTTCGCGTAGCTTTACGATATACACGTCTACCGTGCGCGAAGTTGCGGAGCTGTCATAATCCCAAAATTCGTCCATAAGTTGAGAACGGGTAAATGTCCTTTTTGGAAAAGACAGCAGTTTAAATAAAAGATCGAATTCTCTTACCGTCAGATTTAATTCTTCTCCGTCTACGTAAGCTGTGTGCTCGTCTTTATTCATACGCAGGTTTCCGACAACAAGCTCGCGGCTGCGTTCGATATTTGCCCTGCGAAGCAATGCTCCGACGCGAAGCATTAAAAGATCGCAATCAAACGGTTTTACAACGTAATCGTCTATGCCGATTTTGTAACCGAGCTGTTTGGACGGCTTGTCGTCAAGCGCCGTCATAAACAGTATAGGAATTTGCTTGTCGCTTTCCCTGACTTTCGCCGCGAAAGCAAACCCGTCGAGTTCGGGCATCATAATGTCGCTTATGATTAAATCGAACGTCTCGCGCTCCATTGCGGCGAGCGCTTCTTTTCCGTTATAGCATGCTTTATACGCATATGCGTTGTCGCTTAGATACGAACACAACAACGCATTCAATGATTTATCATCCTCAACTATAAGAATTTTAACCATAACCGTTTTACTCCTCTTACCGTTTAAATTTTAAAATACGCTTGTTTACAAATTACTAAAAAATTGTTAATGTTTTGTTAAATTCAGTTTATCATAGATAGTTGCCATTGTAAAATTAAACATGTTAAATAAAAAAACAGAACTTCAATCAAAAGCTCTGTTTTATTGACTGCAAATTTATAATATATTCTTATTTTTTATTAGGATCGCAAACCGCAGATACGATTTTATATTTTCGTTTCTTGTTTTCCTTTATAAACTTTCTTAGTTCTCCGAACATAAACTTTTCGCCGTGCTCTTTAAGCATAAGAAGAAAATAATTTAAATCGGCATATGTTTCTGCATTCATTCCGTCTTTATTCGTGCGATTTATGAAATATTCGTAAGGAGCCGAATCTGTATATTTATCTTTCAGATAAATTTTGCTTGCCGCTATTCTGTCGCAAATCATTTCCGCAAAATACTTCGCAGGCATTTTTACGTTTACCCGTCTGCCGTCGGAATAATCGGTCCAATATTCGAAATGATGTTTATTTCTGCCCTTGTGGTGCAACCAAGCCGCAGAATAACCGAAAATTTCCCTCTCTTTGACTTGCGGACTTCGGTAGCCCTGAAAATATTTTGCGCCGGACCAGAACTCTGAAAAACTGTATTTAGATAAATCATGACACAGACCCTGACAGATAAGTCCGCATTTGAAACAGTGCTTTCTTACAAGCCGCCTGTGCCGCGACACCGTTAAAAAGTGCTTTATTATGTGCATAACTAAATTTCCATTTCCAAACCGTCGTAAGCCGCAAAAACATTATATTTTCTTTCGATTTCCGACAGATTCGCCCGCGTAGGATTGCAATTATGCGAAAAGTGCGTGACGACTATTTTCGTACTGCTGTCTATGATATTTCTGTCAAGCAGTTTGCGCTTCATAATCATGCAGTCCTCTATTCCCATATGGCGCGAATTTTCGCCGCCAACCGCATTACCGAAAGTACAGTCAAAAGCAACGAGATTAACTCTTACTTTACTTTGGGCAAGGAAATCGAGCGCTGCGTCACTTACTCTGCCCGTGTCGTAAAAATGCAAATAGCTTTTAACGCCGTGTGAAACGCAATACAAAAGCGCGTCTTCTGTTTTGCCGTGATTTGCAGGTATAGTTGTAATTTCATATTCTCCGACGGTGAAAACCTGATAAGGCTTTATGACGTTCATTGAAACATGGGGCTTAACCTCAGGCTTCATTTCGCGTGCGGTGCACTCGGCAAAAACTTTGCCGACTTCCGCATTGCCGTAAATTTCCAACACGTCCTCATCAAGCATAGCATACTTATAGCCGCGCAAAATGAAGTCATGAGCATAGAAATGGTCCATATGCGAATGAGTAACAAGAAGATATTTCAGCTTCGACAGTAATACACCGTTTTTCAAAGAATGCGAATAAGCTTCGGGAGGAAAATCTATTGAAAGAACTTCGTCGATAAGCACCTGCGAACGAGTACGGTATTCCGCTTCGCCGAGTTTTCTTATATTTATGCAGTTTTCGCAGCCGCAGAACATTGCCGGCACACCTTCCGCCGCGCCTGTGCCTAAAAATCTGATTTTCATATTTTAATAAGAACAGGGCGAATTTCGTCCGCCCTGTCAATTCATATTTCGTAAATAATTGTTACGGGTCCGTCATTGAACTGTTCGATTTTCATATCCGCGCCGAATACCCCCGTCTTCACAACGCAACCGAGCCCGCGAAGAGTTTGAGCAGTAAGCTCATACAGCTTGTTCGCCCGTTCGGGCTGTTCTGCCAAAGTGAAACTCGGACGGTTGCCGTGCGAGCAATCGCCGTAAAGCGTAAACTGCGATATAAGCAGTATTTCACCCTTTACGTCAGCAACGGAAAGGTTCATTTTACCTGTCCCGTCTTCGAAAATGCGAAGTTTGGAAATTTTTTTCGCGACGGACTGAGCCGCAAGCTCGGAATCGCCAGCCTTTACGCCGAGAAACACGGCAAGACCGAAAGGAATTTCCGAAATCAATTTGCCGTCGACGTATAATGCGGTGCGCTTAACGCGCTGGATAACCGCTTTCATTTGCTATTATTTGCCTACCCTCGACATATATTCGCCAGTACGGGTATCTATACGGATGATTTCGCCCTCTTCCACAAACATAGGAACCTGAACGGTTGCACCCGTTTCCACAACGGCGTTCTTCATTGCGTTCGTTGCGGTGTTACCCTTTACTCCGGGTTCGCACTCGGTAATTTTAAGCTCGACAAAGTTTTCGGGCTCAACGGAAAACGCAGTGCCTTTAAGGAATTTAATTGTAACGTTGTCGTTTTCCTTGATATATTTGAGGGCTTCCTCAACCTGGTCGAGGTTAAGCGTAATCATCTCAAACGAATCGGGGTCCATAAAGTAATAGAATTCGCCGTCGGTATACGAATAGCTCATCTTCTTGGTTTCAACCTGAGCTGTTTCGAGTTTTGCCGTAGGGTTAAAGGTTATGTCCGAAAGAACCTGTCCCGTAACTACGTTTTTAAGGGTAGTTCTTACGAACGCCGCGCCCTTGCCGGGTTTAACGTGCTGAAATTCGGTAACGGTATAAACGCCCTTGCCGTTGTACTCGAAAGTAGTACCCTTTCTTATATCGCCTGCTAAAATCGATGCCATAAAAATATATCTCCTTGTTAATTAAACAAATTTATAAAATAGTCAGTTTTTTATCCGAATCCGTAAGACTTAAAACCCTGCCGTCTTTCAGAGTTACGGTGTCTTCGATTCTTATACCGTATTCGCCTTCGAAATAAACTCCGGGCTCGTCGGAAAACACCATATCGTTCAAAAGCGTGTCCGAACTTTTAGGTGACAGTCGGGGAAATTCGTGTATGTTTATCCCTATGCCGTGACCCAATGAATGAGTAAAGTATTTATCGAGTCCGTGCTTTTTAAGACAGTTGCGCGCAATCGCGTCAGCTTCCGCGCCGCTCATATTGCAGGTAATCTTATCCTTTGCAAGCATGTGCGCTTCAAGTACTTTCAAATACGCTTCTTTAAATTCGTTATGCTTTTTATCGTCGCCGAACAGCATCGTGCGCGTGCAGTCTGAACAGTATCCTTTGAACTTACAGCCGAAGTCAATCAAAACCACGTCGCCGAATTTGAGTTTGCTCAACCCGGTTTCATGATGAGGCACACTTGAATTTTTGCCGAATGCAACAATCGTATCGAAGCTCGTTCCGCTTGCGCCAAACTTACGCATTTCGTATTCGAGAAGAGCCGCGACTTCGTTCTCGCTCATCCCTTCCTTTATTTTACCTTTAAGCGACGTAAACGCGTCGTCGGCAATTTTACATGCCTTCTCTATAAGGTCGAGTTCATAGCTCTGTTTTACGGACATCGCTTGGGTAAAAGCGGGTAAGCTGTCCACGATTTTAAGCCCTGCCGAATTCAGTTTTTCGTAATCACAGTAAAGCGTTCTGCCCAACGGCACAGCAACTTCTTTATAGCCCTTTAACAGTTCTTCAATGCTCCCAGTAAATTGCTTAACGCAAATATCGGTATCTTTCAGAAAAGCAGAAGCGCCCTCAACGTATCTGGAATCGGTGTAAAACACCGTTCCGTTTGCATCCGATAAAACATATCCGTACGAACTTGAAAAACCAGTAAGATATTTTCGTAAATCTTCCGCTTCGGTTAAAACGGCTTCCGCGCCTATTAATTTGTAAATCTTTGTCGCATTTGTCTGCATAACCACGACCTTTATTTTACCAAATTCTGCGTTAAATGTCAATTTTTCCGTATATGCGTTTCATTTCCGTTGCGTCTTCCGCCTGAGTTCCAGCCGACTCGCTTACTATATACGGTTCAAGCTTCAGCTCTTTCAATGCAACCGCAAGCGGTTCGAATTCCGGTCCGTAAACGGTATCCTCAAAAGTCAAATGCTTTATTTCGCCTTTCCCGCCGTACATTATTTTTGAAAAATGCACATGAAAATTTTTGACGCGTTCATATCCCAATTCCGCAATCATAAATTCGAGACGCGATTTATAGTCTGCGACGGTCTTCAAACTGCCGCCTTCCCTTGCGTTGATATGCCCGAAATCGATTGCAGGGACATAGATTTTATCTATTTTACAGAAACTTACTACTTCATCCAAAGTGCCGATTTGTGCGATTTTGCCCATAGTTTCGGGACAGAAATACAAATCTTCATAGCCGTTCAGATAAATGTAATCTCTTAAAGTTTTAAGCCTGTCCGCCGTGCGGTTCACGGCTTCACTGCGTGTTGCCTTACCCTGTGCGGCAGGATGAAAAACCACGCGCTTGCCGCCGAACAGCTTCAAATATTTCGCGCTGTCTAAAACGTAGCCGAATGATTTTTGCGCGGCTTCATCTGCGGGGTTTGCAAAATTTATGAAATACGGTGCGTGAACGCTCATTTCCACGCCGCATTCCTTGAATGCTTCGCCTATTGTTACGGCTTTACCTTCCGAAAGCAGAATTCCCCTGCCAAAAGAATATTCATAACAATCCAAGCCGAGCCCTTTAACATACTGCGCGGCTTCTTCCGTATGTTTATAGCCTGCGGCATAAAAGCTTGCGCCGTTGCCGCTCGGACCGAATTTTATCATACTTTAAGTCTTGCCCGTTTCAAATCTTCTTTAAGCTGAGCAGTAAGCTCGGTTGCGGTTTCGAACTTCTGCGTATCTCTTATAAACTCTATAAATTCAAGAGTTACCGCTCTGCCGTAAAGCGAACCCGTGAACCCGTCAATATAAGCTTCGAGCACGACCTTTTCTTCATTGAATGTAGGTCTTCCACCGTAATTAGCTATACCAACAAGCTCCTCTTCGCCGACAAGACACTTAACTTTGTAAACGCCTTTCTTGACTTCTATCTTATCGACGGGATAACGCATATTTACAGTAGGGAAGCCGACAACTTTTTTGCCGCGATTTGCGCCTTCAATAACTATTCCGGTTACGGAATAATTTCTGCCGAGCAACGCGTTAGCTTTAACGATATTTCCCTGATCTATGCAATTTTTAATAAGCGTAGTGCTTACCTTTTCGCCGACGTAAGTCACGTCTTTTACGGGCATATACCATACACCGTTTTCTTCGTCTTCCGCATAGTTTTTCAAAAGCGTCGATTTTCCCTTTGCGCCTTCGCCAAAGCGAAAATCTCTGCCGCTCATAAAGCCTTTTACGTTAAGTTTTTCGTCAAGGCTGTCGATAAACGCCTGCGGAGAAATCTTTTTAAATTCATCCGTAAAATCTATCAAAAGAACGAATTTAACGTTAAAGGGTTCAAGGAACTTTAACCTTTCTTCGAAGGTGTAAACCTGTCTTCCGCCCTTTCCTTCTTTAAACATCATTACGCCCAAATCAAGACCGTTGATTTTTGCCTGCAACTTTGCTTTTTTCAAAAGCTCGCAATGCCCGATGTGCAGCGCATCAAAGCAACCCATAACAAGCAAGCTGGGGAATTCGTACTCGTCCTCGTTGTACCTGATGATCTCTAACATAATTTTGTCCTAACCTTTAATTTACTGAATTTTGCTTCGGCAAGTCCGTAAAACGAACCGTCTGTGAAATATATTTTATAAATCCCGTCCGAAAGTTCGCAAGGAACCGAAAGTCCGTTAAAAAGTTTTTTTGCGTCGTTCTTATCGGGATAAATGCTTTCGAACGGCAGAACGCTGTCCGTAGCAATTATAAAATCTGATAAATTTTCAGCCGTCAAACGGCTCGTCCGTACGGCGTTTTCCAAAGTAAAACAACCGCTTTTTGTTCTTACAAGCGCACTCATTACAGCGCATGTTTCAAGCTTTTTCCCTAAATCGCGGGCAATTGAACGAATGTAAGTTCCGCCGCCGCACTCTATCTCAAACGAAAAAGTATTTTCCGAAATCTGCTTTAATAATTTAATTGAATAAATATTTACCTTTTTCGGCGGTAGAGAAAACTCCACACCTGCGCGCGCAAGCTGATAACCGCGTTTTCCGTTTATATTCTTTGCCGAAAACTTAGGCGGTATCTGCAACACCTCGCCGCAAAGGCTTGGAAGCGCCCGCATAATTTCATCTGCGGAAGGAACAACTCCGTTTGCTGAAATTATATTGCCGGTAGTATCCAGCGTATCGCTGTCCGTTCCGAATTCAAAATTTGCAACATAAGTCTTTTTCTTTTCGAGAAAGTAATCAAACAGTCTTGCCGCATTACCTATTGCGACCGGCAGAACGCCGCTTGCCATAGGATCGAGCGTGCCCATATGTCCGCATGGTGTGCCGGAAAGCCGTTTTATTAAATTCACCTCGCATGCGGAGCTTACACCCGCCGCTTTATCGACTGTAATAAAGCCTGTCATAAATTCTGATAAACCGCATAAGTCAGCTTTTCGATTACTTCTTCAAGTTCGCCCGAAAGCACGCAACCGCTTGCAAGAATATGCCCGCCGCCGCCGAATACCGACGCAACCGCATTTACGTTTACTTTGCCTTTACTTCTAAGCGAAACCTTATAATGCCGCTTTTTTACTTCCATAAGCGAAACCGAAACTTCAACGCCGTCAACTGTAAGAGGAAAGTCAACAAAACCTTCCGTCAGCGTTTTGTCCGCGCCGGTTTCCGTCAAATCCGTAAGCGACGTAACTATGAAAGTAAGCCTGTCGTCAAGCGCAAAGCGTATATTGTTCATTACTCTGCCGTAAAGAATTGCACGCGCTTTAGGCTGGCGTCCGAACATATTGTAATTAATTAAATTTACGTCCGCACCTTTCGACCTGAGATAAGCCGCCGTTTCAAACGACTTCGCCTCAACGTCGCAATGCGTAAAATTGCCGCTGTCGGTAATCAGTCCGAGCATAAGAAGGTCTGCAATCTCTTTGTCAATTTCAAAACCTGCCGTCTTTAACACGTCGGTTACGATTTCACAGCTTGCAGGACATACGTTAACCAGATTATATTTTGCATAGCAAGGATTTGAAACGTGATGATCTATATTTATAGTCGTTCCCGAAAACTTTGAAAACGCGTCGGCAAATATCCCTATGCGGGTAACGTCCGCGCTGTCTACACACACGAAAGTATCAAACTGCTGTTTTGTAGGCAGACCTCTTCTGACCGACTTCATCGCCGACAGAAACGAAAATTTTTCGGGCGGAGTATCCTCGCAACACATTATAGCAGATATTCCCGCATTTTGCAACGCCAGACACAAAGCAAGTCCGCTGCCCAGTGCGTCTCCGTCGGGACGGGCGTGGCAGAAAACTGCAACGCTACGCGCTTTTTTAAGTTGTTCGGCAATTTCCGTATAGCTGTTACTCGTCATCTTTTTCCGATTCAAGTCCGTTTAAAATTTTGTCTATCTTCGCCCCGTATTCCATACTTTCGTCAAGCACGAAACGAAGTTCGGGCACAGTCCGCAAACACATTACCCTTGAAAGCTCGTGACGGATGAAGCCTGCATTCTGCTTTATGATTTCGAAGCTGGCTTTACACCTTTCTCCGTCGGTATCGAAGATGCTTATATATATATTCGCAGTTTTTAAGTCGGGCGCAACGTCTGCTTCCGTTATGCTTATAATCGCGCTCAACGACGGAAATTTATTCCTTAACTGCTGTGAAATAACAGTGGAAATTTCTTTTTGAAATTCACCGGAAAGGCGCTGTCCTCTCGTTCCCTTCATTTAAACTCCTTAACCAACCGCAACCTGTTCGATAAGATAGCACTCTATTATATCGCCGACTTTTATGTCGTTGAAACCTTCGATTGCGCAACCGCATTCAAAGCCGAACGCAACTTCCTTAACGTCGTCTTTGAATCGTTTAAGCTGTTGCACGTTGCCTTCGACCACAAGAACGTCTTCCCTGTAAATGCGCAGTTTTCCGCCGCGTACGATTTTGCCGTCAAGAACATAGCAACCTGCAATATTGCCCACGCCAGTAATCTTGAAAGTTTGGCGTACTTCGCATTTTCCGAGATAAACCTCGTGATACTTTGGCGAGAGCATACCTTTAAGCGCAGACTCTATATCGTCAAGCAAGTCGTAAATAATTCTGTAACTTCTTACGTCTACTTTGCTTCTTTCGGCAAGCGCTTTCGCTTTTGTGTCGGGACGGACGTTAAAGCCGAGTATTATAGCATTGGACGAATCCGCAAGCATAACGTCGGTTTCCGTAACCGCGCCTGCGCCGCTGTGTATGACTTTAACCTGAACTTCTTCGTTGGATAATTTACTTACAGACTGTTTAACCGCTTCGACAGAGCCCTGAACGTCGCCTTTGATAATCAAATTCAAAGTCTTCATATTGCCTTCGGCAATCTTTCCGAAAACTTCGTCGAGGGAAATTTTGGAAGCTGCCTTGACCATTGCGTCGCTTTCCTTTCTCTTTCTCTCGTCCATGACTTGCTTCATAAGCGCAAGCGGCACCGCATAAATAGAATCGCCCGAATTCGGAACTTCTTCGAGTCCGAGTACGTTGACCGCCATAGAAGGTCCCGCTTCTTTGACAGTCTTTCCGCTGTCGTCAATCATCGCACGTACTCTGCCCGTTACTGTACCTGAAATAAGATTGTCGCCTGTGTGCAAAGTACCGTTCTGTACGAGTACCGTCGCAACGGGACCTTTACCCTTATCGAGGCGAGCTTCGATTATGACGCCGCGCGCTTCCCTTGCGGGATTCGCAAGCAATTCCTTCATTTCCGCAACGAGCTGAAGATTTTCAAGCAAAGCTTTTATGCCTTCGCCCGTTTTGCAGGACACGGGACAAATAACGGTATCGCCGCCCCATTCTTCGGGAACAAGCCCGTAGCCCGTTAAATCCTGTTTTACCTTATCGATATTTGCGCCCTGCTTGTCGATTTTGTTGACTGCGACTATGATAGACACATTCGCCGCCTTTGCGTGGTTAATGGCTTCGATTGTCTGCGGCATAATGCCGTCGTCAGCCGCAACGACAAGAATAACGATATCGGTTACCTGTGCGCCGCGTGCACGCATTGCCGTGAACGCTTCGTGTCCGGGCGTATCGATAAAAGTAATGCCTTTGCCGTTCACAGTTACCGTATAAGCGCCTATATGCTGTGTAATTCCGCCGGCTTCGCCTGCCGCCGCGTTCGATTTTCTTATATAATCAAGAAGCGAAGTTTTACCGTGATCGACGTGACCCATAACGGTAACGACGGGCGCGCGCGGAACGAGGCTTTCGATTTCCTCAACCGTATCGGCCTGTTTTTCGAACAGAACTTCTTCCGCTGTCTTTTCGGGCTTATATTCAAGCTCTATTCCGAGCCCTGCCGCCAAAAGAGCCGCCGTATCGTAATCAACAGACTCGTTTACGGTTTTCATAATGCCTTCTTTGAAAAGACGCTTTGTTATTTCAACTGCGGAAATACCGAGCTTTTCGGAAAGCACTTTTAAAGGTATGTCGTTAGTTGTGACTACCGCGCGTTCAATTTTTATCGTCTGCGAATTCTGCTGTTTCTTATCTTTTTTAAGTCTCAGTTTTCTGTAACCGCTCTTATTTTCGTCGAAATCATCAACGCTTGCGCCCTGCTGTTTCTGTAATGCGCGTTTGGAAACCGTACGTCTTTCTTTTTCGACGTACGTCTTTTCAAAGCCCTTCTTCTTGTCGGGACCGAAATTTTTCGGTTTAGCGGGTTGAGCGGACGCAACAGGCGCCTGCTGTCCGTTAAAACGCTGTTGGGGCGCAAAAGGACGCCCGCTGTTGTTAGCAGGCTGTGTCGGTCTGGACGGCCTGGCGGGACGGGTATCTCTGTTGACAAAAGTCTTGTTGTCGGAAGCGGCAGGTCTGGGTGCTGCGGGCTTTGCAACCGGTTGTTCGGAAGGCTTCTGCTCTTCCTGAACTTCCTTTTGCTTTACAGGTTCGGCAGCGGCTTTCTCTGCCGCCTCTTTCGCGCGTTTCGCGGCCTCTTCCGCAGCAAGCTTCTCGGCGGCAAGTCGTTCTTCTTCCTGCTTTTTTGCCGCCTTTGCTTTTTCCATCTCTATTAAACTTTTAAGAATTTCGGCGGCGAGCTTCTCCGCGCCGCTTACTTTTTTGGAAAGCTCGGCAATAGCTCCGCCGGAAATCAGTTTTCCTATATTCTCAATATCTTCGTATTTTTTTGCCATATGATTTATTCACCGCCTCCGGTATATATTTCGTAGCCGTCCTCACCGCTGTTTAAAATTGCTTCAGCAAGACTTTTATCCTTAATAGCCGCAATTTTACATTCGGGCTTATTAACCAAATCAGAAAATCCGCACTTGCAAATCAAAAGCGGACATGCAAATCTTTTTTTAAATTTCAAAGCGTATCTTATTGAATTTTTAGCGGCATCGCCGTCTAATATAAGCAGAAAAACTCCGCTTTTAAGCATTCCTATTGCCGTTATTCCGAACGAAATCTTCCTCGCCCTGATACAAAATCCGACGTACGACCGAACCTTACTTTGCTCCAAAATACTCCACCTCGATTGCCGAGTAAACTTCGTCGCAAACATTGCACGAAAAAACTTTATTCAATAAGCGCTGTTTTCTCAGTTTTTTAACACATTCCGTATTGTCGCATATATACGCGCCGCGACCTGCGGCTTTCGAAGAGAAATCGATGAAAATTTTACCAGCTCCGTCCTTCACGATACGCAACATGGCTTTTTTTTCTTTCAGCTCTCTGCACGCAATACACATTCTCAAAGGAATCTTTTTTACTTTGGGCATTACTCTGCGTTGGGTTCCTCTTCCGCTTCCTTCTGAACGTCTATACCGAGCTTAGCCGCAGCCGACTCGCTCTTTACGTCGATTTTCCAACCTGTCAATCTAACGGCAAGGCGGGCGTTCTGTCCGTCTTTACCGATTGCAAGCGAAAGCTTATCGTCGGGTACGACAGCCATAGCCGTGTGTTCGCCTTCAAGCTGGGTTACCGATATAACCTTAGCAGGAGATAATGCCTTTGCTATAAATTCAAGGGGATTTTCCGACCAGGGTATAATATCGATTTTTTCGCCTTTAAGTTCATCGACGATTGCATTCACCCTTGCGCCCTTGTTTCCTACGCATGCGCCGATAGCGTCAACGCGGGCATCTTCGGAATAAATTGCGATTTTCGTTCTTGCGCCGGCTTCACGGCTGACTTCCTTAATGATAACCGTACCCTGCTTGATTTCGGGCACTTCCTCTTCGAAAAGTTTTTTGACAAGACCGGGAGCGGCACGGCTTACAAGCACCTGTGCGCCCCTAAATCCGTTTTTAACTTTTTTAACGAATACTTTGATTTTGTCGTTTACGTTATATTTTTCACCTGCAACCTGATCGGAAGGGAGCATTAATCCCTCAACCTGACCTTTGCCGAGTTCTATATATACGTTCTTTGCGTCTATTTTTCTTATAACGCCTACCATCAGCTCGCCCTCTTTATCCGAGAACTCGTTTACCGCCGCGTCGCGTTCCGTTTCGTTCAGTTTCTGTAAAATCACTTGCTTCGCCGTCTGCGCCGCTATACGCGAGAAATCTTTGGGAACGAACTTTTCGGTTACCCTATCGCCGATTTTATAGCTCTTTTTAATTTTCTGCGCGTCCGCGAGGGAAATTTCGCTGTCTCTGTCCGCAACTTCTTCGACAACGTTCCTTACCGTAAAAAAGTCAATAGTTCCTCTTTCGGGATTAAGTTTAATTTCAACCGTTCCCACCGCTTCCGTATATTGCTTTTTGCAAGCGGAAACAAGCGCATTTTCAAGCGCGTCCAAAAACACCTGCTGGGGAATACCCTTTTCTTTTTCCAAATCTGCAAGCGCCGCAAAGAAATCTTTATTAGTCATTTTACCTCTCCTGACTTTAGTTAACGTATATTTAAATTCGGCTGTCAGTCGAATTTTATTGCTTTGTTGATTTTCGCTATTTTGTTAAGACTTATTTTAAGCTCTTCCGTTTCTGTTTTTACCGTAACACAGTTGCCGTCGTAATCTAACAGACAACCTTCGAGAAATTTTTTGCCTTTCAAAGGAGCGAACAGCTTTATCTCCACGTCGCCGCCCAAATTCCTTTCGAAGTCCCGTGCGGATTTGAAAGGTCTGTCAAGTCCGGGACTGGAAACGTTTAAGGTATAAGGTGCGCCGTTCGTCGGGTCAAGCTCGTCAATCGGGTCCATAATTGCGTTGTGATACTTTTCGCATGTATCGAGGTCAACCCCGTTCTCAGTTTCTATAAATACCGTCAGCGTTTCCGTACGTTTATCGAATTCGAGATCGACGATTTCAATTTGCATAGGTTCGGCGATCTTTTCAAGAAACGCGCGTATTTCTTCAATAGGCTTTAACTGCATACTTCAACCCCTTTATTATCAAAACACACAGTTACGCTTTTAATTACAGTTAGTGCAATAATTCATTGCTAAAACACACAACCGAACACGCGAAAAGGTGTTATATTTCTTCAATCATATTATTAATAAAGCTTAGAAAATCCGGTGCGAGATATACTATGGGGACGTTTCCGTCGTCATCATAATCGTCTTCATAAAGATAGTATATTTTTCCGGTTTCGACATGAAAACAAAATGTGTTCCCGCCGCCGTCATACCCAAATGGAATAAATTCTTTTGGCCACCAGTCATCAAAATAATTTAGTTTCAATTTGGTATCAAATGAACTTAAACCGTATTTAATAGAAAAGAAATAAGAAAAATAATACGGACCGTCTTTTGCTATATAACAATACCTTTCCAATCCCCCCGCCGTTATGCTGTAAATAAAATTGCTTTATATCTTTTGGAAATTTAAAATTATATTTATTTTCCAAATCAAGCAAGTCCGACTCTTCTATACTCGTCTTTTCTTTCCGGTTACTTTATTATTTATTAGAAGCATATTCTTCATTCCCCAAATATGAGTATTGAGTGCCCGTCAAGGCACTCAATCTTAACATTACTATCAAGGTTAAGACTATTTTATCATATTCGATTGTAAATTGCAAGTATTATTGCAATTTTGGCAAAGATTTTTTTATTTTAATAAGTTCTATGAAAATTTTCGCCGTAACCAGCGCGTCGTCTATCGCCCTGTGATGGTTGAACACTATCCCGAATTTATCCGCAACGGTATTGAGCTTATAGTTCGACAAAAACAACAACTCCTGAGAAAGGGGGATCGTATCGATAATTTTTCTTTCGAGCATATATCCGCACCGTGCGCAATAATAGTCAACAAATTTGAAATCAAATCCGGCGATATTATGACCGACGAGCACCGCCCCGTCGCAAAATTTGAAAAAGTCCGGCATAACCTGTTCGTAATCGGGCGCGTCTGCCACCATTTCTTCGGTTATTCCCGTAAGGCGGATAATTTCGTCCGACAGCTTTTTCTTCGGATTTATGAATGTTGTAAAGCTTTCCGAAATAACTCCGTCTACAACTTTATAGGCGCCTATTTCTATTATTCTGTCCATATTGCCGGAAGACGCGGCGCAATTCAAGCCCGTAGTTTCCAAATCGAACACTACAAACGTCTTACCCTTCAAACATTCGGGAATTACGCTTTTTGAGAACATATCCGTTTGTTCTATATCAGAGTACGGCTTGGGTTTTACAACGCTGTAAAATCTCGGAACAGGTTTTGACATGCGTTTTTCGGGAATAAATCCGACGGGAAAGCAACCCGAATCTATTAAGTTTGCCGTCAGTCTTAAATAACCGTTATACAGCTCCGACTTGCAAGTGCATACTATTCCGTCCCCGACTTTTAAAGTTTTGATTTTATCTATACTTTTAAGTCTCGGAAAATAAGTTAAACGCTGAACGGCAGTATTGTCGTTTATTGTAAAAACGTAATAAGGCTTATCCTTGTTTTTACCGTTTTTAAAGGTACGCTCGTTTATATCCTCGATTTTTCCGCAAACTATAACCTTTTCGCTTTCGAAATTAACGTCGCTTAAATAGATAGCCTCAGTCTGCTTTTCCGTACCTTCTATAAAGTGAAAGTCGGCTATTCCAAACCGCCTTATAGGAACTTCGAATTCGGTATTTTCTTCCTCTTCCTCAACCTCTATTTCCGAAGCGGATTTTTTATTGTTTTTGTAGCTGCCTTTAAATTCTCCGCAATAGCTTTTTTTGAGACAACCGCTTATCCTATCGCAAAAATCGCTTCCGACAGGAACCGATTCCATAACTGAAATTTCGTATTCGAAGCCTTCGTCCGTCTTTGTTACCTTTATATCTTCCTCGTCGAGCGTTACATATACAGTTCTGAAATTTTCAGACAGAGCTTCTGATATTTTGCGTTTGACCATATCGCAGTCGGGAGTAAGCTTTACTATTTCCACCGCGCAGTCAAAAAGTTCGGGCACAAACCCGCGCACGGTATCTTTCGCAAATCTTACGTCTTCCGAAGTATAAGCTTTATCGGTAATCAGCGTCACGCTTACGCGTTTTTTCAAGCTTTCGAGAATTACAGAACAGACTATGGCATTTTTAAGATTTTCTGCGTAATGAAGTTTATTTAAAAAATCGTCAGTCATTTAAAATTCCGTCAATCTCCTTAAACAGTTCTTTCTGCGCGTCTGCCGAATCGATACGTCTTATAATTTCTCCGTTTTTGAACAATACACAATAATCTTCCGCTCCCGCAATGCCTAAATCGCAATCCTTCGCTTCGCCCGGTCCGTTGACCACACAGCCCATAACTGCGATTTTCAACGGCTTCGAAAATTTTTCGACGTAAGCCGAAACTTTTTGCGCAAGCTCCATTGAATTCCACCTGCACCGTCCGCAAGTAGGACACGAAACGACGTCCACAAAATTTTTATCAAGCCCTACGGCGCGCAGAATACGCTTAGCCGCAATAATTTCCTTTATAGGGTCGTCGGTAATGGAAACGCGCATAGTGTCGCCGATTCCGTTTAAAAGCAATGCGCCGAGCGCCGCGCCGGATTTGACGACTGCCATATTCTCGGTACCCGCTTCGGTTACGCCGATATGCAAAGGATAGTCGGTTTTTTCCGAAAGAAGAGTATACGCTTTTACCGTCAAAGGCACGTCGCTTGCCTTTACGGAAATTACTATTTTATCAACGCCTTCACGCTCAAGCAGCGACACGCTTTTTAATGCGCTTTCCACAAGCGCGCACTCGCTGCGCCCGTATTTTTGGAGAAACTCCCGCTCGATACTGCCCGTATTCGAGCCGACGCGGACGGCTATTCCGTGCGATTTTATGCAGTCCGCTACGGCTTTCACTTCCTTAGCGCCGCCGATATTTCCAGGATTGATACGCACTTTATCGCAACCGTTTTCTATAGCAGAAATCGCGAGCTTATACGAAAAATGAACGTCTGCAACAAGCGGGATTTTTATTGCGGTTTTAATTGCTTTTATTGCAACTGCGTCGCTTTCATCGAGTACGGATACACGGATAATCTCGCACCCGGCTTTTTCGAGTGCGTGAATCTGCTGTATGACCGCGTCTGTGTCCGAAGTTTTAAGCGAACACATCGACTGAATTTTTACGCTTTCGCCGCCGCCGATAAATACGCCGCCGACGTCTATTTTTCGTGTTTTTGACATAATCTCTTTCTCAAAAATTCAGACAGTGATAAAGCACTGCCTGAAAAATTTTACTTCTTGCCTTCCATTAAATGTTGAAGCTCTTCCAAGAAGCTGGAAATATCCTTAAACGAGCGGTACACGCTTGCATAGCGGACGTAAGCGACTTCGTCATACTTTTTAAGTTCGGTCATAACAAGCTCGCCTATGGCTTTCGAAGAAATTTCCTGCTCCATCGAATTGTAAACTTCTTTCGTTACGGCGAGCACCATTTCGTCAATGGAGTTCATCGACACGGGACGCTTTTCGCACGATTTTATAATTCCGTTCTTGATTTTCTGCGCGTCGAACGCCTGCCTTGCGCCGTTCGATTTTACTACAAGTACGGGAGTATCTTCTATCGTTTCGTAAGTAGTAAACCTTCTTCCGCAGTTAAAGCATTCGCGTCTTCTTCTTATAGTTCTTCCTTCATCGGCGGCACGGCTGTCAATAACCTTACTGTCCTCGTAACCGCAGTATAAGCATCTCATACCTTTATCCTCTCGAATTTTTTTAATTATAACACAAAAACAAAGTTTTGTAAAACCAAAGTATTATTTGAAATAATTTACGCCGCTTACAAAAATGCGCATATCGAAATTACCCTCGTAATTCTTATACAGATTTTCGCCTATTCTTTCACTGTGTCCCATTTTACCGAATATTCTGCCGTCGGGCGAAGTTATTCCCTCTATCGCCCACATACTGCCGTTCGGATTGTAAGGACTCTGCATTGTGGGCTTACCCGAAAGGTTGACGTATTGCGTGGCAATCTGTCCGTTTTTACGCAGGTTTTCAAGTTCTGCGTTCGGCGCTATGAATTTACCTTCACCGTGCGATACGGGAACGGCGAATACGTCGCCGACGTTGCACGCCGAAAGCCAAGGGCTCTTGTTTGACGCAACGCGGATTTTTACCATTGTGGAAACGTGACGGGAAATATTGTTGTAAGTCAATGTAGGCGAATCGGGCGAAAGCGGAGCGACCTTTCCGTAAGGAACAAGACCGAGCTTTATAAGCGCCTGAAAACCGTTGCATATACCGAGAACAAGTCCGTCGCGTTTTTCAAGCAGGTTCATAATCCTTTCGGAGATTTCCGGATTCTTGAAAGTGGTTGCAATAAATTTGCCCGAACCGTCAGGCTCGTCGCCGCCCGAAAAACCGCCCGGAAACGCGATTATATTCGCTCTGTCTATCGCCGCTTTAATAGCATTTACACTTTCCTCTATATCGGACGAGGTGCGGTTTCTTATAACGAGAATTTCAGGCTCCGCGCCTGCAAGACGAAACGCACGAGCGGTATCCAACTCGCAGTTCGTTCCCGGAAAGGCAGGAATGAACACTTTGGGAATCGACTTTTTGAGCTGTGACGCTTTGCCTTCTTTAATCTTAAAATCGCAATCGGGAATTTCACCCTGTGCCGGCGCCGTTGCCGGAAATACAGGGAAAAGTCTGTGAATATATGCGTAGAGCGCGTCCGTGTACTTAACGGTTTCCGTACCGACGGTAAAATCACCCGCAGCCGATACGCCGAGATATACGGCGTCAAGCCCCGTCAGCTCTCTTTCGTTCTTAGCCGAAACTATAATGTCGCCGTAATGTTCGGTAAACAGCGAAGCTTTTCCGCAAGCAAAATTGAAACCGAATCCGTTGCCGAAACAGCTTTTTGCAACAGCCGCCGCCGCGCCGCCTTTTTCAACGACGGTAGCAAACGTTATGTTGCCGTTCAAAATATTTTCGTGTACTACGGTATAAAGCTTTTTAAGGTAATCGAAGTCGGGTACGCTGCAACCGTCTTTACGCATAGGTAAAAGATACAGTCTTTCGTCCTTGCGCGTGATAACGTTTGTAATGAGCTTTGAAACCTTTGCAGGCGCAAGCGCAAAGGATATTAACGTGGGAGGAACGTCGATATCCTCGAAAGTGCCGCTCATCGAATCCTTTCCGCCGATTGCCGCAAGTCCCAAATTCATTTGCGCGTAAAGAGCGCCCAAAAGCGCCGCAAGCGGAACGCCCCATCTGCGTTTATTATCGCGCAGGCGCATAAAGAATTCCTGCAAGGTAAGCCTTACGTCTTCATACTTTCCGCCAGCCGCCACTATTTTAGACACTGACGTCACGATAGAATATATCGCACCCGTAAACGGCGAAGACGACATAAGCTCAGGATTATATCCGTATGCGGAAACAGTGCAGTCGTCCGTTTCGCCGCCCGTTAATTTTGCCGCCATTGCGATAACCGGCGTAAGCTGGAACTTTCCGCCGAACGGCATATATACCGATTTTGCGCCGATAGTCGAGTCGAACATTTCCACAAGCCCCTTCTTCGAGCAGACGTTAAGGTCTGCCAGAGTTTGGGTAAAGTCTTTTTCAAAATCTTTACAGTCCTTCTCCTCGAAGAATGTTGTTCTGAAATCTTTTATTTCCGCGTCGGTTATCTGTTTAACTCCGTTTGTGTCCAAAAAATCGCGGGAAATATCGACGATAGGTTTCTTTTTGAAGAACATTTTCATTCTTCTGTCATCGGTAACTTTTGCAACAACCGTCGCCGAAAGATTTTCCTTTGCGGCGAGAGAGATGAATTTTTTCGCGTCATTTTCCGCAACCACTACCGCCATGCGTTCCTGCGATTCGGAAATGGCAAGCTCGGTACCCGAAAGACCTTCGTATTTTTTCGGAACCCTATCAAGCGAAATTTCAAGCCCGTCGGCAAGCTCGCCTATGGCAACCGCAACACCGCCGGCGCCGAAGTCGTTGCACTTTTTAATCATGCGCGTTGCCTCTCTGTTGAGGAAAAGCCTTTGCAGTTTCCGCTCTGTAAGCGCGTTGCCCTTCTGCACTTCCGCGCCGCAGGTCTGCACCGATTTCACGTCGTGCGCTTTTGACGAACCTGTTGCGCCGCCGCATCCGTCCCTGCCCGTTTCTCCGCCGAGAAGTATAACCACGTCTCCTTTTTCGGGTTTTGCGCGGTATATCATATCGGATTTTGCGCCCGCGACCACGAAGCCCGTTTCGAGCCTTTTTGCCTTATAACCCTGATGGTATACTTCCTCAACCTGTCCCGTTGCAAGTCCTATCTGATTGCCGTAAGACGAGAAACCCGCCGCCGCCGTTTTGGTAATGACCCTCTGCGGCAATTTGCCCTCGAGCGTGCGCTCCAAAGGTTCGGTAGGGTCGGCGCAGCCCGTTATTCTCATAGACTGCAAAACGTAAGTTCTGCCTGAAAGCGGGTCGCGTATCGCGCCGCCCAAACAGGTTGCCGCGCCGCCGAACGGCTCGATTTCAGTAGGGTGGTTATGCGTTTCGTTTTTGAACATAACCGTGTATTTTTGTTTGATGCCGTCGATAACGGCGTCAATCTTTATAGAACACGCATTTATCTCGTCGCTTTCGTCAAGGTTTTTAAGTTTGCCGTCTTTTTTCAGCTTCTTCGCGCCTATCGTCGCTATATCCATAAGACAGGGATACTTGTCCTTTCTACTTCTGTACATTTCGGCAAATAACCCTCTGTACATATCAAGAGCCTTTTGGATATGTTCGTTATCGCTGTATATTTCTATTTTTTTAAGTTCGGTCGAGAACGTTGTGTGTCGGCAATGATCCGACCAGTAAGTGTCGATAACCTTTATTTCCGTCTCGCTCGGACATCTGCCCTCTTTCTTAAAATAATCGCGCACGAAAGCAAGGTCGGCAACGGACATTGCCAGCCCCATTTGTGCGTGGTATTCTGCTATTTCGACGTCGGTGAAATTTATAAAATTTTCCACGTTCCTGACGTTTTCCGCTTCAACCGTTTCGTGTACAAGCGTGTAAGGCTTGTCAAGGCTGACCTCTTCGCTCTCTACGGGATTAATAAGATGTTTCTTTATGATTTTGAGCTGGTCGTAGCTTGCGCCTTTTACCGCATAGACAACGGCGCATTTTACGAGAGGGCGCTCCTTCTGGGTGAGAAGCTGAACGCACTGCGCGGCGCTGTCCGCACGCTGGTCGTACTGTCCCGTAAGATAAGCAACGGCAAACACAGAATAACTGCTGTCGAATTCTACTTCCTCATAAAAAACGTTATCTACCGGCGGTTCGGAAAAAACACACGGTACGGCAGCCGCAAGCTCGTTTGCCGTTATGCCCTCTATGTCATAACGAATAAGCGTTCTGACGTCGGCAACGGAAATTTTCAATAGGTTACATATATCTTCCTTTACCTTCGCCGCCTGCAAATTATCTTTTTTTTCAACGTAAATTCTGTAAATCATATTTTTAACCTTCGCGGTATTTTATTCCTATATCCTTGCGGTAATGCATATTATCCCAATTTATATTATCAACTGCGCAATACGCTTTTTTACGCGCCTCGTCTATATCCTTACCTTTCGCAACCACGCCGAGAACCCTGCCGCCTCCGGTTACGAGTTTTCCGTCATTTATTGCGGTACCCGCATGAATCAGCGTTGCCCCGCCTAAGTCGCCTATATTAATTTCCTTACCTTTGACGTAGCTTGAAGGATAGCCTCCGCTTGCAAGCACCACGCACACGCACGCACCGTCTTCCCATTCGATTTTTATGTCTGACAACCGCTCTTCTGTAACCGCCTCGAATATGTCCATTAAATCGGTTTTAAGCATTGGAAGCACAACCTGCGTTTCGGGGTCGCCGAATCGCGAATTGTATTCGACGACTTTCATTCCCTTATCGGTACGCATAAGCCCGAAGTATAAACAACCTTTAAACTTCCTGCCTTCTGCATTCAACGCTTTCATTGTGGGGATCATTATTTTTTTAAGCACTTGCTTTTCAAGTTTTTCCGTCCAGAAGGGGCAAGGCGAAAACGTGCCCATACCTCCCGTATTCAATCCCTTGTCGCCGTCTTCCGCGCGCTTATGGTCGCACGCGGTTATCATTGGAATTATTGTCTTCCCGTCGGTAAAAGCAAGAACCGAAACCTCTTCGCCCGGATTGTATTTTAAACCGCGCATGCACTCTTCGATTACTATCTTGTTACCTGCCGAACCGAAAGCTTTATCGAGCATAATTTCTTTTAAGCCTTTCTCCGCCTGTTCGAGCGTTTCGCAGATAATCACGCCTTTGCCGAGCGCAAGCCCGTCCGCTTTTAAAACCAAAGGCGCGCCTTTTTTACGGATATATTCCAAAGCGCGGTCGTAACTTTCGAATGTTTCCGAATCAGCCGTAGGAATTTTATACTTTTTCATAAGTTCTTTGGCGTAGGCTTTACTCGACTCTATGATAGCCGCAGCCTTACTCGGACCGAAACAGCGTTTCCCGATTTCTTCGAGCGCGTCTACAATACCCGCCGCCAAAGGATCGTCCGGTGCGACTACATAATAGTCGATTTCGGGGTGTTCGAGCGCGTAGTTTTTAACGGCTTCGATATCCATATAATCGACGTCTACATTTTCTGCAATTTCAGCAGTGCCTGCATTGCCTTTCATACAATACAGCTTTTCGACGCGCTTGCTCTTTTTCAGCGCTAATAGAATTGCGTGCTCTCTGCCGCCGTTGCCTATAACCAAAACGTTCATTTGAAAATCCTCAAAAGTTTATCAGTGTTTAAAATGTCTGTCGCCGACAAATACCATTGCGATTCCCGCTTTGTCGCAGGCTTCAACGGAATCCTTGTCTCGGATGGAACCGCCTGGCTGAATAATTGCGGTTATTCCGGCTTTTACGCACTCTTCAACGCAATCGGAAAAAGGAAAGAATGCATCCGATGCCAT
This sequence comes from uncultured Christensenella sp., assembly GCA_910585705.1. GTDB lineage: Bacteria > Bacillota > Clostridia > Christensenellales > Borkfalkiaceae > Coproplasma. The sequence continues at coordinate 597,754 of CAJUER010000001.1, forward strand.
AACCGAACCCTTCGCCTCGTCTGCGGCGTGAGCAATCGCCTGCTGCGCCGCCCAAATTCTGTTTGTCTGTCCCATTCCTATGCCCGTAGTTCTGCCGTTTTTGCCTATAACTATTGCGTTCGATTTTGTGTGCTTTACAACCTTCCACGCAAACAGTAAAGCTTCCGTTTCCTCTTTCGTCGGAACACGTTTTGTTACAACGCCGTTGCCGTAAACTGTTTTTTCGTTACCGTTCGGAAGAACGGAAGTTTCAACTTTCGCCTTAGTTTTGAACAAACTTAAATCTTCACCGCAGATAAGACTTTCGTCATACTGCTGAACGAGAAGTCCGCCGTAGACTTTTTTCATATCGAAAGCCGTTTTATCGCGACGGGCGGAAATATCATCTATTTTCAAAAGACGGATATTTTTCTTTGATTTCAGAATTTCAAGCGCGCCTTCGGTATAAGCAGGCGCCATAACTATTTCGATAAATATTTTATTGATTTCTGACGCAGTTTTTTCATCAACCGTACCGTTGATTGCAAGTATTCCACCGAACACCGAAACGGGGTCTGAATTGTATGCGCGCATATAAGCTTCGTAAATATCTTTGCCCGTACCGACTCCGCAGGGATTTGCGTGCTTGCATGCAACCACCGCAGGGGTATCGCCGAACTCTTTTAAAAGCTCTAACGCGCCGTTTGCGTCGTTAATATTGTTGTAAGAAAGCTCTTTACCCCAAAGCTGTTCCGCCGTTGACAGCGAACCTCTCTTTTGCAGTTGCTCTTTATAAAACACCGCGCTCTGCTGGGGGTTTTCGCCGTAGCGCATATCCTGCGCTTTTTCATAGGCAAACGTAACTTCGTCGGGAAAGGTTATGCCGAGCTGTGCGGCAAGATAATTCGAAATCAAGCTGTCGTAAACTGCGGTATGCGCAAAAACCTTGTATTGAAGATACTTCTTCGTCTGCAAAGTTACTCCGCCGTTTGCAAGCTCGCCAAGCACCTTAGCGTAGTCTTTGGGATCGACTATGACCGCAACGTCTTGATAGTTTTTCGCCGCCGCTCTTATCATAGTTGGGCCGCCTATGTCTATATTTTCTATACACTCGGCAAAGTCCGCACCGCGTTGCAGCGTAGCTTTGAAAGGATAGAGGTTTACACAGACTATGTCAATGGTATTTATATTGAGTTTTTCAAGCTGAGCCATATGCTCGCGATTGGAACGCATGGCAAGAAGTCCTGCGTGCACGTTGGGATGCAAGGTTTTAACCCTGCCGTCAAGACACTCGGGGAAGCCCGTAATTTCGGATATACCGATAACGTTCAATCCCGCATCCTTTAACGCCTTAGCCGTGCCGCCTGTGGAAATAATTTCAAAGCCGTTTTCAACAAGTCCTTTGCAAAACTCGACTACTCCGGACTTATCCGACACGCTGACAAGCGCCCTCTTTTTCATCTTCATAAATTCCTCCGTTCAGTTTATCGTGACTTTTCTGCCCTGTTTTTCAATTTTTCCTTCGCACAGCTTTTTAACGCAATACGGAAGTAATTTGTGTTCTTCTTCGAGTATACGGGTTTGAAGGCTTTCCTCTGTATCGTCGTCTTTTACCTCTACCGCCGTCTGCGCGATAATTGCGCCGCCGTCGGGCACTTCGTCGACAAAATGAACGGTACAGCCCGAAACTTTCGCTCCGTAATCTATGACGGCTTTATGCACTTTTTTGCCGTAAAAGCCTGCGCCGCAAAATGCGGGAATAAGCGAAGGGTGAATATTTATAATCCTATCCTTAAAACTGTTTATAAAACTCGCGGGAATAATATTGAGCCAACCAGCAAGCACAACGTAGTCAACCCTGTGCATATTGAGAAGATACGCAAGCGCGGAATACATTGCTTCCAAATCGGGATAATCGCTTTTACAAAAAACCGCCGTCTGTATACCGTGACGCTCGGCGCGCTCAATTGCGCCTATTCCTTTTTTCGACGCAACGAGAAACTCTATTTCGCAAAACTTCGATTTTTCGTTTGCGTCTATTATCGACTGAAAATCCGTTCCGCCGCCGGAAGCGAATACAACAATGCGCTTCATCATACTAACTTCACTCCGCTTCCTTTTACCGTTCTGCCTATGACAGCGCAACTTTCCCCCGTAGCTTCGAGTTGTGCAATCGTTGCTTTAACGTCCTTTTCCGCAATGCATACGACCATACCTATGCCCATATTGAAAGTGTTATAAATCTGTTCGTCTGAAATTTCCGCGCGGTTTTGCATTACCTTGAAAATTGTAGGAACCTCGTACGAGTTTTTGACTATCTCACATCCGATGCCTTCGGGAAAAATGCGCGGAATATTCTCGATAAATCCGCCGCCCGTAATATGTGCGATGCCCTTGACCTTAACTTTTTCCACAAGAGCGAGAATGCTTTTAACGTAAATTTTGGTAGGAGTTAAAAGCAAGTCTATGGGCTTTGCTTTAAGCTCTTCGTCATACTTTTCAAGCACGGAAATATCTTCGCCGAAAAGTTTTCTTACAAGCGAGTAACCATTTGAATGGATACCCGACGACTTAATGCCGATAAGCACGTCGCCTTCCTTTATGGCGCTTCCGTTTATGATCTTATTTTTATCGACCACGCCTACGGCAAAACCGGCAATATCATAATCGCCGTGAGGATAAAAGCCGGGCATTTCCGCCGTTTCTCCGCCGATGATAGCCGCGCCGGACTGACGGCAGCCTTCGGCAACGCCCGAAACTATTGTGGCAACTTTTTCGGGGTTAAGGTTACCGCTTGCAATATAATCAAGGAAAAACAGGGGTTTTGCGCCCTGACATACAATATCGTTTACGCACATTGCAACCGCGTCGATACCTATCGTGTCGTGCTTGTCCGCAATTATTGCATATTTGAGTTTTGTGCCAACCCCGTCGGTACCCGCAACGAGCACGGGTTCTTCCATGCCTTTGGGCATACTGAAAAATCCGCCAAACGAGCCTAAATCACCGAGAACGCCGTTCGTATAAGTGGATTTTACATGTTCTTTCATAAGCTGAACGGCTTTATAGCCCCTTTCTACGTCTACGCCGCTGTCCTTGTATGATATAGCCATTATTTAACTCCTTTCAGTAGTTTTAATATTTTTAATTTGAACGTTCGCCGAATTATTCTTTACCCGTCCAGCAATATGTGCATAATTTGCACGGCTCGATCCCTATAGCTTCGATAAGCCCCTCTATTGACTGAAAATCGAGAGATTCGAACTTAAACTTTTCGCATATGGCTTTGCGCATTGCTTTGCCGCGTTCGGTATCCGAACTGCTGTACTCCGCCATATGTTCTACCGCCTTTTCGCCTTCGAGTTCAAGCATTGTACGGCGCGTAATCAAATCCATATCCCCCGACGAGCGCGAAAAATTTAAATACTTACAGCCGTACATTATGGGCGGACACGCCGAACGCATATGCACTGCTTTTGCACCGTGCGAGTATAGGAATTCAACCGTTTCTTTAAGCTGGGTTCCGCGAACAATCGAATCGTCCACAAGCAGCAACTCTTTACCCTCGATAAATTCATGCACGGGTATGAGCTTCATTTTTGCGATTTTGTTGCGCTCCGCCTGACTTACCGGCATAAAACTGCGCGACCATGTGGGCGTGTATTTTATATACGGGCGCGCAAAAGGAATTTTGCTTGCATTTGCATAACCTATTGCGTGAGGCGTACCCGAATCGGGAACACCGCCGACGTAATCGACGTTGTGTAAATCTATGCACTCCGCGTCTTTCTTCGCGAATATCGCGCCGTTGCGGCAACGCATCATTTCAACGTTTACTCCCTCGTAGGTAGAAGTCGGATAGCCGTAATACGACCACAGAAACGCGCATATACGCATTTTATTTCCCGGCGGATTAAGCTGAGTAATTCCGTCTGCGGAAATTTCCACTATCTCTCCCGCGCCGAGTTCGCGCTCGTCCGAATAGCCGAGCTTCTTATATGCAAAACTTTCAAAAGAAACGCAATAGCCGTCCTTGCATTTACCTATCTGCACGGGAAGTCTGCCGACCTTGTCCCTTGCGGCGATAAGCGTACCCTTATCGGTAAGAAGCAAAATCGAAGCAGTACCGTCTATCTGTTCCTGAGCATAGCGTATGCCTTCCTTATAGCTGTCCTTACTGTTTATAAGCGCGGCAATAAGCTCGTTTGCGTTTACCCTGCCGCCCGTCATTGCGTCGAAATATCCGCCGCCGGCCGAAAGCACCTGGCTGACGAGCTCGGCTGCGTTATTTATTATTCCTATCGTACAGATAGCGTATGTTCCGAGCCTCGATACGGTAAGCAAAGGCTGAGGGTCCGTGTCGCTGATACAGCCTATTGCGGCGTTACCTTTCATTTCGGAAAGGACGCGCTCGAATTTGGTTCTGAACGGAGCGTTTTCTATGTTATGTATTTCGCGTTGAAGACCTATTTCCGCGTCATACGCCGCCATACCGCCGCGTTTTGTTCCAAGATGGGAATGATAATCTGTTCCGAGAAAAACGTCGAACACAGCACTGCCTTTTTTTACCGAGCCGAAAAAACCACCCATTCGTTAATCTCCCATAAGACGTTTGAAAATTTCGTTGTACGCATCTTCCACGCCGCCCAAATCCCTACGGAATCTGTCTTTGTCGAGACTTACATGCTTTGTCGTATCCCAGCTCCCCGCTTCCCAGAAGCGGCAGGTGTCGGGTGAAATTTCATCGGCAAGCACTATCTGCCCCTTATATCTGCCGAATTCGAGTTTGAAGTCGATTAAGTCGATATTGAGCTTTTTAAAAAACGCAATCATCTCGCTGTTTACCGCGAAAGCCATTTTCTTTATAGTTTCGATTTCCTTTTCGGAAGCGAGATTCAATGCCAGCGCGTGATAATCGTTTATAAGGGGATCGCCCAAATCGTCGTTTTTATATGAAAACTCTATAGTGGGCGCTTTGAACTGCGTGCCCTCCGCAACGCCGTATCTCTTGGAAAAACTTCCTGCGGCAACGTTTCTTATAATTACTTCCAAAGGAACAATCTGAACTTTTTTAACGACGGTGTTTCTGTCGTCTATTTCTTTGACAAAATGAGTAGGAATTCCTTTCTTTTCAAGCATCTGCATCATCATATTGCTCATCTTGTTATTGATAACGCCTTTGCCAGATATGGTGCCCTTTTTAAGACCGTTGAACGCGGTTGCGTCGTCCTTATACGAAACAATGACGTAATCGGGATTTTCGGTTGCGAAAACCTTTTTTGCCTTGCCCTCGTAAAGCTGTTCCTTTTTCTCCATAAAGTACACTCCTTTAAAAATAAAATTTACGCCTTAACAGCGTTTTCTTTAACTTAAATACCCGCAGCGGTCTGCGGGTATGGTTTTACACTTGCTCTGACTCGGATTGCAGGGCAACGTCGTCGGCGTTTATCTTCTCTCTCATTGCCGATTTGTATTCAGAAAGTTTTTTCGCGATTGCGGGATATTTTACGCCTAAAATCTGCAAAGCCAGAAGCCCCGCGTTTTCGCCGCCGTTTACCCCGACGGTTGCAACGGGTATACCCGAAGGCATTTGCACAATCGATAAAAGGCTGTCGAGTCCGCCCATCATATCGGTTTTGACGGGTAAACCTATCACGGGCAGCGTCGTACTTGCGGCAATAACTCCGCCGAGATGCGCCGCCTTACCCGCCGCGCATATTATGACTTCAAACCCGCGTTTAACAGCGTTAGAGGAAAAATCGTGCGCTTCCTCAGGCGTTCTGTGTGCGGATATAACTCTGACTTCCACTTCCACACCGAAGCTTTTCAAAACGCTTACCGCAGGCTTGACTACGCTGAAATCGGACTTACTGCCCATTATAACGGCTACCTTTGACATAACCCTCCCGGAATTAAAGCATAATTTTTCGGCATACTAATTGCATGCTGCTTATATACATTATTTTTATCGTTTATATTCTTGCCGTAAACTTCTACGCAGTCATTTTACTCAAAACCCAGCGTGACGAAGTTTGCGAAGACGAATCGAAAATTAACGGCGGCGACGGAAAAATAATACTTACCGCCATACTGGGCGGAGCTATCGGGCTGTATGTTTCCATGTTCATAATGCGTTACAGACTGAAAAATCTGCTTCTTATGATTTTACTGCCCGTCATTGCCGTGCTTAACGTTTGGTTCTTTGTTGCGGCATTCCGCTCCGGCTTCACCTTCTTTGTAGCCTAAACCACTATATCTGTGCCGTCTGATAGAATTATAACACAATATATAGTAAAAAGAAAACCTTTTGAACGTGAATTTTTCAAAAAAATAAAAAGAAAATTAAGGAATTAAAAAGCAAAATTTAAAGCGCCCGAAAGTTATCGGACGCTTTTATCAAATTACTTGATTATTCTGCCTTCTCTTCGGAAGATTTCGCGTTTGCCTTCAACAGGTCGCGGATTTCTCTTAGAATATCGTCGGTGGTTTCTATTTGCGTTACAGGCGCAGGACTCTCTGCGGCAACGTCCTTAATCTCTTCCTCTTCTTTCTTTTTAAGCTGTTCTCTCAGTTTTTCGCCTTTTTTACGGATAGAGTTAATTGTTTTCAAAATTATGAACAGCACGAAAGCAGTTATAAGGAAAGTAATCACAGCGGAAATCACCGCGCCGAAATCAATAACGAGGGCTTCAGTCAAAACGTTGCCGGCTTCGTCTAAGACGGCTTTTCTTAAAACCACTTGAAGCGCACCCGTATTGTCCGCGCCGGGAATCCAGTTTATCAGCGGCGTTAAAATGTTTGCGACAAGCGCGGTAATAATTGCCGTGAACGCACTGCCGACGATAATACCGACAGCCATATCAAGCACGTTTCCGCGCGTTATGAATTCTTTGAACTCTTTAAAAAACTTTTTCATAATTATTCTCCGTTTGCTTTTTATAAAAATTATAAAAGACTTGAATTTTATTGTCAAGCAGCTGTCTTAAATTTTACAAATCCGAAAGTAAAACTTCGGTAAGCCGCTTTAACTGTCCTTCGGTATAAGTGCGGGGCGGTTCGTCCTCCAAATCTTCGTCATAAATAATTACACCGTCTTTTATAACTAGTATTCTGTGCGCGATAGTCAAGGCCTCCAAAGGGTCGTGCGTTACGAAAAGCGCCGTCCTCTTATCCGCGCGCCACAGCCCGAAAAATAATTTAATCATTTCCGACTTCATTTTTAAATCGAGCGACGAAAATGGCTCGTCCATAAGAATAACTTCGCTTTTGAACAAAAAAGCGCGGGCAATCGAAACACGCTGCGCCTGCCCTCCCGAAAGGTTCACAGGATAGCTTTGCGCTTTGTCCGACAGCTTTACTTCGCGCAGAATAGAGTTTATCTTTTCCTCGTCCCCGCACACCAATTTGAGATTTCCGAAAACCGTAAGATTCGGAACAAGACGGGGCGACTGAAAAATGTACGAGCATTTCTTTTGCGAAATACTTCCGTTGTATTTCGTCAAGCCCGCAACGGCGTTCAAAAGCGTTGTTTTTCCGCTTCCGCTTTCTCCGAGTATGCAAGTAATTTTACCCTCTTCAACCGAGAGATTGAAATTTTCATACACCGCAGTGTCGGAATACTTTTTCGTAAGATTTGCAATTTCAATCACGGGCGTTCTCCTTTCTGCTCCAACGGTAGGTTACGCGCACAATTTGCGAAAAGGCGACGTCGGTCAAAATTCCGATAAGCACAACAATTAGCGTAAGCGCGGCAAGGCGCGGCATATCAACATAAAGCTTAGCGTTCTGCATAAGTCCGCCCAGACTTCTGAAAGTGTTTGCAAGCACCTCTGCCGAAACCATAACTTTAAGCCCGAGAGAAATATTCGCACCCGTCTGGGAAAGAATATTCGGCGAAATAAGCGGCAGATAAATTTTGAAAATTCTGTCGCGTTTGCTTACATTATATACTTGCGCCATTTCCGTAACGTCGCCGTCGACGCCCTCTATCGCCGCAAACATCTGCGAGTATATTAGCGGAAACAAAACGAGCACGGTTACCGCAAGGGGCGCGCCTTCGGGCGAAGTCCATACAAGCAGAATTAAAATTATGGCAAGAGTCGGAAGCGTGCGCAGAACCGTTATAAGTGGATTTACGAACGAGGCGAATATTTTACTCAAAGCGCTCAGCGCGGCGAACAATGCGGCAAGCGCAAAGGAAATTACAAACGCGCATGCCGTGCGCAAAAAAGTAAAGCCGAACGCCGTCCAGAACTCCGCGCCGCTTATGCACAACCAAAGCTGTTTAAAGGTTTGCGGGACGGACGGAATGACGTAGTCGTTTTTAACGCTGTAATACGCGACAATCCAGACAAGCCACATAAGCGCAACCGCCGCAAAAGAACAAATGATATTTAGTTTGCGATTTTTAAAATAGTTTTTCAATGTTATCTTACTTCGGTATATTCCACACCGCTATTTTTCAGTATCAGCTTAAACGTAAGTCCGGGAACGGAAGCAAGGTTTACCACCCCCACCGTCTTGCCCTTTAACGACGAAATATTTTCCCGCGTGATTGGGGTTCCGTCTTTTGACAGAATATACAAATTCCCGTGCGTAAGCGTGCCCAGAAGCTTGTACTTTTCACCAGAACCCAAAAGCTTAACCGCAAGGTTTACCGGAAGCACGCAAATATCCGCCGCAGGATTCGCACCCGTAACGTAAGTTTGAATAGTAGACGAGTTAACTACGTTATATTCCGCTTGCACGCTATCACCTAACGCGGTTTCTTCGGTCATCAATTTTGCAAGCGCGAGCGCGGGCGCACCGTCGGGAGCATACACTTTTACTTTACCGCTGTAAAGTGCGTCGGGATATACGTTACCTATGAAAAAATTTTCCGACGCATTCCCGAACGACGTTTCGCTTACGGAATTAAGTTTATCTACAAAATCGATTATTTCCCTAACGTTGCTTTCGCCGTAAGTAAAACGCACTCCGCAGTTTTTTATAACCTGCGCGGTAAGATTGCCCGCGTTAAATGTTGGCGTCATTCCAACCGTCAGGTGCGACTGTACCGCATCGGCAACAATTTTAGGGTCCGCGCTTAAAAGCCAGTTTGCGCTTTCCGTCAATTTATCCGAAAACCTTGCACAGAAATCGCTGTCAAGCAAATGGTTTTTCACGACGGCAACAGCTTGCGGATAGCCGTTTTCACCGCCGTAAAGTTGTTGCAAATCACCGACAAACTTCAAATCCTTGACCGCATTGACTTTCGCTGTTGCGGCAGGCTCAGGCACGACGTAAAAATCGATATTGTCGGTTGTCCCCACCTGTACGCCGCTTATGGCGACTAGGTTGACTTTATCGGTTTGCTTTACATCCGCGCAAGCCGAAAAGCCGAAAAACAGAACCGTAACCATAATCGCGCAGACAAGTGCGGAAATAAACTTTTTCATATTTGCTCCTTAAAATTTTTTTTCACACCTTAGACATAAGCGTTTTTGCCGTTACACCGTTAAGCATACCAAGCTTGCCCGTCAATGTGTTGATTGTTTCCGCAGGCGCGTCGACGACTATGCATATTACGGAAACATTTTTTTCTTTATACGGTATTCCCATTCTGCCGACTATGCAATCGCCGAAAGCGGATAAAAACCCGTTAATTTCCGCGCTCGCTTGTCTGTTTTCGACTATTATACTTATTACCGCCAATCTGTTTTCGGACATTAAAAAATCCCTCCTTGAAACGAGGGAACGGCTGAAAAAACGCATAACGGAATTACCATGCGCGAATTAAGCCCTTTACCCTCAGAACGCCTTTGGATTCAGGTACTTAAATTTTATCACGCCAAACACGTTTTGACAAGCGTTTGAATAACCGCCACGCAAATAAACATACTGTATATATGAAAAAATTGCTTATTTTATTGCTTACCGCACTTTGCGCGTGCGCACTGTTTTCTTTCGGCTGTAAAGCGGACAACGAAAGCGGCGGGGACGACAAAAACGGAACAAACACTCAACAAGAAAACGAAGAATGTCCCGACGATGAATGCCCCGATACGCATGACGGAAAAATTATGCCCCAGCCCGAACTTTTGCCGCACATGCCTCACAAACGCAACAACGACAAGCCTATGCTTCCTCATCCCTTGCCCATACCGTCGCCTCACCGTATAAAATAAAATTCGGGCGACTGATTTTGTTGCAATTCCGGCGTTAAAAAGGTATAATGCAGGTATGAAGTTCAGATATAAATTTTCAAAACCGATTACTGCGCTTATATATATAAGCATTGCGCTTTGTTTCGTAGGCGTGGGAATTAATATTTTTCTGATTATTACGGGCGACGTTAAATCGGCGGCAAACCCGGTTTATCCTATCATTCAGTATACATTGATGTTCCTTATACCCGCAGTACTGTTGATAATTCTGGTTAGCCTTTTGATTTCGTCGTACTATTCGATAGAGGACAAATATTTTAAAACAAGCTTCGGGATTATAAAAAGCAAATACGAAATTTCGGATATAGAAACCGTTATCCTTGACAGAACCACTAATAAACTGAGCGTTTATTTTAAAAACAACAGTTTTATTGTGGTAGTTGTTAAAGACGAATGGTACAATGAATTTATCGACGCACTGTGTAAAGCGAACAGAAATATTTCATTTTCGATTAAGTCGAAAGAAAACAGCGGAGATAAAGACGATAAAAAGAAAAAGTAAAAGACGCGGCATTTAGCCGCGTCTTTTGTTAATATTAAGACGAACGCTTTTTACGTTTTCTTACCGAAGTGTGATGCTCCTCACCCGCAAAAAGCTTATAAATATTTTTACGGTGTGCAAACCATGTAAGAATATTCAAAAGTAACAGAAGCATAAACGTTGCTATTATCCAGCCGTTTAAAAGCGTTGCGGAATACCTCAATGCAAATATTACCGCCTGGAATATCGTCAGCGAAGACACGCCGAGAAGCGAGCCCATTGAGCCCCATTCTGTAAATACGATATAAAGGAAAACAAGTATGAGCATTGCAAGTGCGATGAAAAAATACCACCACTGTTCGCACGAAAGCGAGAAAAGAAACAGCCCCATAGTCGAAGCGATACCTTTTCCTCCCTTGAACTTAAAAGGCGCCGGAAAAATGTGACCTATAATTACAAACGCTCCGAAAAAGTAACGCGCAAAATCCGCGACGGCAATCTGTGTTCCCGCAAAGCAATAATCCCTAAAAATGAAGTATCCGACTATTGCCGGCACGCCGCCCTTTATTACGTCGCAGAAAAAATTTATCGCCCCTACTTTCAGTCCGAACGTACGCGTCATATTCATCGAGCCGGGATTGCCGCTGCCTATATCGCGTATGTCGCGCTTTTTAACGTGAGAAATCAAAACGGCGAAATTAAAACATCCTATAAGATAACAAGCAGCCGCCGCAATTAAAAACCAATACCAACCGTCTTGAATAAAAAATTCTTTCATCAGTCGCTCTTCTTCTCTCTCGTAATAATTTTAATGGGCGTACCCGAAAAATCGAAAGCCTTCCTCAAAGTGTTTTCGAGAAACCTTTCGTAAGAAAAATGCAGTAAATTTGTACTGTTGACGAAAAGCACTATCGTGGGCGGCGCAACCGCAACCTGCGACGAATAGTAAACCTTCAGTCTTCTTCCGTTATACGACGGAGGTTCGTTAGAACGCACGGCGTCGGAAATAACGTCGTTCAAAGTACCGGTTGCAACCCTGTAATGCGAATGGGCGTAAACCTCGTCTACAAGCGAAATAATTTTTTCCGTGCGCTGACCCGTCTTTGCTGAAATATATACGGATTTGAAGTAGTCCATAAACTTCAAATCTTCCTTCAACTTGTTTTCGAACTTGTTGATGGTATTCGTATCCTTTTCAATCAAATCCCATTTGTTCATTACTATTACGGAAGGCTTGCCCTGTTCGTGAACGTAACCTATAATTTTGGTGTCCTGTTCCGTCAAGCCGTCCTCGCTGTCCACAACAAGCAGGCAGACGTCCGCGCGGCGGACCGCGTCGAACGCGCGCATTACGGAGTAATATTCCACGTCGTCTTCAACCTTGCTTTTTTTGCGTATACCGGCAGTGTCGATTATGGTATAGTTCTTTCCGTCGTAAGTAAATTTGGTATCTATGGCGTCGCGCGTAGTGCCCGCAATATTTGTAACTATGGAGCGTTCGAAGCCGAGCAATTTATTGACAAGGCTGCTTTTACCCGCATTCGGTTTCCCGACGACGGCTATTTTTATGCTGTCGTCCTCCTCTGTTTCCGATTTTTCAAACCAGCTTACCGCCTCGTCCAAAACGTCGCCTATACCAGTACCATGCTCTGCCGATAAGGGAAACGGTTCGCCAAGACCGAGAGAATAAAATTCAAAAACCTTTTCTTCGGAATATTCGTCTATTTTATTGACGGCGAGAATCACTGGTTTTTTACTGCGGCGGAGCATGTCCGCCACGTCGTAATCTGAAGTTGTAAGCCCCTCTCTGCCGTCGACAAAAAACAAAATCACCTGAGCGGTGTCAATAGCGACTTCCGCTTGTTTTTTTATTTCTTTCCACATAGTATCTTCCGAGCGGATTTCTATACCGCCCGTATCCACCATTGAAAACACCTTCCCGCGCCATTCCGAGTCGGCATAAAGCCTGTCTCGCGTGACGCCCGGTCTGTCTTCGGTTATTGAAATTTTTCTGCCCGCAACCTTGTTAAAAAAGGTGCTTTTGCCGACATTAGGTCTGCCGACGATTGCAATTAAAGGATTAGCCATATTTACGCCTTTACGAGATTTTCAAAAAGCCCGTCCTGCCTTCTGTTTATAATTATCTTTTTGCCTTTCAGTAATTTTTTAAGCCGCTTTACCGTCATTCCGTCAAGAAAAACGTCTTCGAATTCCTTTAAAGTATTTGCGGGAATTATCGCAATGTCGTAATTTTCCGTATGTTTTAAAAGCTCTTCCGCAATATCTCCGCCCGTAAGCAAGCCCGTACAGGTTACCGTAGAACCGAAAAATTTATTCTCTACGGGAAGCGCGAAAGCGTGCAGATTCTTTACCGCCTCGTTTGCGGTATCGCACGCGTACCGTATTGTTTTTGCCGCGCTTACGCCCGTTACCACAGCGACCCTTGCGTATTTTCTGCGCGCCGCGTTATAGACGCTTGCGTTAAAATCGGCAAGGAATTTAGCGGTCATTCCTATTCCGTTTTCTATCTGAGCAAAATTTCCGTAAAATTCAACGGGCTTGAACTGCCGTCCGCACTTGACAAAATACTCGTCGGCAGGCAATAAAAAATCAACGTTGAACTCTGCGTTAAGCCTGTCGCACAAATCGAGCAACGCCGCCGCGTCTTGCGCGGTAACGTCCGGAATTTCATAAAGCCCCTCGCGGAATTTCGTCAAACCCGTAGGAACCACCGCAACGTCCGCAACGTAAGGATACATATCAAAAAGCGTTCTCGCCGTTTCTTCAAGCGCGTTACCGTCGTTAAGCTTCGGAACTATTACCGCCTGACAGTGAACGGTTATTTTCGCTTCGGTCAGCTTTTTAAGTTGCTCTACGATTTTGCCCGCAAAGCGGTTGCCCATAAGCTTACAACGCAAGGCGGCGTCGGTTGCGTGAACGGAAACATACAGCGGCGATAAGTGCAGCCTTATAATGCGTTCCAGTTCTTCATCGTCCACGTTGGTCAGCGTTACGAAGTTGCCGCACATAAAACTCATGGTATAGTCGTCGTCTTTAACGTATAGACTGTCGCGCATACCCTTGCCCATCTGATCGACGAAACAAAATATACATTTGTTGCGGCATGTGCGAATTTTTCCGCTTTCGGTAAAAGTCAATTCAAGGCTTTCGTCTTCGGGTTTATCTACCGTAATCACACGTTCAACGCCTGCGGCATTTTTTACCTTTAGCGTAAAATACGGCTTACTGTCGTAATAAAGATAGTCAAGGCTGTCCGTTACGGGAAACCCGTCGAAGCTTACTATTTTGTCGCCTTTCTTTAAATTGTATTTTTTCGCGGTTGAGCCTTTTACGCCCGTTATTTCAAGCATAGCACAATTATAAATTATTACAGCCGATTTGTAAAGAAAAAGCGCGAACGGATAAAATAAAAAAATCCCCGAAAATTTCGGGGAAGATTTTATAATTTAAATTAAATTGCCAAGCATTCCGAGAACTACGCCGAACGCAAAGACGGCAAGCATAATCCAGTAGAATACCTTCCAGCTCTTGCTTTTATATTTAACGAACTGATAAGCAGGGAGCGCGATTGCGATAATCAAAGCTATCTGACCGATAAAGGAAAAAATGTTGTAAACCTGAGTTAAAGTAGCCGCAGTTTTCTCGCTTAAATTTTTAATGATAGAGGTTAAGAATCTGATAATTCCGCCGAAAAGAAACGCACAACCCGCAATCGTCATGCTCCAAAACGCGCAGATTTCTGTAAAGGAATGTCTTTCTCTTACGCTTGTGGTAGATTTTCTTGCCATAAAAATATCTCCTTGTTTCGAATGTGTTTTTAGTATAGCAGTAATTTTATGCTTTTGCAAGCAAAAATCACGATTTTTCAAATTTCCGTGAGTTTACCGAGAACGTCGGTAAAGTACTGCGGCAAAGGGGCTTCGAACGTCATTTCTTCGTTTGTAGACGGATGAGACAAAGCAAGCCTGAACGCATGCAGAAGCTGACCTTCGAGCTTAAATTTCTGTTTCTTTATGCCGTAAACCGTATCGCCGACTACGGGGTAACCGAGATGCTTCGCATGCACGCGTATCTGGTGCGTTCTGCCCGTATGCAAATCGAAACGGCACAGAGTATAACCGAGATACCTTTTAATAACTTTATAGTCGGTCACGGCAAGCTTGCCTTTGTCAGGCGGCACTACCGCCATTTTCAGTCTGTCGGCGGGACTCCTACCGATATAAGTCGTAACTACGCCTTCGTCGGATTTCAAGTTGCCTTCCAATAAAGCAAGATAGGTGCGGCGGCAGGTTTTTTCGGAAATCTGCTTTGCAAGGCTTAAATGCGCCTTATCGTTTTTCGCGACGACGAGAAGCCCCGAAGTATCCTTGTCTATTCTGTGAACTATACCGGGACGGATAACTCCGTTTATTCCGCTCAGCGAATCGAGTTTAAACAAAAGCGCGTTTACAAGCGTACCCTCAGTATTGCCGTTGCCCATATGCACCGTCATCCCCTGCGGCTTGTTTACGACGGCGATATCGTCGTCCTCGTAAATAATTTCAACCGGAATGTCTTCGGGCTTGACAGAACAGTCCTGCGCTTCGGGCACGCACACCTCCACGACGTCACCGACGGAAATTTCCTGCGAGGGTTTGCATTGCCTCCCGTTAATTTTAACGTTACCGCCGTCAATTAACTTTTTGACGGCGGATCGGGTTTTATCAAGTTTTTCGGAAACGAATACGTCAGCACGGGGTACCGCGCAATCTGCGGTATACACGAAATTATTCGCCTTCATTCCCGTCCCCGCCGTCGGATTCGTTTTCACCGTCTGATGTGTTTTCGCCGTCGGACTGTACGTTTTCGGCGCCCGCGTTTTCAACAGTCGTAGCTCCGCTACCTTCGGTTTCATCTCTGCGTTTTGCCTGCTCGGCTTTCGCTGCTTTGGTGAGAGGGAACACCGCCCATACGTCTACAAAAAGAAGAGCAACTATTGCAATTATCGTGCCGAAAACTATCCAAAAGTCCGCAAAGTTACACGCTGCCATACTGCCGAAGATATTGACGTTCACAAAATCGCGGACTTCCCTGTAAGCAATTCTGTCAATTAAATTGCCCAATGCGCCCGATATTATCAGCGTCAATGAAATTTTTAAAAGCAAGTGCTTTTCGGGCAAAACGACAAAAGTGAAAATCAATACGGCAAGAAGTATAAACGTCATTACAATCAGAAATATCTGTCCCCATGCCGCATCCGCAAGAAAACTGAACGCACAGCCCGGATTTCTGCTTCCGCTTTCCACTTCGATAAGCTTGGGTATAACGATAAAATTCCAGTTGTCGCGTTCCTCGAAAATTTTCGTCAATAAATCGACGAGAACAAGCGCAACGCACACACCTATAAGAATAAGACTTTTCCAACCAATATTGAATTTGATTTTACTTTTGATTTTTTCAAGCATAGTTTTATGATATATTAATCGGGTGCATTTGTCAAATATATTGCCGTAAAACGCGCGATATAAAAGTACGCACCGTATAAGGTGCGTACACGTTGATTATTTTTCAAATCCGAGACTTATTAAAATTGCCTTATCCACGCGCGTCATAGTCGACTCGTTCAGCTCGCCGATTCTTTCTTTCAACCTACGCTTATCGAGCGTACGTATCTGCTCTAAAAGGATAACCGAATCCTTTTGAAGCCCGTAGGAGTTGGAAGAAAGTTCGATGTGCGTAGGCAACTTCGCCTTGTTGATTTTACTTGTCACTGCCGCCGCTATCACCGTAGGTGAATACTTGTTTCCGACGTCGTTCTGCACGACGAGCACAGGACGTATTCCGCCCTGCTCGCTCCCCACCACCGGCGACAAATCGGCGTAATACAGTTCTCCGCGTTTAATCGTCATAATTACCTCGTTTCGGCAGTGTGTATATTTTATTATATGTACCGCCTTACAAATATTGTTGACTGTACGACGGCCGTTTATACATAATCAATACAAATGCAGAGCGTAATAATTTACAAAAACGAATACATAATAGCCTACAAGCCCCACGAGCATAATAATGCCCGCAACCCTTGTGAGGCTTTTAGTTTTACCGAACGAGCAGACGAATATAAGAACCGCAGACGCAAGCGAAACAAGTCCGCTTATAAGCCCTTCGGTAGAGAACAGAAGTCCGTTTTTCGAGCAAACCGCACCGAGCCCGCCTATGAGCAGAATATTGGCGATGTTGCTTCCTATAATGTTGCCCGTAGCTATTCCGACGTCGCCTTTGCGCGCGGCGGAAACCGACGTGACAAGCTCGGGTAGCGAAGTTCCGAAAGCTACAACGGTGAGCGCAACTATTTCGGGTTCTATACCTATCAAATCTTCCGCGACGTACTGTGCGGAAGTTACGACGAGCTGCGCGCCGCCGACAACCATTCCCAATCCTACTACCGTAAGTATAATTAAAAACCAGACTTTAGTTTTAAGTTTATCATAAAACGCTTTGAAGCGTTGCCATTTGGTAAGCGTTTCCTCCTGCGGCGCACACGGGTCGGCAACGGAGACTGCGGAGGGATTTTCCAGCCCTATTTTTGACTGGCGTTTTGCAAGCACAATATTATAAGCCATAAACGCGCAGTAAAGCAGGATTAAAATCAAACCTTCCCACCACTCGAAAGTCCAGCCTATGCTGCCGAGAACGACGAACAACACGCTTATAAAAATGAGAAACGGCAGGTCGATAAAGCGTGTTGTTTTTTCTACGGGCAGTTTACATATGACCGCAGACAATCCGAGAATAAGCAGAACGTTAATGATGTTGCTACCCAAAATATTGCCGACTATCAACTCGCCGGAACCGCCGACGGCGTCCACTATCGTAACAGCCGCTTCGGGCGCGCTAGTACCCAACGCAACGACCGTAACGCCGATTATGAAAGTTGAAATTTTAAGTTTTTTTGCGATTCCCGACGCGCCGTCCACAAAGAAATCCGCCCCCTTAACGAGAAGGACAAATCCGACTAAAAGCAGAAAAATTTTAAGCGCAGCCGTACCTGCCGTACTAGATAGCAATGCCATACCTGTCAAAATACACCTCTTAATTATTTTATCCTTATAAAAACAAAAAATAAGACCTTTAACTTAAATTTCTTTAAGTCAAAAGTCTTGTTCCTTAAATCAAGGGGATACGGCACGATTTTTTTAATCGGGGTATGTTGCCGCAGCCTTTATAACTACTCCCTTTCAACACGGGTTATTTTATCAAGTTAAATTTTATTTGTCAAGCGCCTGACGGCAAAATGCAGATTTTTAATTACGTCCTCCGCAGTAACGCAATAGTCTGTTTTTTCCGCCGAGCTTATTTCGGCGGAAAGACCGAGAACGTACGCCGCACAAACCGCCGCGTCGTAGGTGCTTAGTCCGCGAGCAAGCAAACCGCACATATAACCCGAAAGCATATCGCCGCTACCGCCCTTTGCAAGCGCGGTAGTTCCGCGAACGTTTACCGCCGTCCTTTCCCCGTCGCAGATAATGCTTGCCGCACCTTTTAGCAACACCGTCACGCCGAATTTTTTCGCAAACGACTGAGCCATTCCGACAGGGTCTGATAAAATCGTTCCGACTTCGGCGCCGGTAAGACGGAAAAACTCTTTAACGTGCGGAGTGAGGATTATTTTGCACCTTTTATTTAATAGTATATCCGTACCGTATTCAGAAAGCGCGTTCAACCCGTCCGCGTCGATTATCAACGCGCCTTCGTAGTTTTCTAAAATATAAATTATTTTATTATACAAATCTTTGCTTACGCCGCACCCCATTCCTATCGCGATAGAATGGGAATTGAAATCGATTCCGTCGGAAAAGATGACCTGAGGGTACACGGGAACAAGGCTTAGTTTGACCATTTCAGCCGTAGTCAGTTTAACGTAACCGCAACCCGATTTTAAAGCCGCACCGCAGGCAAGCGCTGCCGCGCCGAGATATTCAGAACTGCCGGCAACTATATTTGCCGAACCGTAAGTACCTTTATGCGAGTTGCGTTTGCGCCCGATAAAAAAAGGTTTTATATCCTCGTCAGAATAAATTTCCGCGTAAGTAGTTTGCGGGCAAATTATACCTATATCCTTTTTTACCGTCTTACCGCACAAATCAAGTCCGTCGTTTAAAAAATGCCCCAACTTATATTCCGCTATCACTACCGTTAAATCGGCTTTTACCGCGCAGCCCTGCATAAGCCCGTTGTCGCCGTTAAGTCCGCTCGGTATATCTGCGGAAACAACATACGCTCCGCTTGCGTTAACCGCATTTACCGCTTCCGCAAATTTGCCGCCTATGTCGCGGCAAAGCCCCGTACCGAAAATACAATCCACAATCAAATCGGCCTTTATTTCGTGCGTAAATTCAGCGGTACATGCTTTTCTTGCAAGAATACAGCCCTCAGAGGTCGGCTCCGCCACAGCGTAAACGCTTACAGCTATGCCGCGATTTTTAAGGCTTTCGGCGCAAACGTAACCATCGCCGCCGTTATTGCCCGAACCGCACACCGCAACGGCACTTTTAAAGCCGTGCTTCTTCATTATTTTTTCAACTTCGTCCGCTATTGCCGCGCCCGCCCGAGCCATAAGCGTCTGCGCGCTTTGACCCTGCACTTTAACAGTATATGCGTCGGCGGCGCGCATTTGCGTATTGGATAATACCCTTTCCATTAAAACCTTAACGATACCTCCGCCGAGCTTAATTTTATAAGTCTGCCGTCCGCCTCTAATATAAGTCTGCCGTCTGCACCGATATCGAGCGCGGTTGCAGAAAACATTCCTTCCAAAGTTTTTACCGTCACTTTGCCGCCCAACCAACCGGTATATTCTTTATAGTCATTAACGGTAAAATGTTTATTCAAATTTTCGATAAGCTCGTCACGCACGGCGTCCACGTCGAAAATTTTACCCGTAAGCATACTCATAGAAGTCGCTATGCCCGAAAGCTCCGCAGGCAAAGCGTTATTTACGTTTATACCCATTCCCACAATACTGCGGTTTAGCTTATCGCCCGAAAAGATATTTTCAATCAATGTGCCGCATATTTTTTTGCCGTCGGCAAGCACGTCGTTCGCCCAGCGTATTTGCGGATTAATTTTAAAATGTTCAAGCGTTTTGCAAACCGCCACGCATGAGTTCACCAAAACGAAAAAAGTTTCGGACGCAGGGAAATTTTTATAGTGCCGCATAACCGAAATATAAAGTCCGCCGTCTTGGGAGGAAAAACTTCTGCCTTTCGTTCCCTTGCCCGCAGTCTGCCGTTTTGCCGTAACCGCTACGTCAACGCCGTCCGTCAGGCGTTTGCAGTATTCGTTTGTAGAATCCACTTCTTCGAGTTTAATAATCTTCATCGGTTTCTCCGAATTTTTCAAGAGCGGACTTCGCCGTATCGTAGCCGTAGCCCTTTGACAGCAAGTATTTGAACGCCTTGCTTAAATTTTGTTTGTCGCGCTCCTTTCCGCGAAGATATTTTTCAAGTATTCCGCACGCTTCGCCTTCGTCCTCCTCAAACTCTTCGAGCGCGCTTTCTATCGAACTTCTGTCCGCTCCGCGCTTAATCAAATCGGCTTCCAGCGCGCGTTTACCCTTGCCCTTCACGCTTTGAACGTACGCGCGGCAATAGGCGTTATCGTCGACGAATTTATGATATTCGAGCCGTTCCAGAACATAGTTAATAACCGCTTCCGTATAGCCCTTTTTCGCAAGAAAATCGCTTATCTGTTTGCGCGTTTTCATAGTAGCGGAAAGATGGGTAAGCGCCTTGTCCATCGCCTGACTTTTTTCCGTTTCGAGCTGGATTTCGTCGAGCTGTGATTTTTCTATCTGCATACCTGCCTTCAAGCGGTACTTTATAGCTACTTCGAGTTTTATTCCGCAGTAAAATCTGCCGTCCACAAAAATACTGCAACGCTCTTTATCCTTTTTCTGCGGTTCTATTGAAGTGATTTCCGACATAATTAATCCTTTATACGTTTTTATTATTTTAACATCAGCGTACTGCGTTGTCAATAATCTACCGTTGACATTAGATGCGTGCGGCGTTATAATCGAAGTATGTATTACTTACAAAATCGCTGGAACCCGAACGGACGAAAACTTGTATATTACGGAATCCGTTCGGGGGCAAATCTTAACAAAAACGTTTTGCGTATAAGCAAAAAGCAGGCTGAAATTATAGCTACGCTTCCAAAAAATTTAACCGTAGCGGAAATTAACGCGCTGAAAAAAATCATAAGCGAGGGCGCGGTGTCGGAAAGCGTTCCGTCTAAAACCCCTGATTCGCTTAAAGGCGCAAGATTTTGCACGCGATGCTGTGCAAATGATTTTATGATACCGGGACTGGAATTCGATAAAGACGGACTTTGCGCAATGTGCGGCAGCGAGCATTCGACGCGCAACCTTAAAAGCGTAGTGCCGCTTATAAGCAAAATTCCGCGCTCGAAAAAATCGCGCTTCGACGTTGCGGTATTCTATACCGGAGGAAAAGATTCCACTTATCTTTTGTACTATCTTTCAAAGGTTTTAAAACTGCGCGTGCTCGCGCTGACCTGGCTTATCCCATACATTTCCGACAGCGCAAAAAAAAGTATTGAAAACGCGCGGCAAAAGCTTGACGGCGTGGAATTTTTAACACGTTCGGTCAAAGCCGAAGATCTGAAAAAAATTTACCGTAGGCTGTACGAGCTGAACGAAAATACCTGCGCATGTCCTTCGCTTGCTTACGTTTTATTTTATCCTGAAATGGTTGCCGAGCGCGTGCCGTACTTTATTGCCGGAAACGAACCCGTGCAAATGGCGGGTTTGTACTTCAATAATATGGCGCCGAAATTCGCCTATAAATTCCCCGATAATAAATTTCTGAATTTTATGATTAACGCAGGGCGCGTTATCACCCTGCATCCGCCTTTTCGGCGCGGACAGTTTCATACGCTGACGACAATGAAACAGCTTGCTTACGGCACAAAAAAAATCGTCAAGCTGTTCGGTTATAAAAACGAGCTTGTGGAAAATGTCACAAAAGCCTTACATACCGTACCAGAAATGTTAAAGCCGCTTAAAAGAAGCATACGCGCCTCTTCCCTTTCAGGGAATATTCCCGCGTTCGTGCAGGTTGACTTCGATGAAATCAGCGGCGGCAAATATGACTGGAAAAACGTTAAAGAGATTATTATAAAAGAATGCGGCTGGGTTGCGCCGGAAGATTCGGGAAAAGGACTGCACACAAGCTGTAAAATAGAAAAGTGCAAGGAATTTTCGCAGTTTTCAAGATTTTATAATATGCGTTCGACTATGATTCCGTTCAGCGCGATTGAAATTTCTTTGGCGAGCCGCGACAAAAACGTCACGCGCGAGCAAGCGGTTTACGAGATAGAAAACACGCTCGGATTTTCGCTTGAAGAACTGCCCGAATGTGATATTATGAAGGAATTTTTAAAGTAATGAACGCGGTTCTATATTTTTCGTGTTCCGGTCAAAGCAAATGCGTTGCGGACGATTTGGCTAAAAGGCTTGATTGGGAATTATTTGAAACTAAGGACGCGCAGGGCTGTTACGAAAGCGTTGCGGTTGTGTTCCCCGTGCATTGCCAAAGCTATCCCGCACCGCTGAAAAGCTTTTTTAAAAATCTGTGTGCGGACAACGTTGCGCTTATTGCAACTTACGGCAGGGCGCATCACGGAAACGCAATTTACGAGGCAACAAAGCTTTTAAAATGCCCCGTTACCGCCGCCGCATATCTGCCTGCAAAGCATGCTTATTCCGATTCGGGCGATACCGTTTTCGTGCCAGAACAGTTAGTTAAAATATTGCGGGAAAGCAAAAAAGGCGATGCTTGCGCGAATATTCCCAAGCTGCGGAAAACGCCTTTCGCCGCAATTTTTCCTGCGACACGAAGCAGAGCGATTATCAAAATAAAAATGAACGGCAACTGCACAAAGTGCAATACTTGCGGCAACGTATGCCCCGTGAACGCGATTGCTTTCGGAAAGCCTTCCTCCAAATGCATTAGATGTTTGAAATGCGTTTACGAGTGCCCCAAAAACGCTCTTTACACAAAAAAAAGCACGGCTTTAAGAATATATCTTAAAAAACCGCGATTTGATAAAATTTTAATTTATACATCGAAAGGATAAAAGTATTCCTTGATTTTGCGAATTTTAACCCTGCCGCAAAGGCGGTTTAGAAGGGCTTTGTTCAAGTCCTCTTCCTCACTCTTTTTTACGGCTACGATAAATATAACTTCGTTTGAGTAGTCGGCGTTCAATACGCTTGCGCCCGTTTCCGCAAAAAGGCGCATAGCCGAATCAACGTCTGTGTATGCAACGGTATAACTGCTTTCCGAGCAGTTTTCGTAAAGCACTTTTTCCGCCGCGTCGAGATTTTCCGCCGCGCACGAAGAATAAGCGCGGACAAGTCCGCCTGCGCCCAGCTTAATGCCGCCGAAATAGCGAGTGACAACCACCGCCGTTTCAAAAAGTTTTTTGTTTTTTATAACTTCGAGAATTGGCATACCTGCGGTGCCCTGCGGTTCGCCGTCATCCGAAAAACGCGGAAAATTACCGACACGGTCGTAAATATACGCGTGGCAGTTATGCGTTGCGTCGCGGTATTTAGCGGAAATTTCCGCAATGAACGCGCTCGCCTCCTCCTCGCAGGAAACATGCCGCGAAGTTGTGATAAAGCGCGATTTTTCTATTACTTTTTCCGTAACGGTTTCACCGCGCAGGGAACGATAGCTAACCACTTAATTCAAAATCACTTTGACGTGAACTTTTTTGCCTTTATGGATAACGTCGCCGCTTTTTACGGGCGCGTTAATATCCGTAACCTTGCTTTCGTTTAACGAAACTCCGCCCTGCTGAATAAGCCTTCTCGCTTCGCCGTTTGACGCGCAAATACCTGCCGCCACGAGTACGGGTATAACGGTGGCGTTGTCAACCGTGATTTGCTTTTCGGGCAAATTTCCGCCGCCGCCGAAAGCCGCGCGAGCCTGCGACTGTGCTTCTTCCGCGTTCTTTTCGCCGTGAACAAGTTTTGTAAGCTCGTATGCAAGCACTTCCTTTGCAACGTTCATCCGCTCGTCCATATGCTCGGTGAGCTTATTGATTTCCGCAAGAGGTAAAAACGTAAGCAGTTTTAAGCACTTGCCAGTATCCGCGTCGTCAATGTTTCGCCAATACTGATAGAACTCGTAGGGGCTTGTTTTGCTTTCGTCAAGCCACACCGCGCCCTTTTCCGTTTTGCCCATCTTCTTGCCTTCGCTTGTGGTCAAAAGCGTGAAAGTCATTGCGTAAGCGGGCTTTTTTTCTTTAACCCTTATAAGGTTTGCGCCCGCAAGAATATTCGACCACTGGTCGTCGCCGCCCAGCTCCAGCTCGCACCCGTAATTTTTGTAAAGGTGCAAAAAGTCGTAGCCCTGCATAGGCATATAGTTAAATTCAAGGAACGAAAGACCGCGCTCCAAACGCGTCTCGAAGCACTTTGCCCGCAACATTTCATTGACGGAAAAATGAACGCCCACTTCGCGGATAAAATCCATATAGTTGAGCTTTAAAAGCCAGTCGGCATTGTTGACAATGACTGCGCCGTTCGCGCCCTCGAAGCTGATGAACTTAGACATCTGCTTTTTAAAGCACTCGACGTGATAGTCTATCGTTTCGCGCGTCATCATTTTTCGCATATCGGTTTTACCGGTGGGGTCGCCTATCATCGCCGTGCCGCCGCCGATTAAAATTATGGGTTTATGCCCTGCGTCCTGCATATGCTTCATTGCGATAAGTTGCATAAAGTGACCGACGTGCAAGCTGTCCGCCGTCGGATCGAAACCCGTGTAAAAAGTTACGCTTTTCTCGCCGAGAAGTCTATACAAATCTTCCTCGTATACGGTTTGTTTTACAAAGCCCCTCGCCCTGAGGGTATCCATTACGTTTGACATAAAAACTCCTTATACTTAAAGTTTATCACTTGCGAAAAAATTTTGCAATAAAAAAAGCGGCTTACCCGCAGATAAACCGCCCGTTTAAAATTAAAAAATAAAAAACGTAAAAATCAACCGTTCAGTCGGTGAAAAAATCTTCCTTACGCAAATTCTCACGCGCCTTTTCTATGGCGCGTTTTTCTATGCGCGATATGTAAGAGCGTGAAATACCAAGTTTTTTAGCGACTTCGCGCTGGGGCAGCGACACGCCGTCTTCGAGTCCGTAGCGGAATGAGAGAATTTCAAACTCGCGTTCCGATAAAAATTTTTTTAAAAACACAACGAACTTCTCACGCTGGATACTTTTTTCCACCTGCGCGAAAACACTGTCCTCCTTTTCGGCGAGCAGGTCAATAAGAGTAAGCTCGTTGCCGTCCTTATCCACGCCGACGGGGTCGGACAATGATACGTTGTTCTTGTGTTTTTTGCCCGCCCGTAAAAGCATAAGAATTTCATTCTCTATACACCGCGCGGTATAAGTTGCAAGCTGGGTTCCTTTGCCGTCCTGAAAGGTATTTATCGCCTTGATAAGCCCTATCGAGCCAACCGATAGAAGGTCTTCGGTTTCGGCGGCGCCCGTGTATTTTTTGACGATATGCGCGACAAGGCGCATATTGTGACGGATTAAAATATCTTTCGCCTGTTTATCACCCTGACGGGCGAGAGCGAGATACTTTTTTTCCTCTTCAGGTGAGAGAGGCTTGGGGAACGTGCCTTTGCTTTGCACCATTCCCGTAAACAAAAATACTTTGCCGAAAAGCAGGCTTATAAGATCAAAAAACATACACTATTCCTTTCGGGGCAAACGCCCTTAAAATAGTGTATGTTTTCGACAGTTTGTACTATTCTTCGACAATCTGTATTTTACCGTTTTTTTAATCTCGGTGAAAAAGCGCCGCTATGCGCACGATAAGCTCGAGAATTTCTATATACATATAAATGAGCGTTGTAACCAGCGAAAAAGCGGCATACCACTCATACTTCTTTTCCGCGCCTGTCTGCACTAAGCTGTCAATGTTGGACAAATCCCAGAAAAGCATAACCGTAGCCCAGATTATGCAAAGAACGCTTATTCCTAATTGTATCCAGAAATAGGTTCCCGAAAGCATCGGTACAAAAAGGGAAACGACCCATACCGCAAGCTGAATTACTACGAGGCTTACCGTTATTACTATAAGTCCGCGAACAAAAGCGCTGCTTATTCTTTTTTTAAAAACATAATTGACGATAAGCGAAGCAAGCAAAACAAGCCCCGTACCCGCAAGCGCGGCAAATGCGGCGCCCGGCAAGATATAATCGACGCAAAGTGCCAATAAGCCGAGAACCCCGCCCTCGATAATAACGTAGATAAAGCCGAGTACTTTTGCCGTAGTCGGGACAAAAGAAATAATAAGCGCCATTACAATCAACGGAATAAAGCTTACTAAGGTAGCTATTAAAAGCGCGATAAATATTCTGTCCAAAGCTTCGTAACCCAAAAACCAAACGGTCAGAAATTCCGTTAAAAGCGCGGTTACAATCGTAATTGCGGCGAATACAGCCGATTTAGTATACACGCCCGCATAAGTTGCCGTGCCGGCGTTTTCTTCTGTTTCAAAGCCCGAAAACCTTTTTGACAAACGCCTTGTCATAGGATTGCCCAGTTGCATTTTACACCTCGAAAATTAATCTAATTCAAACGCGCCCGTATACAGCTGATAATATTTGCCTTTCTCGGCTATAAGCTGTTCGTGGTCGCCGCGCTCGATAATTTCACCCTGTTCCAAAACCATTATCGCATGGCTGTTACGCACTGTGGAAAGACGGTGTGCGATAACGAATACCGTTCTGCCTTCCATAAGTTTATCCATACCCTTTTCTATAAGTTTTTCCGTTCGGGTATCGATTGACGAAGTCGCCTCGTCCAAAATCAGTACGGGACATTCCGAAACCATTGCTCGCGCAATCGAAAGCAGCTGCCTTTGCCCCTGCGAAAGGTTTGCTCCGTCCCCCTTTATAACCGTCTGATAGCCTTCAGGCAAATGCGTTATAAAGAAGTCTGCATTTGCAAGGCGTGCCGCGTTTATACACTCTTCGTCCGTTGCGTTAAGTCTGCCGTAGCGGATATTGTCCATAACCGTACCTGTAAACAGGTGCGTATCCTGCAAGACGACGCCGAGCGACTTCCTTAAATCGTCCTTTTTTATACTTCTTATATCGAGTCCGTCGTATGTGATTTCACCCGACTGTATATCGTAGAACCTGTTTATAAGGTTGGTTATCGTCGTCTTACCTGCACCCGTAGAACCGACAAACGCGATTTTTTGTCCGGGTTTCGCATACAAACTGATATTTTTCAGAATAACTTTTTCTTCGGTATAGCCGAAAGTTACGTCGTTAAAGCGAATGTCGCCCTTCAACGGTATATACTCGAAGCCGTTTTCTACGGGTTTTTTCCAAGCCCATTTGCCTTCTTCGTGTTCACCGTAAGTCAGCGTAATATCGCCGCCTTTATCCTCAGGCTCGGTATCGACCATTTCAAAGATACGTTCCGCACCGGCAAGCGCCATAACTATGGCGTTGAACTGTTGCGTAACCTGCTGTATGGGCATATTGAACTGCCTTGAAAAAGCGAGAAACGATACGAGCATACCCGCGCAGGTAGCGATATCGCTTCCCTTTACGGCAAGGAAACCCGAAAGCAACAGATTGCTGTGCCCCGTGACCATTATAACGAAGCCGACTACTGCAACGAGAACATATTGAAGATAGCCCAGATTGTTGTTTATAGGTCCCAAAACGAACGCGAAGCTGTTGGCTTTATAGCCTACGTCGTTGAGTTCGTCGTTCAACTTTTTAAACTGCTCTTTTGCCTTTTTCTCGTGGCAAAAAACCTTTATTACTTTCTGTCCTTCGGTCATTTCTTCAACGTAGCCGTTAAGTTTACCGATAGCGGTCTGCTGTTTGAGGAAATAATTTGCCGACTGACTGCCTATTCTCTTTATGACCAAAACCATTATTATGAGCACGAAGAAAATTACGAGCATTAGAGTGAAGCTGTAAATCACCATAAAAGTGATTACGAAAATCACTGTAAGCGCTGACGAGATGAGCTGCGGTATCGTCTGCGACAGAAGCTGGCGCATAGTATCGATATCGTTTGTATAAAGGCTCATTAAATCGCCGTGAGTATGCGTATCGAAATATTTCAAAGGCAGGCTTTGCATCTTTATAAACATTTCGTCGCGCATTTTCTTCAACGTGCCCTGCGCTATATACATCATAATGCGGTTGTACGCAAACGACGAAAGACCGCCCGAAACGTAAACGCAGGCAATAATTATAACGTTTGTATAAATGGGCTTCATTCCGTTGGGAACGCCGTTCATAAGCTCCGTTACAATCGGCGCGAAGAAAGACGCGCCTATCGCCGTTGCCCCTGCCGATAAAAGCACGAAAAGCACGACGAAAGCGGTTGCCACCTTATATCGGGAAAAGCAATAGCTTAAAAGTCTTTTAAGCGTTTTTACGGGATTTTTCGCTCCGCCTTCGGTTGCCCCGACGTTTGCCGTGAGATCGCCCTTAGGAGGCATTTTTGAATGTCTACTCATTTACGCGCACCTCCCGTCTTTCCGCTTTTTGTTTCATCTTTTCCGCTCATCTGCGATTCATAGACTTCGCGGTAAATTTCACTCGATTTCAAAAGTTCTTCATGCTTGCCGACTGCGGAAATTTTGCCGTCGTCAAGTACGATTATTTTATCCGCATCCTGAACGGAAGCGATACGCTGTGCAATTATTATTTTAGTTATTTCGGGAGCGTATTTCGCAAGCGAACCGCGTATCGAGGCGTCAGTCTTGGTGTCCACCGCAGACGTGGAATCGTCGAAAATTATTACTGCGGGCTTTTTGAGAAGCGCGCGGGCGATACAAAGCCTCTGCTTCTGGCCGCCCGAAACGTTTACGCCGCCCTGACCCAAATCGTAATCGAAACCATTGGGAAGCGCGTCGATAAATTCTTCGGCGCACGCCTGCCTCGCCGCAAGGCGCAAATCCTCGTCCGTAGCGTTCTCGTCGCCCCAGCGGAGATTTTCCGCAACGGTACCCGAAAACAGCACGTTCTTTTGCAACACCATTGCAACCTTGTTGCGCAGAGTGTCCATATCATACTCACGCACGTCTACGCCGCCCACTTTTACGCTGCCGGCCGAAACGTCGTAAAGTCTTGGAATGAGCGAAACAAGCGAAGTTTTTCCCGAACCGGTAGCGCCGATTACTCCTACGGTTTCGCCCGAATCGATTTTCAGATTTACTTCGGATAAAACATTTACGTCCGATTTCTGCGAGTATGCAAAATTAACGTTCTCGAACTCGATCGAGCCGTCTTTGATTTCATAAACGGGATTAACGGGTTTGGGCAAAGTCGTCTTTTCGTTGAGAATTTCGCAAATTCTTTCAATACTTCCCCTCGACATCGAAATAAAGTTTATGCACATTGCGACCATAATTACGCCCGAAAGAATCTGCATAGCGTAAATATTCAGGGTCTGTAAATCTGCCGCGCCGACGTTGCCGACAATGTTGCCGACCGCCATATTCGAGCCGAGCGTAAGTACGATTATAATTACCGCATACATTACTATGCTTACGCAGGGCATTAAAAACGTGAGTATACTTTCGGCTTTGACGGAGTACTTATAAACCTCCGCCGTAGCGTTCTGCATTTTCTCGATTTCCCTGTCCTCGCGCACATAAGATTTAACTACGCGGATCGCCGTTAAATCTTCCTGTACAACCGAATTAAGTTTATCGTACTTTTTAAACATTATTTTAAAGTACGGTATTACCTTGAACATACAGAAGAATACTATAAGTCCTAATAATATTGCGCCGCCGACGAATATCAGCGCCATTTTCGGTTCGATTAAACACGTCATAACTACCGACGAGACAAACAGAACTGGGGCGCGCACCAACATTCTTATTACCATCTGATAAGCATTCTGGACGTTGGTAACGTCGGTAGTCACGCGCGTTATAAGACTTGAAGTGGAAAAATTATCTATATTTGCAAACGAATACGACTGGATATTGTTGTACATATCCTCGCGCAGGTTGTGAGCAAATCCGCAGGACGCCTTAGACGCAAGTTTGCCGCCCATAACGCCGCAGAACAGCGCAAACAGAGCGCAGACAACCATCAACACGGAACAGATGATTATCTTTTTCGTATTGACGCTGTAATTTGCAATGCTTGAAAGATTTTGCAATTCGCCGATTATAAAAGTCATAAGGTACGGAATTACTATTTCCATAGCCGCTTCGCCGACCATAACTATCGGACAGAGAATGGAAGAAGCCTTGTATTCCCTTACGCTTTTTAAAAGTGTTCTTATCACTGCCTACCCTCCTTTTTCAATTTAATCTATATATTTCCAAATTAAGTAAAATCTAAGTTATTATAAAATCAAATAAATTTTATGTCAAACTATAATACGCAAATAAGTGTGAAATTTTGATAAAAGTTTGATGCGTAAAGCAAAACTTCCGACTGCGCACTTTTTGCACAATCGGAAGTTTTAGCATTAAAATTATTTATTAAGTTAATCCGCCCAACAGCTCCTTCGCCTCGTCCGAAGTAATGTAAACGTAAAACGCTTGAGTCAAAACGTTATCGCTAAGTTTTGCGACGTATCTCGTCGTATTACCCTCTATCGACACGTTTAACGGCTTGTATTCCTTTACCGACGAAGCTATACTGCTCTGCTCCCCCGCAATATTATCGCCGCAGGGAAACACTATGTCGGCGTCGTCCTTAGCTACCTGATTTGTAAAATCGGAAATAAAGAAATACGGGTCGGTATTCTGATTTTTTCCGTCGTAATAAATAAAACTTACTTTATCGTAATTTAAGCCGTTTGCCTTGCAATAATCATTAAAACCCTGCATTACCTTTAAAAAATTGTCTTCGCTTATCCAACGCCCCCAAACGGCAATAATCATTTCGCTTGTCTGCGCATAAAAGTCGACAACGCCTTCATTGATTTGTGCGCTTATTTCATCATAGCTTATGCGCGAGTTTGCCGCGTAAACGGTTTCGCCGTTTTGAAAAGTCCAACCCGAAAATTTTTCGCCTTCTTTAACCGTGCAAGAAGGAAAGTCGAAGCCAAATCCTTCAACCGAAGTCAAACTGCTTTGTACCTCTCCGTTATACCAAAATCTTACGGTATAGGTTTTAGTGTCGTTTTCGCTTTCAAACACTGTTTTATATGCGGCTTGCCTTAGTGTTTCGCACTGACTTTCGCTCAAATTCAAAGGTTGGGCGGAAGCTCCCTCATTGGCAATAACCACCAAATCTTTTCCGACAAGCGAAGTTTGACGAACGTCTCCGCCGAGAATCGACGCAACGTGCACGCATGCGCTTAAATATGCGCCGACAGGACCGGGATGACGGTTATCACCGAAATAAAGATTAAGCTCGGTTTCGCTTTTAACATAAGTAAACGCCCTGCCTACATACGACACGTTACAGCTTAAATCAATTGCCGCCCGCGTATACGCTTCGTAAAGTTTCTGCTCCATTTCGGCAATCTGTTCGAAGCTGTTGCCGGCAGACGCGGGAGAACCCCAAGTTTCATAAAGATATATTTTTGCATTGTGTTGAGTATCGTTTACTTTCTTTTTCAACGTTTTTATTGCATTGAAAAATTTATCGTAATCGGTATAAGGGCGAGTGCTTTGCTCCTGCAAAACCACATAATCCATATCGTTCATTTTTCCCAGAAGCGCGTCAATCTGCTTTCCGCTGTTGCTCGAATCGTCCGCGTGCGTTTCAAGCGTCTGACCCGGCACAGTTATAGAATAAGTTTCAACGTAGTAACCCAAATTTTTTGCGATTGCCGAAAACTGCGCGGGTATCTGATAATAGAACGTAAAACTGTTTCCGATAAACAGAACTTTTATTTTTTTCCATTTTACAGGCTCGTTCTCTTCGTTAAAGTGCCAGAAAGAGGATTCGTTTTCGAACGGCTCGTCGGTTATATTCCCTTTCGAGCCCCAGCTTGTCCAGTGCCTGTCGTGCGTTTGAGGAACAGCTTCGCTGTAAACGCTAACCTCGACGCCGTCATATTGCGCCGCGTCGACTTGGGTATTCGGATTGACGTACAAAACCGCGTTTTCGGGTACGGCATAGCTTCCTATACTTTTAACGTTTTCGGGCACAATCAGAGAGGAAATATTTGCGCCGGCAAAAGTAAAACTGCCTATGCCCGTTACATTTTTTCCGATTGATATGCGGTTTATGTTTTTGCTTAACTCGGCCCAAGCTACGTCTTCGGCTTTCGTCCAATCTTTCATATTTCCACTTCCGCTTACGGTAAGAACATTATTATTTAAAGTTGCAGTTAAATTGTCTACTGCGGGATTTTTTGAAACGTTCCATTTATTTTCGTCTTCGCCGGAAGAGCCGCTTTGATTTTTTAACCAATCCAAAAAGTCGGCTTCAGTACCTTCGAACCCGTTATCAAGCCAAATTTGATAGGCGCTTTTACCGTCGGAGCCGTTTTCTCCGTCCTGCCCCTTATCCCCTTTAAGCCATTCGAGGAAATCCGACTTACTGCCGGAATGCCCCTCTTCAAGCCAGATCTCGTAAGCGCTTTTACCGTCAGCACCGTCCTTGCCTGCGGCACAGCCGTAAAGGCAAAAAGCCGCAGCCACCACGCAAAGCAAACTCAACAGTATCAAAACGGAAGTTCTTTTGATTTTCATCTTTTGTATCCCCTTATTATTTTTATGGAAATCGGTTTCCATAACTAAAATAATATTACCATGAAATAGTCAAATTGTCAATAGTAAAATTTCCAAAACAAACCTTATAAGTTCGCTTTAAACCTCTTCTCGCCCGATTAAATAGTCAATCGTACAATCAAATAAATTTGAAAGTTCTATTAGAGTAGAAAGCAGAGGTTCGGAGCCGTGTTCCCAATTATAAAAATATGAGCCGTCATATTTAGAAATTTTTCTCAATTTGTAGCTTGATATACCGCTTTCTTTCATAACTTCTTTAATCCGTTGCGCTATCGGCGGATAGTTTTTTCCGACGATTGCGCTTTCATCTGCGCTTCTGCTTATTAAAAATTCAATAGTGCATTTCAAATAATCAGCCGTAGCAATTAAGGCGGTCAAATTCGGCTCTGTTGAATTTCTTAACCAAGAATACGCCGTTGACCACGAAATATTTATTGCTTTTGCAAAATCATTAACATTTATGTTTCTATGGCTTAAAATTTCGTTTAGGCTTTCGCCAAAATTTATTTCTTTTTCCATTGTATACCCTCTATGTATTATATTATGTGAAGAACATCGCAAAATTGCTTGACATTGCGAGTTTTTCCACATATAATTTACTTATATTCTTATTTGAGGTGCAAAAATGGAAGAAAACGAAGTCAAAAGTAAAAAATGTTTGTATTGTGGAAATTATGAGGGCTATTACACGAAAGGGCTTTGCCATTTTGAAAGCATCAAAAAAGGGCGCTGTCAAATTCGGGATCAGATAGTTAAAACAATTTCGGTTGTGAAAATTGGAGATCAAGTTTTCGCAGAGTTAATTTCAGAAAAAGAGTCGCTACGAGAGCTTTATATGAAATTTTAATGGATATATCCGCAATCAGGCAAATTTTGCAAGAAAGTCAAAACGAGGAAAAGAATTTATAATGAACAAAAAAGACAACTTACATATCTGCAACGATTGCAATAATTTTAGTTTAATCTATAAAAAAAGCGTATATAATTTTGATAAAACAGATTTGGGTATTTGCTTTTTCAATCAAGAAATAATAAAAAAAGATAAAAGCTGTAAATTTTACAAACTCCGCGCTAAAAAATTAAAAACAGTTACGCTTGAACATATAGACGCAGTAATCGAAGATATAAAAGAACTTGAAAAAATTTTTTACAATGCTGATTGTTGACGGCAATTAGGCATAAGTTTTTTCGCAATTATTTTTAGCACAAAAAACAAAGACGAACCTTTCAAAACTATGAAAGGTTCGTCTTTGTTACTGAGTGGTGACCCTGCCGGGAATCGAACCCGGGATTGAGCCTTGAGAGGGCTCCGTCTTAACCGCTTGACCACAAGGCCGCATTTATTTTGCTTTGTGATTATATCACAAACCTAAACTCTTTGCAAGTATTTTGCACAGTTATAAATAAAAAAATTAAGCGTCCGCAATATGCGGACG
Organism: uncultured Christensenella sp.; assembly: GCA_910585705.1. Classification (GTDB taxonomy): domain Bacteria; phylum Bacillota; class Clostridia; order Christensenellales; family Borkfalkiaceae; genus Coproplasma. The sequence goes on from CAJUER010000001.1 coordinate 631,645, forward strand.
CTTAACGCGCTTGATTAAATCATTTATTAATTATTCCCATTCGCCGAGAAAATTAAGGTTTACATAGGGAGCTTTAACTACCGTAGTAGAATCGTTATCGTATACCAACGACCACTTTTCGGAGTCAAGTCCTGCCCTCTTCAAGTAGTTGTCTGCCGACAATACTGCGTATTTATCCCAAACCGTTACGTCATAATCGGAGTTGAACTCTTCCATACGCGCATAGCAGTTGCTAACTTTTGCATTTAAACCTTCAACCAAAGTCGAAGTGCTGCCGACTATACCGGAACAGTTTTTCAGCGAAGTCACAACCTCGACGCCTGCAAAGTAAATTTTGCCGACGCTTATACAGTTTGTGATTTCCATAGCCGCGTACGCGCCTTTATGGTAACCGAGTATTCCCGCCGCAAACGTTTTGCTTCCGGTAGCCGTTACCGTTCCTGTAAATACGCAGTGCGTAATTTTGAGGTTATAGGTGCAGTTGGTATTGTTGCCGCAGTCATAGTTGCCGTAAATACCGCCGAGCTCGTAAGCGCCCTCTATTGCCGCATTTACCCAACAGTTACTGATAGTTATATCTATTGCGCCGGAAGAATAACTTGAACCTGCCTGCGAGAACGCGATTAAACCGCCTACGCGCTGGCTTGCTTTGATTTTATAGTCTTCTTTCGTGTTGTTTATAGATACCTGTTCAATTACTAAGGGTGTACCAACGTTAACGTGTCCGATTAATCCTGCCGCACGCTGGTTGCTTGTCAGAACGTTGATATTTGTGATTTGGATATTGTAGAAGTAACCGCCGGTACATTCCGAAACGAGAGCCGTTTTTGTGGAATCGCTCTTTATATCGATATTATCGAACTTAACGTTCATAATAGTGCCGCCGTCCACCTTGTAGAACATACCCACGCCTTTGACGGACAGATTACGAATCGTATGACCTTTACCGTTCAACAAACCTCTGAAAGACTCTTTACCGACGTCCCATTTTGCCCCTGTCAAATCAAGGTCCGAAGTCAGTTCGTAAATCGTTGTTGCAGGCTCTTCACCGTTGATTGTGCTTCCGCTTGCTATTGTGTTAAGGTCTTCCTTTGTTGAAATTGCCTGAACGCTTACGCTCTTTTCGTAAAGCTGAGAAGTTATTTTACCCTCAAGGTTTGTAACAAGATAGTAAATATGGTATGCTTCGGCATTATCGTTCTTAAACTGGAAGCTGATATTATCCCCGCGGAACGTGTACTCTTCCACTCCTTCCATCGTCAATAACGAAGCCTTATTGTCTTCAGTCAGATTAAGCGGAGTTGCAGAAGAAATAGCATACAGCTTACCGGTTGCATTAGTCATTTCACCGGATACGAGATAACCGTGTCTGTTTACAGTGATGTTCGAAGTCATAAAGTCAACGTCGGCATAAGGGCTTGCAACGTAAACCGTATACGACATAGATTTATACTGGGAAGGATCTCTCTTTAAAGTTACCGTCTTGGTTATCGTATAGACGCCTGCATTTGAAGGCGTAAATCCTGCAACGGGAACGCTTGCCAGACTCTTATCGGACGTAAACATATATATCGTAGTTACGTCGTACAAATCTTCGGAAAGAAGCTTGCCGTGATAATCGATACCGTTCTTTACGAAAACTTCGGGTTCAGTGTAGACTTGATACTGGTCGACTATAAGCGTGCCGCCTTCGGGTACGTCTTCCCCGTTCATCGTCTGAACGAAAATTCCGCCTATCGTGGGCTGGCCAGCCTTAATCGTAAGTTCGAAGTCCTTCTTCAAACTCACTTCGCCGCAAGTCAACGTTGCGGTTAAAGTAACTTTTTTATCTTCCGTCAGGGGACGGTAAACTACCGCCATAACGTATTCGGATTGCGAACTCGATATTTGCTTATCGTCGTTGTCGATTTTAAGCAGCGACGTATCGCTTGATTCCCAAGTTATCGAACAAGTAGTTCTTTGGGTTGCGACGTGGTCCTGATACGTCGTCATCATTGTGGGAACGTCAAAATCCTGATAAACGCTGTCGGGGTCGCAGTTTAGAGTAAGCGCTTCGCTTATTCTCGCTATAACCGCCTTATCCTCGCTCGCCTCTTTCAGATCGGTGAATTCTTTTGCAAAGAAATGTTTGTATTCGCCGTATGAACCCAAATTGAGTTTCGAGCCGATTTTTTTATCTTCTCCGAGCAACAAAGAATAATTCTTGACGTCGAGAATATCGCCCATATTTATTGAATTATCTGAGTTACGGTATTTTTTGTGCGCTCTGTTCGGATTGAGTTCACCGTCGACGCCTTCTTTATAAAGGTCGTTTAGACCCGTGATATTGAAGTTATATTCGCTGCCGTTTCTGGTAAACGGAAGCGTTGTAAATATTTCCGACGAAGCGGGAGCTTTAAAGGAATCACCCATAGCTCCGTCGTCGTTTTTGGTATCCGCGTCGATACTGCCGTCAATCTTCTTCGTAAGAAGAATACTGTCGACAACCGAACCGCGATAAGCGTCTGCCGAAAGCGATTTCGCAAGTTCGTCCTTCATCGAAAGAATACGCTTTAAATTGTTATAGCTGTATATCTGACGGGAAAGGTCGATATTCGCATGCTCGTCGAAATTGCTTACGTCGATTACATAGCCGAACGTATTTGAATCTGCTCTGTCGTCGACCATTGCGCTATTGTTGTAGCTTGTAACTCCTTCGACAGAAATTACGCCGGGATTTGAGTTATCCGTTACGCCGTGCATTCTGTTGTTGAACGCAAGGCAGTTTTTAAGCACAACGTCGCCTTCCATTACCGAACCGCCGAGCTTGAAGCCGTTGCCGTCACCGTCGCGGGTCAGATAGGAATTTGTATTGTCTTCGTTATAAGTTCCGTTCCAGGTGGGGAATCTTGCGTTGTTCTCCTCCTGCGTGTATTCGATAAATCCGTTTTCGTAAGCCACGCAGTTGTACATTATAACTGCGCCGATGTTGCCCGAATCGGTTTTAGCATACAAGTCCCATCCGTCGTCGGAGTTTCTGTATGCGATACAGCCGTCAAACACGTTTCCGTATCCTACGGTAAGTTTTGCCGCAAATCCGTCCGCATTTTCGCCGTACGTTTCATTGTCGTAATTGTTGTGCGAAGTACAGTTTTTGATGAGGTTGTAGCTGGGCCACTGGTCAATCGTGGTATATTCCGCATAAGACCTGCCAAGCTGTAAGCCCGTATCGCGGTTGTTGTAGAATTCGCAGTTTTCAACCGTGTTAAAGTTACCGCCTATATACAAGCCGTTATCGCCTGCACCGCATACGTCGATGCCCTGCCAGTAGATATAGTTACCGTAAAGCGAAACACCGCGATTTGCGCTGTTGAATTCCTGTGCGCTGAAATCGAGAACGCATTGCTTCGAAGGGTCTGCGTTTTTAATCGTAATGTAATTGTTATGCTTTCCGCTTACCTGCATTGTTATGCGTTCAACGGGGTTTATAGTTGCGAGCTTATAGGTGCCCGGCTGAACGAGAACGGTGTCGCCGGGTTTCAGATATGTGTCCGACGTAGATGTTGCGTTCAAAAGCGAAACCAAGTCCTTAGGACTTTTTTTAGAACCGTCGTTATCCTTACTGCCGTCGACGGAAACATAATATATTGTACCCGTTCCGTCGTTGGGGTCGTTCGAACCGTCGTACACGTCTTTCTTTTTACATCCTGCGCCGAACGCGACTCCGCAAATTGCGGAAGCCGATAAAGTTGCAACGGCAAAAACCGAAGCTAATTTTTTAAATTTAACTTTATTCATTTTCATATCCTCCGCTTAGTTCTCGTATTCCACAAGTAAATAAAGTATTCTTATACCGCCCGATACCGATGATAAATAGTATGTGCCGCCTTTATCGATTTTGAGAACGCTTCCCGCAAGAGTTTCGGTTACCTTACAAGATTCGTCTACAAGATCGAAATTTTCGTCATACAATGCAAGCGTTCTTGTACCGGCAGAACTTAATACCGCGTAAACCGTAACCACAGCGGCGCCCGTCAAATTAAGCTGAATGCTTCGCGCCTCCTTGCTTCCTTTTCCGCGCAAATCAAGCCTGTTTGTAATTGTATTGCCTTCGATTGTAGCAGTTTGCTCTTTTACCTCTATGTCGCCGCCGTTTGCGTCAGCCAAGACTTTAATGGAACCGAGCGAACCGTCCGTTACGGCATTTCCGTCTTCGTTTAGCGCCAAATACTTATCCGCAATTTCGGAATTGTAAGAGCCGACGGGAATTTCACTGGGGTCTAACACCAGCATATTGGGAGTAAACTTACCTGTTACATTGAAAGCAATTTTACAGCTTATCTCTTTATATTCACCTTTCGCATTTACTTCCCTATAAGTTGCGGTAGCTTCGCCCTCTCCCGATTTTTTCGGATTGAAGCCCGTTACTGTTACGTCGCTTGCCGAAAGTTCTTTTTTGTTCCAGTTATTATAAGTCAATGTATAAGTCCAAGTATGGGTAATAAGGTCTTCCCTGCCTGCAACCTGAGTCGTAGTGCAATTCTTATCAATCTTCATTGAAAGAAGCGAATTCATAACGTACACTCTTGCAAAGCCCTTGCAAACATAGTTTTCTACGCGCGAAGAATTCTTATACGCCCAAACCTGATAAGTGCCGCCGTCGCTTACTGTTGCTTTGCCGTCGGTGAGTTCTACCTTTTTGTCGCCGTTGTAAAGTTCGACGGTGTATTCCGATTGCGCGATAGGCTCGCCGAAAGCGACGCCTTCTTCGTTTACTTCTCTGACTTCTATATCCAAAGCATTGATTTCAACGGACTTTTCTGTCGAAGACAGCTCAAAGGTATCCGCCTCAACCGTGTTGCTTGTGCCGACCCATTTCACTTCGAGTCCGTCAAACTGCTGTTCGCTGTTTTGAGCGTTGCCGTCCTTGTTCGATTCGTTCGGACTTAAATCCGCCGAGTCTACGTCGGTATTCTGTACGATTACCTTCTGCGGCTCGGACTCGTTTTCCGAATCGGCAGGCTTATTGTTTTTGCCGCTGCACGCCACACCGAACGTTGCGGAAAACACCGTTACCGCCGCAGTCAACAAAGGCAATAATATTTTAGTCTTTTTCATTGTTCCCTCCGTTTCTGTCTTGACTATGAATTTTCAGACATATTGATTTTATCATTTTCTATTTTTAATGTCAAGGTATTTATGAAAATATTTAACCGAAATTGTTTACCAGTTTCATTTACCGCATAAAAAAAACTTTCCCGTTAAGAGAAAGCTTTAAATAAAAATTATCCGCCTGTGCCGTGATATGAAAAAGTATTAACCCGCATCTCGCAGGTGGGTGCGTCGAAGCGAAACATCGGGCTTTCCGTAAAACAGACCTCGCCTATTTCCGCAAACAGCCGCTCCCTTAAATTACTTTGTGGATTACGAATTTCCCATACCACGAACACCGCAGACATTCATGCTCGTTTATATTATACACTATTTATATGTAAAATGCAAGAGCTGTATTCGTGCAAGCCTTCAAAAAATTTCACAGCCGCAAATTAAAACACTTGATTTTTATATCCAAAAGCCGTAAAATTATAAAAAAAGATTTCAGAGGATATTTTATGCAAGAGATTACAGGCGTTATACTTTCAAACACTACACCTTACGCCGAATTTAAAAACCATATCGGAGAAGTCGTCTGCGTTAAAGGGGCAATCCACAACGTGAGAGAAATGTCGGATTTCGCATTTATTATTTTGCGTACCGCACGCGAACTTATACAGTGCGTATATTCGCCCGAATTTTCAGATTACAGACTTTCCGAAAACGTTGTCGAGCAGGCGGCGGCAAAAATTACGGGCAAAGTAGTCAAAAGCGAAACGCGCGACGGAAGCGAGCGTTACGAGCTGCAAATTCACGGTATAGAAATCTTATCCGAGCCCGCCGCAGTTCCGCCCGTCGTAATTTCCAAAAAGCAGATTAACTGCGAGCTTTCGGTAAATCTTGACAACCGCCCCGTTACTCTTCGCAACCCCAAAGAACGCGCTGTTTTTAAAATTCAGGAAGGAATTCAGCGCGGATTCCGCGAATATCTGCAAACGCAGAATTTTACTGAAATCCACTCCCCCAAAATTAACTTTGCGGGAGCTGAAGGCGGCACGAACGTTTTCAAGCTGGACTACTTCGGCAAAACCGTTTACCTTGCGCAGAGTCCGCAGCTTTATAAGCAAGCGCTTGTTCCCGTATTCGAAAGAGTGTTCGAAATCGCGCCTGTTTTCCGTGCCGAGCATCACGATACCTCGCGCCACCTCAACGAATATATTTCAATGGACTTTGAAATGGGTTACATTGACAGCTTCACCGACATAATGAATATGGAAACCGGTGCGCTTAAATATATAATGAATCTTTTAAAAACGGAATATGCGCCCGAAGTTGAGCTTTTGAAGGTTGAAATACCCGAAATAAACACCATACCGTGCATACGCTTTAAAGACGCAAAAGAGCTTTGCGTGAAGAAGCTGAAAAACATCACCGATATGAAGGACTTCGAACCCGACGAGGAAGCGTTTCTCGGCAAATGGGCGAAACAGCAGTATAATTCGGACTTCCTTTTCGTTACGCACTACCTTTCGAAAAAGCGCCCCTTTTACACTATGGACGACCCCGAAGACCCCGAAGTCACGCTGTCGTTCGACCTTCTGTTTAGGGGAATAGAAATTACTTCCGGCGGACAGAGAATTCACGACTACAACGAGCAGGTCGCAAAAATGAAGCGGTTGGGCATGAACCCCGAAGAGTTCGAAACCTATCTTATGCTTCACAAATACGGCGCGCCCCCTCACGGCGGTTTGGGTTTGGGGCTCGAAAGACTGACAATGCACCTTCTGGGCTTTAAAAACGTGAGATACGCAGCAATGTTTCCCAGAGATATAAACAGGGTTTCACCTTAAATCATACATTAAAAAAACAATCGCGGCGGAAGCGCTCAAACGCTTCCGCCACTCTTTTATTAAAGCTGTTTAAAAAGTTTTAGCACGGCTGCCTCTATAACCGGCATATAAAATTTTTCATAACCGTCGGCATTGGGATGCGTGCAGTCGCCCCTGCCCCAGCCGTAGCTGTCGTTGGTATATTTATCGCGTAAAGCTTCGTCAAAGGTGTCTAAACCGCCGTCATTATAAATATCCGCAACGGAAATGTTATACTTTTTACATATGCTTACAGCGCGTTCGCCGTATACTTTCTGAACCTCCGCACCGCGCCTGCCCATCTTATGCGGACGGACGAAAAGCACCTTAGAATCTTTGAAATATTTAATTAGCGACGCCGCAATACTTTCAAAGCAGTCCGTAAAATTCGTATTAACCTCAGATACACCGAACACGTCGCAAACGGTTGGGTTATGCTCGCCGCCTAAGGGCACGTCGCACGTTGCGCCGTCCGTCATATTGCAATCGTTCGTAAATCCGTCGAACACTATCAAATGCGGTTTTTCGCCGCGCTCTATCGCACTGCGCACTTGCTCGACTATCCAGCTTTTGCCCTCCTGCCGACCGACGCGCGCTCCGCCGACGCAGTATTTGGCAAGCGAAAATCCGAAACGATTGGCAAGGTATTCGCCTACGCCGTAGCCGCCGTTGCCCGAACCGTACATAATACTGTCGCCGAAAATCAAAAGTTTTTTACCGCTGAATTCTTTCATAGCGTATACCGCAATTATTCTTTATATAAAAATCTGTGGCAGTATTCGCATTCCGTGACGCCGCTTGAAACCTTCTCTTTGCCGCTTATGGAAAGCTCGGTTCCGCATTTGGGGCAGCGGTCGTTTTTAACGGCGCAGATTATCGGGAATATCCGCTCGCTCCTCTTTATCTGGTATTTTTTAAGCACTTCGGGGTCAATGTTTTTGGCAAGCTTATCCAAACCCGCCTGAACATTTTTCATCTCCGCAAGCTTTTCTTCCTTGTATTTTTTATATACTTCCGAATATTCCGCGTATTCCTTTTGCGTTGCAATCGTCTTCTTCTTCAACGCTTTGAATTCTTCGTCGGATTCCTTTACGGCTTTTTGAAGCGCGTTGACTTCGGATTTTATCGATTTAAGTTTTTCGGAAATCTGCGTTACGTTCTTTTTATAAAAAGAAATGTCCGCGCCCTCTTCGACAAGCTCGTTCAAATTATCGAAGTCCTTCAAAGTCTCTTCGATTTCCGCGTATTTTTTGTTTAACTTTTCCAAAAGCGAAGTAAGCTCGCGCGCCTTTGCGTCAAGCGCGTCCAACTTCTCGGGCGCTTTTGTTAAAAAGCTTTTTGCCTGAGAAAAATTTTTACGTTCTTCGGAAGAAGCCGCGTCCTGCTCGATTTTGAGAAGCTTCGAATCCTCTTCCTGATACTTTAAAAGTTGCTCTACCTGTTTCATATTTTACTCCTTTTGTCTTTACCTAAGTTCCGCGTCGTCGTAATACGCCGCAGGAACCGGAAGACCGGCTGAAATTTCATTATATATTTTATTGAAACCGTAATTTTCACTTGAATAGTGCGTTAAGACAATTACGTTTATTCCGCGCTGAATTAAGGCGGTGATTTCGTGGTGCTTCATATCCGATGACACAAACACGTCCGCATTGTTTTCCGCAGCGAACGCTATTGCTCTTTCATCGCACCCTGCGCCGCAGAACGAGGCAACTTTTTTAATTTGCCTGTCCGCGCCGTAAGTGAGAACGCGCCCCGACTTAAAAACCGCTTTTACTTTTTCCGCGTATGCGTAAAACGGGATCGGTTCCACTTCATAAACCCTGCCGTATCCTCCGCGTGAAAGCTCTGCGAGAATTTTACCGTCTTTGCCGCCGAGTCCTTCCATAAGATGATAATCTATGCCGCACGGTGCGCAGTCGAAATTGAGATGCATGGAAATTACGGATATTCCACAAACGACACACTCGGCAATATTCGCCGCGACAGGGTCGGTATTATTTATGCGCGAAATACCGCCGTAAATTGCGGGGTGATGAGTTACGATTAAATTGTAGCCTTTGCTTTTTGCGGCTTTAATTGCGCCCGCAGATAAATCGAGCGAAAAAACCGCGCCGACTATATCTTTTCCGCAATCTACTATTATGCCGCTGTTGTCGTACATATTGAATTTTTTGCACAGCTCGTCCGAAAGCGCGACGGGCGCGACTTTCTCTTCGAGAGTTTTAAATATTTCGGATAACTTCAAAAAGGGTATCCTCCAAAAGCCTTATGCCTTTTAAAATTTCTTCACGCGCGGCTTCGGATAAATTGCGCCGTAAATAGCCGCGCTTTTTTGCGAGTTCTTCTTGGATATAGTTTTTAAGCACGGGATTTTTAAGGCTGTCCCTGCCGAATTCCATCTGCGCCTCGGTATAGTCCGCTTTATAGCCCGTCCTTGTGCCTTTTATTACGAAATAGTATTTTTTGCCGTCGGTAAAAACGTCGTCTGCGATGATAGAACAGCCTTTTTCCAAAAGATAAACGCGAAGCCGTTCGGCGTTCTTCATAGGCTGAAAAACAAACTTTTCCGGAATGTATGCGTTTTGAAGAATTTTCAGAATTTCCTCGCCGCCTATCCCCGCAATCATTACCTCGTCCGCGTCCGCAATTTTTTCAAGCCCGTCGCAGCATACCGCTCGGCAAGCGCCGCTTTCTATGTAATCCGATAAAAGCGTCCGTGCCTTAGACAGGCATTTTTCGCTTATATCGGAAATAACGGCTCTTTCGCACAACCCGTTATCGAGCATATATTTTGCGCAGTAACCGTGATCGCACGCCACGTCCGCAAACGTTGCGCACTTGTCGAGAAACGCGCATAGCCGTTCTATTCTGTCCATAATTTAGGTATCGAGGAAATCTTTAAGATGTTTGGAACGCGAGGGATGGCGCAGTTTTCTCAAAGCCTTTGCTTCTATCTGGCGTATACGCTCACGAGTAACGTTGAATTCCTTGCCGACTTCTTCCAAAGTTCTCGGTCTGCCGTCGTCCACGCCGTATCTTAAACGCAGTACTTTTTCCTCGCGCGGGGTCAAGCTGTTAAGGACGCTTAAAAGCGTTTCTTTGAGCATTGTAGTCGAAACGCTGTCGGACGGAGTTTCGGTGGATTCGTCCTCGATAAAGTCGCCGAGATGCGAATCCTCTTCCTCGCCTATAGGAGTTTCCAAAGAAACGGGGTCCTGCGCGATTTTCTGAATTTCGCGCACACGCTCCTCGCTAATGTGCATTTCATCCGCGATTTCCGCAGGGGTCGGTTCTCTGCCGTATTTCTGTAACAGAAGGCGCGAAACCCTTGTAAGTTTATTTATCGTTTCAACCATATGCACGGGGATACGGATTGTGCGCGCCTGGTCCGCGATAGCCCTTGTAATCGCCTGCCTTATCCACCACGTTGCGTAGGTTGAAAATTTAAAACCTTTCTGATAGTCGAACTTTTCTACCGCCTTCATAAGCCCGAGATTGCCTTCCTGAATTAAGTCGAGGAAAAGCATTCCGCGTCCGACGTAGCGTTTTGCTATGGAAACGACGAGCCTTAAATTGGCTTCGGAAAGCTTTTTCTTTGCGTCTTCGTCTCCTTCCTGCATTCTGCGCGCCAAATCGATTTCGTCGTCGGCGGACAGAAGCGGAACTTTGCCTATGTCTTTGAGGTACATTTTGACGGGGTCGTCAAGTCCTATATCGGACAACGCCTGTTCGTACAACTCTTTGTCGCGCTCGGCTTCGTCGATAATCTGTATTCCGGCTTCGGCAATGGATTTGTATACATAATCCATCTGGTTGGGAGTAGTTTCGTACTTTTCCATAATGTCGCAAAGACTGTTGGTCGTAATACTGCCCTTCGAACCGTAAGTGTCGATTATCTGTTTTAAAATTTCGTTAAGTTTTTGTTCGGATAAATTCATTTTATCTCTCCGCTTTTTAATTTTTCCTTTTGTTTAAGAAGCTGCTGCAATTTTACGGTGAGCGATTTCCTTGCTTCCGTAGAGGTTTCGTTTTCTATTTTCGCCGTGAGCGAAGCCACCTGCACGTCAACGTATTTGAGTTTAAGTTTCTTCACACAGTCGGTAAAGTACTTTTCCGCGACTTCGCCCGAAAGCGCGTCGCCGTCGCTGAAATCGAGGATTTTGCAAAGCTCTTCGTACTCTTCCGTCTTTTCTTCGAAAAACTCGAAAAGCTCTGCGGGCTGAACGCGCTCTTCCATAAGTTTTTTGGATTTCAAATATTTTGCTATAATAGAGTGAACTTCGCTTTCGAAAGGTATTTCGCTTACGTCGCCGTTTGCGAATTTCGCGCCGAAAAGGTAAGCCGCAATAACGAAGCGCGAAGCCTTTAAATGCACGGAAGATTTATCTTTTTTTACGGGCGGCGCTTCCGCCTGAAGTTTTGGCTGTGACGGCACAGAAGTCAAATCGCGGTTCAGTGATTCATACGTTATGCCCGTCATATCGCGCAGTTGCTTCAAAAGCTCTTCCTGTTCCGCCGCGCTGTCGGCGGTTTTTACGACCTTTAACGCTTCGGCAACGTATTTGCGTTTGTCCTCCGTTTTGGATAAATCGAAGCCGCGTTTAAGGGATGTCAGCTTATAGTCGATTAAAGGCATAGACGCATCGAGACATTTTTTATATCCCTCCGCGCCGCGCTGTTTAATCACGTCGTCGGGGTCAAGCCCGTCGGGTAGAGGAACTACCTTTACGTTTATCCCTTCGCTCTTTAAAATTTCCAGTCCGCGCATATTTGCTTTCTGCCCGGCTCCGTCGCCGTCGTAACTTATAAGCACCGTGTCCGTATACCTTTTTATAAGCCGAGCCTGCTCCTGCGTGAGCGACGTTCCCATACTCGCAACTACGTTTTTAAAGCCTGCCTGATAGAGGGAAATTGTGTCCATATAGCCCTCGACCATAATCACTTCCCTTATAGTTTGGGTTTTTCTGAGCTTTTTTAAAAGGTTTATGTTATAAAGAGTTTTGCTTTTATTGAAAAGAAGCGTTTCCTTTGTGTTTTTGTATTTAGCAAAGTCGGTTTTTTTAAGCACTCTGCCGCCGAACGCAACCACTTCGTCCATGCCGTTTATTACAGGGTAAATAAGCCTGCCGCCCTGTGCGTCCAGCAATCTTCCGTCCGCCTCGTTCACCGCGCCGCTGTCAAGCATATCCTCTTTGGAATACCCTTTTGAAAGTAAGAATTTAGGCAAGTCGGTGAAGTTAAGGCTTGCGCCGAGCCCGAACGTGCGGACTATGTTCGACGGAATGTTGCGCTTTAATATGTAATTTAAATGTTCTTCTGCGTTACCCGAGTTAAGGTTGTCCAAATAGAAATGTGCGCAGTCGTTCATTATCTTTAAAAGCGTATCGCGTTTACGCTTCAATTCGACCGTCTTCTGATTATCGAAACCCGTCTGCGGAAGCTGCAAGCCCGCGCGTTCGGCAAGAATTTTTACCGCGTCCATAAAGTCGATATTTTCCATTTCGCGGACGAATTTTATTACGTCGCCCGACTCGCCGCAACCGAAGCAATGATAATACTGGTCGGCTTCGTTTATGGAAAACGACGGGGTTTTTTCGTGGTGAAAAGGACAGCACGCCCAATAGCTTGAACCGCGCTTTTCGAGCGTCAAATATCCACCGGCAACGTCAACGATATTAAGTTTTTCTTTAAGAGTTACCAAAAACTCCTGTAAAGCAGTTGCCATATTTCTTTAAATTATTTGTCAGTTGTTTTCGTTGAGAAACGTCCAGCCCTTCGGGACGAATATTTTATTGAACATATACAGTGCGTACCTGTCAGTCATAGACGAGAGATAGTCGCATACCACCTGACCGCGCGAAAACTTTTCAAGCAAAGAGATATATGTTTTAGGAAGGTCTTCCGGTGTTTGCATAAAATGCGAATACATTGCGGAAAGCATTCTGCCCGCCTTTTCTTCTTCTCCGCGAGCCGAGCCCGACGAGTAAACTCTGTCGAACATAAATTTACGCAAAGCCTCGCTTGCCTCCTCCACTTCCGCGTCCATTTTAACGAAGTTTTTACTGTTAGAACACCTGTAAACGGAAGTTATCGCGGTGTTTATCCGTTCGCTCGAACCGCTTCCGAGAATCTTGACTATCTGCTTAGGAATATCGTTTACAGTCAGAATACCCGCGCGAACCGCATCGTCCAGATCGTGATTTATGTAAGCTATTCTGTCGGCAATCGAAACGCACATACCTTCGAGCGTTGCGGGATTGCCGCTTTTTTTATGGTTGATAATTCCGTCGCGCACCTCGAACGTGAGATTAAGACCCTTTCCGTCGTTTTCGAGGATATCCACAACGCGCAGCGACTGCACGTTATGCTCGAACCCGTCGGGCGACAGCTTGTTCAAAATTCTTTCGCCGCTGTGACCGAAAGGAGTATGCCCCAAATCGTGTCCGAGCGCGATAGCCTCCGCCAGATCTTCGTTTAATGCCAAACAGCGGGCAAGGCTTCTCGCAATCTGCGCAACGTCAAGCGTGTGCGTAAGGCGCGTAACGTAATGATCGCCTTCGGGCGAAAAAAACACCTGAGTTTTGTTTTTCAGCCTTCTGAACGCTTTGCAATAGATTAGCCTGTCCCTGTCGCGCTGGTACTCTGTCCGCATTTCACAGGGCGGCTCTTTGCTCTCCCTGCCGCGCGTATCTTTCGATTTAGCGGCGTAAGGCGATAAAAACGCTTCCTCTATGGCGTAAGTTCTTTCTTTTAATGTTTCATACATTCCTTTTATTAATTACGAAAAAAATTCCGAAATTCCTTTTTTTGTACAAAAATTTACAAGTTTATTTTGCAAATCCGCCGCCAACCGACAAAACCTCGCCCGTAACGTAGTCGGCTTCGGCAAGGTAAAGGCACGCCTTTGCCACGTCTTCGGGATAGCCGATTCTGCCTGCCGGGATAGAATCTATCAGCTGTTCCATTTCGGTATCGGTCAAATGCGAGTTCATTCCCGTATCTATAACGCCAGGAGAGACACAGTTTACGCGCACTTTGGAGGGCGCCAACTCTTTGGCGAGCGCTTTGGTAAACGCTATTACCGCGCCTTTGGAAGCAGAATAAGCCGCCTCGCAGCTCGCTCCCACTTCCCCCCAGATAGAGGCAATATTTATTATACTTCCGCCTCCGCAGCCGATCATTTTATCCGCAACGGCGCGGCAGCAATGATACACCCCTTTGACGTTCACGCCGAAAATATTATCCCAGTCGGCAGGAGTCGTATCCTGGATTACTCGGATAAGCGAAATGCCGGCATTGTTCACAAGCACGTCTAGCCTGTCGTATATGCCGAAAAATTCGCGGAACATTGCCTTTACCTGCAACTCGTCTGAAACGTCGGCGCGAAGCAGTATCGGGCAATAGCCCTGAATATTAAATTCCTCCTGCGTGGCGAGGGCGGTTTCCTCGTTGCTGTTGTAGTTTATAACCACCTCGTAACCCTGCTGTAAAAAGGCAAGCGCAACGGCTTTGCCTATTCCCTTTGTTCCGCCCGTGACAAGTGCTGTTTTCATTTTATAAGCTCCGTTATCTTGTGTGCTATTTCTTCGGGCTTTTGCCCGTCGGTATCTATTATCAAATCCGCCGCCCTTTCGTAGACTGGCGTTCTTTCATCGTATAGTTTTTGAAGTTTTCCCCGCGCGTCGCCCAATAAAAGCGGACGGGTGTCGTCCCCTTCTATTCTCTTTAAAAGCGTTTCAACGTCCGTACGGAGGTAAACTATTTTGCCGTTTTGCTTCAAAAGCGCGGTGTTCGCTTTGCGCATAAGACAGCCGCCGCCAGTTGAAATTACTATTCCGTCCAATTCGCAAAGCCTGCCGAGAGTTATTGTTTCAAGATTTCTGAAATATTCCTCTCCGTGCTTTTCGAAAATTCGCTTGATTTCCCCGTGTTCTTTTACGATTTCCGCATCCGTATCGTAAACCTTTTTACCAAGCCTTTCAAGCTGCTTCGACACTGTGGTTTTACCGCTTGCCGGCATACCTGCAAGAACTATATTCATAACTTAAAGCTTTCGCCCGCAAGGATATAGCTGTTTTTGCCGAAGCCGCATATTACGCCTTTGCAAACCTCAGAAATAACCGAAGTTCTGCGGAAAGGTTCGCGTGAATGAACGTTGGACATATGCACTTCTATCACAGGTACGGATATGCAGGCGATTGCGTCGCGAATGGCGTAGCTGTAATGCGTGAACGCTCCGGCGTTGAGAACTATTCCGTCGTATCCGCCATTTTGCGCGGAGTGTATTTTTGTGCAAATATCCCCTTCCGAATTGCTCTGAAAAAATTCGCATTCGTCACCTTTAAAATGTGCGGCAATATCTCCGTTTATTTCGTCGAGCGTCTGCGTTCCGTAAACGCTCTTTTCCCTGACTCCCGTCATATTCAAATTGACGCCGTTTATGAATAAAAGTTTCATAAATATTCCTCCCTGAATTCTTCATAAAGTTTTTTCGCCTGCGCCGCGTCCGCTTCTTCGCCGAAATAAATGCGCTGTGCAAAATAAGCCTGATAAAAAAGCATAGCTCCGCCGTTTATTATCTTCTTGCCCAAACTTTCCGCAATTTCGAGAAAACGGCTTTTCGCCGGCTCGTATATCAAATCGACCGCAACGTCCGTCTTTTTTAAAAGCTCGGCGCCGACGGGAGAAACGCCCTCCGTTTGGTGCATGCCTACGCCCGTTGCGTTGACGACGGCAAAGTACGGTTTAGGGTCGGGCTGTGGCAACGCGACAACCCCGAACTCCTTTGCAACAGCCTCCGCTTTATGCGTGTTTCTGTCAAAGATGAAGACCTCAGCTCCCGCGTCGGCAAGTTTCTTCGCCACGCTTCTGCCCGCGCCGCCCGCGCCGAGAATTAATACGCGCCTGTCTTTCACATCGACTCCCGCGTTTAAAAGCATGAGCGCGAAACCCAGTCCGTCGGTATTATGACCAGACCTGTCGCGCGTGCGTACCGTGTTTACCGCACCGAAAACTTTCGCGTCGCCCTCTACGCTTTTCAGGTAAGGCATAACCGAAATTTTGTAAGGTATAGTTACGTTAAATCCGTCGTATTCGGTAAAGTATTTTTCCACCGAACTTTCGAACAGCTCCTCGCTTACCGAAATTTTTTCATAGCTTACGCGGTTGCCCGTTCTTTCCGCTATGAACGTGTGCATTTGCGGACTGAGCGATTTTGAAACGTCTTTGCCGATAACGGCAAGTTTAATTGCTTTCATTCTTATCCTTTAAAGACGCGCAACATTCCTGCAAGTAGTTTGCGTAGCTTTCGACTGTCAAAGTTATTTCCGCGCTTTTGCCTTCTATCTTAGGCACGATAAGCGAAATTTTTGAACTGCTTTCGTTCTTCTTATCGAGCTTTGCCGAATATGCAGCCTCGCGCACGCCGTCATATGACGGAACTTTTTTAATGACTGAGGTTATAAGCGTTCTGAGATTTTCATAGTAAGCTCCGCCGCCTATTCCCAGTTTTTCGGCAATGAACATTTCGTAATACATTCCGATAAGCACAAATTCTCCGTGCGATTTTCTGCCGTAATTAAGCTCGAAGGCGTGCCCCGTAGTGTGTCCCAAATTCAACGTCTTGCGCACACCGTTCAAATCGCGCTCGTCCATAGTAACCGCCTGCGCCTTGTGGTTAATGCAGTCGTAAGTTATTTCGTCTAAAAACTTTCCGTCATACAAGTTGTTTTTATTTTCTAAAAGCTTTTTGAATATCGCCGCGTCGAGAGCGCCGTACTTTATAATTTCGCCAAGTCCGCACCGCATTTCACGCGACGGCAAAGTCTTCAAAAATACAGGGTCGCAGATGACCTCTTTCGGCTGATAAAACGCGCCGATTAAGTTTTTGATTTTCTTGAAGTCGATTGCGGTTTTTCCGCCTACGGAACTGTCGACCTGCGATAACAACGTTGTGGGTATCTGAACAAGCTCGACCCCGCGCATATAAAGACAGGCGGCAAGCCCGGCAATATCGCCGACGACTCCGCCGCCGAACGCTACGACCGTGCATTTACGCGTCATACCCGCATCAGCCATTTTTGAAATAATTTCAAATAAATAGCGTTGGGTTTTAGCCGTTTCACCCGCAGGCAGAATTACGACGGGAACGCTTCCACCGAACGTGGACCATATCAGTTCGCGGTAAAACGAAAAAACGTTTCTGTCTGTAACGATAAAAAGCTGTCGGTTCTTAAGCTCGGGCGCGTAAGAACGGAACGTATCCGCCCCGCAGTGAATTATGCTTTCCGCCGTCTGTGTTTTTAAAATTACGTTTTTCATAGTCAGCCTTCGAGTGCGGCGTACCGCTCTTTAACCTCGCGCATGTTGTCGCCGCCAAGCCTGTCCGCAACCGCCGCCGCAACGGTAAACGCCGTGACGCTTTCGAGAATTATTTCCGCCGCGCATACAGCCGCAACGTCGCTCCTTTCCGTGCTCGCCTTTACGGGTTCGCCCGTTGCGTAGTCGACGGTTCTAAGCCCCTTCGTCAACGTGGGGATAGGCTTCATCGCCGCACGGAGAACAATATCTTCGCCGTTGGACATACCGCCCTCTATTCCGCCCGCGTTATTGGTTTTACGGAAATATTCGCCGTTATAGAAAATTTCGTCGTGGACTTCGCTTCCCTTTTTATCCGCCGAAGAAAAGCCAAGACCGACCTCGACGCCCTTTATCGCCTGAACGCTCATTAATGCTCCGCATAAAAGCGCGTCTAATTTACGCGCATAGTCCATACAACTGCCGAAGCCGCTTTTTAAACCGCTGACGCGTATTTCTATTACGCCGCCCGCAGTGTCGCCTTCCTCTTTAAGAGAGTCTATTTTTTTCATAGC
This sequence comes from uncultured Christensenella sp., assembly GCA_910585705.1. Classification (GTDB taxonomy): domain Bacteria; phylum Bacillota; class Clostridia; order Christensenellales; family Borkfalkiaceae; genus Coproplasma. The sequence goes on from CAJUER010000001.1 coordinate 649,460, forward strand.
CTCTCTCTGCTTGTCGGCATCGAGCATAAACAGCGGCTGTGATTTTGCCGCGTCGAGCCGGTCAAACGAATATATGTTGTCGTCGGAAATTCCGCACACGCTTTTTACATAGCCCGAAACCTTAACGCCCAGCTCTTTCAGGTACTGCCGTGCAATGCTCCCCGCGACGACGCGGACGGCTGTTTCCCTTGCGCTGGCGCGTTCCAAAATGTTTCGCGCGTCCGTCTGTCCGTATTTTAAAAGTCCCGTCAAATCGGCATGTCCGGGACGAACCGCCGTCACCGTTTTCTTTGAAATGTCGCAGCCTTCGGGCGCCATAACCGCACGCCAGTTTTCATAGTCCCTGTTTACCACAGCAAACGAAAGCGGACTGCCGAGCGTAAGCAAATTCCTTACCCCGCTTAAAATTTCCGCTTTGTCGCTCTCTATTTTTTGTCTGCCGCCTCTGCCGTAACCGCTTTGGCGCAGGGCAAGATACGCGTTGATTTCGGATAAATCTATTTTAAGATTTGACGGCAACCCCTCGATTATTCCGACAAGACATTTGCCGTGAGACTCTCCTGCTGAAATGAATTTCATTTATTCTCCTATACGACGGAATAGCCGTCCTTGTTTACTTCTATCGTGACCGTGCCGTGCAAATCCGTTCTGTAAAAGTTTTCATTGCCAGTACATTCGAGAACGTTGGAAAGCACGCTTGTCGACGGACAGTCAAATCCGTTTTTGCCGACTGTAAGAACAGCCGTTTCGGGATTGGTCAAGCTGTAAAAAGGCGCGTAGGCGGCGTTGCCGTTTCCGTGATTCGGAACCTGCAAAACTTTACAGCTTTCCAAATTGACGGAGCGTCCGCCCTGCAAGGCGTAAGAACCGCCGTTTATCGCGTACTCTTCGCAAATTTTCTTAAGCACGTTATCCGTTACTCCGCTTGTAAAAAGAAAACTTACTCCTGCATATTCCAGCCAAAGCACCGCAGACGCGTCGCCTATCTGCACGGCTGTGGGATTACCCGTAAGACCGTTGTATTCGCTGTCGGGATTAGTGCGCACGGACGGCGAAAGGAAAGTGAAAAAATATCCGTTTTCGTCATTTACTTCGCCCGTCGCGTACTGACTGACGACCCTGTCGCAATTCAACGAAGCTGCCGTAACCACAAAGTTATGGTAAGCGTCGTTTATAAAATAATTGCTGCAATAAGGCATAAAAATTCTTTTAACCTTTTTATAGCTTAAAATTTCGTTTAATCCGCCGCAGTTTTCCGAAGCAACAGACGTGCAAACAAGATAGTCGATTGTATTTATGTCGCACTTGTTTAAGAATTTTAAAATACGCTTTTGATTTGACGACGAGCCGTTGCCGCCGTCGATAAGCATATTTTTACCGTCCGGCAGTTCAATTATCGTACAGTCTCCGTAGCCCACGTCCACAAAACGGACGCGCATAACACCGTCCTTAGCGCCTTGATTGCGCACGACGCAATAGCTTGCAAGATACTTGACGGGTACAAACAAATTCAATATTATAAGCACGACAACGACAACCGCCGTCACTGCGGTGATTACGATGGTGCTTATTCTTGCCTTAGACAACTTCTTCTGTGACATAGTTATTCCCGAAAATATAATTATACAAAATAATTATACAGTATCCGCGCATAAATGTAAACAGATTATTTTATAAATTAGCCCGAAAATCGCTTGCAAAATAAAGATTATTTGATATAATTATATAGTCAGATAAATTTGACGGTGCGCTAATATGGCTCAGCTGGTAGAGCAGCTGATTCGTAATCAGCAGGTCGCCGGTTCGAATCCGGCTATTAGCTCCAAAAGAAAACCCCGTGTTTTACACTCGGGGTTTTTCTTTTTGCTTATACATAAAGCCAATGCAAACATAATTTAATGCGCTTGAAAATATCATATAAATATGTTAAGGTGCGCAAAAAATTACGGATTTATAATCGCCGTCTCCGCAACCATTGCGGTTACGGTCATCATTTGCGTATGCGCGGCAACCTGTTCGGCGGCGACGCTTGACTTCGAAACGACGTTTTGCTTTGTATGCTACCGCGCGCCAGAAAACTCGATTTCGGCAGGTTCGCTTTCGGGAACGGTTTCCAGCTACGGCGGCGCGGGATATATTTTAAACCACGACGGAGATTATTATGTGACCGTATCCTGCTACTATTCGCAAAACGACGCAGAGACGGTCTGCGCAAACTTAAAGCGCAAAGAGCTGGACTGCTCGGTGTTGGTTGTCACAACGGAAAAATACCGTCTCACAAACGGATACGCAAAGCGCAATTCAAAACTGTACGAAGGCAATCTCAATACTTTGAACTCGCTTTCCCGTCTTGCTTACGATTGCGCAAACGGACTTGACACAGGCGAATTCAGTCAGGGAAAGGCAAATGAAGTTATCTCAGCAATCAGAAGCGGACTTAGCGGACTTTCCGCCGCGAACACGGATAACTGTTTTACCGATATTTTAAAACGCCTCGATACCGAGTGCGACGACAGGCAAGGCGGTTTTATATATTCAAAAGATATGCGGTATATACAGATTGCGATAGCCGACGTAATTATCAACGCGGAACTTTCGTAAAATCTTTCAAATGCGATTGTAAAATACTGTAAATTGCGCAAGATAAAGTTATGAACAGAAATCTGACTGCGTTTTGCGCCGCAATGTTCGCCTGCGCTTTACTGTTTGCATTCTGCGGTGCTCTTTGGATTGACAATTCGGCTTTTTCACTTGCGGACACGCACGAAAACAATATAAAAACCGTTTATCTGACTTTTGACGACGGTCCCAGCGACAGGGTAACGCCGAAAATTTTGGACGTTTTAAAGGAAGAAAACGTTAAAGCGACCTTTTTCGTTATAGGCAATCATGCGCAAACGAGAAAGTATCTTTTAAAGCGCGAAGCCGACGAAGGACATAAGATAGGCGTGCACTCCTACTCGCACAAATATAAAGAAATTTATTCTTCCTGCGAAAATCTCATTGACGACATCGACAAATGCAACGCCGTAATTAAGTCGGCAACGGGGAAGTATTCCGATATTTACCGCTTTCCGGGAGGAAGCTTCAACCTTTCTGGAAAATATATTTCCGCAGTCGCAAAACACGGTTTGAGATATATCGACTGGAACGCCTCCACACGCGACGCCGAAATTTTAAAAGCAACGCCCGAACAACTTTTCAACGCGGCGGTTACGACGGCGGCCAACGCAGACAACATTGTGTTGCTTGCGCACGACTCGACCACGAAAACGGCTACGGCGGACGCACTGAAAGATATAATAAGACATTTTAAAAGCAAAGGCTACGAATTCAGTAAATTTTAACGAAATCCCCCGACGGAAAATTATCCGTCGGGGGTAATAATATATTAAGAAAATTTTAATCCACGCCGTAGGTTTTACGGTATTCCTTCATTTTGGCAAGATAATTTTTGCCGTCGATAATGCCGTCCTCTATCGCCGCGATAATGTCAGCCATAGTTACTATAGAAAAAACTTTTACGCCGAACTCCTTATAAACTTCCTGCACGGCGGACATATTGCTTTCGAGCCCCTTTTCCATTCTGTCGACGGATATTACCATACCCGCAATATTCACTTTCGCCTGAGCCTGCAACTTGGGGAGCATTTCGCGAAGCGCCTTACCCGAAGTCATAACGTCCTCGATAAGTATTACTCTTTCTCCGTCTACGAGCTGTTTACCCACGAAAAGACCGCCCTCGCCGTGATCCTTCGCCTCTTTTCTGTCAAAGCAGTAATTGAGTTCCCTGCCGTATTTGGAATAAAGCGATACCGCCGTTGCGACTGCAAGCGGTATGCCCTTGTACGCAGGACCTACAAGCGTTTCCGCCTTAATCTCGTTTTCCTCTATACAGCGCGCGTAATATTCGCCGAGCTTCGAAAGCTGTGCGCCCGTCTTATAATTGCCCGTATTTATAAAATACGGCGCAATCCTGCCGCTTTTGAGTGTGAATTCGCCGAATTTAAGCACTCCGTTTTCAACCATAAATTTAATAAACTGCTGTTTGTAATTCATTACTTTTTCGCTCCTGTCAGTTAAGTTCTAATGTGTTTATAATTTCGTTCACGTCTTTGATTTTACGACTGTCAAGCCAGTCGTTCATTTCGCGTATAATGCGCGGCATTGCGTTTGCGTCGGTAAAGTTTGCCGTGCCCACCTGCACCGCGCTTGCGCCTGCAAGCATAAATTCGAGCGCATCCGTCCCCGAAGCTATGCCCCCCATACCTATTACGGGTATATCCACCGCGTGCGCCGCCTCGTAGACCATTCTGAGCGCAACGGGCTTTATTCCCATGCCCGAAACGCCGCCCGTATTGTTCGCGATTACGGGTTTTCTTGCGTCCAAATCAATCGCCATACCCGTGAGCGTATTAATAAGCGAAATACAGTCCGCGCCGCCGCTTTGCGCCGCCTGCGCGTTGACGGGAATACTTTCCACGTTTGGCGAAAGCTTGACCATTAGCGGAGTTTTCTTTAAAGAATTTTTGGATACGCGCGTAACCTCTTTTATGCTTTCCGGCTTAATACCGAAAGCCATACCGCCCGCCTTAACGTTTGGACAGGAAATATTGAGCTCCACAAAATCAACAAGCCCGTCAAGGCGCGCGCAAATTTCGCCGTATTCGTCAAGCGTTTTACCCGCGACATTGGCAACAACGGCAACACCCTTGCTTTTAAGAAATTCAAGGTCATGCTTTATGAAGTGTCCGACTCCCGGATTTTGAAGCCCGACCGCGTTCAATATAACGCTTCTGCCCTCCGCAATTCTCGGCACGGGATTGCCCGACCGCGCTTCGAGTGTCATTCCCTTCGTGCTTACTCCGCCGAGCACCGATATATCGTACACCTCGTTGTATTCTCTGCCGAAGCCGAACGTACCGCTTGCCGCTATCACGGGATTTTTGAGTTTTACCCCGCAAATTTCTACGTTTAATTTTGCCATAAGTTTTCCTTGTTAAAGTTGTATGTAAGTTTGTTTTTAGCTCATTTTGGTATAACGGAAAAGCACGAGTTCAGAACCGTTGTTACAACTCTACTTCGTTAATATCGAATACCGGTCCGTCCTTGCAGACGCGGGCGTTATCGCCGTCTTGCTTTTTGCATACGCACACAAGGCACGCTCCGAGCCCGCAAGCCATTCTCTCTTCGAGCGAAACAAAGCAAGGTATTTTATTGCCGCAGGCGGAAAGCTTTTGTTTAAGCGCTTTCAGCATTATCGGCGGTCCGCACGCGATTATCGCGTCCGCCTTTATGTTTTCCGCGTCCGCAAAATACGCTTCGACCGCGTTACCGCGTCCGCCGTAGCTTCCGTCGTCGGTGACCACCTTCAAGGTTTTGCTTTTTTCCAGCTCGCCGAGAAGGCACACTGCGGACTTGTTCCTGAAACCTATGTAAGAATGAAAATTTACCGTATTGCAGTATTCGCGGATTGTCGCAATCAGCGGAAACACGCCGACGCCGCCGCCGATTACCGCAACGTTTTTATAAGCGTCGAGCATGAAGCCGTTGCCGAGCGGCAGAAGAATATTCAGTTCCGCGCCATCTTTAAGCGTTGAAAGGTTGCGCGTGCCGTCGCCCTTTATTTGATAGCAAACCGTGATATCGTTGCCTTCGGCTTTCACAACGCCGAGCGGACGGCGCAGAAGATGCGCGCCGTCGCCTGTGGAAATATTTACGAACTGACCGCCGCGAATTATTCCGACGCTTTCGGGAAGCGTCACCGTAAGCATAAAAATATTTTCCGCAACGGGCGCATTGCTTTTTACAATTGCTTTTAAATCTTTCATCATTTTCCCATTTTGCCTATTGCGGAAGAAAGGTCTTTTTGCATTGCAATACTTGCCGCGCGCGCCGCTTCCGCATAGGTTTTATTACTGTATTCGGGTTTTTTGTAGGCGCAGATAATTCCGCGCGAGTTGTTGACTATACCGCCAAGTCCGCGCTTGTCGAAGCACACTTTGAGCATTGCCGCGCTTCCGCCCTGCGCACCGTAGCCGGGTATCAAAAAGAAAGTGTTTTTAAGTTTATCGCGCAGGTTTTCCGCCTCTTCGGGGTGAGTTGCGCCGACAACCGCGCCTACTTCCGAATAGCCGTATTTGCCTACCGTATCCCTGCCCCATTCCTCAACGAGCCTGCCCATACGTTCATAGACGCACTCGCCGCTTTCGAGCTTCAAATTCTGTAATTCTCCGCTTGAAGGATTGGAGGTTTTTACGAGCACGAATATCGATTTGCCGCACGCCTTTATTTCGTCGATAAACGGCAGTATTCCGTCCGAACCGAGATAGCCGTTGACCGTCAGCATATCCGCAGGGAACGATTTCAATTTTTTGCCGTTCAACTGCGTTTCGCCGAGAAAGGCTTTTGCATAGCAACTCGCCGTCGAGCCTATGTCGTTGCGTTTGCAGTCGGCAATGACTGTTAAGCCCTTTTGCTTTGCGTAAACCAACGTATCTTTAAAGCTCTTTAAGCCGTATTCGCCGTACATTTCATAGTAAGCAATCTGAACCTTTACCGCCGGCACTACGTCGCTTACTTTATTGATTATATTTTTATTGAACTCCGTTATACGGTTTGCGGCTTCTTCGAAGGTTTGCACGCCCGAACGCATTTCGTCGGGAAGATATTCGAAAGAAGTATCCAGCCCTACGCATGTAGGGTTTTGAAGAGCAATGATTTTTTCAATTAGCGTATCTACCATTTTTATTCTCCTTTATTTTTATACTTGACCGCACCGTCCACAATCGTGTATTCGACCGAACCGTAAACTTCGTATCCGTTAAACGGCGTGTTCTTACCTTTGGATAAAAACTTTTCTCCGTTTACAGTCCATTTTTTGTTCAGGTCCACAACCGTTAAATCGGCAACGGCACCCTCTTTTATTTCGCCGCCGTCCAAGTCTAAAATTTGCGCAGGGTTCGCACTCATAAGCTTCGAAAGCTTAACAAGAGGAATCTTGCCGCTCTTTACAAGATAAGTGTACGATAGCGCGAAGCTTGTTTCAAGCCCAGACATTCCGAAAGCGGCAAGATTGTATTCCACCGCTTTGTCCTTTGCCGAGTGGGGCGCGTGGTCGGTGACTATGCAGTCGAGCGTGCCGTCCTTCAAGCCTTCGATTATCGCAAGCCTGTCCCTTTCTTCCCTGACGGGGGGATTTACTTTCGTGTTTGTGTCGAATGTAGTTATAATATCGTCGGTCAAAGCGAAGTAATGCGGACACGTTTCCGCCGTAACCTCGACGCCGCGAGATTTTGCGCTTCTTATGATTTCGACTCCGCTGTAAGTGGAAACGTGACAGATATGAATGGGCACGCCCAGACTTTCCGCAAGACAGATATCGCGCGCAATCATTATATCTTCCGCAGCGCGCAGACTGCCTTTAAGACCCGTAAGCGTCGAATTATAACCCTCGTTCACCACTCCGCCGTCCACGAGATTTATATCCTCGCAATGGCAAAGGCATTTAATACCGAAGCCGCTTGCGTACTCCATTGCAAGACGCATTATATTGGAATCCATAACCGACTTTCCGTCGTCCGAAATAGCGACTGCCCCCGCTTCTTTCATCTTACCCGTTTCGGAAAGTGCGGCGCCCTCTTCACCTTTGGTTATCGAGCCAATCGGGTGCACTTTTAAAAGTCCTACCTGCTGTGCGCGGTTCTTTATATATGAAACGACTACCGCGTTATCGCAGACGGGATTTGTATTCGGCATACAGCAAATCTGCGTAAATCCGCCGGCGACCGCCGCTTTCGAACCGCTTTCTATGTCTTCCTTGCCCTCAAAGCCGGGTTCGCGCAAGTGCACATGCATATCTATTAGTCCCGCAAGCACATGCTTGCCCGTTGCGTCTATTACCTTGCCTTCGCAGTTTAAACCCGAGCCTATTTTGGAAATTCTGCCGTTTTCGATAAGCAAGTCGGCTTTTCTTTCTCCGTCCTTTAAAACGAGCGTTGCGTTTTTAATCAATAGTTTCATAAATTATTCTCCCTGTACTCGGAAAGCAGCTTCAAAAGCGCCATTCTTACGGCAACTCCGCATGTTACCTGCTCCTCGATAACGCTTGTTTCGCCGTCAATCAAGGTAGGCGTAAGCTCCACGCCCCTGTTTACCGGACCTGGATGCAAAATCACCGCGTCCTTTTTGGCATACTTCAAAAGCCCGTCCTTTACGCCGTAAAACTTGCTGTATTCGGAAAGCGAGGGAAATAATCCGCCGTGCTGGCGTTCGAGCTGTATTCTCAGCCCCATAACACCGTCCGCCCCCTCAATAGCTTCCTCGCGCGATTTCGCAACTTTTGCGCCCAGCCTTTCGATTTCTCTCGGAAGCAAAGTTTTAGGCGCATACATATAAACTTCCGCGCCCAGCTTGGTAAGCCCGAACAGGTTGCTTTTTGCCACGCGGCTGTGCTTTATATCGCCGAGTATGGCAACTTTAAGTCCTTTTATTTTACCGAACTTTTGCTTTAACGCAAGCATATCCAAAAGAGCCTGCGTGGGGTGTTCGTTCATGCCGTCTCCGCCGTTAAGCACGCTTGCTTTAACGTTTTCCGCAAGCAGTTTCGGCGCGCCCGCCATAGGGTGACGGATTACTATGAAGTCTGTTTTCATCGCGTCGAGCGTTTTGCCCGTATCGATTAGCGTTTCGCCTTTCTGCACTGAACTTGTAGCTACGGCAATGTTGACTTCCGCCGCGCCGAGATATTTTGCCGCAAGCTCGAACGAGGCGCGCGTTCTCGTGCTGTTTTCGTAAAACAGCGTTATAAGCGATTTACCCTGTAAAAGGTCCGAATGCCTTCTGCCGTTTTCGAGAAAGGCGCGCATTTCGGAAGCCGCGTTGAGAATTTCGCTGATTTCTTCGGCGGAACAGTCGTATAAGCCGAGCAGGTCTTTTCTTTTAAGCATAGTTTTCTCCATTGTCAAGGATACGAAAAAAAAGCGGTAAAGACGCCGATTTTAAACCGAGCCTTTTCCGCTTTTATTACCGTTATAATTCTTCTGACGCATATACGATACCCGTATCCGATAACCGAATTTTCAAAAGTATAACACAACCGCAAATTTTTGTAAAGTGCAGAAAGGGCACTTTCATAAAATTCTTTGTAAGGTAAATCCGACCTTATCGCACGAGGTAAGTACGTATTCTATACCGTTTTTGACCGTGCGCAAAGGAAAATAAGTTTCGCCGTGAATATGCCCGAACACAACCTTCTCCGCCCCGCTTTCTTCGAACAGCTTAGTAAACAGCGTGTCGGGCGACTTTGCGCTGAACGGCGGATAATGAATCATTACGATTAACCTGTCGCCCTCGCCGCGCACTTTTTCCGCTTCCTTAAAGCAGAGTTTAAAGCGCTCGGCTTCGCGCAGGTACAGCTTTTCGTCGTGCTCGGTATAGTCGTTGCTTCCGGGACACGTCCAGCCGCGCGAACCGCAGATTACGACGTTTTCGATTTTAACGCAGTCGTTCTGCAAAAAAAAGAAAGTATCGTCGGGCGCACTGTCGCGCAATTTGGTTATGCCGTTCCACCAGTAGTCATGATTGCCGCGAATAAAAATTTTCCTGCCCCTAAGCTGCTTCAACGCGCGCAAGTCGTGCAGACCTTCTTCGAGCAAGGTCCCCCAACTAATATCCCCGCATATTAAAACCGCGTCCCCGTCGGAAACCTTTTCATTCCAGTCGTTTTTAATTTTTTCAAAGTGATTTTCCCACCCCGCGCCGAACACGTCCATAGGCTTATCGGCAAGTCCCGAAAGATGTAAATCGCTTATCGAAAATATCTTCATATAACTATTTTAACATTTATTTTAAGATTTTTAAAGCGTTTTCACCGTTCAATATTTAATAGACAAAAATTTAATAAATGTCTATTATTTTGCCGATTATGCAACGCATAGTACTATTAAAACAAGCAAAATGCTGATTTTTTGGCGGGCAAAACGCAAAAATAAACGGCGGAGCATAAAACTCCGCCGAAAGCTTTGAAAAAGTATTTTACTGCTTCGAACAGTTTTTACCCTGAGGATAAAGCGGAAGCTCGAAGAACCCTGCGCACACTTCGTGCGAGTAGTCCTGAGCGGGAGGAATCGCGCAGTATCCGTAGCTGGGCACGAGAATTTCAACGTCTATCGCAACCTTCAGTATTGTAGTTATACATGCGTTTACCGTGAAAGTTCCGTCGGAGTTGAAAGTACCCTCTGCGCAGACGGCGCTTACTTCGCTTGTTATCTTGTAAGGCATAATCGAAGGCGCAGGAACAAACAGCAGAACGTCCTCGCTTACGCTTATGGTGGATTGAGCAACCCCCTCAACCCCGTTCGCGTCGGTGTACAGAACCTCGACGGGAATACTTACCGTTGCCTGTACTCTCGCGCAGCCGGGTTTATCGGCAAGCCTTTCGACATTGAGCGCGGTTATATTTCCCGTAGAAGAAAGCGACCTTGCGCTGATAAAAGTCAGGGGATATGTAGGGTCGGCAGGAATACGGTCGTTGAGCGTTAAGGTATAATTTTCTATCTGAATCTGTTTGATGCAGGCGTCGAAAATCTTTTGTGCCTGAATGCACACCTTTTCACACATTCCGTTCAAGGGATTACCGCTTATCGAGCCGGGGCATTTGTCCGATTGAAAATTGGAAAAAAATGACATTTTGACCTCCGTTTGGTTTTTATTACATTATATGCCACGCGCTTAATTTAACGGCACAAATAATTTGCAGGTTGGATAGACGGGCTTATTCCCGTTCAGCGCTTTAAGCTTAGCTTCGTCGGCGTTGAATTTAAGCGCGACCGTGCGGTAAGAATCGCCGACCTGAGCAGTATACTGCCTGAAATTTCCGTCCGCGACCTTTATAATTCTACCGGCAAAAGCCGCGCCGGATACGGGAGTTTTAAGCTGCCTTTCCACGTCCGCCGCACACTGCCCGCGTTTAACCCTGAAATATCTGCTTCTGTCCGTAACGAGCGTAAACATTTGATATATTATATTCTTTAATATCGCAAAATGTTCATATTACCGCACTGAAATTTGTAGAATAATGTAGATGAAAGCGAATATTTACAAGTCTGCGGCAATGGTTACCGTATTTTCAACAATCGAAAAAGCGTTGAGTTTCTTTTACAGAATAATTCTATCGCGTATTATAGGCGCGGAAGGGCTTGGCATTTACCAGATATGCCTTTCGGTTTTCGCGGTGTTTTTAACTGCGGCTTCGAGCGGCGTGCCCGTCACCGTTTCGCGTCTTATAGCAAAAGGCAACGCAAGCGGAGACGTGAAAGGCAAGCATGCGGCGGTTACGGCGGGCGTGGTCGCCACACTGATTTTTACCGTTCCTATGGCGATAATACTATTTTTCGGAAGAAAGCTGTTCGGCTTCCTTTTCACGGACGACAGGTGCCTGGATATTTTTATAATACTGTTACCCGGTCTTATCCTTACTTCTATTTACGCGGTAATGCGCGGCTCTTACTGGGGAAACAAGCAGTTTCTGCCTTACAGCATTATCGAGCTTCTTGAAGACGCCGTTATGGTCGTTGTTGGCTGCTTACTCGTTTACGGCGTCACCGACCCCATTCTCGGCGCAAAGCGCGCTACGATTGCCGTGCTTATTTCATATGTATTTTCCTTTATAGTTTCGCTATTCTGGTACTTCAAGACGGGCGGAAGATTTAAAAACCCCAAAAAACAGCTCAAACCGCTATTTTCGTCCTCTCTGCCCATAACGGCCATGCGCACCTCCACTTCCGTTTTAAATTCCGCCGTAGCCGTGCTTTTGCCTCTGCTTTTAATGAAAGCATACGGACTCAACAATTCGGAAGCGATAAGCCTTTACGGCATTGCGATAGGTATGAGCGTGCCCATTCTGTTCATTCCGTCCTCGCTTATCGGTTCGATTTCCGTCGTGGTTGCGCCCGAGCTTTCGGAAAATTATTATAAAAATAAAACCGAGCTCGTACGATACGACGTTGAAAAATCCGTCAAAGCCGCCATTTTTATTTCGACCTTGCTTGTGCCTGTTCTGTTTATTCTGGGCGACGAGTTCGGACAGTTCCTGTATTCGAACGAAATGAGCGGCGAAATAGTACACAACTGCGCATTTATACTCTTCCCTATGTGCATTGCGATGATTTCCACCACAGTTTTAAACTCTATGAACTGCGAAAAGCACACACTCGTCTATTTTATGATAGGCGCGGCGGCTATGCTTATAAGCATTCTTGCACTTACGAAATTCGTGGGCGTGTATTCGTATATGATAGGTCTGGCGTTGAATTTTACCATTACGAGCGTTCTGAACCTTATAAAGCTGAAAAAGAAATGTCCGGGTCTGAAATTTATGAAGTACACCGTACACTCGGTGATAGTTGTAGTTATTGCGTGCGTGTTCGGAGAGCTGCTTGACGGAATTATAAGCGCGTATGTGCCTACGTTCTGGCAGATTGTTATTCTTGCGCCTGCAAGTCTTGCGTTTACCGCCGCTTTCCTGTACTGTCTTGAAATGTTTACGCTTAAACCGTTCAAGAGGTTAGTTTCGAAAGGTTAGGCTTTGCGTCTATAAACAGTTTGACGGATAAAAGAACCAAAAACGCACCGAAAAGTTTTTTCAGCACGACGGAAGGCAAAAGCGCGGCAAAAAAACCCGCCGCAACAGAAGTTACAAGCGCGGGAATTACAAGACTCAGCAGTCCTTGCGTTTTTAAAAGCCCGTTCTTTTTATGAACGTTCAGCGTAAACGCCGCCATAGGAAGAAAAGCTATTAAGTTGGTTGCCTGTGCCGTGTGCTGTTCCACCCCCAAAAGCACGGTAAGCGCGGGAATGAGCACCGTTCCTCCGCCCATTCCCATACCGCCGATGAAGCCGGAAAAAAAGCCTGCGATAACAAAGATTATAAAACTCACGGAAAAAGCATCCTCACGCCGGCGATAAACATCAAGGCGATAAAAATATAATTTATGAGCGTTTTGGGACATCTATCCAAAAACAGCGCACCCGCAAGTCCGCCGGCAACCGAACCTATGGCTGCCGGTATTATTACGTCCCACTGCGCAAATCCGTTTATTATATAGACGATTGCGCTCGCCGCACACACGGGAGCGATTATGAAAATTGCCGTTGCGTGCGCCTGCTTATCCTCGTAGCCCAACATTCCCTTTAAAAGAGGCACGGCTATCATTCCGCCTCCGCCGCCGAACAGTCCGTTCACCGCGCCGGTGAGCACGCCCGCCGAAGTTCGTTTGAAAAATTTATTACTCATAATTTTACTCTTTGTATAAACAGTTTTTGCAATAACGTTAAAAATAATAAAAAATTTTGGTTATTGCGGCGATAATCGCTTGATTTGCAAAGCCGATTATATTAAAATATAAGAGTACGATTATTTATATTAAGGATATACGAATTATGGCAAATCATTACTCGAAAAAGCGCGGTTTCAAATACGTTATGCTCGCGCTTGCCTGCACGGCGGCTTTTTCGCTTACGGGCTCTGCCGTCGCATGTAAAAAAACGGAGGACAGCGGAAACGACGAAGAAGATAAAAAGACTTCCGTCGTGGACGAGCAGTTGCTGAAAAACGGCAACTTCGAGATTTACGAAGTTCCGGACGACGCTGTTCACCTTATCAAAACGCCCACAAGCTGGACAAAGGGCGGCTCTTCCTCCTACACCATGTCCGGAATTATCGGTACGTCGGACAAGGCATGGAGCGCGATTACCGACGCGGAAATTTCGGGCAAACTGGACGCAAACAACGACCTTGACCCCAAAGACAGCGACTATAAAGATTTGTACGTCGACTATAACGGCATGAAGTCAAGCGACCTGCTTTACAAGGACGTTTATAAAGCACTCAATAAAGAGGACGACGAAACCGAAGAACAGGAAAAGGCGCGCAAGGAATTTATCGAAAACCCCAAAACGCACTATAACGTTCACACAAAGGACGGTCTGCTTTACGGCTACGTCGGCGACGAAGAGGTTCGCGTTTACGAAAACGAGGACGGCGATTACTTCCTTGACGAAAAGTTCGAGGAGCCTATTTCGCACGTGCTTATGGTTCACAACTATGCAACGGCGCACAACGGAATTTCTCAGAACTATTCCTCCGTCAGCATAGATTTGCCCGCGAACACCTCCGCAGAGATTTCGCTTTGGGTTAAAACCGCATACCTCAAACATTCGCAGGGCGTTACCGTAGAACAGGATCGCGGTGCAAACATTACCGTAACTCATAACGCGGGCAGCACCACTCTCGACGATTTTGCCATAACAAGCATAAACACAGAAAAATTGACGGGCGAAAACGGCTCAGTCAGCGAAGAATATAAAAACAGACACAACGGCTGGGTTGAGTACACTGTTTATGTAAACGCATGCGACTTTGCCGCAAGCACCGTAACCTTAAAGCTCGGACTCGGCGAGACGGATTATCTGACCGAAGGCTATGCTTTCTTCGACGACGTAAAAGTAACTAAGTACGCAAGCCTTGACGACAGCACTTATCCCGAAAACAAAACGGCGATAGAAAACGGAAACGCAAGCTGTTCGCTTCTCAGCGACGCGACTGAAAAGAAGTTCGTCGCGGATGTATATGAAAGAAACGGCGGCGCGGCTGAAGGCGGCGTTACCGAAAAGCGTTCTTCCGAAAACTTCCATTATTTAATCGACCTTGCTTCCGAAAGCAATTACAAGCCTTACACGTTCGGCAGCGCAACCGCAAAAATAACGGTAGACGAAGACAATTACGCTTCCGTTAAAAATTACAGCGGTAAAAAGCTTGGCTTTGTTTCGGTGCAAAACGCCGGCTCCGACGTTAAAACGCCGAAAGATTTCCCCGAGCTCGATACCTCTAAGGACCTGCTCGCTTACGTCAAAGCAGGGCACACGTTTACCCAAAACGAAACGGTATTCAGTGCGGTATTAAACGAAGCGCTGAAAGGCGCGGACAGCCTGCCCAAGCTTGACAAAAACACCGACAGTAATATGCTTGTTATCGCTTCTTACTTCGGCGCGGCTTACACTACCTCCTTCAACCTTTCAGTTGACGGCAAGGGCCATAAAATCGTTTCCTTCTGGGTAAAAACTTATGATATGAAAGGCGGTTCTGCGGCAACGGTTAAAATTTCCGACGCGGACGATAAAGACGTGAATGCAGGAGTCACGGTAGATTCCACAGGCGTTAAAACCGACATAGACGACGACAACAAGGATATTTACAACGGTTGGGTGCAGTGCTTCTTCTTTGTCAAGAACGAGTCGGTCACCACTAAAAACCTTACGGTAGATTTCAGCTTCGGCAATACTACGATAAAGGATACGACCGTAAACAACTATAAATCGGGTTGGGCGGCGCTTGCGAACGTGCAGACGCTCGACGTGGACGAAGACGTTTTCGCATACACGGGAAGCGGCGATTATAACGCGACGATTACCCTCAAAGAGGACGAAGAAAAGAAAACCGGAGTATTTGACGAAATTTACGGCAGTCAGACCAACGAAATAAAGGATTCTATTGTCAACCCCGCCAACTATCAGGGCGTGAACGGCGGAAGTTCGTCAATAGTAAACAACGGCACAATCTCCCTCCCCTTCGACGATATTAACAAAAACAAAAACGCAGGACTTATCAATAAGGAATATTTCAAGAACTATTCCGAAAACAAGACCGAAAACGGCTGGTACGATAAGCTGCTCAACGCATTCAACAAGAGCGGCGTTGACGCGGCGGACGCATGGAACGGAATTTTCGGTTCGGCTTCGCAACAGCCCCTTATCATTGTAAACTCGCTCAGACAGGAGTATTTGCGCGAGAAAGGAGCAACAGCAGACAACTACGAGTCGTATTACTTCAAAAACGACGACGGAGTGTTCGTAGCGGCTCGCGGAACGGGCTTTGACGAAGAACGCGAATACTACTCGCTCAAAGACGTAATGAACTACGGTTTTGTTGGTTCGACCAAGACAATTTCCGCAGACGGATATTCGACCGTCAGCGTTAAAGTAAAAGTCAGCAGCGGCGCGGTTGCTTATGTTTATCTCGTAAATACCGCTTCGGGTAAAGAAGTGCTTAAATTTTCCGCACCCAATTACACCTTCCGCTACGATGAAGACGGCAACGTGCTTAAAGCCGAGCCCAAAAAGAACGCTTCGATTTCCGAACAGCGTGCTAACATACTCTACTCTCTGCTCGACAACGGATTGTACGCAGACGAGAACGGCAAACTGTTTGCGAATATCTGGAACTACACGAAGGTTTACAAAAACGAAGCGCTTACCTATTACAAAGACGGCAAAATCGTAAACTTCGAAGACATCAAAGACGGCGAAACCTATTACTCGGACGAGCAATGCACGAAAATTGCCGACCACTATCTTGCCGCAACCGACGGTGCGAAGCTGTACGAATACAAGGACGGCAAGTACTTCTATCTTGTAAAAGGTAACGCTACGGTAGAAGTAAACCCGTTTGACACCGCTTACGCAAAATACGATTACACCGGCATAGAAGAAGAATACTTCGTAAAGATTGACGGAAACGACGCGGAAGTTGCAAACAAATGGATAACCGTAAACTTTGTAATTAACGCAGGCAGCGACGCGAAGAATTACCGCCTCGAGCTTTGGAGCGGCGCAAGGGACAGCCTTGACTCGGGCGAGTGCAAGGAAGGCAGTGCGGTGCTGTTCGATTACAGCTACACTTCCGTTTCAGACAATAAGCTTATGAGCTGGTACGAGAGTGAAATTATCGACGCTTATAAACAGTTGTTGATAGAAAAGAACCTGCTTGACGAAAACGCGGCACCCACCTCCACCGAGAACATCAAGTATTATGCCGAACTTCTTAAAGGCAAAATTACGGAAGCAGATTTGGCGAAGTATGAAATTCTGAAAAATTATACCGCGCACTACTACACGTTCAGCCTTTACGATTCCGCGAACTTCCACCCCTTCAACAAGGACGCGGCGGACGAAAACCAGACGGGTTACGATTACAACGCAAACGACTATTCGGAAACGCTGGCTTACCTTTCCGTGAAAGATAACGACACCTATACCGTGTTTACCGATTATTCGGCAATCGACAAGTCTTTCTCGCTCGGAACGGATAGCGATGACGGCGACTCCGACGAAGATGAAGACAACGGCGACAGCACTACCGTATGGCTGCTCGTTTCCTCGATACTCCTCGTTGTTGCGCTTCTCTTCACGATAATTTCTCTTATGGTAAGAGATATGCTCAGAAAGTCGCGTCGCAACAAGGCGGCAGGCAACAACACCTACAACAGGACCAACCGCAACCGCTATATCAAAAAGCTCAACGTAAAAAAAGAAGCAGACGCTAATAGCGAAGGCGTTGCAAAAGAAGCGACCGAAGCCGAAAAAGAAACAGCGGAAAAATCAGCTGAACCCGAAACGATTGAAACTGCGGAATCCGAAACCGAAGAGGCGACCGTTGAAGGCAATGAAGAAAGCTTTGAAACTGCTGAACCCGAACAGAAAGCCGAAGAGACGACTGTTCAAGACAGCAAGGCAAACGCCGAAGCAGTTGAATCCGAACAGGAAGCTCAGGAAGAAAAGCACGACGAAGAATAATCAGACACAATAAAAAGCGCCGTCCGCGAAATGCGGACGGCGCTTTGTTTATAAAACTAAATTCTAAGACCTTTCGGAAGATGATTTTTCGCAACCCCTCCCACCGCTTTGCACCAGCCGAGTGCAAAGCCGTTATGCGTTACCAATCTCCAGCCTTTTTCGTTTTCGGCACACCCGAAAGTCAAACCTTTCAGGTATTGCACCGCTGTGGCTTCGTCAACCTCGATACAGCAAGCCTGCGTATTATTAAGGCACATTGCAAGCGAATGACTCGGTTCGAAACGGTTTGATGTAAATTCGCCGAGCCTGACTCCGCACCGCATAATTTGAAGGGTTGTTCGCGGCATGCCGTCGGGAAGGCTGTACAACGTTTGCCCGACCGAGTGAACATTTTCAAACGGCGTTTTAAGATTTTCTTCCGCCCATTGAGAGTATGCCGCAAGCTGTTTTTTATCTTTTACGCACGGCGTAAGCAAAGGCTTTTCGCCGCGCCCTCCGTCATTTTTTTGCAGTACGGCAAAATAGTGTCCTTCGCCGCGAACAATATGCGGCAAAAGTTTATCTTGTTTAACCAAAGTAAATTCTTTGTGGGTTTTCAAAAAGTTTTCGATTTGCCTTTCGTCCTCTTCGCGCGAGAACGTGCAGGTGGAATAGACGAGTCTGCCGCCGACGGCAAGCGTTTTTGCGGCGCAGTCCAGAATACGGTTCTGCCTTTCGGCGCACATTTTAACGTTTTCCGCACTCCATTCGGGTACGGCGTTCTTTTCTTTTTTGAACATTCCCTCGCCCGAACACGGCGCGTCGACAAGTACATTATCAAAGTACTCGGAAAAATTTTGCGCGATTTCTTCGGGCTTGCCGCAGGTTACTACTGCGTTTTTAACGCCTAACCGTTCGACGTTGCCGCTTAAAATTTTACTGCGCGGATAATCGATTTCGTTACTGAAAAGTATTCCGTCTCCGCACAGATACTGCGCAATTTGAGTTGACTTTCCGCCTGGCGCGGCGCACATATCCAGAACTCTTTCTCCCGCAGAAAGTTCAAGCTCGGGCACGACCGACATTGCCGAAGGCTCCTGAACGTAGTAAAGCCCTGCGGCGTGAAAAACCGTTTTGCCGAGCCCCTCTTGCTCAACGTAAAAACCGCTTTTTTCCCACGCGACTGGCTGTAATGAAAAAGGCGATAATTTTTTGAAATCTTCTACGCTTATTTTGAGAGTGTTTACGCGGATAGCCCTTGCCGCAGGCCGCTCGTAGCTTTTTAAAAACCCGTCGAAATCAGCGCACTCGGATTTCATTCTTTCAATAAAATCCGCAGGAAGCTCAATCATTCAGCATCGCCTCCAACTGCGAAATATCTAATACTTTAAGGTTTTCCATTTTCTTCGCGCTCTGCGTTCTGGGCGAACTATCGTTATCCGAATATACATAAAAATTGCTTTTGGTTATGTGTTGCGAATACCTGCCGCCACGCGCATAAATTTTATCAACCAAAGTTTCTGACATACTTAAATTGTTTTCTATGCTTTTGGAAAAGGTGAAAACCTTGCCGTCATACTTTTCGCCGCGCTTTATACGTTTCCTTGAAACATAATTGAAAAATTCCGTGCGCACCTTTGCGCGCTCCCGCTTTTCTTCGCGTACCTTTGCGTTATGGCTTCTCATTCCTCCGGAAGCAGGCGCGTATATGCAGTAATTCTTTATTCTGCCGTTGTAAACGTTTAAAAGTTTTATAAGCTCTCGATAGCTGCAATTCTTGGCTTTGCACATTGCTTCGACTATGCGCATAGTTGCGTAAGCGTCGTCCGCCGCGCGGTGCGGAACAAATTCCACACCCAGCTCGCGGGCAATTTGCTCTAACCCGAACTGGTGCGAAAAATCGTTTACATAAGTCATATAAAGCAGCTGGCTGTCGGAAAATTTGAAGTTGAACGACGGCAGACGGAAACGCTTTGTTTCGAGATTTAGATACTTTACGTCGTTCATTGTGGAGTGTCCCAAAACCACATTTTCGCCGTTTTCCAAAAGCTCCTTTATATAGGGATAAACGTTCGGGAAAGTGGGTTGTTTTTTAAACTCATCGTATTCGTAAGGCAGAACCAAGCCCTTATCGCCCTTTCTGTCGGTAAGGCGGAACTCGCCGCGCGGATTTACGAGGATATCTTCTTTCTTCAGTATATTGAATTTTTCGTCGCAGACGACGTAGCCGAAAGCGCAGATTTTCGCAACCGTCTTTCTGACTACTGCACACTCGATATCAAAAAACACTAAATTCATTTCTTATAAAGTATACCATACGCGCAATAAAATATCAAACGTAAAGTGAACAGTCCTTGACAAATATAATTATTTATTATATAATTCCTGTTATGAAGAAATTGTTGACTATTGTCATTTGCGGCCGCCCCGAAGACGAGCGCACAGCTTCTTCTTATGATGAAGTTGAACTGATATACACCGAGAATAACGAGGCGGGTCTTGCCGAATACATAAAACAGGCGAAAGGAAAATATTTATTCATTGCGCCGCGCTACTTTGAGCTGAACGACGTAAAGTTGTTTATAAAAGTACTGAACGAATGCGACGACGAGATTGTAAGCTTCGCGCAAGGCGCTGCGGCAAAAACTACGCTTTTCAAAGGACTGAATTTCAAGGAAAACGACTGCGCTTTCCTTTACAATATATTTGCGGGCTTTTCCGCAAAAAGCGCTAACAAGTACCTTTATGCGCCCGTCAAATATAACGGCGAGAACGAGCAGTTCGACGACGGACTGAAAGACGCAATTTTGATTGCAGGAGCGGAATTCAAAAAAGTTAAAGCCAAACTTTCAAAAGACGTTTATACCTACGTTTCCGATTTGCTTATAAAAAAACTGACAGAGTTTTACGTCCGCGCGTTGCTTGCGATACGCGAAGGCAATTACGACAAAGAAGCATTAAAACAGTTTGACGCAAAACTGAAAGGCGAAATAGTTTTGTACCTTGCTTTGGAAAAACGTTTCCCTGCGGCTAAGTTGCAAAAAATCAGGGAAAAAGGTTTTAAAATTTCCGCATTCACCGCAAAAAAACTTAAAAAGACTTTGAAAAAGGACGCTTGAAACAAGCGTCCTTTAATTTTACTTTTTGGGAACTATTTTGTCCTTATTCCCCATATACGGTCTTAATACTTCGGGAATTGTCACGCTTCCGTCGGCTTGCAGATGGTTTTCGAGGAATGCAATAAGCATTCTGGGCGGAGCAACAACGGTGTTGTTCAAAGTATGCACAAATTCGTTTTTGCCCGTCTTCGTATTCTTGTATTTTATGCCGAGCCGCCTTGCCTGCGCGTCAGTAAGGTTCGAGCAGCTGCCCACTTCGAAATATTTTTTCTGTCTGGGGCTCCACGCTTCCACGTCGCAGCTCTTATATTTCAAATCCGCCAAATCGCCCGAACAGCATATAAGCTGTCTTACGGGTATTTTCAAAGAAACAAACAGCTCAACCGTATAATTCCAAAGCTTTTCATACCATTCGTCGCTTTCTTCGGGCTTGCAAAGAACAATCATTTCCTGCTTTTCGAACTGGTGGATACGGTAAATTCCGCGCTCCTCCAAACCGTGCGCGCCCTTCTCTTTCCTGAAACAGGGCGAATAGGAAGTAAGCGTTTGCGGCAGGGAGCTTTCGGGCAGAACTTCGCCCATAAACCTGCCTATCATAGAATGCTCCGACGTGCCGATAAGGTACAAATCCTCGCCCTCGATTTTGTACATCATTCCTTCCATTTCTTCGAAGCTCATAACGCCGGAAACAACGTTGCTTCTTATCATAAACGGCGGAATACAGTATGTGAAACCTTTATCTATCATAAAGTCGCGCGCGTAAGTGAGAATTGCAGAGTGCAGTCTTGCCACGTCGCCGATAAGATAATAAAAGCCGTTGCCGCTTGTTCTTCTTGCAGCTTCCAAATCTATACCGCCGAGACTTTCAAGAATATCGAGGTGATATGGAACGTCAAAAGGCTTTTCGGGATTGCCGAGAAAAGTTTTAGCTTCGACGTTGCGGCTGTCGTCCTCTCCTATGGGAACGTCGTCCGCGATTATGTTAGGAATAGCCATCATATTGCTTTTCAGCTTTTTATCTATTTCCTCGCTTTCCGCCTCGATTGCCGCAATGCGTTCGTTGTTGTCTTTGGAAAGCTGTTTGGCTTTTTCGGCTTCGTCCTTTTTGCCCTCGCGCATTAACGTGCCTATGCTTTTTGCAAGCGTGTTGCGCTGGGCGCGGAGAGCGTCTCCCTCAGACTGAAGCTCGCGCTTCTTTTTATCGAGTTCGAGCACTTCGTCCACGAGATGAAGCTTTTTATCCTGAAACTTCTTTTTTATATTGCTTTTAACTAATTCCGGATTTTCCCTTATAAGGTTAATATCGAGCATTTTACAGTTTTTCCTCCGATAAACAAGACAATTATACTTCAAATATAACTTAATTGCAATTAAATCACCGTTAATATCTTGAAAAAAAAATTGCGATATGCTATAATCAAATACGTAGTAATTTTATATACGGTAGAATATGAGTAAAATATTTTATAAGCTGAACGACAAAAAGGATAAAAAGGAAGATTTGCAGACGCAGTCCGCCGATGAAAATATTGTGACTGCCGATTTTGCTATGCCTTCCGAAGAAGACAAAAAAGACTCGGGGAAAGGCAAGGCGCAGGAATTCAACAAAGAAAAGATTATTAAATACTTTAAGCGTCATCCGAAGAAAAGCGTAAACAGCAAGGTGGAAAGGTTTTCGCCTAAGCTGAACAGAGGTCTTTCCGCCGCACAGGTGCAGACGAGATTTACCCAGTTCCTTTTCAACGATACGAACAAAAAGTATTCGCGTTCCTATGCCAGCATTTTTATAGGCAACATCTGCACGTTCTTCAACCTGCTGTGTCTGCTTGCGGGCATAGCGCTTATTATCGCGAACACCAAAGGAATTACAAACTACCTCGTCATAATAATTACGACGGCGAACATCGTAATAGGCATAATTCAGGAAATCCGTTCGAAGCTGTCTATTGATAAGCTGTCCATATTGGCGACCAATACCATAAAAGTCATACGCGACGGGGAAACGTGCGAAATTCCCGTAAGCGAACTTGTACTGGACGACGTGCTTGTCCTCGAACTCGGAAACCAGGTGCCTGCGGACTGCATTCTCGCAGAGGGCACTGTAGAAGTGAACGAAAGCCTTTTAACGGGCGAGTCGGTTGCCATTAAAAAAGCCGTAGGTGATATTTTATACGCAGGCAGCTTTATTTCGAGCGGCAGCGGCAAATTCAGGGTCGAAAAGGTCGGTAAGGAAACTTATATTGAAAAGCTGACCTCTAAAGCGAAGAAATATAAGCGCCCCAATTCCGAGCTTATGAACTCGACAAAGCTCATAATAAAGGTAATTGCGTGCCTTATAATTCCCATTGCCATAGGAATGTTTTTCATTGCGAGAAGCAACTACGACCCCGAAGCCGGCGTTACTTCATTTATATTCGACGAAAAGATAAACTTTGCAATACAACGCACCTGTTCGGTAGTTATAGGAATGATTCCTTCGGGAATGTTGCTTTTAACGAGTATCGCGCTTGCCGTAGGCGTTGTCAGGCTTGCGAAAAACCAGACGCTTGTTCAAGACCTTTATTCTTTGGAAATGCTGGCGAGGGTGAACGTTTTATGTCTCGACAAGACGGGAACGATTACCGACGGCAGAATGAAAGTAAACGACTGCGTTATTCTCAATACTGTGGGCGAACACTCCCTGCATGATATTATGGGCAGTATGCTTGCGGCGTTAGAGAACAACAATCAGACTTCGATTGCGCTTTATAACCACTTCGGTTACAGCGACAAGCTGAGCGCAAGCACCACTATCCCCTTCTCTTCTAAGAGAAAGCTTTCCGCAGTTACGTTCGAAGACGTCGGAACGTTCTGTATGGGCGCACCGGAATTCGTTTTGAAACCCTATCCGCCGAAGGTGGAAAGAATAGTGAAGCAGTACGCGCAGATGGGTTTGAGAGTAATCGTGCTTGCGCACTCCCCTTCCCCCATTGTCGGCGAGAAATTGCCCGCCGTAATGAAGCCCATTGCAGTTATTTCAATTGCCGACAATATCCGCGAAGATGCTATCGATACGATTAAGTGGTTCGGCGAAAACGACGTAAACGTAAAAGTTATTTCGGGCGATAATCCCATTACCGTGTGCGAAGTTGCAAAGCGCGCAGGCATTACAAACGCAGATAAATTTATATCGCTTGAAGGATTGAACGAGAAAGAGGTTGAAAACGTTGCGAATAAATACACCGTTTTCGGCAGAGTTACGCCCGAGCAGAAAGCCGTGCTTGTGCGTTCGCTTAAAGCAGAAGGCAACACTGTTGCAATGACCGGCGACGGCGTAAACGATATTCTTGCATTGAAAGAAGCGGACTGCGCCATTTCCGTTGCTTCGGGAAGCGAAGCGGCAAGAAACGTAAGCCACCTTGTGCTTATGGACAATAACTTTAATTCTATGCCGAAGGTTGTTGCCGAAGGACGCAGAGTTATAAACAACATCAAAAACTCGTCCTCGCTATATTTGATGAAGACGCTGTTTACGGCGATACTTGCAACGCTTTGCATTGCCATGCAGGTGCCTTACCTGTTTATGCCGCAGAACGTTCTTTTGCTGGAAATCTGCATAATAGCAATTCCCTCGTTCTTCCTTTCGTTACAGCCCAACAAGGACAGGGTGCAAGGTAAATTTATTACGCATGTAATGAGCGGCGCAATTTCAGGTGCGATTCTAATGATTGTCTGCGTTATGTCAATGTATCTGACTAACGTAATTGCGCCAGACGAGTTCGGTCAGCACTATCTGCCGATGTGTATGATTGCCCTCACCTTCTCAGGTCTTGTAATGGTGTACAGAATATGCCGTCCGTTCAACATGTTCAGAGCGGTACTCTGCATAACTATGCTTGCGCTTTGCGTAACCGCATTTGCCGTTCCGCAAATTACCGAGCTTCTGTTTATAGGCTGGAAAGATATAAAATGGGAATATTCCAAAATATTGATTATAGTCGTTGTTATAGAAGCGGCTTTCCCGATATCCGGCTGGCTGATAGATATTATGCACGCCATAATGCCTTCCGCTTCCAACAAAAAGAAAAAGCAACAGGCGGCGCAAGCGGAAATCTCCTCAGAAAAATAACAGCATAAAATTACTTAAAAAGAGTGCGAGACAGTTCGCACTCTTTTTTTGCTCTCCTCCCCCTATAATATGTTAAAATACTTGACAGGAGTATGCTTTTAATTTATAATTACAAATGTTATATAACATTTGTAATTATAAAAGGTCACACTATGCCGAAACAGACAGTAGACAAACAGGAAATATTACAGACCGCACTGCAAATGACGAGGGAAAACGGTTTTGAAAGCGTGAACGCGCGTAGCGTGGCTAAGCATATGGGCTATTCCGTTCAGCCGATTTACAGTTATTTCAGCAAGATGGAAACTTTAAGGCACGAGCTTTACGGCGCGGCTATGCAGTTTTATAACGGATTCATCTATTCGCGCGTGGATAAAAATGCAATGCTTGAAAGTATGGCGAAGGCAAACGTTGCTTTTGCAAAGTATGAAACAAATTTGTTCAAGCTGCTCTTCTTCCGTAAACTTAACGGACTGAACAGCTTCAACGATATTTACGAATGGATGGGCGACAAGCAGGCGACAAAACAGCTTGCCGAAAAACTGGGGATTTCCGAAGAAGGCATAAAAGAAGTTTATATTATGCTTATTGTCTTTACTCACGGCGTTGCGACAATGATTGCAACGGGCGGAGCGAATATTTCCGATGAAGAAAGCGCGGAAATTCTTGAAAAAGCGTACTCTGCATTTGTAAAAGCGCAGAGATAAAAAATTAAATAAAGGAGAAAAGATGAACACAGAACTTATCCTGAACTACCTTGCGGAGCTTTCCGTAAACAACAACCGCGAATGGTATCACGAACACAAAAAAGAGAATAAAGCCGCGAACGAACAGTTCGAGCAGTTGGTTCAACAGCTTATTTACGGCATAGGCGAATTTGACCAAAGCGTTTTGCACAACGTACCAAAAGAGCTTACGTTCAAGCTCGTACGCGACACAAGATTCAGCCACGACAAGTCGCCTTACAACCCCTCTTTCAGGGCGCATATTTCATCGATGGGAAAACTGCCTATTCCTGTCGGCTACTACGTTATGATTAAGCCGAACGGCGGCACTTTTTTAGGCGGCGGATTGTTTGCGGATATGTTTTCAAACGCGACGGCAATGGTGCGCGACTATATTGCGGCACACCCCAAAGAATTGGATAAAATCATAAACGACGCGCAATTTAAAAAGTATTTTACCATAAAAGGCACGGCTTTGAAAAACGTTCCGTCGGGTTACGATAAAGAACACCCGCAAGCCGAATACTTAAAATTCAAATCGTGGTACACGGAGTATTTTATGACCGATGAAGAAGTCGCCGACGGTGAATCGTTTGTGAAAAAGTCGGTTGAAATTTTTAAAGCGATGAAGCCGTTTAACGACTATCTGAACACGGCTTTGAAAGATTTCAAAATGCCGACAAGATAAAAACGTTTTTGTTAGCTCGATTTTAAGAGATATTAAAAAGCTCGCGGACAAACTGTCCGCGAGCTTTAAATATTTCCGTTATTTTTTATCGTTCTTTTTATCTTCGGATTTTGCCTTTTCCTTTACGGGTTTTTCCGTAGTTTCGGGCTTTTCCTCCTGCACGTCTTTCACATTTTCCGTAGAAGCCGCTTCAACGGGCGCGGACTTCTCAATGGGCGCCTGCGTTTCAACTTCGTCGTCATATTCGGTTATCGCAACCGTTGCAACTTTGTTGTTCGCGCCTTTGATACGCATAAGCCTTACGCCTTTCGTGTTTCTGCCTATGCGCGAAATATCCGAGCAGTGCATTCTTATTACCGTTCCGCCATTGGATATTATCATCAAATCGTCCTCGTCGCTGACCTGTTTAAGGTTTACGAGGTTACCCGTAACCGAATTGAACACGCCCGCTTTTATACCCATACCGGCTCTGCCTTGCAGTCTGTATTCGGATATATCGCAACGCTTGCCATAACCGTTCGACGTAACGGTCAATACGTCTTTGTTTTTATCGACAACCAGCATATCGACGATATTGTCGCCAGATGAAAGTCTCATTCCCTTTACGCCGGCAGTGCCGCGACCGGTTTTGCGTACGTCCTTTTCGGAGAAGCGAATACATTTACCCGAACGCGAAGCCATAATAATTTCTTTCTTGCCCGTCGTAATTTCAACGGAAATCAAATCGTCGTCGTCAAGAAGTTTAATCGCAATCTTACCGTTGCGGTTGATACGCTTAAACTCTCCCATTCTCGTCTTCTTGATAAGACCTTTTTTTGTAGCAAACACAACGTAGCCCTCCGCCTTTTCGGGCATAGGTATAAGTGTGTTGATTTTTTCGTATTGTGCAATCTGAACTATGTTTACAATCGCCCTGCCGCGTGCCGTGCGCTGAGCTTCGGGAATTTCGTAAGCCTTGATTTTATAAACCTTACCGAAGTTCGAGAACAGAAGAATATCGTCATGCGAAGAACATACGAACATCTGCTCGACAAAGTCTTCCTCTTTGGGACGGTGAGCCGTAATGCCCGTGCCGCCGCGATGCTGCGCCTTGTATTCCGCAACGGGAAGACGTTTTACATAACCGCCGTGAGTCATTGATACGACAACCTGCTCTACGGGGATAAGGTCCGCGTCTTCGATGTCGCCGTCGAAATCTATCGCGATTTCAGTCCTTCTTACCGAAGGATACTTGCGTTTGATTTCAAGAAGGTCGTTTTTGATAATTTCGTAAACGCGGCTCTCGTGTTCGAGAATGTCCTTCAAATCTTTTATTATAGCTTCGAGCTGTGCAAGCTCTTCCTTCAATTTGTCAACTTCGAGATGAGAAAGTCTGTAAAGTCTTAACTCCGCTACCGCGTTTGCCTGACGTTCGTCAAGCTCGAAATTAGCGGTAAGCTTCTGCACGCAGTCCGCCTTGTCAACCGCGTTGCGGCAGATTCTTACTACTTCGTTAATGTGCGCCTGAGCTATTACCAGACCGCGCAAAATGTGGGCGCGCTCTTCCGTCTTTACAAGTTCGTACCTGGTACGGCGGGTAATAATTTCCTTCTGGTGTTCGAGGTAATAGAAAATACATTCGCGCAGGTTGAGAATTTTCGGCGTGCCGTCAACGAGCGCAAGCATAATAATACCGTCGGAAATCTGCAAATTCGTGTGCTTGTACAGAGTATTCAAAACGACTTGCGCGTTTGCATCCTTTTTGATTTCTATAACTATGCGCATACCGTCGCGGTCGGATTCTTCGCGTATGTCGGATATACCTTCGATACGCTTATCCTTTACGAGGTTGGCTATACTTTCTATGAGCTTTGCCTTGTTTACCTGATAAGGAATTTCCGTTACGACAATTCGGGTGCGCGTCTGGTTACCCGACTGATAGTCTTCTATTTCACAGCGCGAGCGGATTGTTATGTTGCCTCTTCCCGTCCTGTAAGCCTTTTTAATTCCGCTTCTGCCCATTATAAGCGCGCCCGTAGGGAAGTCCGGTGCGGGAACGTACTGCATAAGCTCGTCCACTTCGATATCGGGCTTATCTATCATTGCCACAACGCCGTCTATAACTTCGCCGAGATTGTGAGGCGGAATATTAGTCGCCATACCGACGGCTATACCGTCGGAGCCGTTTACAAGCATATTAGGGAAGCGCGAAGGCAAAACCGTAGGCTGCATTCCCGTATCGTCGAACGTAGGATAGAAGTCAACGGTTTCCTTGTCCAAATCGCGCAGCATTTCGGAAGAAAGCTTAGAAAGTCTCGCTTCCGTATATCTCATTGCTGCGGCGGGGTCACCGTCGACTGAACCGAAGTTTCCGTGTCCTTCGACAAGGGGGAAGTTTATCGAGAAATCCTGAGCAAGTCTTACAAGCGCGTCATACACGGAAGTGTCGCCGTGAGGGTGATATTTACCCAAGCAATCACCGACTATACGCGCGCATTTTCTGAACGCCTTGTCGGAGTATAAACCGAGCTCGTGCATGGAATATAGTATTCTGCGGTGAACGGGCTTCAAGCCGTCCCTTACGTCGGGAATAGCGCGGGAGACGTTTACCGCCATTGCATAAGCGATAAATGATTTTTTCAGCTCTTCGTCAACCTCGACGTCGAGCAATTTTGTCATAGCAAGAGTTTTTTTGAATTCAGCGGTCAGCTCGGGACTGGTTTCTTTTTTTGCCATTTTTCCTTTTTTACCTCTCTTATACGTCAAGCTCCGCAACGAGCTTTGCGTTATCTTCTATGAACTGGCGGCGGAGTTCGGGCTGTTCGCCCATTAAAAGCGCGAAAGTTTTGTCGGCTTCCACCGCGTCTTCTACGTTTATTCTTACGAGCGTGCGCTTTGAAGGGTCCATCGTCGTTTCCCAAAGCTGTTCTTTGTTCATTTCGCCGAGACCTTTATAGCGTTGAAGCTCGAACTTACCGTTATAGCTGTTTCTGAATTCTTCCAAAGCCTTGTCGTCGTACAAATATGTTTCGGGTATGCCTTTGCCCGATACCTTGTAGAGGGGAGGCTGAGCCGCGTAAACGTGTCCGTTTTCAACGAGTGGACGCATATAGCGGAAAAAGAAGGTTAAAAGCAAAATTCTAATATGCGAGCCGTCTACGTCGGCGTCGGTCATAATAATAATTCTGTCGTAACGCAGTTTGCTTTCGTCGAAGTTTTCCTGTATGCCGCAACCGAATGCGGTAATCATTGCTTTGATTTCTTCGTTTTCGAGTACGCGGTTGATTCTGACTTTTTCAACGTTAAGAATTTTTCCGCGCAAAGGCAGAATTGCCTGAAAGCGCCTGTCCCTGCCCTGCTTTGCCGTACCGCCTGCAGAGTCGCCCTCGACTATATAAATTTCACAAAGCTCCGAACGCTTGTCCGAACAGTCCGCTAGTTTGCCGGGAAGCTTAGTCGATTCGAGGACGCCCTTTCTGTGCGTTTCTTCACGGGCGAGTCTTGCCGCCTCTCTTGCGCGCTGTGCGGTAAGACAACGCAAAACAAGCTCTTTCGTTTCAGCGGGATGTTCTTCGAGGAACGTGCCGAATTTTTCTACGACAGCCTTGTATACGAAAGTTCTGACGTAGGTCGAGCAAAGCTTGCTCTTCGTCTGGCTTTCATACTGGGCGTCGGCAATTTTAACGGAAACTACTGCGGTTATGCCTTCGCGGACGTCATCGCCCGAAAGTTTGCCGCTTTCTTTTATAAGGTTCAAGCGTTTAGCCGCGTCGTTTATTACCTTTGTCAATGCGGATTTAAAACCGTCAAGGTGAGTTCCGCCGTCGGGCTGACGGATATTGTTAGAGAACGGGAAAATCTGCTCGCTGTATCCGTCGTTGTACTGAATAGCGATTTCAAGGAATTTGTCGTCGCCTTCCGAATCTTCGAAATAAACGGGTTCGGAAAACAGCACGTTTTTGCCCTTGTTTATATCCTGAATAAAGTGAACTACGCCGCCTTCGTAACAGAAAACGTCCTCCCTTATCTTCGAGCCGCGCTTATCCGTGAGCGTAAGCGTAAGCCCTTTGTTCAGATAGGAAAGTTCCCTCAAAAGGGTTTTAAGCGTGTCATAGTTGAAATCGATTGTTTCGAAAACGGTTGCGTCGGGGTGGAACGTAATAGTCGTACCGGTTTCATCCGTCTTGCCAAGCTTTTTTAAAGGCGATTCGGGAATTCCGCAATGATAGACTTGACGGAAAATGTGACCGTTCTGCTTAACTTCGGCAGTAAGAGTATCTGAAAGCGCGTTTACGCAGGAAACGCCGACGCCGTGCAGACCGGAAGAAATTTTATAACCGCCCGCCTTGTTTCCGCCGCCGAATTTACCTCCGGCGTTGAGGTTGGTAAGCGCAAGCTCTACGCCGCTTATTCCCTCCTCCTTATTAATGCCTGTAGGTATTCCCCTGCCGTTGTCCTTGACCGAGCACGAACCGTCTTCGGTAATAACAACGTCTATGCGGTTACAGTAGCCCGCAAGCGCTTCGTCGATAGAGTTGTCGATAACTTCCCTGACGAGGCAATGCAACCCTTTTTCATCGGTGGGTCCGATGTACATACCGGGATGCTCGCGAACAGGTTCAAGACCTTTTAACGCCTTTAAGCTGTCAGCGTCGTAACTGGTGTTTACTTTATTACGCATTTTTTTAACCCCTGAAATTAATTATTCTGTCTTTTTAAATTATACCATATTATATAATCAAAAGCAAGAAATTAAGGGCAGAAAGCATGCCGAAAAGCATTAAAAAATGCGTTTTGCACATACTTTTTTCATGAAAAAAACCATATGTGAAAACGCAAAAAATTTTGACCTTTTAAATGAATTTTTCGAGTGCGGAAGTTGCGGCAACCACGTCTGCAAATCACAGGCGGAAGTTTGGGGCAGAGTATGCCCGCACTGCTTCGGAAAGCTTTACAGAATTAGCTGAAACGCAAAAATTTACAGGTATTTTTGCAGATCGTCAAGGCGCGCCTTATACTTTTGCGCCTCTTCGGTTTGACCTTTGGCTAAGCAATACTCATATCTAAGCTCCGTAAGCGCTATGAAGCTTTCGTCGTCCTCCCTTATCTGCGGAACGCCGAACAGTAGCTCACCGTCCGCTTCGGAAACAGGTTTGCCTTTAATAATTTGCGCCTGAACGCAAAGCACCGCAAGCATAACCTTCGATTCATCGGTATTTTTAATCAGATCGTAGACAATAAGCCCGTCCGACTTGCCGCCCGAATAACGGAAAGGCAGAGCGTTCAGCATAAAAAGGTAAAACGAAAACGGTAAAATTCCGCTTATCTCCGCAGGAACCGCGTGCATGCACAGCGCAATTATGCCGAGTATTATACAGATTAGGTTTACGGTAAGACCGCCGAGCGCGGTAAAAATAATTTTCGGTTTTAAGTTTTTATCGGTGCGGGGTTTCAATTTCACGCTCGAAGAAGAAAAAAACTTAAACTCGGGAATTGCGATTATCTTTACCGTAGCGCCGCAAATAACATGACCGAGCTCGTGCAGAAAGCACGAAAGCGGCACGCTTAAAAACATTACAGAAAAAAACACGGCGAAAGCGTCGGGCAGATTTTTCGTTGCGCCGTCCACCGCGCAGATGTACGCGCAGACCGCCGCGAGCGCAAGCGAAATTATGCAGTTTAATACAAAAAACGCCGTACGCTTCATTTTATACCTTCTTTAAGATAAAAATATCCTTCCAGATTGTCGCTTTCGGAAACGGCGATTTTTTTTACGCCGAATTTGCGCATAACCGCACACAACAATAGCGCACCTCCGCCCACAAGCTCGGAAGATTTTCCGCAAACCGTAGTCGAACGGATTTGTTCTACCGACATATTTAAAAGTCTATCAGCCATTGCCGAAAGCCCGTCCAAAGTAAAAACCGTGCCGTGAGTAATTTCGGGACGGTATTCTTTGAGATTATGTTCGATTGCCGCAAGTCTGCCGGCGGTGCCACCTATCGCGACAAAATCATATTCCTGCGCAGGGAAGTCGCCGAACTCCTCCGCGCTTCTTTCAATAATTTTCAAAAGTTCGCTTTTGTCGCGCCCCGCCGCGTCGAAAAGGCGAACCGCGCCGATATTCACGCTTTTGGAATAAACGGTTTTGCCGTTGCTGTTTATTATGACTTCGGTACTCGCCCCGCCGACGTCGATAATACCGCCGTCTCGTCCTTTAAGCGCGCCGAGTATGCCTATCTGCGCTTCCGTTTCGCCGCTTATAACTTCCACTTGCGCGCCGCACAACTTTTCGACCTTTTCAAGAAAGATATTACGGTTCGGCGCCGAACGGACTGCGGCGGTTGCAAAGACGTAAATTTTCCGCGCTCCGTCGTGCTTTGCCAAAGCATAAAATTCCGCGACCGCCTGCGCCGTACGCTCCGCCGCCGCTTCCGAAATAAGTCCGCTTAGGTAAAGCCCTTCGCCCAGCCGCGTAGTGTTCATACGCTTATATAAAGTTTTTCCGTCTGCCATAGTTGCAAGGCGGACGGAATTAGAACCAACGTCTATTACGCTTATTTTCATATTACTTTCCGAAGACAAAACCTTTTTCAAACGCTTTATCCAAAAGATAGTCGTAAGATTTATAATAGTCAAGGCTGTTTTCGGCTTTCAAAGCTTCCTGAGTATAAAATTCTATATCGTTTGTAAGATCGTCGCGGCGACTATCGAGTATAAAATAATTCACCAGCTGGTAAATAATAACCGCTACAAGAATTACAATCAAAATTATTGCGTTTACCGTGACCGCCGCAAAAAAGCGGTTGTGCTTTTCCTCGTTCATTTAAGTTTCCTTGATTTTCGCTGATTTTTTCCGTGTGATTTTATTATACACTTTCTTAACAAAAAAAGCAACGATTACATGGAAACTTTTTAAATAAGTGAGCGCACCGAGTATACAGCCGATAAGCATATAGAGGCGAAGCTCGTAAAAGTTGAACATCACGGACGTAAAAATGAACATTGCGCAGAATATAAGACAATAGACCACGTCGCAGGCTATCGTAAAAATTCTGTCCTTTAACGTAAACGCTTCCTTGCGGATTCCGCAAACAGCGCATCTTGCAATATACAAGATATCGTAAACTACGCCGCTTATTACGCCGCAGAAAGCACAGGTTATAAAAATAAAAATCTGCATTTATTTGAACAGCCTTGACTTGAACCCGAGACCCTTTGCCGCGTATCTGACCGAAATTATTTCACCCGTAGCGGCAAACGTACCGCCCGTTTTGGAAAAGTTGACTATCTTCATTTCGTTGCCCGAAATTATAATTCTTCCGCCTTGATAAGAAAGTATTATCTGTTTATCGGAAAACGCGTCAACGCTGTCTATCGCGGTAACCGAAATTCTTTTGCACTGCTCGATATTGATTGAATGTGCTACGCTGTCCATACTGCCTCCGCAAAATAAAATACCACCCATTACGGGTGGTATTTATATATGCGGTAAAATTTTAATTTATGCCTTTTCTGAGTTTAGCGTTTGCTTTTGCGCGAAGCTCGCCGTTTAAAATGCGCTTTCTTATACGGATATTCTTAGGCGTAATTTC
Source organism: uncultured Christensenella sp. (assembly GCA_910585705.1). Taxonomy (GTDB): domain Bacteria; phylum Bacillota; class Clostridia; order Christensenellales; family Borkfalkiaceae; genus Coproplasma. The sequence continues at coordinate 683,284 of CAJUER010000001.1, forward strand.
CAAAAGCTCGTCGTCGCCGATAAATTCAAGACATTCTTCGAGACTCATTTTCTTGGGAGTGATTAAGCGGAGCGCGTCGTCGCTGGCGCTGGAACGAGTGTTCGTGAGATGCTTGGTTTTGCACACGTTCACGTTCAAATCGTCGCTTTTGGGGCTTTCACCGATAACCATACCCTCGTATACGGGCGTGCCCGCGCCGATAAACAGCGTACCCCTGCCCTGCGCGTTGAAAAGACCGTAAGTTACGGCTTCGCCCGTTTCGAACGCGACGAGCGAACCCGTGTCTCTTCTGGAAAGCTCACCCTTGTAAGGCTGGTATTCGAAGAACACGCTGTTCATAACACCCTCTCCTTTGGTCGAAGTCAAAAACTCGGATTTATAGCCGAAAAGTCCGCGCGCGGGTACGACAAATTCAAGGCGCGTGCGAGTACCGATCGCGCTCATATGCAGAAGCTCGCCCTTGCGATTGCCCATGCTCTGGAACACCGCGCCAGTAGCGTCGTCGGGAACGTCGACTATCAATTTTTCCATAGGTTCGTAACGCACTCCGTCGATTTCCTTAAACATAACTTTCGGAGTGGATACCTGAAATTCGTAACCTTCGCGGCGCATATTTTCAATTAAAATAGAGAGGTGCATTTCGCCCCTGCCGCAGACGCGGTAGCTGTCCGCCGAGTCCGTTTCCTCAACGCGCAAGGAAACGTCGCGCAAAAGCTCCCTGAAAAGCCTGTCGCGGATATGACGGGTCGTTACCCACTTTCCGTCCTTACCGGCAAACGGCGAATCGTTGACCGAGAAAGTCATTTCGACGGTCGGTTCGGTAATCTTTACAAATTTATGAGCTTCAACGCAGTCGGGCGAGCAGACTGTATCGCCTATGTTTATTTTTTCAAGTCCGGAAAAACAGACTATGTCTCCCGCCTTTGCGGTTTCGCACGGCGTGCGTTGTAAGCCCTCTATCTGATAAAGGTTGACCAGCTTACCCTGCGTTTTAAGGTGAATGTTGTTGTAGTTGGTGACGACAACACCCTGTCCCTGAGTTACGCTTCCGCGTTCTATTCTGCCTATGCCTATACGCCCGACGTAATCGTTATAATCGATAGAGGAAACGAGTACCTGCGCGGGTCCCTTTTCGTCAACCTCCATCGGCTTGATATGGCTGAGGATAGTTTCAAAAAGGGGCGTCAGGTCCTTGCCCTTTTCGTTTAGGTCCAAAGTGGCGGTTCCGTCCCTGCCCGAACACCATACTACGGGCGACATAAGCTGATCGTCGGAGGCGTCAAGTTCGAGTAGAAGCTCTAAAATTTCGTCCTGCACCTCGTTTAGCCTTGCGTCGGGACGGTCGATTTTGTTGACGACAATTATAAGTCTGTGACCCATTTCAAGCGCTTTCTGCACTACAAAACGCGTCTGCGGCATAGGTCCCTCCGCCGCGTCCACGAGTACGAGAACGCCGTTGACCATCATCATTACACGTTCAACCTCGCCCGAGAAATCAGCGTGTCCCGGAGTATCGACGACGTTTATCTTTACGTCCTTATAGTGTATAGAAGTGTTTTTTGCGAGAATGGTTATACCCCTTTCACGCTCCAAATCGCCCGAATCCATAACCCTTTCGTCAACCGACTGGTTGTCGCGGAAGGTGTTGCTTTGCTTTAACATTGCGTCGACAAGCGTTGTTTTGCCGTGATCGACGTGCGCGATAATCGCTACGTTTCTTAAATCGTTCCTAATCAAAATTTTGCCTCGTATATATTAAAAATTTTTAAAACCAAATAAAGCGACCTGCGTACTTTAAAACTCGCTTTTAGTGCTGCGTTCAAATAATTTCAAAATTATATCCATGCACGCCTTTGCGCCGTCGCCGCCCTCGAAAGGATTTGCAAGGAAACAGCCTTTATAAACCGCATCCGTTATTGGCAAATCCACGCCGAGCCTGTCGCCCAGCTTCTTCATTGCTTTCGCCGTCATGACCCCTTCCGCAAGTTTATCGAACTTGTGCCCTTGCGCCATCATCTCGCCGTACTTTCTATTGTGAGAATATTCGGAAAACAGCGTGGTCTCGTAGTCGCCTAGATGGGCAAGCCCGTATGCGGAAGTAAATTTACCGCCGAGAGCTTCAATTAATCTTCCGACCTCGTTGGCGCCGCGCGCCATTAAAGGACCTTTTAAACTTACATAGCCGCTCCCGTCAAGCACGCCTGCGGCTATGCCGAGAACGTTTTTTGCCGCCGCTCCTATTTCCGTTCCTATCAAATCGTTTCCGTAATAGAACCTTATCAAATTGCTTTTAAAGCCGTCCGCAAGGCGGCGCTTTAATTCATCGTTCTTACTGTCTATAACCATACAGTTGGGTATGCCCTGCGTAAAAGCCTGAATGTGTCCCGGACCTACCCACACCGCAATATTTGCGGAAGGAATACCGTTTTCCTCCAACACTTCCGAAAGGCGCTTGCCCGTGCTTTCTTCTATGCCCTTCATACACAGCACGAACGGCTTGTCCTTCACGTCGTACTGAACTATTTTCTGCATAAAGCCGCGCAAGCCCTGCGAGGAAATGGAAATTATTATTACCTCCGCGCTTTCCACAGCCTGCTTCAAATCGCAGGTTAAAGTTATTCTTTTATCGAGCGTAACATAGTCGTTTTTGCCCGTGTTTTTCAATATTTCATAGGAATACTCGCCTTCGGGACCCCAGCTTGTAACCTCGTTATTCAAAACGGTTGCCTGATACCAGGCAATGAACGAGCCCCATCTTCCGCAGCCCAAAACAGAAATTTTCATAGTTTACTCCTTGCGCAAATTCAAATTAGCTTTCTTTCCGACAGGGCGCGTGAAAGCGTTACCTCGTCGGTGTATTCGAGTTCACTGCCTATGGGTATGCCGTGCGCAAGCCGCGTGACCTTCACGCCCAAAGGCTTCAAAATTTTTGCGATGTACATTGCAGTCGCTTCGCCCTCAACGTCGGGGTTGGTCGCCATAATCACTTCCTGCACCGTTCCGTCGGAAACGCGGGCTAACAGCTCCTTAATGCGTATATCGTTGGGACCTATTCCGTCCATAGGACTTATAACTCCGTGCAACACATGGTAAACACCCTTGAACTCGTGCAGTTTTTCCATTGCGATTACGTCCTTAGGCTCCTTAACTACGCATATTGCCGAGCCGTCGCGCGTTTTGCAGATTGCACATACCTCTTCTTCGGTAAAGTTACCGCAGACCTTGCAATACCTTACTTTGCGTTTGCATGATAAAATACTTTCTGCAAAAGTTTTTGCCTCCGCGTCGCTCATACCTATAATTTTATAGGCGTAGCGCTGGGCGGTTTTTTTACCGACTCCTGGAAGCTTTGAAAACTCGTTTATTAATTTTCCGATAGGTTCTATAAATACGTCCATAAATATCTTCCGTCGGCCTTAATCGCCGCCCGTTATTTTTCTGAATTTCCTTTTATTTAAGATTAATTCCGCCAAGCTTTCTCCGCCGTCAAAAGCTTTTTTATACCAGGCGTAAGCCGTGTTCAAATCTTTTTCAATTCCCTCGCCGCGTTCGTACATTCTGCCCAGTGAAATCATTGCGTCCGTATCGCCGAGCTCCGCCGCTTTTTCATACCACGCAATCGCTTCGCGCTTGTCTTTTTTAACTCCGCTTCCGCGCCTGTATGCGCAACCTACGTTATAGGCAGCCATAGCGTTGCCCTGCTCCGCCGCCTTGATATAACAAGCTAAGCTTTTAGCATAATCTTTTTTAACGCCGACGCCTTTATTATAGCAATATCCTACGTCGCTTAAAGCCTGTGAGTTACCTTGTTCCGCCGATTTACTCAGCCATAAGAACGCCTGTTCTCCGTCGGGCTTCACGCCGTTGCCTACAAGATAGCACCAACCTAAGTGAAGCTGGGCCCTGTCGTCGCCCTGCTCCGCCGCTTTAGCATGCCAAACATAAGCTTTGTACGGGTCGACGGATATACCGTGACCTTCCTCGTAACACATTGCAAGATTATACTGTGCGCGCATATTGCCCTGTTTTGCGGCCCGTCTAAACCACCGGATAGCTTCAAAGGGGTCTCTTTTTACTGCTTTACCGACCTCGAAGCACCAGCCGTACGCATTCTGCGCTTCCGCATTGCCTTGCTCTGCCGAACGCTTATAAAGGTCTACCGCTTTTACCAAATCCCTTTCCGCGCCAATGCCGTTATCGTACATAAGCGCAAGCCTGTATTGTGCGGGCGGATAATATTGAGCGGCGGCTTTTTCGTAATTTTCAAATGCCTTTTTTAAATCTTTTTCGACTCCGTTACCTTCCTCATAGCAAGTTGCCAGACGATGAAGCGCGGGCGCGTAATCTTCTTCCGCCGCTTCAAAAAGAAGCGACAACGCCTTGTTTTTATCCGCTTCGACGCCTTCGCCGTCGAGATAGCACTCGCCCAAATAAGACTTAGCAGAGGCAAAATCCTGTTCGGCGGCAAGGTTAAACCAGCGTACCGCTTCCTTTGCGTCCTTATCAACGCCCTTGCCGTTCAAATAGCAAACACCGAAAGCGCATTCCGCGTATTCGTTGCCCTGTTCCGCCGCCTTTCCGTACCACAGTGCCGCCATGCTTAAATCTTCCTGAACACCCTCGCCGTATTCGTAACATACGCCAAGATTATACTGAGCCAAAGGTAAACCTTGTTCGGCTGATTTTTTCAACCACTCCGCAGCTTTTACTTCGTCGCAGTCGGTTCCCAATCCTTCCAAATAGCAGTAGCCGACGTTAAACTGCGCAAACGCGCCGCCGTATTCCGCCGCCGCAAGCCAAAGCTTAAACGCTTCTTCTTTGTTGCCTTCGTCCGAAAGCGCCTCCGCTTTACGGCACAATTCCTCTTCATCGGATAAATCTGCGGTTTCGTTCTGCACTACTTCGATTTTATTATCGCCTGCGCTCGCGTTGGATATAATCTGGTCGATAATATTATTCTTATCGGGCATATTATTTAAGTTTTTTCAGAGCTTTTTTCGAGCGTTTATCGCCAAGCTCCGCCGCTCTTTCATACCAGTCGCGCGCTTCGTCCAAATCAGCTTCTACGCCCATACCTTCCTGATAGCACAAGCCCGTAAGATACAGCGCGTCAACGTCTTCTTGAAGCGCGGCTTCGTGTATCCATTGAAAACCTTTTTCTTCGTCCTCTTCAACGCCGATACCCTGCATGTACAAAGTACCGATTTTGCACTGCGCGTCAGAGTCGCCGTTTTCCGCCGCCTGCAAAAACCAGTACGCCGCAAGTTCTTCGTTCTGCTCTACGCAGTCGCCTTTAAGATAATGCTGACCGAGATTGAACTGCGCTTCCTCGTCGCCTTCGCGCGCGGCTTTTTCATAATACTCCATAGCGAGATTCATATCGGTTTTGACGCCGCCTTTACCGAACTCGTAAACCTTTGCAATATTGCTGAGCGCCATTGCACAGCCGAGCTCACCCGCCCTTTCGTACATTTCCAGCGCTTTATGTATGTCACGTTTAACGCCAACGCCCTGTTCGTACAGACAGCCCAAATTACAGAACGCCTGAAAATAATTGTTTGCCGCCGAACGCTCGTACCACGTTATCGCTTCCGACAAGTTTCTTGCAACGCCTTCGCCGCTTTCGTAGAAGTAGCCGATATAGCACTGCGCTTTGCCGTGATTAAGCATAGCCGCTTTTTTGTAGTATTCGAAAGCCTGCGTTATGTTCCTGTGTACGCCCAAACCGTAATCATAGCAGTAGCCCAAACCGAAAAGCGCGTCCGCATTGCCCTGTTCTGCGGCAAGCCTATACCATTTCAGCGCTTCCTGTATGTCTTTTTTTACGCCTTTTCCGTCGAAGTAGCAGTCGCCGACACCCGTCTGTCCGATTGCGTCGCCCAAATCCGCAGACCGCTTATACCATGCAAACGATTCCTCGTATTGCTTATCGGGATTTTTTACGCCTATGCCGTTATCTGCAAAGTAAGCGAGATTGTTCATTGCTCTGGTACAATTTTGTTCCGCCGATTTATTAAACCAGTACAGCATTTTTTCCTGGTCTTTTTCTACGCCTATTCCGTAATTGTAGCACAGCGCGGTAAAGCACTGCGCTTCCGCGTGTCCGAGTTCCGCCGCCTTTAAAAAGTAACCGCTTGCAGCCGCGCCGCACTCTTCCTTAGAAACCTCGTCCTCGACGCCGAGATAGTAGTTGTAGCATATGCCGAGCATATATAGCGCTTCAGCACTTTTGCTTTCTGCCGCCGTGCGCCAAATTTTAATAGCTTCCTTGAATTTTTTTTCGGCGTATAACTTTTTCGCTTCAGCGCACAAAGCCGCAGCTTTATCGCTCTTTTCCACGTCTTTTAAAATTTTGTCCGCCATGCGTTTCTTTTCGTCCATTATCTTCACCCCTGCTTAAACTTTAAATCAAACCTTTGCCCGCATTCGCAAAATGCCCCATCTTTTTTTCGTACACCTCGTCCGCCTTTTTATAACCGTCGAGAATAGCCGCCATAATCAAATCTTCGAGCATTTCAATATCGTCCTCGTCGGTTATGTCAACCGTTTCCGAAAGCTTACTGCCGAATTCGATACCGTTGATTATTTTTTTCGCGTTCATATATACGACTACGGTTTCGTCGCCCTCTTCGCCGCCGCCCGAAAGCCCGACTATTTCATAATCGTCCAGCTCCTTTTCGGCTTCCTGCATTTGTTCTTGCATTTTCTGGGCTTGCTTCATAAGGTTCTGCATATTGCCCATGCCGCCCATTCCGCCTTTAAATCCTGCCATATAATTACTCCTTTTAGTTGTAAATTATTTTATTTCTACGTCTATTCCTTCGAAATTGTGTTTAAGCTCTTCAACGGCTTTATCGTACGCGCTTTCCCCAGCCTTTACAAGCCTTACTTCGTGCGAACTTACGCCGAACTCCAAAAGCGTTTCGGAAATAAAATTCGCGTTGTCGGGACGTGTCAAGCCCTTTAACACCGCTTCGCTGTCGGTCGTAAGCACAAGTTTTTCACCCTCGAAAAAGCTGTTCAAATCCATACACAGCGTAAACAAAATTGCGTTCTTATGAGTTGTGCGAAGCGACCTTAAAAATCTGCCGAATACTCCGCGTTTGTCTTCTTCGGTGAGATTATGAAAAGGTTTTGCCGAAGCCTGAGGCTGTGTTTCCCAAAGCGCGGGTTGAACCGCCTCCTGTTTTTCAGGCATACGCTTGAAAGGCGTTTCCTCTTCGTCGGGTTGAAGCGCGGGCGCGGTTTTAACCTGCGGCGCAGGCTTTTCAATGCTTTCGCGTATCTGAGGCGACGGCGCGGCTTGCTTAACCTTTACTTCTATGCCGTTCGCAATTTTGCGTTCGAGTTCGCTTATCTTTCCCACAAGCGCGTCGATATTATAATCCGCCTGAGGCATCGCACACTTCATTATTGCCGTTTCCAAAGTGATTCTTCCGCTTAACGAATAGCGCAAATCGCTTTCGGCTTTTGCGAGAATTTCGGTAACTCTTAAAATTTTATGCCCGTCGCAACCGTCCGCAACCTCTTTTATTTTCGCAAACGTTTCTGCGGGAAGGTTGACTATTTGCTTTGCGTTTTTGCAGGTTTTTATTATGGCGCATTCGTTCATAAAATTCAAAAGGTCTTTTACGAGCACGCCTACGCTTTTGCCTGTGGATAAAATATTTTCCACGCAGGAAAGCGAAGCCGAAGCGTCCTCCTTTAACACGCTTTGAGCGACTTCGGCAACGGCTGAAAAGTCCGCGCTACCGAGTACGGAATTTACGTCGGAATAAGTGAGAGTGCCGCTCGAATACGAGGCGCACATATCTGCGATTGAAAGGCTGTCGCGCGCGCTTCCCGCGCCTGCGCGGGCGATTGCGGCAACGGCTTCATCCTCGTACTTTTTCCCCGTCTTGTCGAGCACGCTTTTAATAAGCTCTTCCAAATCCTTTTGGGGAATCAGTTTAAAATCAAAGCGCATACAGCGCGAGAGTATGGTTGCCGGTATTTTCTGCGGTTCCGTAGTGGCGAGAATAAACACGGCGTGGCGCGGCGGCTCTTCAAGGGTTTTCAAAACCGCGTTGAACGCCGAAGCCGTAAGCATATGCACCTCGTCGATTATATACACTTTATATTTGCCTGCGACGGGGGGATACTGCACTTTTTCGCGCAGGTCGCGCATTTCGTCGACGCCGTTGTTAGACGCCGCGTCGATTTCATTTATGTCGAGATTGCTTCCGCTGTTGAGCGCTTTGCAAACCTCGCACTCGCCGCAGGGCGAGCCGTCTTTCGCGTCGAGGCAGTTTATCGCACGGGCGAAAATTTTTGCAAGCGTGGTTTTGCCCGTTCCGCGCGGACCGCAGAAAAGATAGGCATGCCCTATCTTGCCTGTTTCTATCTGGTTTTTCAATGTTCGGACTATGTGTTCCTGCCTCACCACCGTATCGAAGGAAACGGGGCGGAACGTCCTGTAAAATGCGAGATATGCCATTTAATTCTCCGCTGAAATAAGTTTCAGAAGTTTGTGTTTTGCACGCGTCAACGCGTTATCTATACTCTTCACGCTTTTATCGAGCGCGGAAGATATTTCCGACATTGTCATTCCGTCGGTATACATTACTACCGTTTTAAATTCGAGCGAGGAAAGAATTTTGCTCATTTTGTGCAAAAGCTCCTTCCTGTCCTCGCGCTTTATCAATTCATCTTCGGGCGTGTCGGGTGAAAGAAAAAGCTGTTCGCCTACCTCTACTATAGGCAGAAAATTATTGAGCGCAGAGTGTTTCGCTCCGCTGTTCTTTTTCACTGCGTCCAGAATTCTGTTGCGGATACAGCTGTATGCGTAAGCCGAAAACGGCGTGCCGCCCTGCGTATATCCGCTGACGGCGGAATACAGTCCGCACATTCCTTCCTGAACCAGATCTTCCGTTTCGCCGCCGCTCAGGAAAAATCTGCGCGCAATCGATAATACTCGCGGCTTGTAGCGTTTGTACAACTCCTCCCAAGCCTGTTTGTCGCCTGCGCGGCAAAGCGCGGCAAGCTCTTCGTCGGTCATCGTCTTTTCCTCACCGCTTCGTATGCGGCTATGCCGAGCGCGACCGAAGCGTTAAGCGAATTGACTTTACCCTTCAAAGGTATTGAAAGCGTAAAATCGCACTTCTCGCGCGTCAGTCTTTTTACGCCGCTGTCCTCGCCGCCGATGACGAGAGCAATGTTGCCTTTTAAATCCGCCTCGTAAATGTCCGTGCCGTCCGCTTCGAGCGCGTACAGCCAGAAACCCGCTTCCTTTAAAATATCTATAGTTTTATTTAACGAATTTACTTTCGCGACCTTGACGTGGTTTGCCGCGCCCGCAGAAATGCGCACGACCGCTTCGGTAACGCTTGCGGAATTGTTTGTAGGAATTATGACACCGTCCGCGCCGGCGCACTCCGCAACCCTTATTATCGAGCCGAGATTGTGCACATCCTCTATTCCGTCGCAGATTATTATAAATCCGCCGTCTTCGCCGCGACGGCTGAGAATATCGTCTACCGAGCAATATTCGTAATCCGCCGCATAAGCTATCACGCCCTGATGCCTTTTATCGTCGCTGTATCTGTCAAGTACTTTTCTGTCCACGAACTGAACGCGGATATTCCTTTTGCGCGCTTCCGCAAAAATCGCTTTCAACGAACCCTGCGGATCTTTTTCCATCATGATTTTTTCGATATTTGCGCTGGTTGCGATAAGCTCGGAAACCGCGTTTCTGCCTTCAATTTTCATTATTCAACAACTCGCCGATTCTTTGATATTGTCCCGTAAGGTAGAGATACCCCAAAACCGCCTCGAACCCGGTCGAGCGGTTGTATTCCGCGACGCTGGCGCTCTTCGATTTTGTCGCCTTTTTAGCGTTGCGTCCGCGCTTGAAAACCGCCTCTTCTTCCTGCGTAAATTTAAGCATAATCTTTTCAAGCAATTCGCTTTGACCGTGAGCGGAAACTTCCGCAGAAGTCAGCTTCTGCAATGTGCCCGTACCGAAATCGGTGGAAAGAGTCAGGCGTGACCTGACGTAAAGCGAATACACCGCGTCGCCCACGAAAGCCAGCGTTACGGGGCTTAAATTTCTTGCCTTTTCCAAAGGTACGGAAGTTAAAAAGTCAAACATAATTATACCCTTTAATTATACAACTTTGTCATAAAAAAATCAATTATTAAGTAGTATATACCGTGAAATTGTTTATTACCAAAAAGTCGGTTATTTTTATACTGGCGGGAATTATACTTGCCGCCGCAGTTATAGGCATCTGCGCGGGAGCCGCCACCGCCGCCGCGCACGACGACGGGGAGAGAGTTGTTGTTATCGACGCCGGACACGGCGGAATAGACGCAGGCGTTCACGGCATAAACACAAATACAAAAGAGAGCGAAATTAACCTCGCCATCGCCAAATACCTGCGCGGATATTTCACCGAAGCGGGATTTAACGTCGTTATGACGAGAAAGACGCAGGGCGGGCTTTACGGGTTAAGCAGTAAAGGCTTTAAAATCCGCGATATGAAAAAGCGCAAGGAAATAATAGAGAAAAACGACGCGGATATGGTTATATCCGTACATCAGAATTTTTGCCCTATCCCCTCGCGGCGGGGCGGCACGGTATTTTTTGACAAGACAAGCGAATGCGGAAAAGCGCTTGCGGCAAGCATACAGAAAAGTTTGAACGAGATGAAAGAATGCGTAAAACAAAACGAGGCGCTTGCAGGGAATTACTATATGCTTAAATGCACAAAGAACCCCTCCGTTATAGTAGAGTGCGGTTTTTTATCCAACGCCGAAGACGAGAAACTACTGATTTCGGAAAACTATCAAAAAAGTATCGCCTACTCGATTTTCAAAGGCGCAGTATCATATTATTCGTAACGAATATAAAAATAGAGCCGCACGCGCAGTACTGCGCGTGCGGCTTAAACGTGTTTTGAATTTTAAGATAATTTTTCAAGCAGCTTCAAGTCTATTCCCTTGTCGCCGATTTTAATAATTTCAACCTTTACGGTATCGCCGATGTTTACAACGTCCTCAACCTTTTCCACGCGCTTGTCCGAAAGCTTGGAAATGTGAATCATACCGTCTTTACCGGGTGCAAACTCCACAAAGCAGCCGAAATTCATAATTCTAACTACGGTGCCGACAAACATATCGCCTATTTCGGGGTCGTGCGCAATGCTCATAATTATAGCCTTTGCTTTTTCCGCATTCTCGATAGGTCCGACTGCGGAAATGTAGCCTCTGCCGCTGTCGTCGTCGTTGAACTCTATTTCAGTGCCCGTTTCTTCCATAATCTTCTTGATTACGCAGCCCTGCTTACCGATAACGTCGCCGATTTTGTCGGGATCGATTTCAAAGCTGATAATCTTGGGCGCGTAAACCGAAAGACGGGGCGCAACTTCGGGAACGACTTCGAGCATCTTATTCAAAATGAACTGTCTGCCCTCGTTCGCCTGATTGATTGCGGTGTGCATAATCTCTTCGGAAATACCCTTGATTTTTATATCCATCTGAATGGCGGTTATACCCTTCTGGGTGCCTGCCACCTTAAAGTCCATATCGCCGAGAAAATCTTCAAGTCCCTGAATATCCGTAAGAACCTTAAATTCGCCCGTTTCCTGGTTTTTGATAAGTCCCATAGCGACGCCCGCAACGGGGGCTTTAATGGGTACGCCCGCATCCATAAGCGCCATTGTCGAGCCGCAGACGGAGGCCATAGAGGACGAACCGTTGGACGAGAGAATGTCGTTCACAACCCTTATAGCGTAAGGGAAGCTGTCCTCGTCGGGAAGTACGGGAATGAGCGCGCGTTCCGCAAGCGCGCCGTGTCCGATTTCACGCCTGCCGGGTGAACGGAGCGCCTTTGCTTCGCCCGTGCAATAGCCGGGAAAATTGTAGTGGTGCATATATCTTTTCGAGGTTTCCTCGTCAAGACCTTCGAGCTTCTGCGCCTCGCCGAGCATTCCCAAAGTACAGCTTGTAAGCGTTTGGGTCTGTCCGCGCGTGAACACTGCCGAGCCGTGAACTCTGGGAAGCACGCCCCTTTCGCACCAGATGGGACGCACGTCCTTCAAACCTCTGCCGTCGGGGCGGATACCCTTGTCGAATATCTTTGCGCGCACCTTTTCTTTGGTGAGATAGTAAAGGCTGTCCTTTATTTCGCGCGTGTTGTCGGGATAAATGTCCGCAAAGTGCGCGAGCACTTCCGCCTCAGCCTCTTCCTGTCTCTTTTCCCTTTCCTGTCTGTCAAACGTGTCGATAGCGTGGTCGATAATTTTATCGGCGTAAGCGCGGACAGTTTTGTCCAGCTCTTCGGGGATATGATAAAGCTCCATTTCGAGCTTGGGTTTACCGACTGCGGGAACTATCTTCTCTTCGATGTACTGACAGATTTTTTTGATTTCGGCATGTCCGTACATAATAGCGCCGACCATTTCCTCGTTTGTAACCTCGTCCGCGCCCGCTTCTATCATTAAAATCGCGTCCTTAGTGCCTGCGAGGTTGAGATGAATCGCAGAGTTTGCACGCTGTGCAAGGTCGGGATTGATAACGTACTTGCCGTCAACCATGCCGACCACTACCGAACCGGTAGGTCCCGCCCAAGGAATATCCGATATTGCAATCGCCACAGACGAGCCTATCATTGCAAGGGGTTCGGGCGATACGTCGGGCTCGACCGAAAGCGCCTGAGCCGTTACCACTACGTCGTTGTAAAGTCCCTTAGGGAAGAGAGGACGAAGCGGTCTGTCGATAAGCCTTGCCGTGAGGATAGCCTTATCGCTTGCCCTACCTTCGCGCTTTTTAAATCCGCCGGGAATTTTGCCGACGGCGTACATCTTTTCTTCATAATCGACTTGCAGGGGGAAGAAGTCCATTCCCTCGCGGGGCGAAGCCGACATACATACCGATACGAGCACGGCGGTTTCACCGCAACGCACCACGCACGAGCCGTTTGTCTGTTCGGCATATCTGCCCGTTTCGACAGTTACTTCTCTGCCGCCGATTTCAAACGTAAATTTTTTTAAATTGTTCATACCTTTCTCCTTTTCTGTTCTTGTGCCTGCGGCGCCCGCCGCAGACGGCTATAAAAAAGAGCGAGCTTATAAAAGCCCCGCTCGTTTTTTAAAATTATTTTCTTAAATTCAATGCTGCGATAATCGCGCGGTATCTTTCGATGTCCTTGCTTTTAAGGTAGTCGAGAAGTCCGCGACGGCGGCCGACCATTTTAAGAAGTCCGCGACGCGAATGATTGTCGTGAATATGCTCTTTAAGGTGTTCGTTGAGGTGATTGATTCTTTCGGTAAGAAGCGCAATCTGAACTTCGGGCGAACCGGTGTCACCTTCCTTTAAAGCGTATTTTGCAATGATTTCAGACTTTTCCATTTAATTTATCCTCCTATGGAAATTATTTGCGGTAAACGAAGCAAGCCGTTGAGTAATCGCACCCCTTCGTATCCGTAACAAAAATATAATAGCATACAAAGAAAAAAATAGCAAATGAATTACGGCACTTAAAAATATTTTTTAATTTTCCGAAAATTCAATCAAAGAAAGTTTCATATTTTTACCCCTTAAAAATTAAGGCGTAAAAATTATAGAACTTTAATTCAAAAAAATTACAAACAACACGTTAAACGTGTACGAATTTATTTGAACAACTCTTCCCGTTCGCCTATAATTTTTTCGATTTTATTTATATAAGTAGGTATATCTTTGGGCGAGGCGTAACGCTCTATCCTGTTATCTTCGCCGAAAAGTTTTTTAGTGATGGCGTTTGCGCCCACCGCGACGTTATCCGAAATTTCTTCCATAACGTTTATGTTGTAAACGCACGCCTTCCCGTCCTTGCACCAGCCCACGTTTTCACAACCGCCCGCCTGATATTTCTGGCGGTAAAGATAGTACGGCGAATAGCCCGCATTCGAAAGCTTTTCGCGCGACAGCGTTACCATTTCGTTTATACCGGAAACAAAAAGGCGCTTTACGCTCTCCTTTAACTTTGCGCCCGACTTCAATGAAAGCGTGTGCACGGTTATATTTTCGGGTGAAAGATTTACAGCGGTATCGATTGATTTTTCAAAGTCGGAAACACTCTCGTCCGCAAGTCCCGCAATCAGGTCCACGTTAATATCGAAGCCGTAGCTTTGCGCCGCCTCAAAGGCTTTCAACGTCTGTACTGCGGTGTGTCTTCTGCCTATCGCTTCAAGCGTCGCGTCGTTGAACGACTGCGGATTTACGCACAACCGCGTCACCCCGTAGCTTTTGCAAAGCGCAAGCTTTGCGTCCGTGAACACGTCGGGTCTGCCCGCTTCAACCGTGTATTCGGGGATTTCGGGGAAAGCCGACCTGACTGCGTCAAACACCCTTTCAAGCTGTTTTTCTTCCAACACGAACGGAGTGCCGCCTCCGATATACACGCTGTTTAAACGACGTATCAAACCCTTTACCGCGCTTATTTCGCGCACGAGACAGTCGATATATCCGTCAACGTAACCGCGCGTCGCCGCTATCGGTGCGGTTATAAAAGAGCAGTATTCGCATTTTGTCGGACAGAACGGCAGGGAAATAAACAAATCCGCGCCGCCTTTTTTCGCGTAGACCTGCTTCTGCGTTTGCAAAACCTTTTCAACAAGCTTTATATTTTCACCGCTCACGCCGAAGGTCTCGAACAGAGCTTTAAAGTCGCGTTCGGCGGAAATTTCCGCATAAGCCAGCTTTGTAGGTCTTATCCCCGTAAGCGCGCCCCAAGGGAGCGTTATCCCCTTTTTATCGGAAAGCAGTTTGTAAAAAGCGAGTTTGGCAAAGCGCTTTGAAAATCGCTTAAAATTTAAATCGTCCTCGATTTTGAACTCGTTTTCAAAGTCGTGAAACTCGCCTAAATATTCTATACAGTTGAAAAATTTTCCGTCGCCGTATGAAAAGTAATGGGTGAAATCTTCTTCCTCGCACCCGAAAGCGCGCAACACGTCCATAATTTCGGGACGGAGAAATTCGCAGTTTGTTGAAAGCATATCAATCCTCTGAAAGATAAGAATTGTACTTCTTTTCGAAAGAAAGCGTAGTGTCGCTTCCGTGTCCGCAGTAAATTTTATAATCTACGACAAGCGAGGACAGCTTTTTAAGGCTTCCCTTTAATTTGGTTATACTGCCCGTAGGCAAATCGCATCTGCCGACGCTGAGTTTAAACAGCGTGTCGCCCGTAAACAAATTGTCCTCCGCAAGGAAACACATACTGCCCTTTGTGTGGCCTTTGGTTAAAATAGCGGCAAACTCTATTCCGCAGAGACTGAACTCCTCGCCGTCTTTAAGCGTGCGCGAAACTTCGAAACGCGGCACGTTTACGCCTCCGAAAATTCCGAGATATTCTTTACTGAAAATAAGGGGCGCTTCCTCTTCGCCGCAGATGATATGCGCGCCGTATTCCGCAAGCGCACGACAACCGCCGACATGGTCGAAATGTCCGTGCGTTAACAGCACATATTTACACTCGAGATTGCGCGAAGCAAGCTCGGTAATAACGGAGCTTTCGGCAGGGTCTATGACAACCGCAGTTTTTCCGTCCACAGTTAAAATATAGGCGTTGCTTCCGAAGTCTTTCGGCTCGACTTTGATTATCTTCACCGGTTTGTCGTCCTGTAAACGTCGATTATGCGCGAATCCTTTTTCAGCTTCTTTACAAGCAAATCTATATCGGAGCGTTTGTTTAGCTTTATTTTGATATCGAATTCGGCGCGTTTGTCCTTGTTGAGCCTGCCGTTAATCTGCGTCATAGCAAGGCGCATTGCGGAAATTTCCGCCGTAACAAACGCGACAAGCCCGTTGTCGTCGGTCGCGATTATTTTAATTCCCGCTATAAATTCCGTATCAACGTCACCCGTCCACTGCGCGGGTTGCAGCCTTTCGGGGTCTATATCGGCAAGGTTCGGGCAGTCTCCGCGATGGACTATAACTCCCCTGCCGCGAGAAACAAACCCGATTATATCATCGCCGGGCACGGGGTTGCAACAGTGCGCAAAACGCACCAAAAGTCCGCCCATTCCCTTAACGGTTACACTGCCTGCGGGCGAGTGTTTAAGCTTTTCGGAACTTAAAACCTCTGCGGGTTTGGGAATTTCCTTTTTATAGTAGTCGATGAGTTTAAAGAGGACCTGATTTACGCTTACCGCGCCGTAGCCTACGGACGCCATCATTTCATTTACGGAAGAAAATACGAGTTTGTTGGAAAGTTTGCGGAACGATTCCTCAGTAAGAATATCGCCGAGATTGTAGCCCTTGCGTTTGGCTTCGGCTTCGAGCATTGCCTTGCCAGTTCTTATATTCTCTTCCTTCATTTCCTTTTTGAAGAACTGCCTTATCTTCGCGCGGGCGGAACCCGACTTTACAAATTTCAGCCAGTCCCACGAAGGACCTTTCGTATTAGGAGAAGTCAGAATCTCGCAAACGTCGCCCGTGTGTAGCGCGGAATTCAACGGAACAATGCGAGAGTTGACTTTTGCACCCGTGCACTTGTTGCCGACTTCCGAGTGAATTGCATAGGCAAAATCTACGGGCGTAGCTTCGAGCGGAAGGGATATAACCTTGCCCTGCGGAGTGAACACAAGAAGCTCGTTGGAATACAAGTCATTTTTAAGACTGTCTACAAATTCCTTAGAATCGTTCAAACTGCCCTGCCAGTCCATAACGTCGCGTATCCACGAAAGGCGCTGATCGAACCCCGTTTCGGACGACTTTTGCTCCTTGTACTTCCAGTGCGCGGCTATACCGTATTCAGCCATTTTGTGCATTTCCTGCGTGCGTATCTGAATTTCGAAAAACTGACCGAAATTGGTTACGACGGTGGTATGCAACGACTGGTACATATTGCGTTTGGGGGTTGCGATATAATCTTTTATGCGTCCGGGAACAGGCTTCCACTCCTTGTGAATTTTACCGAGCACCTCGTAGCACTCTTCCATACTTCCGACTATCACGCGGACGGCGGACAAGTCGTAAATTTGGTCGAGAGATTTGCCCTGACGCTTCATTTTTTTGTATATCGAATAAAAATGCTTGGGTCTGCCGAACACCTCGCCTTTTATGCCGCTGTCTTCAAGCATTTTTTTAAGCTCGTTCACTACAAACTCTACGAAGCTGCGCCTCTCGGCAAGTTTTTGGTGAATACTCGTAACGAGATGCTCGTACGCTTCGGGGTCGAGGTATTTGAGGCACAAATCTTCCAGTTCGCACTTTATCTGCGAAATACCGAGCCTGCCCGCAAGCGGCGTAAAAATATCGAGCGTTTCTTTTGCAATGCGTTGCTGGCGTTCGTTTGAAAGGAAGTTAAGCGAACGCATATTGTGCAACCTGTCGGCAAGCTTTATTATAATAACGCGCACGTCGTTAGCCATTGCGACAAAGATTTTGCGGAAGTTTTCCGCGTCCTCGTCCTCATGAGTCTGAAAGCGGATTTTGTCAAGCTTGGTAACTCCATCGACAAGCGTCAGAATTTCTTCGCCGAAGCGCGAACGAATATCCTCGTCGGTTGCCTGCGTATCCTCTATTACGTCGTGCAGAAAGGCGGCGGCAACGGACGGCACGTCCATACCGAGATCGATTAATATTTCAGCAACGGCGCAGGGGTGAGTAAAATACGCCTCGCCCGAAGCGCGCTTCTGCCCCTCGTGCATAAGCTCGGCATAGGAATAGGCGGAAAGCAACAGCTTCCTGTCCTTTTCATCATTGTATTCGTAAATTTTATCAAGTACAGTTTTCATAATTTAACCGTTGAATTTTAAAGCAATATTGTAAAGCGGAGAATTTGCAAGCTCGGTTCTTACGCCGCGAACCACGTTGATTTTTCCGTTCGCGTAATCGATTAAAGAGAGCTGACGAAACACTTCGAGCGCGAATGCAACGTGCACGGGCGAGAATCCGAACGAGATTTTCAATGCCGCCTCGCCGCTGTCGGCACACTCCGCGTTGCCCGCGTTTGCGGCAACCATTGCGAAAATTTTCAGCAATTCCTCGCGCGAGCAGGGAAGTCCCTTAATAAAATTATTGCCTTCGATTTCCGAACATATTATAACCTTTCTGTCTTTCAGTGAAGCGATTCTTACGCCGGCGCAAGGACTGTCGAGAAAGACTATCTGACCGTAACCGGACAAATCGCAGTCGGAGCAAGGCGACAAAAGCACCGTGTCGGAAACGTTTGCCGAAGACAGCGAAAACAGCTCTACCGGAAGGTTTTTGACACATTCGAACTTTTCCACCGTAGCATAATCGTGAGCAATGTAAAGCGTGCCGTAGCCGCCTGCGGAAAGCCCCTCTATTTGCTCTTTGGTTTTATATATTTTTTCGCACGCAACCTCGTCTGCGGAAAGCGTTAAAATATTATTTACCGCTATTTCCTGCAAGGCGGCTTCGCCCGCCGTGCGCGGACACACCACGTCGCGGATAAAGCCTTTCACGTATTCTCTGCCGCGAAAAGTGGAAACATTATACTCGAATACAAATTTTTTCGGTGCGCGGCTGAGCATAAGATAGGTGAACTTTGCGCCTCCGAAATACATAAGTTCGATATTTCTGCTCTTCACCGAAATATGCGGCGACATGGGTTTTACGGGGCGCACGTCGAGAGCGCCGCCGTCGATTTCGAACATCGGTCTTCTGTTACCGACGCCGAACGGCTCTAACATTTCAAGCTCTTTTACAAACCTTATAGAATACTGCGAGTCGAGCACGCCGTTTACATATAACTTCGAAACAAAATCGTCCGCGCGGTAGTTTTCGGTGAGATATCCGTTCAGCGCCTCTTCCAGCTTTTCGAAGTTGTCCGCGCTTACGTTAACTCCCGCCGCCTGAGCGTGACCGCCGAACTCCGAAATGTATTCCGAGCACGCTTTAAGAGCTTCGAATATATTCACATTCTCAACCGAGCGGGCAGAGCCTTTAAGCATATCTCCGTTGCGCACAAACAACA
The DNA here is from genome assembly GCA_910585705.1 of uncultured Christensenella sp. Taxonomy (GTDB): domain Bacteria; phylum Bacillota; class Clostridia; order Christensenellales; family Borkfalkiaceae; genus Coproplasma. The sequence goes on from CAJUER010000001.1 coordinate 702,248, forward strand.
GAACGGGACGCGAAAATTCGTCCGCAAGGCGCGCCGCGACTATGCCGACGAAGCCCGCGTTCCAGCCCTCGTCCCAAAGCATTAAAATTCTGCCGTATGCTCCGCGTTCTTTTATCTTTTGCTTAGCGCTGTTATACAGCTCGTCGCAGTATTTCTGCCGTTCTGCATTGTATGCGGTAAGCTTTGCGGACAGGTCGAAAATTATATTTTCGTCAGTTTCGTTAAACAGGCGGAGCGCGGCTTTCGCGTCGCCCATTCTGCCCGCCGCGTTTATCTTGGGCGCGATAGTGAAGGCGATTGACTGGGAATTTACTGCGGCCTCCGATTTGGAAAGAAAGTGGTTATAGCACGAGCGAGGCGCGTCGTTTATAAGTTTAAGACCTTCGTAAACTATGTCGCGGTTTTCGCCCGTCAAAGGAACGCTGTCCGCAACGGTGGCTATTGCGGCGAAATCGAGATATTTATATGCGTCTTCGCCGTTTAACGCGCATGCGACTTTAAGCGCAACGCCCGCGCCGCACAAATTATCGTAAATATACCCGTCGTTGAACTTGGGATTTATACATATACAATCGGGAATAACTTCGGGCAGCTCGTGATGGTCGGTTACGATGACCTCCGCGCCCTGTTCCTTTATGTATTCCACTTCATCCGCGCAAGAAATTCCGCAGTCTACGGTTATGAAAAGCTGCGGGAAATCCTCCTCGAAAATAGCGTCGATTGCGGCGCGGTTCAAGCCGTAGCCGTCGCGCCGTTCGGGGACGTAGACAGTAGGTATAATTCCGAAGTCCTTTAACGCATTTGACATAATGGTCGCGGCGCAAATTCCGTCCGCGTCGTAATCGCCGTAGACGACGACCGCCCAATCCTCTTCGCGTGCGCGCGTAATCAGCTTCACCGCCTCGTCCATACCGCGCATTTTGAAAGGCGAAATAAAGTGCTTGCGCGAGGGATTTATGAAGTCGATAATTTTTTGCTTGTCGTCTATGCCTCTGCCGAAAAGTATTTTTACAGTCTCTTCAAGCAGTCCGCATTCTGCGGCAAGATTTTTTACTGTATTTAATTGTTCGTCGGAAAAACTGTATTCCTGTACTATTCTTTTCATACTATAACACAAAAGGCGGGCATAAACCGCCCGCCTTGAATTTGTTTTACGATTTTTTAACTTTTGCGGCGCGGTCGGCTTTGAAACCGTCGCCTATGCGCTTAAAGCGCGAATAAACAGAGGGGGTGAAAAACAAGGTGCCGTATATATTTGCCGCCGCCGCGAACAATGCGCAGAATACAGGCGCAAGCACGCCGACAACCGACAGTGCGCTGATTGAAAGCAATACGAATACAAGCAAACATGCAACCGCGAAGCCGACTGCGGAAACGCAAACGCTTGAAAAGCTTTCACGCACGGACAAATCACAAAGCTCGAACGAATCAAGCTTGGAAAGCACTTCGTTTTTCGCGTTTTTGCGAACCCTGTCGAAGTAGAAGCAACAGCCTATCATCGTCATTAACACAGTAAGCACCGCAAAAGCCACCGCCGCAGAACCGACGGGCAGGCGCGTTATCGCAAGCAGTGAAACGAATATGCCGAGATTATGCACGTCCGCAAGCAACGCCGCGAAAGCCATTGTCAGCTTATAGCGGACTGCAAAATAAACAAACTGGAAAGCCACCGCCGAAGCCACAGCGATTGCGCCGTAAACCAACGCTTTTTCACTGCCGAGCTGCGTTTCGACTTCGTGGAACGAAGCATTGCTCAAACCCGTATCCGCAACGTTGAGTTTTTGGGTAATTTCCTGTGCGACCGCTTCAAGCTTTTCGTTTTTAACGGTTTTCGAAAACTTGAATACAAGCTCGCCGCCGAGCGAAGTATCGCCGTAAGAGCTTTCAAAATAGCTTATTTTCGCGTTTTTAAACGCTTCGTCGCAGATGTCCTTTACGTTATCCTCGTCACTGAAATCAACGAAGGCATAGGAAACCTCTACGCTTTTATAGCTTTTATAATCGTCGCCGTAGTTGAAGTATCCGCCGGCAACAAACTGACAGATAAGCCCTACCGCTATTCCGACGGCAATTAAAACCGACGAAACGATTAACATAACGTGCATTTTCGAGCAAAGTTTTAAATTAGTCATCGAGAGGTACCTCCCTTTTAAAACCGCAGAATTTGAACTTATCGCGTGCGGGCGAAGACAGCACGAACCACATAAATCTTGTGAACCAGTACAGAATGTACGAGGCGACGGAAGCTATAAGCATTATAAATCCGCAAGCCTGAACCGCACCTACGCAGATAAGCGTAACCAAAAGAGAAGCAACGACTATAATAATGTGCAAGTCGAGTATAGCCGTAAGCAACGCCTTATAGCCCGATTTTACTGCGGACTGCATAGTCTTGCCCTTCTTGCTTTCGCTTCTTATCTTTTCGAACGCCGCCATATTCGAACCGCACAGCAATGCAAGTCCGAGAATTGCCGCAAACGCCCCAACCACCGTCAACTGGATTTCTATAAGAAGAAGCGCAACGGTAAGTGCAAGCGCATAAATTACAACTATAAGCGCGTTGACCAGTCCGAGCTTTCTGTATCTTACGACCGAGAAAATCACCGCGCCGAGAAGAACGAGAAGCAGTACAACGCCGAGATAGATTGCCGCGTGCTCGCCGAACGAAGGCGTTGCATAAACGATTTGGATATCGTTCGCGTCGCCGTAATCAAGCGAAAGCGTGTTGCCGTGTGCAACGGAATCGAGGATTATAGCGTAATCTTCGGCATAGTCTTTATTATCGACGGTGATATAGAAATTCTTTCCGTCGATTGCAGAATCAACGGTAAGTGAAATGAGCTTGGTTTCGCCGACGTAGAAGTTGACAGCCTTATCGCTCGAAGCGTTGGTAACTATATCGTTGGTTTTATCTTCGAAAAGGCGCGAACCTTTGTCCGTAAGATTAACCTTTACGGCATACCTCTTTGCAGAAGAGTACTTCTTAAAGCTCTTGAAATACGAAGTTATATCCGCGTTCAACGGCGTAAGAATGTTATTGTTACCCGCGCTTCCCACGTCGGTATTGCGCAAAGACAGCTCGCCGCTGCGCGAAAGGTATTCGATGGTACGGCTTATTTTACCCGTTTCCGCAGAGCGCGAAGACGAATCATACTTCTTGTATTCCGCATAAGTGAAGTTTGTAGGAACTGTTACACGGATTGTATAAACGTCCTGCACGGAAACGGAATAACTCGAATAGCCCTTTTCGTTAAACCTGTCGTTAAGGATCTTCACGTCGTTTTTTACGTTTTCGATAAACGCATTTTCATCGTCGCCGAGCCTGTCCTTCTCAACGTAAACGCTGCCGCGTTTTTCGTACTTTTCCGCATATTCCTTTGCTTTTTCTTCGTCATCGTGCGTATTGTACGCATAAGTTTCCGAAGAAATTACGCCTTCGGGATACAGCACCGTATGGGCTTCGCCCGTAAGACCGCCGCCCAAATGAATACTCCTTATAAACGAATTATACTTGTCCACGCCGCCCGTGCCCGCCATAGGGAACGAAACGGTGGCAAAAAATGCAAGGACGAGCACTGCGGCAACGATTATCGCCGTTATTATCGCCGATTTGATTTTGCCCATTAATTTACTCCTGCTTGTAAATCTCGATTATTTAACTTCTATATTATATTAAAAATTTAAGCGTCAGTCAATTAATTACGCCGTCATTCTTCGTGTTTTTGCGCTTTTTTGTGCGCCAATGCGTGCATTCCGCATTCTATACGCTTTTTCATCATAGCGCAAGTTACGGGATAGGGTTTGTTCATATCGCCCGTAAAGTGATAATTGTTTGCGCTGCAACCGCCGCTGCAAATGAATTTCGCAAAGCAATCCTTGCAGTCCTCGCGCGTGAAAAGACAGGAATTTGCGAATTTTTCCCTTACGGTTTTGTCCAAAACCCCGTCGAACACATTGCCCATTAAAAAGTTTTTATCGCCAGCAAACTGATGGCAGGGGTAAATATCGCCGTTCGGAACAACCGAAAAATATTCGTTGCCCGCGCCGCACGCCGAAACTTTTTTTTGAAGGCACACCCCGCCTTCCAAATCGATATTGAAGTGAAAGAAATTGAAGCCTTCGCCGTTTTCGTGCTTTTGAAGATATTTGTCGCAAAGCGTTTCGTATTCGGCGCAGATTGCGGGAAGATGCTCTTCCTTAATCTGCAAATCTTCGATTTCCGTCACGACGGGTTCCATCGAAATGCTGTCAAAGCCGTTTTCCGCAAGGAAGATAACGTCGTTGGAAAAATCAAGATTTTTCGAAGTGAACGTACCGCGCACATAATAGTTTTTATCGCCGCGCGAACGGACGAATTTTTTTATGTTGTCTATAACAAGGTCGAAACTGCCTTTGCCGTTTTTCGTCTTTCTTATCGCGTCGTGCACTTCCTTTCTCCCGTCAAGGCTCAAAACGACGTTTTCCATTTCGGCGTTGAAAAACGCGATGGCGTCGTCGTCAAGCAAAAGCGCGTTCGTCGTTGTTGTGAAAAGAAATTTCTTACCCGCCTTTTCGCCTTCTTTGCGCGCGTAAGAGACTACGTTTTTTATAGTCTGCAAACACATTAACGGCTCGCCGCCGAAAAAGTCCACTTCCAGCACTTTACGCTTGCCGCTGTTTTTTATGAGAAAGTCTATCGCCGTTTTCGCGGTCTGCTCGCTCATAAACTGTCTTTCCGCGTGGTACGCGCCCTCGTCCGCGAAGCAGTAACGGCAACGCAGATTACAGTCGTGACAGATATGAAGGCAAAGCGCCTTTACCTCGTCCGACTTCAACGGATACGCCTTTATTTCCTCTTTGAAAAGCAGCCCTTTGTCTTCGAGAACTTTTACGTCGCGTTCGATTTCCGCAAGCTTTTCAGGGTCGACAGAAGGCATTTCCCCTCCCTCGTACTTTGCTTTTAGATATTCCGCCGTAGCTTTATCGCATTCGTGCAGACTGCCGCTGCCCGAATCGTATATGTAATAAGTTTTTTTATAATTGAAAACGTGTATCATTTGTCTTTATGAAATTTAAGGAGCAGGCAACCGCTGCTCCTTAATTTTAATTTACTTCTTTTCGGGATTCTGTTCTCTGGTTATTCTTTCGCAGCTTTGGTTACCGACCGTACAACTCGTTTTGCAAGCCGACTGGCAGGTGCTTCTGCATTCGCCGCAACCCGTAACCTTCTTTTCCGCAGGGGTAGCTATTGTCTTAATCATAATTATATAATCTCCTTATGCGTAATTACAAGTTATATTATAAAATACGCATGTGAAAAAATCAAGTATTTTTACGCTCCCTTTTTCACGTTTACGGCAATTACGCCTGTTATTGCGCCCGCAGCCGCACCTATCAGAAGCTCTAACGCGAATTTCCAGCTTATGGAAAGCGAGTGAGCTATGAGTCCGAACAGAAGATATGTTACAACCACAGCTATAAGACCGTAGATTACTCCCTTCAAAAGCCCCTTGTCGCCGCGTATGAAAATAAGTCCGCCGACGGCTACGGCAATTATTTTAAACACCTGGTTTACGGGCTTGACCGCGCCCGTAGGAAGGGAAAACAACTGTATAATAAGCGTAAATATCAGCACGAACAGAAGCGAAATTATTATCGCCGCCGCCGCCGCTTTTATTATCTGAAAAATATGTTTGCGCATAAAAAACCTCCGCTTTAACATATGCGGAGGTTTTGCGGTTTATTATTCTTTTTCAGACGTTTCTTCGTTTTCCGTAATATCTTCGGTTTCTTCGAAAGGCTCTTCCGCCGTTTCAACGATTTTCGGCGCGTCTTCCGTTATTATAACAGGTTCGCCTGTTTTTTCGACAACCGCGTCCGTCTGGTAAATAGCCTGTTTATCGAACTTGATGAAGCACTTGCCGGAATTTTCGGAACCCGTTTCGAGAACGAAAGTGTTTTCGTCGTGATTCACTTCCACAACTATTCCGCAAACGCCGCCTATCGTTTTCACCTTATTGCCCGGTCCAACCGCGTCCATTAAGTCCTGCGTTTCTTTTTCCTGTTTTTTACGGCGGCGCGAAGAGAGAATGAACATAACGACAATCGCTACGACGAGCACGCCCAAAATAACGTAAGTAACTATTTGGTTCGATGCTATTAAAAGTGAATTTAACATATTATATCTCCGTTTTTTATTTAGTTTACTATAATATTTTTACCGCTTTTTGGCAAGCGTTTTTAAGCCGTTTTCGGCGATTGCACGAAACTTTCACGCAAATTTAATATTTAAAATCCTCAGAAGAGTAGTTGCCGTAAAATTCTTCGGCAAATTCCGTAAGGCTGTCGGCAAAAATCGCATCGCGCATACCCCGCATAAGATTTTGCAGGAACGTTATGTTGTGAAGGCTTAAAAGCATAGAGGCAAGCATTTCGTTCACGTTTATCAGATGCCTTAAATACGCCTTTGTGTAGTTTTTACAGCAGTAACAACCGCATTTTTCGTCAAGCGGAGTAAAATCTTCGCGGTAAGCGCTGTTACGCACTACGCACTTGCCTTTGGACGTAAACGCCGTACCGTTGCGCGCTATACGAGTTGCAAGGACGCAGTCAAACATATCGACGCCCCGTTTTACACCTTCGATAAGACAGTCGGGACTGCCTACCCCCATTAGATAGCGCGGAACGCCTTCCGGAAGTTCGGGACGCATCAAATCGAGAATTTCATACATTCGGCTTTTAGGTTCGCCGACCGAAAGTCCGCCTATGGCAATCCCTTCGGTCGCGTGCGGCTTAGCGCGGCGCAGGCTTTCAATGCGCAAATCATCATACATATTACCCTGAATTATAGGGAACAGCGCCTGGTCTTCACGCGTCTTTGCGTCAAGACAGCGGTGAAGCCACTTGTCCGTGCGTTCCATTGCCTGCTCTGCCTGAGCGTGCGTATATCCGTATTCGGTACACTGGTCGAACTGCATAATTATATCCGCGCCGAGATTTTCCTCTATGGATATAACCTTTTCGGGAGTGAAAAGATGTTTCGCTCCGTCCACATGCGAATTGAAGTATACCCCTTCGTCCTTTATTTTATTCAATTTAGTCAGCGAAAACACCTGAAAGCCGCCGCTGTCCGTAAGGATAGGTCCGTCCCAGTTCATAAATTTGTGGAGACCGCCCGCTTTTTTTACAATTTCGTCGCCCGGTCTTATAAAAAGATGATACGTGTTTGAAAGAATTATACTTGCGCCCGCTTCCTTTAAGTCGCGCGGGTACACGCCTTTGACCGTTGCCTGAGTGCCGACGGGCATATAAACGGGCGTTAAAATATCGCCGTGCGGAGTGTGAAGAACGCCGGCCCGCGCGCCCGTGCGTTTATCTATATGCTGAATTTCGTATGAAAAAAATTTACCCATAATTTTACTCTGTATTTTATTTATGCGTTTTCACTCTTTTACCCATAGGAGCGCGCGGCTTTTGCGCTGGGAGTTTACTAAACGTAAATGACCAAGCAAAAACGCAAGCGCGACAAAGAGATGCGCCGCTTATAAGACGAGCATCGCGTCGCCGAAAGAAAAGAATCGATACTCCTTTTCAACCGCCTCCGCATAGAGAGACAGAATTTTTTCCCTGCCGGTCATAGCGGCAACCAACATAACGAGGGTGCTTTCGGGCAGGTGAAAATTCGTAATAAGCGCGTCTGCGCACTTAAATTTATAGGGCGGATAAATAAATATCTGCGTGTTGCCGCTGCACTCTTTTACAAACCCGTTTTCATCCGCCGCGCTCTCCAACGTTCTTACGGAAGTTGTGCCTACGGCGATTACGCGCCGCCCTTCGCGCTTTGCCCGCGTTATTATTTCAGCCGCTTCCGCGCCTATTTCGTAATATTCCGAGTGCATTTTGTGGTCGGTTATTATATCTTCCTTGACGGGTCTGAAAGTGCCCAGCCCGACGTGCAACAAAACGGAAGCAACCTCGACGCCCTTTCCCTTTATGCGGTTTAAAAGTTCGGGCGTGAAATGAAGCCCTGCCGTAGGAGCCGCCGCAGAACCGTCGTGCTTTGCGTAAACCGTCTGATAACGGTTGCCGTCCTCCAACTTGGCTTTTATGTACGGCGGCAAAGGCATGGAGCCGACGCGTTCGAGAATTTCCTCAAACACTCCGCCGTAACGGAATTTTACTATTCTTTCTCCGCTGTCGGTAATGCCTTCAACAGTAAAAGAAAGCTCGTTCGAAATTTCGAGCGTTTTCCCGACGGTGCATTTCTTGCCCGGTTTTACAAGCACTTCCCATCTGTCCTTACCAAGCCGTTTAAGCAGAAGCACTTCCACCGCTCCGCCGTGCTCGGTATGCGCGTACATACGCGCAGGCAGAACCTTAGTGTTGTTCACCACAAGCACGTCGCCCGCATGCAGATAATCGTAAATATCCCTGAAAATTTTATGCTCGGTTTTATCTTCCGACCTGTCGTAAACGAGCAGACGCGAACTGTCGCGCGGGGTTAAAGGCGTTTGCGCAATCAGGCGTTCAGGCAGATCGTAATAAAAATCACTTTTTTTATACTGCATATCAATCTTTATCGAACATCGAAACCTGTTCGCGTTGTTTTTCGTTCATTGTGTAACCCAAATGTTCGTAACCGCCGCGCAGAATTACCCTGCCGCGCGGAGTACGCGCTATAAAACCGAGTTGAAGAAGATACGGCTCGTAAACGTCCTCAATCGTCCCCGCGTCCTCGTTTATCGTTGCGGCAAGAGTTTCGAGACCGACGGGCTTGCCGTCGAACTTTTCTATCATTGCGCGCAAAAGACTTCTGTCAACCTCGTCAAGTCCCAAATCGTCTATTTCCATTTTACCGAGCGCGAACTTCGCGTCTCCGACAGTTACCGTAGCGTTGCCGTTAATAGTGGAAAAATCGCGCACGCGCTTTAAAAGCCTGTTTGCGATTCTCGGCGTTCCGCGCGAACGGCGCGCCACTTCTGCGGCGGCTTTATCGTCGACTGAAATACCGAGAGTTTTAGCGCTGCGCAAAACTATTTCTTTAAGTTCGTCGGGGGTATACATTTCGAGGCGGCACAAAATACCGAACCTGTCGCGCAGGGGATTTGCAATCATTCCAGCGCGCGTCGTTGCGCCGATAAGCGTAAACCTTTTCAGCGAAAAACGGATATTGCGGGCGCTGGGACCTTTGCCGACGATTATGTCAAGCGCATAGTCTTCCATAGCGGAATAGAGGATTTCTTCCACACTGTGGTTAAGGCGGTGAATTTCGTCTATAAACAGCACGTCCCCCTCGTTGAGGTTTGTCAGTATCGCCGCCAAATCGCCGCTGCGCTCTATCGCGGGTGCGGAAGTAAGCTTTAAGTTACCGCCCATTTCACCCGATATAATATGCGCGAGAGTGGTTTTGCCGAGACCTGGCGCGCCGTATAAAAGGACGTGTTCCAGAACCTCGCCCCTCGCCTTTGCGGCGTTCATATACACTTTTAAATTTTCCTTGACTTTGGTCTGACCTACATAACCTTCCAGCGTTTTCGGGCGGAGTACGTTCTCTTCGTAATCGTATTCGCTCTTAGTGCTTGTAACAAGGCGGTCGTCCTGTGCTTCAAAGTCTTCTTCGTCGTCGAAAAACATTTTTTACATTCCTTTAAGCGCGAGCATAATTATATCTTCAACCGAGCTTGCGCCGTTTGCGCGCGCGCGGGCAATAGCTTTTTCGCTTTCCGAACGCGTGAATCCGAGAGTCATAAGCGCGACGACTGCATCTTCGTCGCCGCTTGTCACAGGCGAAACGGTCGCTCCCTCTTCACGGCTTTGCGCCGTAACCGACGCCGACACCTTTTCCCTGAGTTCTAAAATTATCCGCTCTGCGGTCTTTTTGCCCAAGCCCTTGACGGAGGAAAGCTTTTTCACGTCCTGCATGGCAATCGCCGCAGCAAGCTCTCCCGCACCCATTCCCGATAAAACCGTAATTCCCATTTTCGGACCGACGCCAGAAACGGAAATAAGTTTTAAAAACATATTTTTCTCGTCCTGAGAAGAAAAGCCGTAAAGCGACGTTCCGTTTTCGCCCGTCTGTAAATAGGTAAACAGCTCTCCTTCCTTTTTGCCCGCAAGCGCGTTAAACGCCGAGCCCGAACACATAACTTCGAATCCGATACCACCAGAAGTTTCAATCAAAGCGCACTCTGGCGTAAGCGATAAAATTTTTCCTTTAACGTATCCTATCATTTCAATACCTTTATTTTATTCCGAAAAGTTTGCCGAACCTCGAAGTATGCGCGTGACACAGCGCAACGGCGAGAGCGTCCGCCGCGTCGTCCGGTCGCGGAATTTTGTTGAGGTGAAGCAGCGAGGTGACGACGTGCATCATCTGCACCTTGTCCGCCTTGCCGTAACCCGTCAGCGATTGTTTAATCTGGTTCGGCGTATACTCGTACAGTCTGCCGCAATACTTTATGCAAGTTAAAAGCATGACGCCCCTTGCATGGGCTACGGGTATTCCCGTCGTTATGTTCTTGGAAAAAAACAGCTCTTCCACCGCTATCTCTTCCGGCTTGTATTTTTCGAGTATTCTGTTTATGCCCTCTTCGAGCATTGCAAGGCGGACGGGCAAACTTTCATTCTTAGGCGTGTTTACCACGCCGTAGTCTACGGCTACCGTATCGTCGTTTTTAAGTTTTTCGACAATGCCGAAGCCCATAGTCGCAAGACCGGGATCGAGCCCCAAAATTATCATTGCTTTCTCCGTAAACGTAATACCTTTATATTTTAAAGTAATTTCAAAAATATGTCAAGTTATACCGTGTTCACTTTTTATAGCTTCGGGCAAGCGCCTCGAACGCGGGCAGGGAACGCTCTATCATATCCGCAGGCACGCAGTAGGCAATGCGCACATAACCGTTACAGCCGAAATCATCGCCCGCGACGAGCAAAAGCCCGTACGTCTTTGCGCGTTCCGCAAACGACTTTGCGGAGCTTTCAAGCGCTTTTACGAAAAGGTAAAACGCGCCGTCGGGCTTGACTACGGTATAGCCGTATCCGCGCAGAGCCGAGCAAAGCCTGTCGCGGTTGGATTTGTAAACCGAAATATCCGAAACCTCGCCGCAGACTTTTACTATGAGCTTCTGGAACAAGCTCGGAGCGCATACAAAGCCAAGCGCACGTCCTGCGCCGCATATCCCCGCATAAACCTCGCTCCACTCTTCCATTACGTTATTTACGGCTATATACCCTATTCTCTCGCCGGGAAGCGACAGGCATTTGGAGAATGAATAGCAGACCACGCTCCTTTCGTAATAGTTCATAACGAAGGGCACTTTTACCCCGTCGTAAACGAGTTCGCGGTAAGGCTCGTCCGAAATAAGGTACACGGGCTCGCCGCGCGAAGCCGAAAACCGCTTCAAAATTTCCGACAGCTTTTTTATACATTCTTCGGTGTAGACTACTCCGCTCGGATTGTTCGGCGAATTTATAAGAACCGCTTTCGTTCTGCCGTTCAGCGCTTTTTCCAATTTATTAAAATCTATCTGGAAAGTTTGCGGGTCGCCGTCCACCGCCACAAGCTTGGCGCCCGTATGTTCGGTGAACACTCTGTATTCGGGGAAAAACGGCGCAAAGGTCACAACCTCGTCACCTGCGTTTAATATGGCGTTCAATGTTATCGTCAAGGAAGCCGAAGCTCCGCACGTCATATAAATGCAGTCCTGCGTGAGCCGCGTGGCAAAACGCTTATTCAGATTGTCGGCAACAGTTTTACGTGAAAGCGCGTCCCCCTGCGCGGAAGTGTATCCGTGAAGTTCGACGGGGTCGCAATTTTGCGTAAGGTCGCAAAGCGCCTCCCTTACCGCCTCAGGCGCGGGAACGCTGGGATTTCCGAGCGAGAAGTCGTACACGTTCTCCTCGCCTATTTCCGCTTTGCGTTTTTTTGCGTACTCGTACAGCTCGCGTATGGACGAGCGGACTTTGCCGAGTTTTATATTTTTTTCGTTCAACATATTTCTGCCTCGCTTAACATTATACCACGCGCAAATTTATTTGACAATTATTTGAACAGGAAAACGGGCGCGCGGCTTTAATGCCGCGCGCCCGCAATTTAAATAGTTTCAATTTAAATATTTTTAACCGGTTAAATCCTTGCGGAAATTTTCCATAATTCTGTTTTCTATTCTCGAAACCTGCACCTGCGACACGCCGAGCATATTCGCGACCTCGCTTTGAGTCATATCTCTAAAATAGCGCAGCATTATTACCTTTCTGTCGCGTTCCGAAAGCGAAGCTATCGCCGTGCGAAGCTGAAGCATTTCTATTATGTCCTCCTGCTTGTCCTCAACAGGCAGTTTTTCCAACAGCTCTTGCGTCTTTTCGTCCTTGTACTCGCCCTGACTGTAAATGGAAACGGGCATATGCGTAGAACCCATTGTGAACACCACTTCGCTCTCGGGCATATCGAACTGTTGCGCTATTACCTTAACGGACGGCTGTGCGCCGTGCTTTACGGAATAATCCTCTATAAAAAGATTGATTTTTTTTGCCGTGCTTTTTATCTGGCGCGAAACCTTAATGCTTCCGTCGTCGCGCATAAAGCGCTTTATTTCACCCGCAATCATGGGCACGGCGTAAGTGGAAAAACGCACGCCGAAGCTTTCGTCAAAGCCGTTAATCGCCTTTAAAAGCCCCATTCCCGCAAGCTGATAAAGGTCGTCGTATTCAACGCCCTTGCCGAGATACCTTCTCACTATGCTTTTTATCAAATTGTTGTTTTCGACGAGCAACGTTTCCTTTGCGTTCGCGTCGCCCTCTTTCGCCTTTCGTATCAAACAGTTCGTCTGTTCGACGTCAAGCATTCTCCACTTCCGCTTCAAAACTTTTCGACATATAAACGACCGTACCCTCGCCCTGAATAGAATTGACCGAAAATTCATCCATGAAGGTCTGCATTATGGTAAAGCCCATACCGGAGCGTTCGTCGGAAGGAAGCGTCGTGAAAAAGGGCTGTACCGCTTTGCTTACGTCGGGTATGCCCTTGCCCGTGTCGCTTACCTTTATATGTAGTTCTTTGCCCTCGATTTCACATTCGATTGTGACAAGCCCCAAATTGCCCCTGTACGCGTGTACGGTGCAGTTTGTTACAGCTTCCGAAACGGCGGTTTTTACGTCGGAAAGCGCGGCAAGCGAAGGATTGAGTTCGAGGCAGAACGCCGCGACGGCATCGCGCGCAAAAGCCTGATTACGGGGCAGCGAATAAAATTGCAGTTTTAAATAATTGCTAGTCATGTCTTTCACCTCTTTATTCCGCCTTAGGGATAAGCGAATAGATACCGCTTAAATTCAAAATTTTGTCTGCGGCAAAATCGGGATTTTCAATATACAATGAAATCGAAAGCCGCGACGCTTTTTTATATCTGCCGATTAAAAAACCTATACCTGTGGAATCCATAAACGCCACTTCGGAAAGATTAATTACAATTTTTTTTACGGTGGAATTTTCTTCGATTAGCCTGTCGCAAATCTCGCGCGCGGACGGTGCGGAACATTCGTCCATTTCGCCGGACAGGGTTATGTAAAGAACTTGCCCGCGCAGGCTTGACGTTACTTTCATAATCGTTTACTCCGTGTTTTTATCAAATATTACTATATTTCGGCGGAGATTTTTTGCCATAATAAGTCGGGTTTTGTATTTTTTTGGCGTAAGAAATTCAAAGAAAGCGCAATTTTTCGTGAAGGCGAGTTTATTTTTGCCGCTATGCGCCCGACTGAAACAAATTTTGCAAACGTAAAAAAATTATAATAAAATACGCTTAAAAAATACTTGACAAAAATTTTAACGTATATTATTATAATTTAGCGTTGTGCGGAATTTCCGAACGTTGGAAATTTTCGGGCCTTTAGCTCAGTTGGTTAGAGCGGTCGGCTCATAACCGATTGGTCCGCGGTTCGAGTCCGTGAAGGCCCACCATTTATTTACCCCTACAACTATTATTAATTTATGGCCCGATAGCTCAGTTGGTTAGAGCGCCAGCCTGTCACGCTGGAGGTCGACGGTTCGAGCCCGTTTCGGGTCGCCATTACTTTTAGCGCCTTTCAAGGCGCTTACGCCTTGGTAGCTCAGTCGGTAGAGCGGTGGACTGAAAATCCATATGTCGGCGGTTCGATTCCACCCCAAGGCACCACCTATGCGGTTCGCTGGTGTAGCTCAACTGGCAGAGCAGCTGATTTGTAATCAGCAGGTTGTGGGTTCGATTCCAATCACCAGCTCCACTTCTTACCCCGTAGATTGCGGGGTAAAAAACTAAATACGGGCGGATTGCAGAGTGGCCAAATGCATCAGACTGTAAATCTGACGTCTCCGACTTCGGTGGTTCGAATCCACCTCCTCCCACCAATAGCAACCTAAAACGAACCACTTTTTGTGATAGTTTAGGTTGCTTTTATTTTTTGCAAAGAAGCGCGCGCGGCGTAGCGGCGCGTTCGTTATATCAAGCAACCGCCGCAGGGCCACAATTCCGCTTTACGTTGTTATATAGTTGAAATTTAAGTGAGTTTGTAGTATAATTACAGCATATCAAAAGAGGGTATATTAGTATGTTAAAAGAGAAACGAATTAACTACGCTATAGGTTTATTTTTTTGTATTTTGATTTTAAGTTTTATGTCTGTACCGTTTTTCGGTGATGCAACTTGTTATGAACTTTTAGAAGTATTTTCAATTATGCAAGAATTAGGAGAAAACAGCCCTTTGATTACAGCGGTCTATGCTTTTTTAATAATCAACTTAGTTGCAATTTGTTTATTAACTACGCTTAGTATAGTCGGTTTTGTACTAAAATGTACCAAATACAAACAAAGTAAATTCGAAAACATAATTTCGATTATATACTCTTCAATGTTATTTTTTATTATTGCAAGTATGTTTATACTACTTATACTGAGTTTAATATGGCTTATCAATGCCAAATTAAAAATGAAATACGGGTTTATTGTTTTGTTTGCTATTACCTATCTATTCCCGTATTTTTGTGCGACAAAGTTTAATTTTATATTTGCAATTTTTATGACGGTTTGCATTACATATATCGGGTTCATTTTCTTTGTACTTCACGAAAAAATATTCAAACCACTTTATTATAAAAACAATTCCTTGTAAACGGAAAACTTTCAAAATGTTAATAGAGAAATCACTTACTTCTACAAGAATAACTGTACGTAATTATCAAAAATCAGACCTGCCATATCTTACTGCAATGTGGTTTGACGAAGAAAACGGCAAATATTTGAGCGACCCTACGGAGGAATATGTGGATAGCGGTTTCCAAAAAGCTCTTGACTGTCTTGAAAACAATCCCGACGGGTATTATTTGACGGTCGTGTTAAACAGTTCGGATAAAATAATAGGTTCTGCTTGTATTTTCCCTGACGAGAAAAAGGAAATATTCGATATTGGATATTGTATTAATAAGAACTATTGGGGAAAAAGATTTGGCTCTGAACTGTTGGCTTTAATCGTTTCTTGGATATGCAACAATGGCGGCATTGAGATAACTGCGGAAGTTGCGCAAGATAATATTGCTTCGATTATATTGCTTACAAAAAACGGCTTTAAGATAAAAAAGAAATCGCAATTCAAAAAATATAAAATGAATATCTGTTTTAATAGCTACATTTATACTTTTAATTGCGCCGATCAAACTTGAATTAAATTTTAATTTAACGGTTCGACGCAGGTCAGCAATTTCCCCGTCAAAAAAGACAGGCTTTTGCCTGTCTTTTTATTTGTACCTGCGCTTATTTATTCAAGCTCCGCCATAGCGCCAAGCGGTCGCTAATATTGTGTTTTCATTTGCTTTTCGGATAAAAAATTATTACAATAAGTATTATGCAAAACATAAATTTGGAAAGCTTACAAATAGTACGCTTAAATAAGCATAATTTCAATAAAAATTCGCTGAATGATTTTTTATTAAAGCAATGCGTGACAAACTGTTGGCGTAAAATTAACGGCGAATATAAACTTGTACCAGTTTCATACACGGATAAATGGAACTTGACCGATTGCAAAAAAATGGCTCAAAAAATTGTTTCGGAATTAAACTGCGGTTCAACGGCATTGGCGGCAGTATTAGGAAACTCCGTTTTAGGTTTTGCGCTTTTATCAAATTTTCTTTTCGGAAGCAAAAAACAATATATCGATTTAACGGAATTTTATGTTACCGAACCGCATCGCAGAAACGGCATAGGCAAAATTCTATTTGAAAAAATATGTTTAGAAGCAAAACGTTTAGGCGCAAAAAAACTTTATATCTCTGCTCATTCGGCGAAAGAAAGCATCGCGGCATATAAAAAATACGGTTGTGTTTTGGCAGAAGAACCCGACGAGGACCATATGAATAAAGAACCGTTCGATTTACAGTTGGAATATGATTTACTTCCGCACATTTACAAAGTAACGGATAAAACAGCTTATATGGATTTACTTTTACTTGCCGATGAACAAAAAGAGATGATCGAAAGATATTTGGATAACGGCACAATGTTTGTATTAGACGATTGCGGCGTTAAGGGGGAAATTGTTGTTTCAGATATCGGACACGGCGTTCTCGAAATAAAAAATTTGGCGGTATTGCCCGTATTTCAGAGTAAAGGTTACGGAAGAAAACTTATCGAATATGTTTGCAAAACATATAAAAACAAATTTTCGGAAATTCTCGTTGGAACGGGCGACAGCCCTTTGACCGTACCGTTTTATGAAAAATGCGGTTTTATAAAATCTCATAAAATAAAAGATTATTTTACCGATAATTACGACCACCCGATTTATGAAAACGGCGTATTACTTAAAGATCTTCAATATTTGAAGAAAAATTTATAAAATTAGTTTTAGGTTACCTCCTCCCGCCATTAAAGGACATGCTTTCGCTGTCCTTTTAGTTATCCCCGCACTTGCCTATTCCCTCCTGCGCCTAAGTCTTATTTTTATATTGCCACACCGTCATATAGTTGGAAATAGCGTTTATTTATGTTATAATGTTTTTATGAAAAAAGCGTTAAGAAAAACAAAAAAATATTGATAGGCGTTATCACGCCTGTTTCCGCCATGATTTTGGCGTTTTTGATTTTATGCGTTACCACAATGTGTATGTACTCCCCTACTTTTTTGGGAAGAGTACTTACGCATTTAGACTCGAACATATCAGACTATAAAATTTTCCACGAAAGGATTATAGAAAAAAGCGACAAGCCTTACCTTATGTTAAATATATAAATTCGGATTTAAGCAATGTTACCGTAGAATATTCAAACAAACAAAAATCACTTTCCGATATTGTAAGTGATACAGATTCGACTTCTTTCATTATCGTAAAAAACGACAAAATAATTTACGAGCAATACGCCAACGGCTATAACGAAAATTCTATAAACACATCTTTTTCTATGGCGAAATCGGTTGTTTCGCTTTTAATAGGCAAAGCAATAGAAAACGGCAATATAAAAAACATTGCCGAACCTATTTCTAATTATATACTCGAATTCGCAAATAAAAAAATAGGTCAAACAACTATCGAAGATTTATTGCTTATGCGCTCAGAAATCGTCTACGACGAAAGTAAATTTTTATGGTTCGGGGACGACACTCTTACATATTGGTACGACGATTTAAGAGAACTTGCCTTGTCGCATACCGACTTAACCGATAAATACAACGGACGGTTTCATTATAATAACTATCACCCATTATTGCTCGGTTTGATATTGGAGCGCAGTACGGGGCAAAGCGTTTCCGAATTTTTCGAACGTGAAATATGGAGTAAAATCGGCGCGGAATATGACGCTTCCTGGAGTTTGGACAGCAAAAAATCAGGTTTTGAAAAAATGGAAAGCGGAATTAACTTCCACGCCGTAGATTTTTTGAAAATCGGAAGTATGGTTTTGCATAACGGTTATTTTAACGGAACGCAAATTATAGATAATCAATGGCTTGAAAATTCGACGCTATGCGGCTTCCCTTTAAATACCGCAGAATATGAAAGCTCTTTTCTTTCGGGTAAGAATATCGGCTATAAATATATGTGGTACAGTACGCCGTCCGCACAATCGGAGTATGACGTAATAGCTTGGGGCAAATCCGACCAGATTCTTTATATTTCGCCTGCAAACGATATTGTAATTTTACGCACGGGGAAATCCGACGGCGGAGTTTCAAACTGGGTAGAAAAAATCAAAGAAATAATAAAACTTGTTTTAAGTTCGGTATACCCTTCGTCTGCGACCTAAAACGAATAGCTTTCAAACATTAAAATTAAAAAACTATTTTTAAGGATTATTATTATGAACGTAGAAACTATTATTGCAATAATTACGGCAGGTATTGCTTTTGTCACCTCTGTGGCGAGCTTTACCTATAACCTAATCCAAAATAAAAAGGACAGAGTGCAAAAAGTTATTTTGGATAACAGAATTAAATACATGAACGAAATCAGAAACGGGTTTACTGATTTTATAGGTTTATGCAATTTAAAGGCGGTAAAACTTGCGCAAAGCAATTCCGACGTTATGAAAAATTACACCGAAAAATTCTTTTACGGATACGGTAAAATAAAAACCTATATCAAACCGTTTTATAAAATGGACAGAGAGCTTTTAATATCGCTGGAAAACTTATACGACTGCATTTTATCGATTCTTACAGGCGAAAAAACCGAAAAATCAATTAACGATTTACGCGAGGATTTTGCGGATAAATATCTGAAATACGACTGGGCTTACTGGAAATATATTCAACGCCAGAAAGAGGGAAATTATATGAACAGCGACGACGCGTTCGATAATGTGTATTATCAATTGCTTGACGAAATCGATAAAAATACGTTTTGAGCCACTCTTCCGTTCTCTACAGACGGCAACTTATAACAAACCGCTTTCGGTTTGGCACACGCTTATTTACTGAGGATAAAATGGTTAAAAGAAATAATTTAGTTGAATTTGCAAGATTTTTATTCAGCGTTTTAGTTATCGGCTATCACGTGCAAATGAGTTTTTCGGGCAACGGAATCGATTGGTTTGAAAACGGTGCGCTTGCCGTTGAATTTTTCTTTTTGATTTCGGGATATTTTCTCGCTCGCTCGATAGAAAAAATAAACGCAAAAGAAAACGGCAACGTCGCGCTTGATAGTTGCCGATTTATGGGCAATAAAGTTAAAGGCGTTTTACCCGTTCATCTAACGGCAATCGTTTTAATGATTATCGTTTTACTTGCATGCGATTTGAGCAATGCCGGCTCTTTAATTTTAAAAGGTTTACCGAGCATATTTTTAGTGCAGGAAGCAATAATCTGGAACGAAGCATATGCAAACGCTTTGATAGTTCCCGAATGGTATTTGTCGGCAATGCTTTTATGTATGCTGATTATGGTACCTATCGCGCTACTGTTAAGAAAAAAGATTAAAGGTATTTTTGTTGTTCCCGTTTTACTCGGCGTATTGGGTGTAATTGCCGTTATTTACGGTCTTTGCACAAATTGGGCTTTTACTACCACCTTTGTCTACGATTTGAGGGCTTGGGGCGAGTTGTGCGTAGGAATGTGCGCATACCACCTTTCTGTTGAAATAGCAAAAAAAGAGTTTACAAAGCCGACGGCAATAGTTTTGAAAATAATCGAAATTTCGGGATACTCCGTACCGGTAATATTAGGCGTCGTTCCTATGAGCGCAGGGTTGCAGCCTGTCGGAATGGTTGTTGCCGTTATAGGCGTGTTTGCGGCAATTTCAATCACCTTTGCAGGAAAGGGCGTGGCTATAACAAACGCGAAAGTCAATGCGGCGTTCGGCTATCTCGGCGGCTTGTCGTTGGCAATGTACCTGTTCCACCCCGTTATTATCTCTCTGCTCGACTACGCTTACACAGGCGTCGAAAATTGGGCTAAATATTTGATTGTTTTTGCGGCAACGGCGGCAGGCGCGGTAATTTATAATTTAATTGCCTTTTTAATAACAAGGCTGATAAACTATATTAAAAGCAGAAAGCAACCAGTATAAAAAATATTATGAAAATAATTATTTTACAAAACAGAACACCGAAAACAATCGATATTCTTTTGAGAATTTGGGAAAGTTCCGTAAAGGCAACGCATAGTTTTTTATGCGACGGCGAAATAGAAAAAATCAAACCGTATGTGCCGCAGGCATTGAAAAACGTGCAAAATTTAATCGTTGCGGAAAATGCAAACGATTCGATAGTTGCGTTTTTGGGAGTCGAAAACCGAAGAATCGAAATGCTTTTCGTTGCGCCCGAAAGACGCGGTCAGGGTATAGGTAAATCCTTGATAAATTTTGCCGTAAACACCCTTTCCGCAGACGAAGTCACCGTGAACGAGCAAAATTTGCAAACAGTCGGATTTTATAAGCGTATGGGCTTTGAAACTTATAAAAGAACGGATTTAGACGAACAAGGCAACGCCTATCCGCTTTTGTATATGCGTATACAATAAAATCCTCAGGTTACTCCCTCCCCGCCTTTTATAAAAAATTTAACAACTTAAGATATGTCTTTTTAGTTCATATATCATAAGCAACAAAACGGTTACAAGGCAATTATTTACATTAAATTGTCATTGTGATATACTATATTTGAGGTGAGTGATATGTTTGGAAACAATCTGAAAAAATACAGAAAAGAAAAAGGCTTTTCTCAAAATGATTTAGCCGAAAAACTTTTTATATCACGACAATGCGTATCTAAGTGGGAGAGAGGCTTAACACAACCTGATTTACAGACTTTGACACAATTAAGCGAACTGTTAAATGTAACAATTGACGCGCTTGTAAAAGAAAATGATAATAAAAACAAAAATTCTTCAAATTACAATATGGGATTTTTTGTTGCGAATATTCTTATAGCATTATTATGTTTATTTGCATTTATAACTGTTTGGAGATTTATGCCGCAAACCATTCCCACACATTGGACAAACGGTGTTATCGACAAGTATGGAAGTCGTAACGAAGTTTTTATAAATTTAATTACCGTTGTTGTATTTTTAGCAGTAGATATTTTTGTCTATTTTATACTGCGACAAATCAGCAATAAAATTGTTATCTGGGTTTCTCACTGCGTAATTGCATTATTTCAAGTTGCTTATTTAATTATTATAATCTCGGTATACGCTAAATATTTGAACGAAATTTTATCATTCATAACTTGTTTGAGTGTAGTCTCAATAATGTGTATATCCATTGCAATTCACCCGAAAATCAGTAAGCGAAATTATATTTTAGGCGTAAGAATAAAAGAAACATTACAATCAACTGCCGTATGGAATAAAACAAACGCTCTTGCATGTTACCTTTTTTCAGCGTTGTCGTTAATACTTTTTGTAATCGATATTTTATGGGTAAGCAAGTTCAATTTACTTCTTTTGTTCGGTTATGTGTTGTTGACTATAATAGTAATCATATATGCAAAAAAAATTTACAGAACTCTGGATAAAAATGAGGTATGAAAATTTTATGGTAATTTTAATTTCCGGTTCAACGCATACGGGCAAAACCGCTTTATCTCATCGCCTAATGGAAAAATATAATATTCCGTACTTTTCCATAGACCATTTAAAAATGGGGCTTATAAGAAGCGGGCAAACTTCGCTTACGGTAAACGACGATAAAGAGCTTACGCCTTACCTTTGGTCAATCGTAAAAGAAATGATAAAAACTACAATAGAAAATCGTCAAAATATAATATTCGAAGGCTGTTATATACCTTTTGATTGGCAAAAAGATTTTGACGCAAGTTACTTGAAAGAAATTAAATTTTGCTGCCTCGTAATGACGGCCGAATATATAGAAAACAACTTTTCGGATATTGTTAAATATGAAAACGTAATTGAAAAGCGTATTACAACAAATATAAACAAAGCCGAATTGATAACGGACAACGAACAAAATTTGCAAATGTGTAAAAAGTACGGTTTGGAATATATTTTAATCGACAAAACATACTTGGCGGATATAAAACTATGATTATCCGCCGATATAAAAATGATGATTTCGAAACGATAGCAAAATTATTTTATGACACCGTTCATTCCGTCAACGCGGGCGATTATTCGGCGGTGCAACTTTCGGCTTGGGCGAAAAATTGCGATAACTTAAAAAAACGGCAGAATGATTTAATATGCCAAAAAACCTTGATTGCGGAAATAGACGGCGTTATAGTAGGATTTGGCAATATCGATAATTCGGGGTATTTGGATTTATTATTCGTACATAAAAATTATCAAAGGCAAGGAATAGCAACCGCGCTTTGCAATGAATCGGAAAGGGTTACGATATTATAAAAACACATGCGTCAGTAACGGCAAAACCGTTTTTTGAAAAGCGCGGTTACGCTGTTATTAAGCCACAAGAAGTAGAACGTTTTGGCGTAAAGCTGAAAAATTTTGAAATGCAAAAGAGAAAGTTTAATGATTTAAATAAGGAAATAAGATGGAAAAGACCGTTAAATCGCCTTTTATAATCGGAGGAATCGCAACTTTAATTGCATGTCTGTTGTGTTGCTTTACCGCGTCGTTTATGCTTTATAAAGACCTGTCGGTAAACTCTTACGTTCAAACCGAAGCAATCGTCGTAGATCACGAATACATAACTTCTTCCGACGAGGGTATGTTCTACGACGTGATACAATTTACCGTTGACGGTAAAACTTACACAAAAGTAGCGTTGAACAACAGGGCATACTACCGCGAACCTTTAAATATCGGCGAAACAATAGTGGTTTATTACAACCCCGATAATCCCGACGACGTGATTTTTAAATCCTCCTCCCACGTTGTTATGATTGTCGTGTGCTATCTCGTCGCCGCAGGTTGTGCGGTCGGGTCTGCGTTTCTATTTATCAAACTATTCAAAATCTTAAAAAAAGAACGCGAATACAATTCCCGCCTGAACTTATGGGTAAAAGATGAAAACGATTTGTAATGCTTTAAAATAATTTTTTTTAGGATACTACCTCTAATGTTAATCTACGAGAAAAAAGCGCCTTGCGCTTGGACGAATTATGCGGTGTTCTGCAACGGCAAATATGTATCCAACGAAATTCTTAACGAAAAGAAATTTTTTGAGTTTTCGGAACGGTTGAATTTATTATAAAATTTTTTAGGTTACTGCCTATCCTTAGCAAAACGAAACTAAAAAAATTTCATAAACCAAACCGACTTTATTTTGGATTTTTATAAATATTATTTAAGGAGAAACTTATGTCAAAAACGCTTGTATTGATTAAGGACAACTGTCCGCAAAATCACCCTTGCCCTGCAGTTAAAGTGTGCCCTGTCGGCGCGCTTTCGCAAACAGGCTTTGACGCGCCCGTCATAGACCACGACAAATGCATAAAATGCGGCAAATGCTCGAATTTCTGTCCAAAGAAAGCATTGGTAATTAAAGTGTAGAATGCGCTTCCGACTTTTTTGCAAACTGTCTGATATGTATTGTTTTACATAAAAAAACGGGCATAGCAGTAAGCTGCTTCTTGCAACTATTTTTGCGAAGATTTTCATATTTTCGGAAGCAAATAAAAATTTCGGTTTCGGTTACGTCTGCTTTTCGACGAACCAACGCCCGTAATAAGTTTCGTGATACAGCTCGCGCACATAGCCGTTAATCAGAACCGTATACCTCACCGTAGGCATACTCCCCACGTTACGCGGCGGAGCTTTGCGGACGTCGGTTATTTTGCTTATATCGAACCTCGTTCCGTTTATCCAATCTATTGCAACGGGCTTCATGTTGCCGTCCGTATCGACGTACAGCGTAACGCCGACGTATATTTTTTCGTACTGCATAACGTTAGTATGTGCCAATTGCCGACTCGATTAAACTGCACCGCGCGTAAAAATTTCCCCCTCCGCCATTACTATAAAAAAGCACGGACCGCAAAGCGCACTTCCCATAGGGAATTAAAAAACTAAATTATTAAGAGTTATACTTTCAAGCAAGGACAAAAGCTCTCGAACGATATGTTCGAGAGCTTTTTACTACAAACCTTTTAGAAAGATAAATTGAAATTTATTTGTGTTTTAGAGCGTGCAATTTTATGTTTTCGACAAATCCGATATTCCTTTTTAGAATTTGAACATTAAACGGTTTTCCGTGCCCCGAAAAAATTTTGGTAGGCTGTAATGTAATAATCTTTTGCCACGACTGCAAAAATGCTACCTTATCTTCCGCCCAAATCGTTATGTTGTGTTTGCTTGGAAATCCGTTCATTGCCGCATCACCGCAAAACAGATAGCCATTATTCAAAAGCAACGAAATAGAATCAGAAGTATGTCCTGCTGTTTCTACGATTTTGCCGTTTAGCTCTTGTTCCAAATAAGCCCTATTGTCATTTGATATAATGATTAGCCTACTTTCATATTCGGCTTGTATAGGCGGAAATTTGTGCTGTCCCATCCCGAACAACTTCATCACATTGCAAAATGCAAGTGCAAGTTTACTTGTACAACCGCCGACAAAAGAGTTTTGCCCTTTGCGTAAAGTGTCAATCCCTTTATCGCTCATAATGACTTTCACTTCTTGATTATCGAACAAAAGCTGATTTATAAATCCGGCGTGGTCGTCGTGTGCGTGTGTCATAAAGCAATATTTAATTTGATTGATTTTAATATTATTTGCTTTCAGTTTCTTTTTGAAATTCCTATAACTATTTTCATAGCCTGTATCTATAATGACATATCCGTTATCAATTCGGTACCCCCAACAGTTTACAATTCTATTTCCGAAGTTCAAAACATCGGATTTTATTGTTTCATTATATTCGCTATCAATCATAGTATCCTTACGCTAAATTACTGTTTATCTTACTGTCATTATATCACGAAAAATGAAAGAACGCAACCGATTGAATTTTGCGGGAAATATAAAACATATCTATATCTCACTAGGCTACGAGTAGCCTAATTCGTCCACGAAAAAAAAGTACAGAAAAGGCACAGCTTAATGCCATGCCTAAACCTTTTTATTTGCGTTTTATTAAACTCCCTATGGGAATTACTGTAACTCCGTGCTTTTTGTTTGCTTTTAAAACTCAAACGCGCTATAATCCGAATATGCAACCCATTAATTTATTTGACGCAAAAAACCGTAACGAGCTGAGGCAATGGCTTTTGAAAAACCACAGCAAAGAAAAAGAATGCTGGGTGGCCGTAAAACGCGGCAAGCCCGTTGACGGAGATACTTTTTGGTATATTGACGCCGTTGAAGAGGCGCTTTGCTTCGGTTGGATTGACAGCACTACCAAGATTGAGAACGGCGTAAACATACAGAGGCTTACTCCGCGCAAAAAGGGTTCGTTATGGTCGGAATTAAATAAAGAGCGTTGCCGCAGAATGGAAAAACTGGGACTCATGACAGACGCAGGGCGCGCAGTTTTTCCCGATATGACGCCTGCCGGCTTTGTCATAGACGAAGAAATTTTAAAAGCGCTGCAAGCCGACAGCGCCGTATGGAATAATTTTAAAAACTTCCCTCCGCTCTATCGGCGCGTACGCATAGATACCATACAGATTAAGAAAAAACAGCCGGAATTATTCAAAAGCCGCCTCGAAAAGTTTATTCTTAATACAAAGCAGAATATTATGTTCGGAGAATGGAACGACAACGGACGGCTTATCGATTATTGAATGGTTTGATTAATTTATGATACGGGATATTTTCAAATTCAAAAAAGCAAACGCGCAAAAATTAAAAGAATACGGCTTCTCCGCAACCGACGGCGGTTACTCTTTGCGAACGTTTATTTTAAACGGTCTGTTCGAAATGCGCGTTCTCGTCAAAGACGGCGAAGTCGGCACAATGCTGACCGACTGTGAAAGCGGCGAAGAATACCGACTGCACCTTATTGAAGGCAGCAACGGAGAGTTTGTAGGCAAAGTCAAAGCGGAATACGAAGCGGTTTTGTCCGATATACGCGACAAGTGTTTCGATGAGGAAATTTTCAAAAACGCGCAGTCGAAGCAGGTTATACAATACATTGAAAACCGCTACGGCGACAGGCTTGAATTTTTATGGGAAAGTTCGCCCTCCACTGCCGTATGGCGACGCACGGACAACAGAAAGTGGTACGGTGCAATTTTCGTTCTGCAAAAAAGCAAACTGGGATTGAGCGGCGGAGGCGAAACGGAAATTATCGATTTAAGAGCAGACCCTACCGCGATAGAAAGTCTTGTGGACAACGTAAGCTACTTTCGCGGTTATCATATGAATAAAAAAAGTTGGATAACGATAATGCTTGACGGTAGTATTCCTACTCAGACGGTGTTCGACCGAATAGACGAAAGTTATCTGCTTGCACTTAAAAAATAAAGTAAATCCGCCCCGAAAAGTAAACTTTTCGGGGCGGATAAAATATTGACGAAATTATTTGGGCTGTTTGCCGATATAGGCAAGGATTCCGCCGTCCACATAAAGAATGTGTCCGTTGACCGCGTTGGACGCGTCGGATGCAAGGAACACTGCGGGACCTGCAAGCTCTTCCGCTTCAAGCCATCTGCCTGCGGGCGTTTTGGCGATAATGAAGCTGTCGAAAGGATGACGGCTGCCGTCGGGCTGTTTTTCGCGCAGCGGTGCCGTCTGGGGGGTTGCGATATAGCCCGGTCCTATGCCGTTGCACTGAATATTGTACTCGCCGTATTCCGAGCAAATATTCCTCGTAAGCATTTTAAGTCCGCCCTTCGCCGCCGCATATGCGGAAACCGTTTCCCTGCCGAGTTCGCTCATCATAGAGCAAATATTTATGATTTTACCGTGTCCCTTTTTAATCATCGAAGGGATAACCGCTTTGGAAACAATGAAAGGTCCGTTAAGGTCAATGTCGATAACCTGCCTGAACTGTTCGGCGGTCATTTCGCACATAGGTATGCGCTTTATTATTCCCGCATTGTTTACGAGAATATCGATGACGCCCACTTCCTTTTCAATCTTTTTGACCATTGCGTTTACGCCGTCTTCATCGGTGACGTCGCAAATGTAGCCGTGCGCTTTAACTCCCTCTTTTTTGTAAGCTTCCAAGCCCTTTTCAACAAGCTCTGCATTGATGTCGTTGAAAACTATGGTTGCGCCGGCTTTAGCAAAACCCATTGCAATGGAAAAGCCTATGCCGTAAGAAGCTCCCGTTACAAGCGCGATTTTACCGTCAAGTCTGAAATCTTTCATTTCCATAATAATTTAAATCTCCCGAAAAGTTTTGTAGCTATATTATAGCACGGAATTTGATTTTTGTATACGGGTTTTAGGAAAATTTTGCATATTATTTTCCGCTTTGCCCTTTTTCGGTTTCCGTCTTCTCTTCTTCCTCTTCATTTTCGGACAGAGCTTTAAGCATATCCGCAATTTCCTGTTCGGTCATATCTTCCGTTGCGGAAGCGAGTTTGCCGTATGCGAGTTTGTCATGATGAATTGTCATATTCCCTCCAAATAAAAAACCCCGCGTACGCAGGGTTTGGCGTTTACTGCGTTTTTCCGCAGCCTTGTTTTGGTTGAGGCGACGGGATTTGAACCCACGACCTTATGGTCCCGAACCATACGCGCTACCAACTGCGCTACGCCTCAATACAACCTACATTATATATTCATTTTAATTTTCCGTCAAGCAATTTCATTTAACGGAATTTTTTTAATTTATTTAAAACGCTCGTTTTTTATTTACAAATTTCGACGTTTATGGTATATTTTTGCCGTGAAAAGAATAGTCAACGCAAGAATTCCTTTACTGCTTGCCGCGTTGTCGGCAGCGGGCATTGCAGTCGGATATCTTTTCTTTCGTTACAACCTGCAACTTTATTTAATTGCCGCCGCCTTACCCGTTGTTGCGGTAATTTTTATTTTGCTTTTGATTTTAACCAAAAAAGCAAAGTATTCTTTTATCGCGCTTGCCGGAGCGCTCTTCTTTACGGCAGGCGCGTTGAACTGTTTTATGCGGCTTGACGCATACTCCAAAAGCGAATTGAAAGACGGCGAAAGCTATAATGTAACCGCAACCGTATGCGAAAAAGGCGAAAACTCCTACGGCGAATATTTGATTATAAAGAACGTTAAAGCCGACGGCAAAACCGTAAGAGGAAAAGCTTACATATCCCTGCCGAAGGTTTACGGCGATTACTGCGAATCGGGCTATAAAATTTCGTTTTCCGCTCAAGCTTCCAAATACGACGTTTTCCCTTACGGCGAACTCAATATAAAAGCGGAAGAAAATATCAAACACCGCTTTCTTATAACGGGAACTATTAAATCAGAACGCAGATTTTCGCTTTTCGGAAGCATATCCGATTCCATACACGACGCACTGTTTAAAAACCTCGATAAAGACACCGCCGCAATAGCTTTCGCCATGCTTACGGGTAACACGCAAAGCGTTGACGACGCGGCGATGGACAGCTTCCGCTTCGGCGGCATCGCGCATATTTTCGCCGTATCCGGTCTGCATATCGGAATTGTATTCGGTATGCTGAGCTTTCTTTTGAAGAAACTGAAAATCAACAAGTTCATTTCAGCGCCCGTTTGCATAGTTTTTATTTTGTTTTATTCCGGTGTGTGCGGCTTCACGCTTTCTTCCATACGCGCAGTCATAATGTGTTCTACTGCGGTAATTTCAAAACTGTTTAATAAAAAATACGACGCATTGAACGCGCTTTCCTTTGCCGCCGCGCTTATACTTTTTATAACTCCGCTAAGCTTGTTTTCAGTAGGGTTTCAGCTTTCCGTGTGCGCGGTGCTGGGAATATGTATGCTGGCGAAATCGTTTGCGCGTCCTTTAAAACTACTGCCGCAGAAAGCCTCCTCCGCTATAGGCGTTTCTTTCGGGGCGCAAGCCGGAACCATGCCGATTATGCTTGCGCACTTCGGATATTTAAGCGGCGCGGGACTGTTATTAAATCTCATAATCGTGCCCGTACTTTCGATAACATTCCAAATAATTTTCGCCGCAGTACTGATAGCAATAATCATACCGCCGTCCGCGCAGATAATTATTCCTTATGCCGCGCTGCCGCTTGAAGCCGTGACGTCGTTTCTGCTTGACGCGGGATTCGAAAAGGCTCTGATAAGCGGTTTCGGCGCGGGTGCGTTCATTGCGTTATATGCGCTTTGCGCGCTTACAGCTTCGGATAAAATTAACCTGACGAGGCTTAAACGTTGCATAACATTTATTACAGCGTTTACATTAACCGTTGCTTACGTTATTATAAAAACGGCGTCGCCGCTGTCGGGTTACAGAATCGTCTCCTCCGCTTACTACGGCGGAAGCCAGACGCTTATAAAATCGAAATCAGGCAACGTGCTTATAGTAACTGAAAAACTCAACACCGCACGGATTAAAAATCTGTTAAGCGAAAATTACGCTTTCAACGTCGACGCGGTGGTAATTCTCGGCGGAGAAAACTGCATGAACGCCTTCGGAAATCTTGAAACCGACTGCGACAACGTTTATGTATGCGGCGATTATTTCCATATTCAGCCTTACAAAAACGCAGTGATAAATTATAAAAACAAGTTTACTGTTTGCGGCGCGGACTTTACATTTTACGGCGGGTACAGTTTAAAAGTAAATATAAACGGAACCGAGATAGGTATATGCGCGGGCGAAGTGCCTTTTACCCGATGCGGGATTATTATTTCCGCGTCGGAAGCCGAAAACTGCGACAGCGAATACAAAGTTTGTTACAACGGTAGAAATTCGCAGTATAATTTATACGATACGGGAGATTTAAAATTCAACGTAAATAAAGATGTAATAAAGCTGACGAAATGAAGGCTTAAAAAGCGGGCGGCGGACGCAAAGCGTCCGCCGCCTTTTTGATATATTAATAATTTGCGTTAAACGCTTATCTGCTTTACGGTCAACGTGGTGTTTACGCCGTTGCCGAGAGTTACGCCTACGGCAAGCAGAGCCGAAATAGCCATATCTATTACGTCGCCCGCGTTAAGAGCTATTATAAAGCTGCCGTTATACAGAGAGCCTACGCCAACCGACAGCACACGCGAAACCGTCGCCTGAGGAATTGCCGTTCCGTTTCTGCGCACTGACATCGTAACGGTTGTGCCCACCGCCGCCGATACGTTGGTATAATAGTTTATTTCATAAACGCCCGCAGTAGAAACCGTTATGCTGTTTGCCGGCGTGTATGCAACGTTTTTCAGAGGCATAGTTGTCGGAAGAGGCAACTGGGTTGTTCCGCCGATAGAAAGGTTAAGCGTCTGCGGAGTGTTGTTGTAAAGCCCGCCGTACGCATTTAAGTCGGCAATGCCAGTAGGTCCCGTCGGACCTGTTGCTCCGGTTGCACCTGTCGCACCTGTGGGACCCGTAGGGCCGATCGGTCCCGTTGCTCCGGTTGCGCCCGTTATTGCAGGGCCCGTTGCGCCCGTCGCGCCTGTGGGGCCCGTAGGTCCGATTGGTCCGGCTTCACCTGTTGCACCCGTTGCGCCCGTTATTGCAGGGCCCGTTGCGCCCGTCGCACCTGTGGGACCCGTAG
>CAJUER010000001.1:732839-1046944 GCA_910585705.1 uncultured Christensenella sp.
CTTCACCTGTTGCACCCGTTGCGCCCGTTATTGCAGGGCCCGTTGCGCCCGTCGCGCCTGTGGGACCCGTAGGTCCGATTGGTCCGGCTTCACCTGTTGCACCTGTTGCGCCCGTTATTGCAGGGCCCGTTGCGCCCGTCGCACCTGTGGGACCCGTAGGGCCGATTGGTCCTGTCGCACCCGTTGCACCCGTTATCGCAGGGCCTGTTGCGCCCGTCACACCTGTGGGACCCGTAGGTCCGATTGGTCCGGCTTCACCTGTTGCACCCGTTGCGCCCGTTATTGCAGGGCCCGTTGCGCCCGTCGCGCCTGTGGGACCCGTAGGTCCGATTGGTCCGGCTTCACCTGTTGCACCTGTTGCGCCCGTTATTGCAGGGCCCGTTGCGCCCGTCGCACCTGTGGGACCCGTAGGACCGATTGGTCCTGCTTCACCTGTTGCACCTGTTGCGCCCGTTATTGCAGGGCCCGTTGCACCCGTCGCGCCTGTGGGACCCGTAGGTCCTATATCGCCGTCCGAGCCTGTGGGACCGGTTGCACCCCTGTAACCGCGAGGACCGGTTGCTCCCGTAGGTCCGACAGGTCCTGTATCGCCCGTTGCGCCTGTAGGACCCATAGGACCTGCAGGGCCGGTAAAGCCGCGAGGACCGGTTGCTCCCGTAGGGCCCGTAGGCCCGGTTATGCCGGTAAGCGTGTTGACGTAAACGGTACGCGTAGAATGCGAACCGCAGCCGCAGCCTCCGTCATTGTCGTTACAACCGTGAAATAGTATTAAGTTTTCAATCATTTATTTTTACCTCTTATTCCGAGTTTTTCAAAATATTTTTTGTTGCTTAAATAGTTTACGTTTTCGGGTTTTATTCTTCCTGCCGCATCGTTGCATTCCGCCGCTTTTTCATAATTACCGAGTTTGTCGTACAGCACGCAAAGCTGCATATAAGGAATAAAACCGCCGTAATCGAGATTGACGAAACTTCCGAACGCGCCGTTTTCCGCCGCCTTCAACGCCGTTTCGTACCAATATGCCGAAGCCGTCCACTCCTGCTTTGCCATAAAGTATTCACCGAGAATACAACAAGCCTGACTGCACGGCGCGGCAACCGTAAAACTTCGCAAAAGCGCGCCTATAGCGCGTTCTTCCTTGCCGAGATTTTTATATGCGCAATATAAATTAAGGCACGCTTCAGTCTTGTTCACAGACCAACCGTCGCCCAAAAGGAAATCCTCCAAAACGCACGCGGCTTCGCGGAACATTTTGTTAAACAGAAGCTCCCTGCCGTAATAAAACTTTTGCCGCTCGTCAAGCTCGCCGCCGCCTGCGATGATTTTCTGCAATATGCGCAAATTGCGCATAGGCTCGTTTTCTTTTACTTTTTTATGGTAAACCGCCGCGTCCGAATATAGTATTTTTCCGCGAGGCACAACCGCCTCGTGCACCGCGCCCGAAAACCTGTAATTACCGCTTCGTCTGAAAATGCGTTCGCGGCTGTACACGAGCGTGGGCGTATCGCCGTCGAACGCGGCGGCGTAAGGCAGAACCGCCATATCGTAACCGTCGAACGCATATTTCAAGTCGGAAATTTTTTTACAGTTTTCGTCAGTTATAACGTCGTCGGCGTCAAGCCACATTACAAGGTCGCACGTTGCGAACTCAAAAGCAAAATTGCGCGCGGCGGAAAAATCGTCGCACCATTTAAAGAAGTAAACCTTATCGGTAAACTTCATTACTTCCGCAACGGTCATATCCGTCGAACCCGTGTCCACAACGATTATTTCGTCGGCAAACTTACATACGCAGTTAAGGCAACGTCCTATGACGTCCTGTTCGTCCTTAACTATAAGGCAAACGCTTAAAGTCATATCAATCCTTTTTTACAGTAATATATTATATGCCGAAGCGCGCTTGTATGACATAGCTAAAAGACGAAAAATCCGCGCCGTCCGAAAACACGGACGGCGCGGATTTGCACCGTTAAAATTTATTTTCTTCTATCGGAACGGAACGTAAATTCTCCGTCCTGTACTCCGACGTTCACCACTTCTCCGGGCAGAACGCGCCCTGCGAGAATTTCGTCGGAAAGTCTGTCTTCTATACGCTTTTGCACTATACGCTTTAAGGGGCGCGCGCCGAACATATCGTTATAGCCTTCTTCAACGAGCTTGCTCATCGCCTCGTCGGAAATTACAAGGCTGACGTGCTTATCTTTAAGCCTTTCGGTAAGACCGTTAATAATCTTAGTACAGATTTGCGCCGCTTCCTCTTTGGTGAGCTTGCGGAAGATTATTATATCGTCGAGCCTGTTTAAAAATTCGGGTTTGAACTGCTCGCGGAGCGCGGAATCGATACTATCCTTCATATTGTCGTAACCGTCGTCCGAGCTGTCCGCAAAACCGAAGTTCGACATCTTTTTAATCTGGCTTGCGCCGACGTTGGAGGTCATAATTATTATTGTGTTTTTGAAGTTTACAACCCTGCCCTTGCTGTCGGTCAGTCTTCCGTCGTCAAGTATCTGCAAAAGGATATTGAATACGTCGGGATGGGCTTTTTCAACCTCGTCGAAAAGCACTACAGAATAGGGCTTTCTTCTCACTCTCTCGGTAAGCTGACCGCCGCTGTTTTCGTCGTAACCGATATAACCGGGAGGCGCGCCGATAAGTTTGGAAACAGAATGTTTTTCCATATACTCCGACATATCGAGGCGAATCATAAGCCTTTCGTCGCCGAACATACATTCCGCAAGCGCTTTCGCAAGGTCGGTTTTACCTACGCCAGAAGGTCCTACGAAGATAAACGACCCTATGGGTTTTGTCGGCTCGCTGAGTCCTGCGCGCGCACGGCGGATTGCGCGCGAAACCGCGCTGACCGCTTCGTCCTGACCTATTATACGCTCGTGCAGATTTTTTTCGAGATGCAGAAGTTTTTCGCTCTCCTGCTCGGTGAGTTTGATTACGGGCACGCCCGTCCAGCCGCTTACTATGTCGGCGATTTCGTTACTGCCGATATTGGGCGCGGAGGTCTGTTTTTCTCCCTTCCATTCGGAAGTCAACTTTTTGATTTTTTCCTGCACTTCGCTGATTTCGTCAACCAACTTCTGCGCCGAAGAAAAGTTTTCCGTCTTTGCCGCCTTGTTCTTTTCAAGTTGGAGACGCTTTAATTTTTCTTCGAGCTCGCGCACTTCTTCCGGGCTGTTCAAACTGTTGAGGCGCGCACGCGACGCGGCTTCGTCAATCAAATCGATTGCCTTGTCGGGCAAAAACCTGTCAGTTATATATCTGTCGGAAAGAGTAGCTGCGGCGACTATGGCTTCGTCTGTTATAACCACCTTGTGGTGCGCTTCGTACTTGTCGCGCAGACCGCGAAGAATGGAAACCGTATCCTCGACTGTGGGCTCTTCCACCTGCACTGGCGTGAAACGCCTCTCTAACGCCGCGTCCTTTTCAATATACTTCCTGTACTCTTCGAGAGTGGTCGCGCCTATCGTCTGCAACTCGCCGCGCGCAAGCATTGGTTTGAGAATGTTTGCCGCGTCCATATTGCCTTCTGACGTTGCGCCCGCACCGACTATGTTGTGTATTTCATCGATAAACAGAATTATGTTGCCGCTGTTCTTTATCGAAGTAATGGCGTTTTTAAGCCTTTCCTCGAAGTCGCCGCGATACTTTGCACCGGCAACCATTCCCGCAAGGTCAAGCGAAAAAACAATTTTGTTTTTAAGAAGGTCGGGAACTTCGTTTTTGATAATCGCCTGCGCAAGCCCTTCGACGACCGCGCTTTTACCTACGCCGGGTTCGCCGATAAGCACGGGATTGTTTTTTGTGCGGCGCGACAAAACCTGTATAATTTTGTCAATCTCTTTTTTCCTTCCTATAACGGGGTCAATCTTTCCTTCGCGGGCTTTCTGCGTCAAATCCGTTCCGTACTGCAATATGCGCTTATCGAGTCCGCCTTCGCTCTTTTTCTCTTTCATCTGCTGGCTGTTCTGCGAGGGAACGGTGAAAAGGACGTTCTTTTTGTTGAGCGCCGCAAAGGGGCTGTCGTCCTCTTCCTCAGGTTCTTCCGCCTCGAACGCGCCGTTTGTAATAGCAAGTTCGAGCTTGCCGGCAAGCTCGGGAATATTTACGCCTATCGCGTTGAAAATGCGCATTGCAAGACATTCCGTCGAGGACATAACCGCAAGAAGCATATGCTCGGTTCCCGCAAGCGAATCCTGTCCGTTCAAGTCGTAAGTCAGTTCGACGGCGCGCTCTATCATATGTTTTGTTCTGGGAGTCAGTCCCGAAATATTCGAACGTTTGTCGATTGAACGCGCAAAGTACTCGCGGTACAGATGCTCGTTCACGTTGCATGAAGCAAGCACGTTGTAAGCCGTGCAGTCGCGGCAGTTAAGCATGGCGAAAACTATGTGTTCGCTGCCGATGTAGCTGCTTCCGTAAACCTTTGCCGCTTCCTCCGCAAGGTTGACAACCCTTTGCAGATTGTCTGTAAATCTATCCATATAATCCATAACGTCATTCTCCGTGTGCCGATAATTTTTTTAAAGTAGCCGCCGCGCATCTGGCGCGGTAAATGTCGCGTTCCAACGGCGTAAGATTGCGCTGTGCCGCCGCGTTTATGTTGGTGGGTCTGAGCTTTACCATAAGCCTGTCAATCTCGCTTACGTCGGTAAGTTTAACGTAACCGAGACACGCGCCCAGCTTTACTTTGGAAATGAGTTTTACAAATTCCGTTGTTGAAACTTTGGCGCAGTTTGTAAGCACGCCGTAAGCGCGCATGCACTCGTCCTGAATATCCAAAGAACGGTCGCAACGCATAAGGTTGCGCCTTTCGGATTCTTCGAGCGCGCAGACTTTTTTGACCACGTCGCCCACCTGCTGTAAAATTTCGTCTTCGGTAACGCCGAGCGTCACCTCGTTGCTTATCTGATACAAAAAGCCTTCCGCGTCGCTGCCCTCGCCGTACATTCCGCGCACGGTCAGTCCCAGTCGGCTTACGCTTCTTATAAGCTTTGGCATAAGCCCGTTCATCGTAAGCGCGGGCAGAAACTGCATAACCGAAGCACGCAGTCCCGTGCCGAGATTCGTAGGACAAGCCGTCAGAAAACCGAGCTGTTCGTCAAACGCAAATTTCATCGATTTGGAAATGTGGTTGTCGATTTCCGACATCGTTTCGTAAGCGAGTTTTAAATCAAGCCCTTTAACAATGCACTGTTCACGTAGATGATCTTCCTCGTTAATCATAATCGAAACGTTTTCTTCGCCGTTTATAAGCGCAGCCGAATAGCGTTTGTTTTTTATGAGCTTGGGACTTATCAGGTGATTTTCCATAAGGCAGACAGCCTGCTCGTCGGAAACCGTATCCATATATTGAAGGCGGAACTCGGAAAGCTTGGATAGCCCCGAAGATATTAGCCTTATAATTTCCTTCGCCTGTTTTTCGTCCTTTAAATGCGAGGGGAAAGGAAAGCCTTCGAGATTGCGCGCAAGCCTTACGCGCGTGGAAACAACAATTCCTTCGGAAGTATTAACCATTTTTGCCGCCTCCTGCTATGCGCTTTTTAATCTCGTCTATGCGCAGGTTCAAAGCGTCCGCTTCCTTAAACCTTTTTTCGCGCAAAGCCTTTTCCAGCTTTTCCTGCAAGTCGCTTAAAATTCTGTGAAGTCCGTGCTCGTCGTTGTTGCCGCCGCCCTTGCCGACGTGTACGACTTTGCCGTGTATTCTGCGTATGTAAGGCATAAGCTCTTCTTTGAAAACGTCGTAACAGCTGGTACAGCCCAATAACCCCGTCTTTTCGTATTCCGCGTAAGTAGTGCCGCAAACGGGACAGGATTTGACCCGACGCGAACGCGGTTCGAAAAGCCCCGCCAACAGGCTGTTGCCCGTCTTGGAGTTCACTTCGCCGTACAGCTCCGCATAGCAGTCGCCGCAGAGATGAATTTCAAACTTTTTGCCGTTCGATATTTCAACGTAGCTGACCGTTGCGGGATATTTTTTGCATTTCTGACAGAGCATATTTTTAACTTCCTCGTAGGTTTACATTTCTATTATAATACTTTTTGCCGTCGAGTAAACATTTTTTAAGTCGCTCCTCAAAAAATTTTGTAAAATTTAAGTTTACCTTGTTGTGTTAATCGAAGGCGTGTGCTATAATTTAAAAGATAAATTTATCGGAGGATAACGTAATGCAATATTCAAAAGACATTGAAAATATGATTTGCGTTGCCAAGGGCGTTTCGGGCAGATTCGAACACGGTCCCGCTCCTATTCCCGAAGAGGGACTTTGGATTAAGGCAAAGGAAATCAAGGACGTTAAGGGCTTTACGCACGGCATAGGCTGGTGCGCACCCCAGCAGGGCGCATGCAAGCTGTCCTTAAACGTTAAAGACGGCATAATTCAGGAGTGCCTTGTGGAAACGATAGGCTGTTCGGGAATGACCCACTCCGCCGCTATGGCTGCGGAAATTCTGCCGCACAAAA
Organism: uncultured Christensenella sp.; assembly: GCA_910585705.1. Taxonomy (GTDB): domain Bacteria; phylum Bacillota; class Clostridia; order Christensenellales; family Borkfalkiaceae; genus Coproplasma. The sequence goes on from CAJUER010000001.1 coordinate 739,312, forward strand.
CCATACTCGAAGCGCTGAATACCGACCTCGTATGCGACGCGATAAACACCGCTATGCGCGAATTGTTCCTGCAAATAGTTTACGGCAGAACTCAATCCGCTTTCTCGGAAGACGGTCTTACAATCGGCGCGGGACTCGAAGATTTGGGCAAGGGACTCCGCTCGCAGGTGGGCACTATGTACGGAACCGCGCTTAAAGGCGTAAGGTATCTCGAAATGGCGGAAGGCTACGTTCTGGCGCTCGCACTCGATAAAAACAACGAAGTATGCGGATATAAATTCGTATCGCTCGGCAAAATGACCGACTTTATAAAGAAAGGTCTTACCCCCAACGAGGCATACGAAAAATCTATCGGAACATACGGCAGATATTCAAAGGAACAGGGCGCAGTTAAACACATCGACCCCCGTACCGACAAGGAGGTAGACTGATTATGGCACTTTTCGAAAGCTATGAAAGAAGAGAAAAGAAAATTCTCGGAGTATTGAAGGAATACGGCATTAAGTCGATTGAGGAATGTCGCGACATCACCGAAAAGAAAGGTATTGACGTTGATAAAATCGTGCGCGGCACACAGCCTATCTGCTTTGAAAACGCAGTATGGGCATACACCGTAGGCGCGGCAATCGCTATAAAGAAAGGCTGCAAAAAAGCTGCGGACGCGGCGGCGGCTATCGGTATCGGTTTACAGAGCTTCTGTATCGAAGGCTCGGTTGCGGAAAACAGAAAAGTAGGTCTGGGACACGGAAATCTCGGCGCTATGCTTCTTTCCGAAGACACTGACTGCTTCTGCTTCCTTGCGGGACACGAATCATTTGCGGCGGCGGAAGGCGCTATTAAAATTGCCGAAAACGCAAACAAGGTGCGCGTTAAACCCCTGAGAGTTATATTGAACGGTTTGGGTAAGGACGCGGCTTATATTATTTCGAGAATAAACGGTTTCACATATTGCAGAACGGAATTCGACCCTTACACCGAAACGGTAAAGGTTACCGACAGCGTTGCATTCTCCGACGGTCCGAGAGCCAAAGTTAAATGCTACGGCGCAGATAACGTTCCCGAAGGCGTTGCTATAATGAAGCTGGAACATGTTTCCGTTTCCATTACAGGCAACTCCACCAACCCCACCCGCTTCCAGCACCCCGTTGCCGGAACCTATAAAAAGTGGTGCGTTGAGAACGGCGTTCAGTACTTCTCCGTTGCGTCGGGCGGCGGTACGGGCAGAACGCTTCACCCCGACAATATGGCGGCAGGTCCTTCCTCTTACGGTATGACCGACACTATGGGAAGAATGCACTCCGACGCGCAGTTCGCTGGCTCTTCTTCCGTTCCCGCTCACGTTGAAATGATGGGATTAATCGGTATGGGTAACAACCCGATGGTCGGTGCTACAGTAGCCGTTGCAGTTGCTGTTCAGGAAGCTATGACGAAGAAATAAACACAAGATATAGTGGTTTTAATCACCTTAATACAAAATATAGCGGCTTCTTCGGAAGCCGCTATTTTATACCTATGGTAACCATAGGTATAAAATAGCCCTCGTGTACATCATTGTGTCAACATAATCAAAAAAATGTTGACGCGGATTTAAGAAATTTCATAGTTTTTTCAACTAAAAATGTTGACGCGGAAGAAAATGTTGACACAGGAAATTTAAAATGTTGACACCGCTTTTACTTTTTATGTTGACATAATGTTGACACGGGCATTGAATACAAAAAAGGGTGCATAAAAGCGCAATTCCCATGGGGAATTAAAAACTAAATTTTTAAGAGTTGTGCTTTCAAGCGATGACAAACGCTCTCGAACGAAATGTTCGAGAGCGTTTTACTACAAACTATTTAGAAAGATAAATTGTAATTTATCGTTATACTATTGCATTTCTTCCAAAATGCCGTAGGTGTTTTTGTAGGGTACGATAGTTATTGTTTTCTTTTCTTGCAAGAACCTTACTTCCTTGTGCGTAAACCAAGCTCTCGCCCACCGCTCTCTCGTTGCGCCGCTCTCGTCCTGATACTTAACCTTTACATAGCAAACTACCCATTTCAATACTTTGGTTACTTCGCCCTCGCGGACACAATTACTTACAAATCTACCATTTGCGCGTTCTAATATTTTTTTATCTAATCTATTCCTATAAACTACCCTATATAAGAACAGATAAGCCGCTACGCAAAGTAAGCCTGTAAATACGCAAGCAAGTGTGAAATGAAAACTTACTTTACCATGAGTAGAAGATACATATTTCATAGAACTATCTATGCTATCAGTACCGGTTGGATCTATTACAATGGTTATTTTAGTTCCTATAAATGTTTGTGCATATTTTTCCCCGCCCGGCAATGTATGCGTTCCTGAATATTCTTTACCTTCGGGTGAAACATACAAATAAACTCCTTTATACACATACGACGAAGAAGATGTAGAATCTGGTGTTGCATCAGTACAAATCACATCTATAATCTCAGCTTCAACCTCAATTCCATTGTAATATAGATTATCAATAAAAATATCACTTCTATAATAAATCCAAAAAATGATAGTAAGAACGACAAACGCGACAAACGCGGCTGTTAGAAACGCTTGATAAATCTTAAATGAGTTTTTAATTCCTATATCACGCTTTGCCATATTTACTCCGTTAAATTACTGTTTATCGTTCAGCCATTATATCACGAAAAATGAAAGAGCGCAACCGATTGATTGAATTTTGCGGGAAATATAAAACATATCTATATCTCACTAGGCTACGAGTAGCCAAGTTCGTCCACGCTTAAAATACAATAGAAAAGGTATGGCTTTATGCCATACCTTTTCTATTGCCTGCGGCTTGCCTAAAATTCCCTATGGGAATTATCGTAAAATGCACCCTTTTTTAATTTTATATTCTTGAAAACATAGTATTTAGCGCATTCCGCCCACGAATTCTCATTAAATCAGTTACGCACTCATAGACATTTACTGTTATATCTATATCTGAATGCCCTAATCTTGTTTGAATATATTTTTGATCTATTCCTATCTCATTGAGCATTGATGCGTGAGTCTTACGAAGTGAATGAAAATCAAACTGCTCTGTAATTTCTTTTTTTACACATTTAGTCACGTGTTGCATAGTTCTTGGACTGATAAACGTTCCATTGTCCCTTACGCAGATTAAATGCACCGGATAACCTTCGCCACTTGTGCTGATTCTATTTATAACTGTTGGATATTTAGGAGCTATTCCGTTAAAAGTTAACGGTTTTTCTACATCATACTCTGTATAATATGGATTATAGAAATCTTTAGCTCGACTTTGCCTTGCCTGTTCTTGAAATAATAAATCAGCCAATCTGTCGCTTATCTCAATAGTTCTGTAAGAATTGTATTTAGGCGGACAAAAATACCAATAGCCATTACCACATTCCGCAGAACCATTTTTTGATACTTTGTCTATTGTCGTTCTTTTTTTATCTTGTAGCCATTGAACTTGACGATTAATATAAATAACCTTGTTTTTAAAATCCACATCTTCCCAACACAAGCCAAACACTTCGCCTAATCGCAATCCGCATTCATAGCCAATTTTCAAAGGTATATGACTTGGAGTTCGTTCAGGAAATCGCTCAAATATTTTCTGCATAATTTCTGGTTTAATAAAATAATGGGGCGCAGATCGTGTTGGTATTTTTGGCTTTTTAGTTTTTGGTATTTTAAGCCTTGCTGCTGGTGTGTAAGCAATATATTTATGATCTTCGGCATAATTCAAACATTTTGTTATAACGCTTTTTATACTTACTATTGAATTATAGGAATAACCCAAATCGAAAACATCTATTATAAATGCTTGCAAAATTTCACGTGTTAAAGATTTTAAGCGGTAATTACCCAATTTAGGTTTTAAATGTTTTTCAATAGTTTTTCTATAATTTGCTATTGTAGTCGGCATTAATTCCATAGCGCAATCTTTATCTAACCATTCGTCAAGAAAATCCGCAAAGGAAATGCTGTCTTTAGTTATAATACGCCCCGCATTCTCATACAAACGCAATGCTTCACTACCCGCTTTTCGTGCTTCTGCTGCCGTTTTAAAGCCGCATTTGGTTTTAAATCTTCTTTTACTATCAACGGAAGCTATCTCAAAGCGGTATTCATACATTGTTACACCATCTTTTCTATACCGTTTCCTTACACATACATCTATCATATAATACCTTTTTTTGATTTACAGCTTTATCATTACAATGTTATTTATATCTGTTAAATCGTAGCCTTCATATTTTGTCAAAAACTCATCAATCGTTTCTTTGCGTACTTTCATCCCGCCCAAATTCATTGCAGGTAAGTATCCACCATTTATCAGTTCGTAAACCTTTGCCTTTCCAATACCAAGCATCTTACTAACCTCAATAACACTATATAATTTTTTGATAATATTCTGATTTTCTATTTTTTGCCTCCATAATTTAAAAGCAATAGCGAGGGCCATACCCTCGCTATTGTCGTTCTCTATTCGTTTTTTTTCGGGCCGTACTGATTTTGCAAGGCTTGATACCCTGCAGCAATCAGTTCAACCTTTGTTAATTTGCGTTTTTTCAGGAACTCATTTATTTCTTCCGCATATTCACGGTCGACGCTTGTTCCCCAAACCAAGTGCCGCGCCTTGCGCTCGGCTTTATGCTTTTCTTCGTACCGTTTATCAATTACCGATTTTGGCATCCTCATACATCATCTCCTACGTAAACGATTTCGTTTAAAATTTCTTCATCTATAAGTCTTTGCATTTCGGTCAATCTATGATAATCTTCTACAAAATTGCCCGTGCGTTTGAACCGTTCAGTCTTTTCAAGCCTTGACTGTAAAACAATATACATTTCCTCTGCTTGCTTATCAATGCCATGAAGATATTTAGGCAAGTCTGCAATCATCCATTCAATACCATTTTTTTCAAGAAATTTTTTTTTAAGCGTACCATATTTTCCGTAAACCTGCTTTACGGGTTTTACCACTTCTTGATAAACTTTTATTTCCTCTACAGTAAGCCCCTCGCCTTGTTGCGCTTTATTAATAACTTGATTTTGCTTCATCATATTAATTACCCCTCCCGTCTTTAATCGTATAGATACGATACTACTTTATTTTTCATTTGTCAAGGGCTTATTGCAAAAAAAATAAAAAATTTATATAATGCGATGTAACTATTGCGGTACGACAAGCCTTTTGGCAATTGCTAAAAGATATGCTCGTTTTAGAGCGCACTCCTAAATATTATTTTATGTTACGAGGGCAGCTATTCCGCGTATTAAGTACGGACAAGCAACAACGATGACTGCTATAACCACCAAGCCGATAACAAAATTTATAAGCATTTTCTTTGCTTTCTCCTTTTCCTCGTTCTTATGCGCTATCGCTATCATCACTCCTATGACTATACTCCAAATACCTGACGAAGCAAGCAACACCCACCACATATATGGACAATACTGTTCAAAAAGATATTCAACGTAATCAAACACTTCATCGTATTGATTGCCAAGCTCTTGTTTATAATTATCGCCGCATTTCATACAAGTGTAAGTTCTTGTAGTCTTGCCATCTTGGGTTGACGTATCCGTTATTTTGTAAGTATGCCCACTTGCGGCAATCTTAGTTAAATATTCGACGCCACAAAATTCGCATTTTGATTTACGTTCCCCGTCTTTTATGCAAGTTGGCTCTACCGTAACCGTTTCTAAGTAACTGTGTCCTGTGGGATAATTTCCTTTTTTTTCATACTTTTTACCACATAAATTACAAGTGTATGTAATATTTTCATACTCAGTACAGGTTGGCGGTATAGTTGAAATAATGTAGTTATGTCCGCTAGTATAATCCACCTCCTCATAACTATCTTTACATTGACTACATTCATACCTCACTATACCGTTCTCAAAACATGTTGCCTCCCTTTTCTCAATGATTTTATAGCAATGCTCTATTACGAATGAATAACTTTTTGTTTTAAAAGCGTTGTTTGACAAAATCATTTCGTGCTGTCCCTCGTTACTTATTAAAGTACCTTCAAGATAAACCTCGCCGTCAAGAGTTGCAGACCAATACTCATTATTCCAAAAAAAGTACCTACTATTGTCCGTATCGGATTTTATAAGATTACCAACAGGATCTTCCGTACTCAAAATAATCCAATTAATATCCGTACGGTTACCATTGCCGTCCTCTGCATAAAAATAATACTTGCCATTGCGCTCTGTTTTTGAAATTGTATAATTATTTTCCGATGAAAACCACTCCTCGCTTTCAAACTTAATGTAAAGTTTAGCCGGACCTATATCGTCAAAAGCTGAAACAATTATGTCATCTCCAACTGTCGTGCCGAATTTCATTTTATTAGCGAGACTTATTTGCGGCGGCTTACAATCCAAATATACTGTTACAGTTTCACTTTTATTTCCTACAACATCTATAGCATAAAAGCTCCAAATACCAGTATTGCTTTCACATGCTTCAACAAAGAAAAATGTTTCCGTAGTTGAACTGTAAATATTTGCAGAAGGAGATTTATAATATAATCTTTGAAAATCATCACCCCAAGCATGATATTCAAAACTTTCATTAGTCTGCATTCCGTTAGTTAATTGTGAATTATTGGTCCTTAATTCGTAACTAGGTGCTGTTAAATCAATTGAAAAATTAAAACTATAATAACAAACCTCATAATTATCTTGACTTATTTCTCCAATTGTATGAAAGAAAAATTTATAATTTCCCTCAACAAGTGAACCTTCATATAAAATCTGTGAATCACACCCAGAAAGTGTTCTATCTTCAACTACTACACCTTCTTTATATAAAACAAATTTTTGGTGTAATCTTATACTTTTAGCAACTACTTTAATTGTTAGATAATGCCAATTCAATACCGTATAATCTTCAATAGAACTATTTCCTCTTGAATTAGTAGCACACATATAAACATCATAATATTCTTCATGTGAACCAATTCCGTAAATTACATTACCATCTCTATTTACTTGTTTCCCTATTGTTTTATATTCCACAGGAATATTTGTTGCCGCATAAGCTGAGTTTACACTATGCGACATTACAAAAATTAATGTCGCGAATATGCTCAGTATCGCCACAAACAGTAATATTGAAATTTTACTTTTTCGCACTTTATTCCTCCTCTTTCTTTTCTTCGCTGAATAGCTCCCTTGCGTAGCACCCTGCTTGTATGCGAACACAAGCGCGAAGTTCTGTTGAACCCACAAAGAACGCCTGTCCCGTAATCGCCGAAATTATCATACATTGTTCGGACGGGTTAAAACTGTCGCCCGCACGGTAAACGTCCAAGACGTCTTTCATATCGGGTGCTGACAATTTGAATATAAACGTGTACTGACTGTTCTTTATAATCGCGCTCGTCTTGCCGCGCAATTCATCGTTCGCGTTCCAATCGGCTATGTTCTGCGTTGCCGGAATAAAACTGCCGTTGTACTTACGGATACGCTTACTCATCGAATAGAAGAAATCCAATGCAATAGGAAATTTCGGATCTATGTACAAGTGCGCTTCGTCCGCTATGATGAGCGTTCGCAAGTTCGCGCCGTTCCTGTTCCGCTCTCTCGCATTTATAACTTCCTGCTCTATAAACCTGAACACCAAAAGCATCTGCGCGTTGGCAACTACGTTGTTCTTGTTCGCAAACAGACTTTGGAAATCGAAGTCTATAAGGTCGGCATTTACTTTCAAAGTCGAAGGCGCGTTCCAAATATCGCTGTATCTGCCGTTGACGAACTTCTGCAAGTAAAGCTCCGCCGTTTTCATATCCCTTTTCGTAAGCTCGTCCATTTGCGCAGTGTCTTTGCTTTTAAGCGTATCGAGCAAGTCAGAGAACAATGGGAAGTAGTCTGCGGAAAACTCCGAACAATCCGTATTCTCCGTAATTCCCATACGCTCGTAAGTTTCGACTGTCAGATTATTGATTAGCTCTATGACGTCAAGCGGCGCGTCCGCAAGCACGATTTTGAAAAAGCTCTCCAACATCTTTAAGTGCGTATTGAACGTAACTCTCGGCTCGGCTACACCGCCGTCCTCCGTGAGTATTTTATAGATATGGAAAGGATTGATTCTGCCCTCTCTCGCGTTACCCACGTTTATAACGTTGCCGTAAAGATTGCGCGTTAAGGCAAGATACTCCGCTTCGGGGTCGAGCATTATAACTCGCGTACCGTTCGTCCATTCGTTAAGAATAAGGTTTTTCAAAAAGTACGATTTACCGCTCCCCGATTTACCTATGACGAAGGCGTTACTGTTCTGATACAAGTTACCGCGTTTCCACATATTGAAGATGAACGGAAAGCCCGTTTTGTTATTCTCGCCGAGCAGTATGCCGCCCTCGTCCATTACAAACGTGCGAACGAACGGGAACGCCGCCGCAAGGCTCGAACTGTTTATGCCGCGCTCTTGGCTTTTAAGCGTAGATACGGGCGATACAGCCGCCGATTTGAAACCTTCGATTTGTAAACCGTACAGCGTGGACGGTCTGAAATTGTCCGTCATCATCGAACGCCGCGCCGCTTTCTTATAATTGTCGTTGCCCGTATAGTTGTAAGCCGTTACCGTAAGCGTTACGTCGAACAAGCTCTCGTTCTCCGTCTGCAAGGCGTTCAAGAGCGTATCCATAGTTTCTTGATGTACTTCCGCACTGTTCGCTTCGCTCGCTTTGTCCGACAGAATTTGTTTCGTCTGCATCTCGCCGATACACTTGTCAATACGGCGAATCGCTTTGAACTTGTCTACGGGTTTAACGTGCATAACAACTTTTGTGTTGGGAATATTAAACAGCTCCGCGCCCCAAGCGTTCTTAACGCGCAAGGGATAATCCGATACCGCCATAACTGCGGCTTCCGTTCCGTCCACTTTGTATCTGTTCGCGTGGAATACTATCTCTTTCGGCTTTACCCAAGCGAGAAGTTCGTCGTCTTTCAAGTCCTTTATTTCGCGTTCGTCGAAGTTACGCGAAAAACCGTACTTCAAGAACACCGCCGTATCTCTTAACCCAAGCAACTGCGTACTAAGTCCGCACTTTGCGATTTCGCTTGCTACATTCACCGCCGTGCTTTCCAAGTCAAGCTCGTTTCTGCCGTAAACGACTATGTAGTAGTCTGACAGATATTGCTTACGAATGTTATTGAGTTTGTCGATACGGTCAATGCGTTCGGTCAAAATATTCTCTTTGATAATCTTGATACCCTTTTCATCGTCGCTGTCTTTTGCCGCCGACAACCGTCCGAACAATTCGCTTGAAAACGTATCCAAGTTTACAGGACGGTCAATCTTTACAATATCCGCGCTCTGGTTTTGGTCTAACAGTTTGAGCGCGTTAGCGAAATAGTTAATGTCTATATTCTGCTGAACGATGTCCTCGATACCGAAGTTCTTTTGCCCGATTTTTATTACTCTGCCGAACATACCGCCTTTATAAGCAATAAGTCCGCTGCCCTTTATTTCCTTTAAGTCCACAAGCGCGTCTACGCTCTCTTTTGCGTTCTTCGCGCCGACCGTGTATTTCTTTTTCGAGAACAGAAAGCGTATGTTCTCGTACACGCAAGTATAGAAGATTCCGTCCGGCGTAGGAATAAACATACCCACCGCCGCAAGTCCGAGTATTGCGGCGATTACCCATTGCCCCATTGTCACGGCAATAAAAATAATACCGAACACAATAAGCGCAACGATAATGTCCGCCATACCGTAACACTTCCAAACCGTATTCTTAACTTTGATTTTCTTGGGAATTATTCTCATTCCCCACCTCCTTCCGCACTGCCGCCGTCGTCCGTATATTTTCCGTCATCGCCGCCGCTGTCCGAACTTTCAGAACCGCCCGACGAACTGCCGCCGCTATTGCTTGAATGTTTGTTGTGTCTTACCGCATGGTAAATTCCCTTCGCACCTTTCCACGCCAAGCCTATTGTCATTGCCCCTGCAAATCTGCCTCCGTAATACGCCGAGCGCAACCAACCACCGCCCGCGTGCATATCGTCCGCCGTTCCGAAAAGCCTTGCAAACAAAGTCTGTCCTGCGGGTATTACCATTGCGCCGCCGACTATCATAAATATAGTGAACACTGCATTTCCGAAACTACCCAAGTTCGGAATCGACATTGACTGTATGAGCGGCAATAAAAGCACAAACACATTGACAGATAAGACCGCGCCGTAAGAAAGTATGATTTTCGTTACGAACTGTTCACGCCAATTCTTAAACCGCGCCCCGTCGTCGAGCGGAAGCGTTGACATTGACACAGGCATACAGAAGTACAAGTAAATGATTTCATATACCCTTTTCGCAAGATTGAGTACGGCGATAATAAGCGCGAATGCAAGCGCAATACTTGCAATGAGCGCGGGCAGATATATAAACGTGTTCGGGTTTACCATTCCGTTGCATTTCCAACTCGTGGGCCACACGCCGAAAAGTGCGGCGTTGTAGCCACCGAAAATATCGCTTACCGACAGACTTGTTACATTGATTTTATTGATGTTATAGCCGTTTATCCAATTCCCCACGCAAGCGTCAAACAGTGCGTTTGAGAGCTTCGTTGAATTGCCGAGCTGGAATATTCTCGCAAGTAACTGTAACAGCGAATTAGCGATTAAGATACCCAAGAATACCACCGCAAGCATTGCCATAGTGCCTAATAGCGCCAAAAAAAATTTGCCGACTATCGTACTTACGTTTCTGTTGTTCGCAATCATATTCTTGACAAGCCCGACTATCGTGAAGATACAAGTCAGACCAACCGCCAAAATGAAGATGCACCAAAAGATTGTGCCTACCGTACTGTTGCCCGCAAGGTATTCGATTATGTTTACCGACTGCCCGTTCACTCTTACGTTCGTTACGCCCGCTATTGCCGAGAATATTTCCATAAGCCCGTCAATTAAAGCAAGTAACCATAGGAACAGTTGCAGACAAAGCTCTTGAAAAAATATAAGCATTTATCCTCCTTTCCCGAAAATACAAGGCGGCAAGTTGCCTTGCCGCCCCATTCGGAATTATTTATTCTTTACACGCCTACCCAAGCGGACAAGCCGTTGATGAGAAGCGGTGCGCCCATTGCTACGACGAAAATTATGACGATACCGATGATAAGGTTTTTGACCATATCTCTTGCGTTGATTTTTTCTTCGTTTCTGTGCGCGATTGCGATTTTGATACCGATGTACGCGCCCCAAATTACGACTACCGCCGCAAGCGCGATTACTATGTACAGCCAAAAGCTGTCCATAAGTCCTTCGAGTTTTTCGACGATTTGAGCAAGGCTTCCGTTCAAGCCCTCGTCCGCCGCCAATAAATTTACATTAAACACTATTCTTCTTTCCTCCTCTTATTTCTGTGCTTTCTTCGCCTTGATTTTCTTATAGGCAATGAAACCGCACACACCGCCGAGTGCAAGCACTACAAGAATTACGAACAATGCAATAGCCACGCCGTTGCCGCCGTTCTCCTTAACTTCCGTGTTAGGTTCATCGGGTACATTCGGTTCGTCAGGCGTATTAGGCTCGGTAGGCTGTTCGGGTTCTTCGGGCGTTGTAGGCTCATCGGGTATTGCGGGTTCTTTCGGTTCGTCGGGATTTTCGGGCAGTTCGGGTTCGGTAGGCTCTACAGGTTTTTCTTTCGCCGTTACCACCATCGTCTTTAATTGTTCGCCGTTCTCGTCTGCAAATGCGATGACTACTTGTCCATACATTTCGGAATAGTCAATCTTGTTTCCCGTTTCCTTGCTCTCGGTTACAACTCCGTCCTCGTCCGTGAAAGTTACCACAAAGTATACGTTTTTAACATTGCCGCAAGCGCAGACGCGCATTACGATAACTTGCATATTTTCGCTGTCGTCCATAGTCTGAATTTCGTAAGCGTGCTTATGGATTTCGGGAATAACGGGTTCATCGGGTTCAGGAATATATCCGTCGTCGCCGCTCGTTACATAGTCACTTAAATAACTGAAATTGCAATCAACGCAAATATGGCGCGTATAGCCAAGACTGTCGGGCGTTGCGGGTACAAGCACATCCAAATACTTGTGTCCTTTGGGTGCAATGTAGTCCGTTACGAATCTGTTGCCGCAGTCGTTACAAACGTGGTCAGTATAGCCGTAAGTTACGCACGTTGCCGCGTTTACCGTTTCGGTATAAGCGTGTCCGTTCGCTTCCGTATAGTCCGCGATATATTCATAGCCGCAAGTGGCGCAAGTATAAGTCGTATAACCGCCATCCAAACAAGTAGGCTCGGTAATAGCCGTTTCGTAGTTGTGTTCGAGCGCGTCCACATAATTGTCGAAGTACACGTCGCCGCAAATCGCGCAAGTATGCTCCGTGTATCCTCTTTCGATACAAGTGGGCGCAACTACGTTTTCCTTATAGTCGTGTCCGAGTTCGTCCGAATAGTTGTCCTCGTACTCATAGCCGCAAGTCGTACAGAAATGTACGGTATAGCCTTTATGCGTACAGGTATTGGGTACGACTACGACCTCGAACGTATGCCCCTTTGCCGCTTCGGTCTGTTCGGTGTATGTATGACCGCAGTCTGCGCAAGAATACAAGGTATATCCCGCCGTCGTGCAAGTTGCCGCTACAACCGATTCCGTGTAGTTATGCCCTTTGGCTTCCGTGTAGTTGTCTTTCTTTTCCTCGCCGCACTCGGTACAGGTATATTTCGTATAGCCCTGCTCCGTACACGTTGCCGCGATTTCCGTAAGCTCGTATGCGTGGTTACAGCCCGTATCGGCGTTTGCCGCTTTTGCCGAAGTAAAACCTGTACACATAAAACCCGTTAAAAATAACGCCGCACTTGCCGCAAGCGTTACCACAGTAGATTTGATTGTTTTAGTCATTTTGTCCTCCATAATTTTTATTTGTTTTTTGCCTGCTCCTGCAATTCCAAAAGTTTCGGTAATTCCTGCTCCAAGTAAGCAATCAACACCTTTAACTTTTGCTGTACGCTTATGTCGTAATTTTCGAACATCAGACGGATAAGCGTAATCTTGTTTTCGAGCTTGGCTTTCAGTAATGCCGCCGCTTCTTCTTCCACAAGGTATTCGGCAACTTTCAGAATCTTCTTGTGTACCTCGTCCACTTTGCCTTTCCATTGCTTGTCCAAGTCCGCAACGTCCACAATCGGCTTTTGCTTTGCCTGTTCCTGTTCCCTGCGGTCAATCGCGTCCAATGCTTTATCTTCTTCTTTCGCTTGACTGCCGCCGAGAATATCAAAGATGTAATCACGCTTTTCAAACAGACGCGCTTCGCGCTTCGATATATCCGCTTTGCCCGCCGCAAAGTAAACGTCCGCAAGTTCATAAGACGGCGTAAACCTTGACCATATCGGCTCGTAACCGCGAACGCTCACTATGGCATCGCCCTTTTCGTCGCCGTTCAGACGCTCCAACATACCAACCGTTATAAGCGGCTGATTACTTGCACCCGTGTTACTGCTTGCGTTTACTTCCGCGCTCGTATTGACCGAGAAGTTTTTAATCTTCTTTTGTCCGCACAGCTCCGAAAACTCGCGTCTTGTTTCGGGGTCGTCCGAGCCGATAAAGATTTTTACGTTCCTATTCGCTCCGTAGTGATAGAAAAACGACGCAATCATTTCTGACTGCGCCGTTCTGCGTTTTTCTTATTATATTCAGTTAAAAACAGTTATCTCATTGAAAATTCAATCGTCATCATTAGGCAAGTGCCATCCGTGTTCACGATGAATGCTCGGTGCTTGCGGTTCTTCGTTTTCCCAAGCCCTTTTACTCATTTCTCTGTCAAATCTGCCCAACGTTGTATGACATTCTTCTCGATAATCATCATCAAAATTCGGATTGCAAAAATCCTGACGAACCTTTTCTCGTTCAGCACTTAATTCCTCATCAGTCGCATTGCTAATCCACTTATCTTTATACTTCATTTATTTCCTCCATAGAACTTTACTTGGATTCGTTATCGGATTTGTGCTTTAAGGCTTCATATCCATCTCGGATAAAATCAACCTTTGTCATCCCATTTTCTTTAAGAAAAGCGTTTATTTCGTCAAAAAGTTCTCTCGGTATCATCGTTTGAAAATTCCCGCACTTCGCCTTACGCTTTTCCTTATTCTTTTCCTCATACTTACGATTCGCACGACGTTGCGGTGTATCTTCTTTTCTTGTTACCATAATCGCCTCCTACAAGCGAAATATTACATAGAGCAAATTCTCTATTGATTATACCATAAATGATAATTTACAGCAAGTTATAAAGAGTTGCTTTGATTTTATGTTTGCCACTCGAAAGCCCAATGGAATTATCAGCGATATTTTGCAGGAACACCCAAAATCCACGATTCAAGTCAATGATAGCACAGGTATTTTGGGTGATTATCCGTTTTTTACAAGCGGCGAAGCAATCAACGAATGGCAGAGTGCGTTGGTTGACGGTATGAACTGCTATTTATCAACCGGTGGTAATGCTACGATTAAAGGTTACTATGGCAAAGCGGCATATTCAACCGACACTTGGTGCGTGTGCGGTAAAGGTGAATATTCGTTCTACCTGTTCTGTTACTTAAAAAGTGTAATTCGTAGTATCAACGACTCGTTTTTTGCGGGTTCGGGCTTAAAGCACTTACAAAAAGACAGCCTTCTTTTAGTCAATCTCTATATTCCGTCGGAAAAAGAACTCAGAAAGTTCAATTCGATAGTAAAACCTGCAATGGAAACAATGACAACGTTGTTTCTTGAAACTAAAAAGTTAAAACAACAGCGCGATTTTCTCTTGCCGCTTCTAATGAACGGTCAGGCAACCATTGCAGAATGATTTGCTAAATTATCATTTACGGCAGTATTTTCTTCAATTTTTTGAGATAAGAAATTATATACAGCCGCAACTTCAATTTGTTTTTTCTTAGTTGGTACAGGTATCACGATAGACTTAAACATATCGTGTGTTAAATCGGGTTGCGCCGAGTTCTTTGCTAACGATAGTGCTTGCTTTCTCACAAAATCACTATTTAATACAGCGTATAAATAATCTTTTGAGAGATTATCCGACTGTAATGATACAATAAAAGAATTGGCTATGTCACAACAAACAGTTGATAAATAGCCATTTTTATAGGGGAGTATCAGAACTCCCCTACAAACTGTTATTTGCAGTTATCTATACTCATTTGGAATTTCGATATGAAGTGTCTCACACAATAACTTCACATCATGTGCATCATTTTCATCAAACTCGTATCCCAGATGGAACATTACTTGACTATATGGTTCAATACAGGAAACCTCTATTTCCTCAATTCTTCCTTTACCCGAAAAAGTTTCTACCGGAAAACAATCCCCATCATAAAGAATTTCACCTTCGTCCGTATATTCAAAACAATGCAAATCAATAATTCTGTTTTTCAAATCTTCCCATACAGTATGGTTCAATGTTGTATATTCCATCTTAATCTCATAAAAGCCATTAGCTTTCATTATTTCTATAAAGTTCTGATAATCGTTCTTTTCTACAAAAATGTCAATATCATTATGGGCTCTTGACTGATATCCAAGAAGAGCATCTACACCCCAGCCACCATCAAGAAAGACTTTAATCTCCGCATCTATTGCAAATTGAAGAATCTGTTTTACATCTGTTATATTGACCATCTTATCATCTCCACAAATTCTAATTAGGCGACCAGAGGAACTGCTGGTCTGTTTGATAAATCTCTGCATTTAGCAGTTTTCAATGTTGCCAAAACGAAAGTTAAGAAGATGTTCCTTTTCTCCATGTCGCTTTCTTTGGCGTAATTTACAAGGTTATTCCACACAAGATAGTTGTTCAGATACTTGGTAGAAACACCGTTAAAGCCACGCATAAACCTCTTTAGCTGGCTATGGTAGCTATTGATATGTTGGATATTATAAATGCCTTTCTTGGCTTTGCCAGTCTTTAACTGCACAAGGTCAATGCCATTGGCATTTGTAAATCTCACATAGGAGTTCATCTTGTCCGTAACAAGAGTGGAATTGGTCTTAATCCTACCATCATAAATATGATGTAAATCTCTTGTAGAAACTCTACCAGTATTCGTAATCTTGGAGATAGACAAGCCATTCCTATTAACCGCACAAGGAACACATACCTTTTCTTGGGACAAGCCTCTGATATGTGTAGAATGACCACGCTTATGAGCCTTGCGTGGCATAGCAAATGTCTTACTCTTGCTATGATTGCCCTTGTACGAGATGGCGAAAAAAGTTTCGTCAGCCTCAATAATGCCGTCAAGGGTAACATCGTCTGCCATATTCTGAAGTGCATCCAAAATCTTGTGTCTCCAAAGGAATGCGGTGTTTCTGTGAATCCCACAAGCAACAGCAGTCTTACGAATGGATAAGCCATTCATCATACAATCAATGTACTGCTCCCACACGGACAAGTCTTTTCTTGTACCAGACACAATGGAGTTCGTAGCAATCACGAAGGACTTGCCACAATCCTTACATACATATCGCTGTGTGCCATCTTTACGATGACCATTGCGAACCACATGGATACAGCCACAAAGAGGGCATACACGACCATTTGCAAAGCGTTCCTTTGCTACGAAATCTTCAATATTCAAAGACTTTACAAAGGCAGGACTTAAAAGCATTGTTTTAAGGCTTTCCTGCTCTGCGACAGTCAACTTACCGATAATATCTAATGCGTCTTTGATAGTAGGCATATCCAATTACCTCCTTCGGTGGTACTGTTTCTTACTATTATTATACGCTATTTCTCGTCAAAAATCAACCATTTGTTGTGACAGAGCCAAAGAATTATTGTGAACGACTCCATAGTATCCGCGAAACACAAGACCAACTTGCCCTGTTCGCGTATAAATTATATCATCTTTCTGTGCAATAACAGAAGGATTAACCTTACAAGATATATACTTCTCATAGCCAAAGACAATGCTTCAGTTTGATCATGCGTAACATAAATAAATGTGGAATTGAGCTGGCTATGTAAATTCAATAATTCTTGCCTCATCTCGCTTCTCAATGTAGCATCCAAATTTGAAAGCGGTTCATCAAACAAAAACAACTTTGGCTCTCTTACTATCGCTCTCCCTATTGCTACTCTCTGTTTTTGTCCGCCAGAAATTTGGGTTATTCTCTTTTTTAAAATATCTTCTATATGAAGAAGTTTTGCAACAGATAATACCTTCCCTTCAATTTCTTTTTTCTTAAAATGTCGATTCCTAAGTGGGAAAGCAATGTTGTCAAACACATTCATTGTGGGATAAAGAGCATAATTCTGGAAAACCATTGCTACATCTCTTTTTTGAGGTTTATTTTCATTCACCCTTATTCCATCAATGTATATCTCTCCACCATTTATATCTTCGACTCCTGCGATAATATTTAAGAGGGTTGTTTTTCCACAGCCCGATGGTCCAAGAATAACAAAGAAGTCGCGGTCATCAACACAAAAGGAAATATCCCTCAAAACGGGGACATCCCTATCGTATGATTTAGCTAAATTAATGACCTTGAGTTTCTCCATCATTATAATACCGTACTGATTTTGTATAATTTTATTGACAATGCTTTCCGCTCGCCCTGAGTGCGCAGCTTTCTTTTTGAAGGCAGGTTTTGCATTTTTTTACATGAAATTGCTCCACAACAGTTGTGCCATCATGTGAATTAGGAGATTGGTGCTGATTTTTTGCTTTCGATTTCTTGTTGTGTTCACTTACCAACTGTCCGCAAGCGGCTTTAATCCTTCCACCTCTCGACTCTCTAATTTTAACCTCTAAACCCGATTGTTCTAGGCGCAGTTTAAAGGCGACCAACTGTTGCTTGTTAGGACGAACAATCTTACCACATTTTGTTTCATTATATTGCAACAAATTGATTAAAACATTCTTATCCCTAAACCATCTTCCCAATTGACGCACATCGCTTGATTTATCATTTACACCAGGGATAAGCAGATATGCAATCGTAATCTTTCTATTATGCCTTTCCGAATATGATAATACCGATTCCACAATTTTTCCAATATCTTGACCTTTCATGTTTGGTATCAATCTATCTCTAACAGCTTGCGTTGTCGCATGCAGAGAAAGGGTGAGTTGAATTTTAATATGCTCTTCACGTAATTTCTTTAATTCTTTAAGTGGTCCAACAGTTGAAATTGTAATTCCATCCGTGGGAAAATCCAACCCATTTCGATCTCGCAAAATGTGTATTGCTTTTATCAATGTATCATAATTTAACAAAGGCTCTCCCATACCCATGAAGACAATTCTATTTATTTTGTCTTTCATCAATATCACTTGTTGGACAATTTCCGAAGCCGAAAGATTTCGAATAAATCCATTGCTACCCGACTCACAAAACGTGCATCCAATAGGACAACCTACCATTGTGCTGACACAAACGGTTGTCCCTGTTTTTCTGGTAATGCTAACGGTTTCTATACAATATCCATCGTTAAGCTCAAAAGCGTATTTTTTTGTATCGCCACCGTTTTCAATACTATTAACCTTAATTGTTTGATTTTGAATTTTGGGTTTCTCTTTATAAAGAGTCCTAAAGAAAGCTCTTCCACTTTTTTCTCCCAAAAGCTCTACAATCTCCTCAAAAGTACACCCGTATGGATCGGAGCAGATTACATTAGAAGGAAGCCCTTCGTTCATTACGTTATTTGTATTACTCATATAAAACCTCTATAGCGACTCACCTGATCGATTATGGTCGATTATTTTATATTATACCACTTTTTTTAAAATTCCGCAACAAATACTACGTACAACAGGTAAAAATATTTGGCATGCATGCAAAATTAACTCTTATATGGCTCCAGTCACTTATAGAGATTACAATATTGATTATAAATTTCGTAGTTGCTTTTGCGGGTGCAATTTCTTCGAAAAGAACAAATAATAACACAGTCGAGGCTTGCAAATAACATTTGTAATACATCTAATTATTAAATCTGCGGACATAAATAAATATCCACCCGCATAGCGGGTGGTATTTCATTTTCGGGCATAGCCCTAATACTACTAGCTTGCGCACAAGTGCGCATAAAAACGCCTGCCAGCCCGCGCCTGTTACTTGCTACCCTTAAAAGGGTCTTGCGGGTCAAAGATGCTTAATTGGTCGCTCTCCTTATCTTCTTTCAGCTGTTCCGCTATGTATGCCTTTATTGCCGCAGTATTCTTTCCTACCGTATCCACGTAGTATCCCTTGCACCAAAATTCGCGATTCCGGTATGCAAATTTCATGTTTCCAAATTTTTGAAATATCATCAAGCTACTCTTTCCTTTCAAATATCCCATAAACCCGGAAACGCTAATTTTTGGTGGAATACTTAGCAACAGATGTAAATGGTCAGGGCATATTTCTCCCTCAACTATCTCCACCCCTTTCCATTGACACAATGTGCGTATTATTTCGCGAATCTCCGATCTCTTCTCTTCATAAAATACTTTACGCCGATACTTTGGCGCAAACACGATATGATACTTGCAATTCCACTTCGTATGTGCTAAACTTTTACTGACGTTATTTTGTTCACTCATTATAATGTCCTCCGATTGTGTTTGTTTTATTTGCGACTGGCAGGTCGCTCCCATTATAACACAATCGGAGTTTTTTTGTCTTGTTACATCGGTTAACCTCTCTTGAACCCCGCCACTATGGCGGGGTTTTCAATATACAAGAAAAACGGCGAGAATTATCGCCGTTTTTTCATATATTGAACTTGCTGATTGCATTAATATTAATAATTGCATTTGTGTCCCCAAGAATATCTAACCCTGTCAAGGAGTATAAAGTAAATCCGCCCGATTCATTACCGAGCGGATTCATTTTATATCAATCATTTTCCATTTCCGGTATTGCGCCCACACAATTATAAATAATTTCTATCGTCTGCCTATGTCCTCCTTGTGCCTTTTCGCCTTTATGAACGTAAATCTTATCAATGAAAGTTCTTACTATTTCGGCATTTAATTCCGTAATTTCAGTATACCTTTTTATAAGCCTCATAAACTTATTTATATCCGCAGTTTCCTTTTGAACTGCCATCAATTCCTCTTTCAAGAACTTCACTTTATCCGTCAACTCGGCTTGTTCACTCTCATAGTTTTTCGACAATTTGATAAATCGTTCCTCCGACAACGTTCCGCTTACCTTATCTTCATAGAGATTTTGTATTATGCGGTCAAGAACAGCAATTCGTTTTTCGGCTTCATCGCATTCTTTGGCTTTTTCCGACAAATCGCTTTTAGTCATTTTTTTGTTCTTTTCCTGCAACATAGAAACAAATTCTGTTTCTTGCCCCTTTGCCATTCCTAATACACGTTGCAGATCGTAAAGCACAATATCTTCGATTGCGTGTAACGTTATGTAATGGGATGTGCAGGTTCGTTCTTTCTCTTTTCTGTACGAAGCGCAATTAAAAGCGTCTTTCTCTGAACCTCTATGCCTGTTTAAGTACATTTTAGCACCACAATCGGCACAATATAAAAGCCCTGAAAAAATGCTCATTTCACCGTCAATAGATACTCTTCTCCTTACCCCTTCTCTTAACTTTTGAACGGTATCAAACGTATCCCGATCGATAATCGCCTCGTGTGTATCCTCAAATATCACCCATTCGTCTTTGGGCAAATAAACTACGGAATGGCTCTTATACGATTTCTTTTTAGTTCGGAAATTTACTGTATTACCTAAATAGATAGGGTTTGAAAGAATACGCCTTATAGCCGATACAGTCCATAATTCCGGGTGGTCTACTTTTTCAAGTTTATATTTCCATCCAACCTTATTTTTCCACACAACCGGCGATATGGCTTTCTGCGCGTTTAACTTTTTACTGATTTGCATCGGACCGTAGCCCTCTATGCACAAACGGTATATTTTTTTTACTATTTCTGCCGCTTCTTTTTCTACTAACCAATTACCGTTCTCATCTTTTATATATCCATACGGCGGGCAATTGCAGGTAGATTTACCCGACATTCCTTTTGCACGGATAACCGCTCGCACCTTTTTACTTGTGTCCTTTGCATACCATTCGTTCATAATGTTACGAAACGGCGTGAAATCGCTATCGTTTTCTATTGTATTGTCTACGTTGTCATTAACAGCAATAAAATGCACCCCCGCTTCTCCGAAATAAACCTCGCTGTAATACCCAACTTTGAGATAATCTCTGCCAAGTCTTGACATATCTTTGACGATAACCGTTCCGACAATCCCTGAATCAATATTTTTTATCAGTTCTTTGAATGCGGGACGGTTAAAACTCGTTCCCGAATAGCCATCGTCAACATAAAACTTTATGTTGTAAAAATTATTCTTTTGAGCATATTCTTCGAGCATTTCTTTTTGATGGGTTATACTGTTACTTTCTCCGTTCAACTCATCGTCTACGCTTAACCTACAATAAAGTGCAGTTATCGAATCTTTCGCCGTTTTCGTTTTCATTATGCTCCTCCTAACCTGCTTTTGATAAATCGTTCAACAACAGTTTTTTAATTCTGTTATCTACCTTTTCTTTTGCTTCTTCCGCTTCCCTTACAACAATAGAGTAAGTAATTCTTCCCACTTTTCTTGTATAGTTATATTGATTCTGTTTCATTTAACTCCCTTAATTTTTGATGAAACCAAAACCACTTGACTATCCCTTTGAAACTCACACGCACAATTTGTATGTATCGTATATATACTATATTTTTCTTAAAAAGTCAAGAGGTTTTGCGTAAATTTTTACCGTAACAGCAGAAAAATTGAAATAGCCGTCTGAAACGCAAGCAATATCGGCGTAGCCCAAAATAAAAACTTGCGAAATCCTCGTTCAAAGTGTATATCTGATTTTGCTTGTTCTATCTCGTTTTCGGTATCTTTCAATTTGTCTTTGACCTCTTCCGTTGTTTCACTTACTTTTGCCGAAAAAAGGTCTATGCCCTCTTTAATCACATTATCAGCGACTCTTTGAACTTCCTGAACTGTTTCCGCTTTCATTGTCGCTTGCTGATTGATTAGCGTTTCGAGCCGCCTCGTCACGCTCCCTACTTTGTCGGTCAAGTTCCGCACGTTTTCGTAATTGCTCTCTTTTACGTTCTTCACTTGCCGCGTCAAGTCCTCTATCAGCAAAGTCTGCTGCCTGATTAAGTTGTTGCATTTCTCGTTCGATAGCGCTAATGCCTTCTGAAATAAGCCACCCTGCGTTACCGCCTTTAACTCGTCCACCGCCGAATCGAGTCGGATAAGTTCCGGATTGTTCGTGAATATTTCTTCTTCCCCGTCGATAATCCGCTGTGGTCGTCTGCCTGTAATTCTGTTCTCCAATTCTTTTTAACACCTCGCTTTTTGTATAATTCGTGCCAAGCCGCTCTCCTCTGATTGCTTTTTTCTTCTGTGGATGCAGATAAGAAAAATCTTTTCCGTTTCTTGTAATTTCTACGCCGTAATTCGTTTGAAGGTAGGTTATAAACTCTTTTTCGCTACGCGATACAGTTATACCTTCCTGAATAACCTCTCTGAGTTCTTCCTTCCAACTTGTTCCGCCCTTCAAGATGATATGCTTCTCTTCGGACGTGCGTCTATGCTTTGCACCTTTACGCCAATTCAGTTCACTAAAACCGTATTTTTTACCTATTCGATTTGCCTCGTCTTTCATCCTGCCGTATTCGTCGGAATTGATGTGCAATTTCTTTCCTGTAATTGAATCCACAGCATTCACGATAATATGGCTATGCACGGTTTTTGTATCTATATGGGTAGCGATTACGCATTCGTGATTATAAAACAATAACGCCGCCATTTCCTCCGCATACTTCTGCGCCGCCTGCGGGCTTACATTATCTTTCCTTGCACAGGACAATTTTATATGATAATATTTTCTCTCATCATACCCTTTACACTTTCCGAAACGCTTTGTCGTTTCATTAAATTGACTTGCATAATCTTCGTCCTCAAACAAATTTCTGACCGAAACAAACTCCGCTTTATTCGGATCGGTTATATACGATATTGCTTTTCGTGGCGTACTCTTGCTTGACGTGCATTTGAATAACGGCATTACGTCCCCTCTATGGCTTTTGAAATCTCACGATATGTATTTTTCAATTCTTCCACACAAGATAGAAGTTCTCGCTTTGTTGCCAAACCATAATAATTTGCTCTTACTATCTGATTCAAGTTGTTGCCCTGCCTTTTTAATTCATTCAGAATTTCGCCTGAATTTGCAAAGACTACAATCGGCTTATTTGTAATAGCCTTTATGATGAAAGCGGTCATCGTCAATCCGCTTGATTTGATTTTTTCGTCTATGATTTTACGTTCATTTTCCGTTACCCTGAATGTGTAGGCATACGGTCGAGTCCTGTTACTCACGTTTTCCTCCTTTTATTTTTCGCTCTCAATAAGGGTTTTAGGGAAACGCAGTTGCCCTAACGAGGCAAGCGGTTACGCTCGGTATTTGGCAAGCCAAATGCGTACCTCGCTATGACCGTTACGCCTACACTACTCCCCTGTTATCACAAATTGTTTTTCGACAGAAATATTGCCGTCTTTCTTCCCTGAAATCATAAATCGGATTGTAGATTGCTATTCTCTCAGATGCGTTTTTTCTTATTCTATTCACTCTTTTGGTTATCCCCTTTTTTAATTTTTATTTACTATCCCTAAGGAACGAACTCTTTACAGTTAGTCTTAACGATGTCCGCTATGTCCTTGCCGTACTTGGCATTTAGCTGTGAAAAGCTCTGCAAGACGAACAAATACCGTATGCCGCGACTGCGCCCTACCGTTACCATACCTTCTATGTTTTCGAGCTTCGGCAGATTGCCGAATTCGTCCAAGATAAAGTATGCCTTACGTTTGAGCATCGCCGTTTCCGTGTCCTTGCGTCGCAAATTCAAGTTGGCTTTTTCCACAAGCTCTTTATAGGTTTGCATGATAAACAGCGTAACAAAACGGTGGCGCGTGAACCGCTCGTCGGGAACAATTACGAATATCGCGTTAGGCTTCTCGTCCATATTCACAATATCAATGTCGTTCTCGCTTGTCATAGAGAGTATTCCGTCATCCGACAACTGCTGTATGTAGGCATTGACCTCCGAAAGATAGCTCGTCAAAGTCTTATCGCTCGTTATGAGTACCGTGTTCACAAGTCCGCGCACTTTTGAATACTCATCGCGCCCTTCAAGCAAATACTGTTTTAACGCCGTAGTATCTTCCGAGCAATACTTCGTAATGTTATGGTACACGTTGAAAAGCTGCAACTGCTTTTCTTCCATTTTGCCGCTTATTACGTCCTCGCAGAACGCAAGTACAAGTCCGAAAATTAGGTTTCTCGCACCCTCCTCCCAAGTGGGTTGGTCTTTGTTCTGCACGGGACATAGCGTATATACCAAGTCCATTGTGTTCTCAAAGATTTCGTCCTTTAATTCTTGTACTCTCGTCCGCGCGTCGTCGTAGGATAAGAACACTTCGCCGCAAGCACAGTATTTCCCATCCTTGCAATGTAGGTGGTTTTGTAATTCCTTTACTTGCCGGATACGCCGCAATAGCACTTGCATAGGATTCCACCTTGCCGAGCTGTACGGTTCTCTGAGGTCAAGCGTTGAAATTGTATAACCCTCGCTCTTTAACTGTTCGGCGTGCTTCTCGTACAATTCTTTTTTCGGGTCGGCAATCAGCATACTCGGCTTGCCTTTACTTCTTCCAAGCACCGCGATATTCTGATCCACAAACCCCGTAGTTTTGCCGCTACCCGTAGTACCTACGATTAAAGCGTGTAATTGACTTGTCGATATTATCTCCAACGCCTTGCCTTTCTTTTCCGCGCCGATTACGATTTCATCGTCCTTTTCCGTTACACCGTCCCAAGTCGTTACGGTAAACTCTTTCATTTTCCGTAAGCGTTTGACCGTTAGCCACTCGGTGTCTTCCAAGTCATTCTCGCGCAATGCCAAGTTCTGCGCGTCTATTCGGTAAAGCATCAGAAAGCCGACAAGCAACAGTCCGTTCGCAACGCCTACCGTAAGCCAATAGTTCTTGTTCCCGAATATGCCGCCGAAGTCCTTTCCGCCGAGCGCAAAAAAGAACGCCACAAGTACGCTTACAAACACGGCGATACCGCCTCCGATAATAAGCCAAGTTTTCCAAGACTTACGCTTTTTGTGTTTGTATGCTTCCTTTCTATTCATTCAAATTTCGTTTCCTCCAAATTATTATTTTGTTTCGCCGCTCCCGTTGCCTGTGTCCTGCGAGCTTTGATTCTTCTTCCGCTCTCGTTCGATTTCTTCTTCGATTTCCTGCAAACGGCATGTAAAATCTCTTTCCAACAATTCACTATCATTCCCAAACGAACGGAAGAATTTTCGGCAAGCGCGGTCTATTTTGTTCCTTGATATTCCGAGCGAACGCTTCAATCGCTTATCGTTCGGTTTATACTTGCGCTTGCGCTCAAAGTATTCGGGCTTGATAAACTTGCACAAGTTCAGCACCAAATTCCCCTGCCGCCGTTTATAGTCCGCTTTCAATTCCTCGATAATGTGAATATTGCTCTCGTCAATTTTGTTCCCGTAATTCGGCAAGTCGCGCTCTACGGGTTCAGGCTTACCCTTTTTACGCGATGGAACGGAACGTTCCCCGCAAATATTTTTGACTTCGTGTTCCCGTTCCGCCACCGCTTCGTAAAACCGCCGATTGGCTTTCATAGCCTTTACGTCCGAGCCTATAAAAAGCTGCACAATGCGGTCTATTCTCGGACGGAAACTCTCCATATCTTTACTGCCGTAGGTTATGCGCCCGTCTTTCGGCAAGTCCTTTGCAAGCGATATGATTTCCTTTTTTATCTGCTCGTCGCTCGCCATTACCGCGCGAACGCCTAACAGCTCTTTCAGCTCGGCTATCGCTTTGTCGCGGCTTTTGTAAACCTTGTCTTTGCTGTCCGACAAATACAGTCCAAGCCGCACAAACATATTGTCTATGCTTTTCTTGTCTATCTTGCCGAGCCGCCTATAACGCGGCGTTCCGTCCTTGCTTTTGTACTTCGGCTCTTTCTCCCAAAACACAAAGTGGATATGTAAATGATGCGGTCTATCCAAGTGCAACGCGCACATCAAGTCCACGTTGTCCTTATGGAATTTCGCGTCCGTCAAAAACTGCGGGAACGTGCGCCTTATTAGTTCGATACATTTTTCGGGGGTGTCTATCTTATACGATTGCTCCTCGTTCAGCGATATAAAGCCGTGAAAGATATGCCCTTTGTTTTCTTTGAGCCGAGCTTTCATCTCGTCTACTTGCTCCTGTGTCAGCATACCCTTGTCATTGAATACACCTGTATTCTTCTGCAAGTATTCAAGCGCGGTACGCTTGCCCGTGCGCTTGCCTTCCGTCGTAATATACTTAAAAATATTGTCCGCGCCCGTCATATCATAAAACGCTCGCTTGCCCGCGTGTTCCGCGATTTCGTCCGCGCTTGCACCCTTCAGCAATTTGTACGGTGTGTACTGCACGTTGAATATTACGGGTTGATTGCTTATGCTTCATCACCTCCGCATCTTCTTTAAGCCGCTCATTTCATACTCGTAAAGATAGTCCGGCGTGTCGCTCATCAAGCCTTGCTCGTACTGTTCCCCATCCAAATTCAAGGCTTTGTTTATGGCTTTCAAATCGTGGAACACCGACGATAGAATTGACTTATTTATCGTTACATTCAACACCGTTTCTTTCAAGAGTTTGACAATAATGTTAAAACTTTTTTCGTCCAAACCGCCTACTTGCCCGCGCACCGAAGCCGCCGTTTGTTCTTCATGTAATTTCGTTTCCCCGAACAGCTTTTCGCAAAGCATAGGCAAGCCGTAGAACAGCGCGTCGTTCACTACCTGATTAAAACTCTTGTATTCGGGCAATTCCAATACGCGGTCTATCTGTTTGTTCGTTTCTTCGTCCGTGATGCGGATATGCTTTTCTACGCCGATTTTCGCTTTCTTTTCTGCCAAATTATGACCTCCCAAGTGTCGCAGACACGCAAAAGTGGGTTTCCCACCTTTTGCCGCTCGAAGGCGGGATTTATCCCACCTTCCTTATCCTGCTTACCTTTTTCTTTGAAAGTATCCCACTTTCTCGCTCTTTCCCTGCGGTCTAATTACGGCTTCCCTACGCTGTTTCGGGGACTACTTTATCTATCCGCTCTTTCGCTTTTTCAAGATACCGCGCGTTTAGGTCTATCCCGATATACTCTCTGTCGAACCGCTTGGCTACCACGCCCGTTGTGCCGCTGCCGAAGAACGGATCTAACACAACGCCGCCGACTTTGCTCCCTGCAAGGATGCACGGCTCTATAAGCCGTTCGGGGAACATCGCAAAATGCTCGTCCATTTTATAGGTGTTCGTACTCACTTCCCACACGTCGCGCTTACGGCGGTAGTGTTGGTCAAAGTCCGAAAAATCTTCCCTTACCTGCGTTATTCCTTGCTGCCCGACGTACTTACTGTTTGCGCTTCTTCCGCGCTTGTAACGCTCGCGGCTAACCTCTTTTATAGGCTCTTGAATCGCTTTGTAATCAAAGTAATATTTGCTCGATTTTGACAGCAAGAATATGTACTCATGGCACTTTGTAGGGCGGTCTTTCGCGCTTTCGGGCAAACAGTTTTTCTTATGCCAAATAATATCCGAACGCAAGTACCAACCGCGCTCTCTTAATGCGAACGCAAGTATCCAAGGTATGCCGATTAAATCTTTCGGCTTTATTCCACTCCAAGATTTAGGAACTTCGTAAATGCGGTTTTGCATATTGAACACGCTCTCGCTCTTGCCGCCTTTTGCAAGCGTCATAGAACCTTTCCCACTACCCGCATAACTGTCCCCGATATTCAGCCATAACGTTCCGTCATTTGTAAGTACTCTTTTAACCTCGTCAAAGACTTTTACAAGCCTTGCTATGTATTCTTCCGGCGTTTGCTCTATACCGATTTGTCTGCTTTCGCCGTAGTCCCGAAGCCCGTAATACGGTGGACTCGTTACGCACATATTGACGCTTTCGGGCGGAAGGCTTTTCAGTGCTTCCGCCGCGTCGCCGCAGATAATTTTACTCACCGTCCGCGCTGTCCTTTTTCGCCGAGCTTGCCACTACAACGCTTCCGATGATAACGCCGATTGACTTGTTCCTGCGTTTGATTTCAGCGAGCTTGTCCGCGCCTTTTTTGCCGTTGATTCTGTTCATTTCAGAAACGTCCAACTCGCGTTTTATGTACAAGAACAATCCTTTAAGATACTCGTCTTTCGTCAAAAACGGTTTACCTTCATAAACATAAGCGCACACGCCTTTGATAAACTCGCCCGCTTGTTTGTCCGTAAGGTCTTTGATAATGTCGTAATAATCTTTTTTGAATTTCAATTTTTTCATAGCTATCTCCATAATTTAAGATTTTGTATTTGTAAACCGACCACCCGACTTTGCGGCGGTTGCGGCAGGTTTCGGCGTTTTAAGAGTTGCTACAAACTGCATTTCTTCCTTTGCCATTTTCTCGTAATAGGCGTTCGGCTTGTCCTCGCGGAACTGCCCCGAAGCGCGGAATATCCGCAAAAGCTGTTCGGTGTTTTCACCCGTGTGCATAGCAAGCCGCGCCATCAGCGACCGCTCGTTCTGCTCCTCCGTTGCAAGCACCTTTTCACCGTTAAACAACGCAAGGAATTTATCGCCGTGCTTAGTTTTACTCGCTTTGTCAACGACGTCCCTATCATCCATTCTCGTAAGGCTATCGATTCCTCTATCCGCTGTTTCAACTGCGGATACTGTTGCAACCGCCGCCGCTTCTTGTGCCACTGCCGCGATTTCGCTCGGCGGTAAGAAAACTTCGGACGGTTCTCCCTCGATACTTTTCAGTCGTTCGACCTTTGCTTCCTGTTCTTCCGCACGTTTACGGCTTTCGGCTTCCAATTCGTCAAGGCTTACCTCTTTGAACTCTTTACCCGTCCAAAACGGCAGCTCTTGCATTTTGCCGAACTCGGTCATAAGCGCTTCCCTGCTTCTAAACGGATAACCGCTCAAAGCAAGTTGCGTTTGTCCGTGTTCCGAACACATACACACTTTGTAAACCTTTTTCCCGTACTCGTTTTCGTCCTCAATAATCGCATACGGCTCAATTTCCTTTTCGATTAAACTCTCTTTCGTCATTACGAACTTGCAAATTTTTTCCGCGTCGGCTATCGCCTTAAACAAAACGTTCGGGTCTTCCTTAATCTTGTCGTGCCAGTCCTGTATGTACGCGCTGTTGTTCTCGATATGTTTTTCGCTCGTTTCTATACCTAAGTCCTGTTCAATGAACATCGAAGCTATCTCGGCGCGTAATTCTTCTTCGGCGTATTTCGCCGTTCCGAAGCCGCCGCTTAAATCACGGTTAAGCCTTGTTTCGTGTCCCGTGCTGTGTCCAATCTCGTGCATTGCCGTAGAGTAAAAATCGGGTAAGTCCGTAAACGCATCACGTTTCGGTAAATGAATTTCGTCCGTCGATTTACGATAAAACGCTTCATCTCCGCCATATATAATTTTAGCTTCGTTATCGTTCCAATACTGTAAGATGCTTTCCGCGCGGCTATTCTTTCCGCTTGTATCTACCGTATGTTTTTCGCGTTCCGGAATCCCGTTTATTATGTCGCCGTTGAATACGCGATAATATTTGCGTAATCCGATTACGTTCTCGTCCATATAATCTTCGCGCTCGGCTTCCGTCATTCCGTCAAGCGTGTTTCTGTCAAAAGCCTGTTTAGTAGCCTTGTCATAAAGCGTAAAGTATTCGATAGCCACGCCCGCATTTTTGCCTAAGCTATTACCTTCTTCGTCACGCTTGAACTCCCAACCTTTCTCTTGCATTTGGTTATACGTCAACCAACGATTATCAGAATACCCACGCTCCATTGTCGCCGCCGACAGGAACAGTCTGTTTATTCCGTTATATCTTTTCCCCGTGATTGCCGATACGGGCGCACCGCTTATACGCCACCCTTGCCGCCAAAGGCTGTGGTTGTTTTCAAGGTTTGATATAATCGTATCTACAAGCTGTTTTCTTTGCGGAGTAAGTTTATCGTAAACGCTTCTTTTTTCTTTTTCACTCAAAGCGAATCTTTACCTCCTCCGTAAGTATCGGCTGTTCGTCCCCAAAGTCGTCCTCGCCCATATCCAAGATTTCATCCATCTCGTATCCTTTCGGTATTACGATTTCGGGAACGGTATTCGATTTCTTTTTCATAATCTCTCCTTACTTCCCGCCTTTATCACTATCGCTACCGTTGCCGCTCGGTTTATTGTTGCTTGCTTTGGGCGGAGTGTAGCAAGGCGTTCCTTTAACCGCTTTCAACGCCGTATGCTCGTAATAGCTCTGCGGTTTTTCGGCGCGGTATAATCCACTCGTAGAAAATACGCGAAGCATCTGGTCAATGTCGTGATTGCTCCAAAACGCAAGATAGTTCATAAGCGACATATCCGAATTGCTGTGATTGCCTCTTACGTCCTCGCCGTTATACAACCTTTTCACCGTATCGCCGTTCTTCGCCGCAAACGCTTTTTCGAGCATTTCTCTGTCGTCCATAGAAGATAATCCTTCTATGCCCTCGCCCGTATGTTTCCATTCGGTACGCTTTTCGAGCTTGCTTGTAAGTACGCTCTGCATTTCAGGGGTATCGAAACTTTTTAATTCTGAACTGCCGTAATAATCGCCCGTCATTGCGATAAAATGTCCGCCCTGATAATATTCCAAAGTTTTATCTTTACTGAACGAGCGCAAGTCCGCGCCTTTCGTCTTGCCGAAGATATGCAAGCCTTTTCCGCTTACAGACTTTTCCGTGTAGCTTCCGTTTGCCGCGTTAAACGCCTGTTGTGAAATCTCCGAAAAATCGCCGTTCTCCTGCATACAACCGTCAAGGTCTATGCAAGCGATATCGCTATCCCACTCCAAAGCATAAGCAAGGCATACGCCGCCGTTCTCCTTCACATATTCGCAAGCGGTATCGAAATCCGACCACGTTTCGGGATTGTCGCTCTCGGCAAATTTGCCCGTATGCGGGTTGATTAAAAACTTGTCCAATCTACCCGTGCTGTCATTTTCACGGGTACGCACAACTACCCAATTCGGCTTATTCCGCATTTCTTCGGGTACGTTGCGTCTTAACTGCTGTTCCACCTTTGCAAACTGCGCTTTTGCTTCTTCGCTCGGCGCACGGTAAACGCTTTCGTAGTCCTCGTCCGTCTTACCCTCGATTGCCGCGATAAACTCCTGCGCCGACAAATCTTTCTTATTGTCCCCGTCCTTTAAGTGCGCCGTGAAATCTTCGGGTACGCGCAAGCTCAGACCGTTATCGTCCTTGCGTACCATTCCGCTCGGTATGTAGTACACATATCCCGCATACTCGCCCTTAGGCATTTTGAACAGCGTACTGTTCTGATAGTTGGCAATCACAGCGTTTTCGCTTATTGCGACCGTACTCCACTTTTTATCGTCCTCGCTTTGCTGTTCGCGGTACTCGTCTATCTCGGACGTATCTCTGCCATACTTATCCGCTTTCTTATCTCCCACAAGCTCCAAGTATTCCTTTGCCGTAAGCTCTATGCGCTCCTCGCCCTTTCGCAAGGTTACTTTGAAGCTCTCCCCGATGTTGGCGATAAGCGTTCCGACGTCGCTGTATCTGTCCTCCGTAATTACCGACTTCGGAAGATAGTACACATATCCTTTGTATTTGGTATCGTTGGGCATTGCCACAAGCATCGAAGTTTCGTATTCCTTGATAAACGCTTCGGGAGGGAAGCCGACGGTATATCTCTGTTCGCGCTCGTACTTGTCCGAACTTGTTTCGTTTACCAAGCTGATAAACTTGTGCGGCTCTATTTCTACCGATTTGCCGTTACCGCTTATCTCCACGTTCTTATTGTCCGGAATACGGATAACAAGCGCTCTTTCGCGGGTATCGCTTTTTAAGTCCGTAGTAATCGTTCCCTCTTTGATACGGTCGTTGAAAATGCTATACGCATACCCTTCATAGCCGCTGCCTTTCGGCATCATAAACCGTGAATTGAACTGATATTTTTTGATAAGCGCTTCTGGGCTGACCTTACAAGTAAGCCATTTCTTATCTACGGTGTCGTTCGTATTCTCGAACCCGTATTTTTCCGTTCTATACTGCTCGGCTTCTTCAAGAGTTTTGAAATCGTATGTACCCTGCGCCCACGTTCCGTCCGTCGTATCGTACCTTGCCGCAACCACAAAATCTCCTATTTTCTCTCTTTGAATAATGGCGATATTCCTATCGTCGCGGTCTTTGATAATGCTTAATACCTTATCGCCCCTTGCGGTAAAGTTTTTGAATTTGTCCTGTGCCATTTCTTTCTCCTTTTCTTGGTTTTTTACAATCTCATTGCTAATGTTAAGCAACTCGTTCGGTTCGCATTTTATCAGTTCTGCATCTCCGAACACGCCGCTTGCGAGCCGCCTTTGCCATTCTTTTTCCAATTCCTTCTGCGTGGAAAAATTGAAATTGAATATCGGGAAAATCTCGCCGTTTTTGTTATCTACCATATAGGCTTGATAATATCCCTCGCCGCTCGCTTGCATCCGATAATTAAACGTATAATATGCTTTAACTTTCTCATGCTCGGTTCCCATAAGCATATCCGTTTTTGTCATTGTTTCTACAATTTCTTTTTTAATGTTTTCTTTTATTTTTCTGCGGATACGATTTATGAAAGAGTCCAATACGGCAGGGTGCGTTTCAAGGCAACATTCGCCACGCACGTTATCGTCCTCCGACATAGGTATTGTTCTCGCCCAATCCTTGTTTTCTCGGCTGTACCTTCCGTCCCAATTCCGCTCGTTCACGGTATTTGCCAGAACGAAAACTACGCGCTCCATACCGTACTGCTCTATGAGTTTATCCTCGATACCCTCGTTCAAGTGCATACCATCGTAGTTCTGACGGATAGCGTCCTCGATTGCAAGTTTACATTCCTTGTTTGATTTGCGCGAATTGCGATGCGCTATTAGTTCGTAATTTTCAAGCGCATATTCGCCCGTTTTCAAATACAGCGGGTAAATGTATTGGTAATTGTCCATAGCGTTCATCATATTGCCCATAGCGTTCTCGCCAATAAGCTGTTCTTCCGATATATCTCTACCAATGTTTAAATAAAAAATATGCATTTTCTCAAGCTCGGTTTTTTCCACATAACAAGCGGGCGCGGCAACCGTAAGCATATCCGCTTTCGTATTTTTCTCGAACCAAACAAGGTCTTCCATTGATATGCCTTTCGTCATACTGTAATACGCTCTGTTCTCGGTATCTTTGCCGTAATACGTTATTGGATAGTAAATATCATTGTGCGCAGATTCGCAGTAATCTTTTATAAACATTGCTGTATCGCCGTAAGTTTCCACACTGTAATTCTCCGAGCCTATGTAATCGTCGTAAAGGCTGTCCAGAATATGTCCTTTATCCTCGTACAAAGCCTTGAAATCGTTATCCGACAAATACTCTTTTCCGCTCTGTATAACTTCCGAAAACTCGTTATACAAATGAATTTTATAGCTATTGTTAAATACTTTTTTCGGCTTACTTTTCAGCATCTCGGCTTGGAAATTGTCGTACTCGTTTTTTACGCTTTCTATTACCTCGCTTTCGTAATCAATCTGTTTTCTCGACGCAAAATAGTTACTGCGGAGATTAGAAACAAAATCCGAATAATTCGGTCTGTTGGAAATCACGCGGCGTTCAAACTGCAATTCATCGTTCAGGGTTACTTTGTTGCCGTCAATGCTTGCGCCGTATTTTAACAAAAGCTCTTTTGCATTCTCGACAGAACAAGCCGCATTGTTAACCAATAGCTCCAAGTCGATACCGTCCTCCGTGCCGCCGTGTATGCGCTCTGAACTGTCGCAATAATCTTCTATGATTGCAAATATTCTATCGCGTTCCGAACCTCCACCTACGACAAGCGGATTGTTCTTTGCAGATTTTAACCTGACATCACGGATTGACTTTACTTTATCGGCATAGTACGCTCTCGCTTCTTCTTCCGAATAGAACTCGTGCATAGGATTCCCGTCATAAAGCCCGTTGTACGCAAGCACGGTCATTACGTCCGTTTTATCGCCCTTGTCGATATAACTTCCGTCCTTGTTCTTTGCCGACGTGTCGTTTATAACGTACCAACTGTTGCCCATAGTATAGTTGCGAAGTAATAACACTCCGTCCATATATCTATGAACAGCACTGCCTTCGTTTAGCATATACGGAGGCTGTTTTTCAAGCACCGTCAACTCGTCGTCAAACGCTGGCAGGTTCATAGCGTCTATTTCATTCTCGCTATGTTTATTGAGCGCAATCATAAGCTCTTTTTCGGGATTGAACGGTCTGTCCGTCAACTGCTTGGCTTCCGTTTTCATTTCTTCGTTCTCCAAATGATTGGCAAGTGCCACAAGCACGTCGCGTTCTTCCCAACCGTAGTATTTCAACTCGTCGCGCCATATCCGCAAACTGAACTCGTCCAAAAGCCGCACCGTATATGCTTTCATTTCTTCCGACTTAGGCTTCGGTTTGCTCGCAAGATATTCGTCCAAGTCGGCGCGTTCTTTGTAATTCGCTTCGATAAAGTCTATTGTGAACCTTTCGTCAATGCAATCCATATCGCCCGACGTTACAACACCCGCGCTTTCCGCATACTGCGAACGCGCCGCAAAATACGGTAATGCTTTTTCGCTTTCCAAGAACCTTTTCCATACGGGCTTTTCTATGCCGAACATCGCTTTTTCTTTCGTATCGATTCCGAAGTTACCGTAATGCTCAATCTCTTGTTGCGTATTGTCCGCACCGAGCTTATAAACCTGCAAACCCATACCCCAAAACCTTGCGGCTTTATCACGGGTAAGCGGCAACATTCCGTCCCAAACATAGCCGTACTTGTGCATATCTTCTGTATCCACTTCATAGTCCGGCAATACGTCAACCTGCATAGCGGCTACCTTATCTTCATCGTCTATAACCTTATCCTCCCTGCTTTTTCTTTGCGTGGGCAACGCCCTATAATTTTCGACCGCACCGTTCCCGTCGTCTACAACCGCGCTCTCCTCACGTTTGTCAAGATTGAGTTCGGCGTTCAGCTCCGCTTGTTCGCTTAACAGCTCGGCAAGATGAACTTTATGCTCGAACGGTTTTTCCACTTGCTCTTTGGCAATCTCCAAATCATTCTTTAACTGCTGTAAGCGGTTTTCAAGCCGCTCCTTACGTTTCGGAAAATCTTCCATAAAGTTATCCAATCTCTGCAAGTTTCCGCTCGTGCTTTCTCCCAACGCCATAGTGTACTGTCCGTTCGCGGCAAGCGTTATATCCCTTTCGCCCGTTAATGACTTCATAAGATTCATACTTATTTTGAAGCCGCAATACTCCGCAACAACCGTTTCGGGTTTACCACCATAAAGCGCGTCCATAAGAGCTTTTCCGCCCTCTTTTTTGTCCGTGTAAACTTTGCCGTTTACGCTTATTTCAAACGCTTCGGGGTCTGCGGGTTTACTTGATTGCAAGTGCATTAAGTCGAGTGTCGCTCGTTCTAATAATAGTTCCTGTCTGCGTATATCTTCGGGAAAGTCCTTGCGGATTTTGTCCTGTAAACTGTAAAGATTTTTCTTGTATTGCCCCTCCAACACACGCAATCTCGCTATCTCTGCGTCCACTTCCATTTTGCGTTTTATTCTCGGGTTCGCCGCCGTTATCGCCTTGATTTCCGCATAGCTCAAAGTTGTTTCGTCTATGTCCTCGAACTCACGCGCCGTAAAATCGCCGCGTGTTATCTGCTGAATAAATCTGCTCTTGTTTTCAAGTATCTGATAGGAATAGCTGTCGAACGTGCGCTCCATAACGTAGGTGTATATGTCTACCTTATCATTGGAATTGCCTTGCCTTATAATTCGCCCCTCGCGTTGTTCCATATCCGACGGGCGATACGGCGTATCCAAATGATGTAACGCCAAAAGCCGTTTCTGCACGTTAGTTCCCGCGCCGCACTTTTCCGTACTGCCGATTAAAACACGGATTGTTCCCGAATTGACCTTATCGAACAGCGTTTGTTTCTGCTCGTCCGTGTGCGCGTCGTGTATGAACGCTATCTCGTCTGACGGTATGCCTTTCTGTGCGAGCTTGTATTTCAGGTCGTTATAAGCGTCAAACCGCAAACCGTATGTATATTCGTCCGACTTGACTTTCGGCGTGGACAAATCGCAAAAGACTATCTGCGTTCCTTTCTGCTCCGCCGTTTCTTCCCAAATCTCGTAAATGCGCCGTGCCGCTTCGTTGAGCTTACTGCCTTCTTCGTCCTCCGAATCGGGTATGAAACAGCGCGGGTCAAGCGCAAGTTTCTTTCCGTCCGAAGTTACTTTGAGCATATTGTCTATTTCGGGTATGACTCCGCCGTCGTGAATAATCTCCGCGCGTTCCGCGATTTGCTCCGCAAGTTCTATTACTGTGTCAGACGGTTTCAGATTGATAACGTGTTTCTCTGCTTCGGGTACGGCAAGCTGTACCATGTCCGAAGTAATGACGTCCGCGAACGACCGATACAAGGTTTGTAATTCAGGTAAATTCGTAAACTTTGCAAATCTCGTTCGCGCCTGATAGCCTTTACCGCTCGGCGCAAGCTCCATACTCGTTACCGTTTCTCCAAAGTCCGCCGCCCAACCGTCGAAAAACTCTATCCCGATTTCTTTGAGCGTACTCGGTTGCAAATATCTCTGCATCGTGTACATTTCGGTCATTGAATTGCTTATAGGCGTACCTGTTGCAAATACTATGCCCCTGTCGTTGCCATGAAGCTCCTGCAAGTATTCGCATTTAAGTTTAATATCGCTTGCACGTTGGCTTGCCGCGCTGGATATGCCCGCCACGTTGTTCATTTTCGTGTACAGAAACAAATTTTTATAGTAGTGCGCTTCGTCTATGTACAGATAGTCCACGCCGAGATTTTCAAACGTAAGCACGTCGTCCTTTTTGCTTGAATCCATCAGTTTTTTGAGTTGCGCTTGTTTGGTCTTTTTTATCTGCTCCAAATTCTTGACAGCGCCGCGCGGCATTCCCTGTTCATCCCAAGTAGCTAATATCGTTTCTTCTACTTGCTTGATTTCTTCGTTGAGTTTTTTTATCTGCCGTTCCTGCGATACGGGAATTTTTGCAAAGCTCGATTGCGCGATTATGATTCCGTCCCAATCGCCGAGCGCGACTTTACTGACAAACTTTTGCCTATTACTCTTTTCCAAGTCCTCTTTCATCGCTACAAGTATTTTTGCATTCGGATACAGCTTACGCCACTCGCTTGCCCATTGCTGTACAAGATGATTCGGCACTGCTACCATTGCTTTCTTGCATAAGCCGAGCTGTCGCATTTTCATTATTGACGCCGCCATTGTATAGGTCTTGCCAGAACCCACAACGTGATGCAGAAGCGTACTTTGGTCGTTAGTTATGATTCGGTGTATCGCGTCTTTTTGGTGCGGACGCAATTCGATAGCCGGATTCATTTCGGGGAATTTGAGATAACTCCCATCGTAGTGCGGCAACGTAATCTGGTTGAACAGCCTGTTGTAGGTTGCTTCCAATTCCTCGCGGCGTTCGGGTTTGGCAAATATCCAATTCTGGAATTCTTCCTTGATTTTGTTTTGTTTTTCCCGTGCCGCAATCGTTTCCGCTTGATTGAGTACGCGCCGTTCCTTCCCGTCCTCGTCCTGAACAGTATCATAAATAGTTGTGGCTTTTAAGTTCATACAGTCTATGAAAAGCCTGTATGCGGGCGCGCGGTTTGTACCGTACACCTCTTTCTGTTTCATTTGAGTGTCGAGCCTTACGCTGTCTTTTTGGTCTAAACGCCAACTACTGTCGTGCGGGTTATAGAACAACTCAACGTAACCGCGATGCCACCAATTTACTCCCACAAGTTGACAATAAAACTCTTTATAGTACTCTTTATCTACCCAAGTCTGTCCGAGCCGTACCGCTATTTCACTTGCCGTTAATGGCGTGGGCTGCACTTTCTCCAACGCTTCCACGTTGGCTTGATACACGTGGTTTTCTTCCGCATATCTTCGTGCGGTATTCAGCTTTTCAACCACTTTCCCCGACAAATATTCCTCGCTTGTTTCAAACCCCGAATATCTATCGTGTACGTCAACTTTTTCGGGGTTACGGAATACTGCGTCGCCAAGCTCGAATAGTACGTCGTCATAGCTCTTGCGCGTTAGCTCCTCTATGTAGGAAATGTCTACTCTGCCGCGCTCGTTCTTACTTATCTGCAACGCTTCAAAGCAATCGTCCGTGCTTGTAGGCACTACATACGGGCGGATTGTGCGTTTACTGAATACATCCGACTTATTTACATTGCCAGTCTCCTTGTCTATTTCCTCGCAAGCAAACAGTAACGCACTGTCCCCGTCGTCGCTAAATAGCCGCGTATTCGTCTGTCCGTTCAATTCGCCGTATTTCTTTACAAACGAATCGTATTGCGAATTGAGTTTGCGCTGTTCGCGCTCCAATACATCGTCCGAACAGCCTTGTATCTGAATGTCCAAGATATGGTGCAATTCTTCGCGCAAAGCTATCATCCCGCAAATTCTCTGATATGCGTCTTTCGGGAAAGCGGGTATGCGCTGTTCTACCATTTCGTCCCCGACACGCATATACAGTCTGCCGTTCTCGGCTTTAAAGCACATAGGCTTTACATTGTAGTCCACCTCTATCGTGCTTTCTTCGTCGGGCTTTGCTTCGGGGTTTATATAAAAGTCCTGCGGTAAGTTTTTAACCGCTTCGGATAACGCTTCCGAAAGTTCGCGTCCGTCCGGCTTTACCGTTATATCCTTGCCGCCGTACAATCCTATTTCTTCCGCAAGTGTACCGAGTACCATTTCAGGATGCTTGATAAAGTAATTGTTCAGCTCATACCCATCGTCCGTCTTGCCAGTACCGAGCCATTCCTCGCCTGATATATCCGCGAGTTTTTCTTCGCGTTTACGGAAAAACAAAATGTCCGCTACGGCTTCCGTTCCCGCCGTTTGCTTAAACGCAGTGTTCGGAAGCCTTATTGCTCCCAACAACTCCGCGCGTTCTGCTACATACTTTCTTGCGCTTAGATTGAGCTTGTCCAGTGTACCTTTGCTCGTTACTATCGCCACAATGCCGTTCGGCTTTACTTTGTCTATGGACTTTGCAAGAAAGTAGTCGTGGACTTTGAAGTTATAGAGGTTATATGCGCTGTCCGCTACGCCGTAACCGCCGAACGGAACGTTACCCACAACAATATCAAACTTATCGTCCGGAAAACTCGTGTCCTCGAAGCCTTTAATCTGCACATTAGCTTGCGGGTATAACTTCGCCGCAATTCTGCCCGTAAGGTTATCCAATTCCACGCCGTACAGTCTGCTGCCGTCCGCTATCTCTTTTGGCATAAACCCGAAAAAATTGCCCGTTCCCATTGACGGTTCAAGTATTCGGTTGTTGCCCTTTACGCCAAATCTTTCAAGCGCAGTATAGATACCGCCGATAACGTCTTTTGCCGTGTAATAGGCGTTGAGCGTACTGCTTCGTGCTTGCTCGTAATCTTCCGCAGACAGCAAGCCTTTCAGCTCGGCGTATTCCCTTTTCCAACCCTCGTTGTTTTCGTCAAACGCTTGCGACAGTCCGCCCCAACCGACAAACTGCGCCAATGTCTTTTGTTCTGCTTCGGTTGCGTTGCGGTTTTCGGCATACAGCTTGTTTACAAGCCTGATAGCCGACACATTATTTTTGAATCTCGTCTTTGCTCCGCCAAGCTCGGTTTGGTCTAACACTCCGTTTAAGTCGGTGTTTTCGTTTTCCTCAAGAATAGCATCTTCTTCGGGTTGAGAAAATCTTGCGTCTATTAGCGCGTCCCAAGTTTCATCTTCCTCTGAAGATAATTCGGGTTGCTCTATGAAACAGTCTTTTTCGATAAGCGAACATACTTTGTCTGCAAATTCTTCCCATTTAAGAAAAATACTGTCTTGATAGTTGTAAGTTATCTCGCCCCTGTATATCCATATCCCCTGTTGGTTATAAATTGCGGAATGTTCCTCCCCGCGTTCCTCAATAGTGCCGTACTCGGTTTTAAGAAACTCCGCAAATTTCGTGAGCTTGGTCGTGTCCGCATACTCGTCTAAAATACGCTGCTTCCTATCCGCAGACGCGGAAAATATAACTTGGTTTATAAGCTCGTTTTTGCGCCGTTCTTCTTCTGCACGCAATTCCTTTTGACGGTTTTGCTCGGTTGTATATTCGACATGCTTCTGTTTTTCCTGTTCGGAAAGATAGTTGTCGTCGTCTATTAGATCGGCTATGCGGTTAGCTACTTCGGGCCATTTCAAAAAAGTCTGTTCAAGGTTTTCGCCCTTCTCGCCCAGTAAATAGATTTTTACACCTTTGGGACTGTGATCTTCGCAAATACCACCATAGCCGCTACGTCCGCCCCAACCGTACTCTTTTTTAAGAAATTCAGCAAAAGCCTTTTCGGACGGGTTTTCATTGTATTTGTCAAAAATGCGAAATTTGCCGTGTTCTACGCCGCTACCGTATTTAAGGTCTGTCTCAATTATTTGCTCTAACCGTGATTTTTCCTGCGGATTGAGCAAGTCAAACATTGACAGCTGCGGCTTTTCTTTACGCTTGCGGTCTTTTATGCCCTTTTCTTTATTCTTAGGTGTGAACTCGACTTTATCTATCGGCTGTTCTCTTATGCTATCAGACTGTTCGTCTGAATCGTTCGCTTCGTCAAAATCTTCATCGTCGCGTTCGTCAAGCTCGATTTCATCTCCCGACTGTTCGTCATCCGTTGCTCCAAACTCCGCCACAAATTCGCTTCGCCAATCTTCCGCATCAAGCTGTTCGTCGTCAAACCGCGTAGGCACGTCTGCCAATATCTCCGTTAATACGGGCTTTTGTTTTTCTTTCGGCGTTTCGCTTTGTTCAATCGATTCCGCGTGTGAAAGTATATACTTTGGTTCTTCGTTCGGCTCTATTAGCAATACACCGCTAAACGCAAGTATTTTGTCCAAATACTTATCCATAGCGTGATATGGCATACCGCACATAGGCACTCTTTCAGGCAAGCCGAAATCTCTGCCCGTGAGCGTTAAATCCAACTCTTTCGATAAGGTTTTCGCGCTATCGTCAAACGCTTCATAGAAGTCGCCGTAGCGCATTAAGACTATCACGTTCGGCTTTGTTCTCTGCGCTTTTTTGTACTGTTCGTACATTGGATAAAGCGGATGCTTCGGCTTCTCGGGAACTTGCTCTGTATATTTGACGGTTTCAATTTCGTCTTGCCAATTAGGATATCTAAACGGTACGCCGTTGTCGAGGTTGTTTATATCTACCGCAAACAGTATTTCGCCCGTCGTTTCCATATCTTTAAGCAAGCCGTTTTTCAGTTCGTTAAACTCTTTATAATCCTGCTCGGTAAAATCCCATCTATCGATTAAATCCTCTTGGCTAACCACCCAATAACTATTCCGAATAAAGGAATATATATTTTCATTTGTTGACACCAAAATCAGTGAATTGTCGGTATTATCGTAGTTGCCGTTATTGTCGTAATTCTCATCTTTGCCGAGATAAACTTCGCAAGCTGAATTAGGTTTGCTTGTATCAAGCCACCGTAATAGCGCAACGTAACCTTTGTAGAAAGTGCGCGACGCGCTATGTATTTCTACAATTTTCTTTTCTTTTCGTTCAACAGAAACAACAGGCTCGTCCGATACCGCATCTTCTTCCGTGTCGTCTATTATTTTAATTTCTTCTTTTCGTTCCGAATACGCTTCCTCTATGTCCTGCACGAGCATATCCGTACGAATATAGACATCTTTTATAAACTCCGCATTCTCTTTATATGAATAAGACAGCCCGCTAAAATAGATACCCGAACTTTTCGGAAAACCCGTCTTTGAATACAACGAATAAGCAATACCGTCTATAAGCAATTTATCTCTTTCGTCATCACTCGTAAGCGCGTCCTGCTCCTGCAAATAAAGCTCTACGCCCTTATATATTTTGCGATAATCGCTTATTTCTTCTTCGACATATTCCGTGCCGTTCAATTCATCTAACCCACCTAGCAATCGCTTCATAGGAAGTATAGGGCGTAAATAACGATTATCTCCGTGCGTATCGTTTGCATCAAATACGAACTGCTTATAACCATCATAATCATAGTATGCTATACCTTTTCTGCCCTTAGTTACGCGCCGCCCCATTGCCGCCCATTCGTTAAACGAAAAGCATACCGTAGCGTTCGGGCGTTCTATAATTATCTGGCAAGCGTCGTGCAAGTTAATATGCGGGTTTTGCGCTATAAACCGATAAAAGTTTTTAAGCTGTTCTCCGTCAGCAAGCATCTCCGCGATTGATGTATTGCAGTCTTTTGCATTCTCGTTAGCCATTTCTCCTCCGCATAAATCTATGACTTGGAAGCTCGTCTGAATCAAAAATCAAATTTTCAAATTCTTCACTCTGTTCCCAATTCGCGCCGTACTCTTTTTCCTGTTCCGCAATTCTGCGAGCTTTCTTTTCCATAGATGTTTCAAGGCAATGCGCTATACACGGATTATATTTGCAATTCATTTTCCCCTCCCATACATATTTTTGTATTCGTCTTTTTTCCTGTAAGCTCGGAAACCAAATAACAGATATTGCCGCTCTTACCCCAAGCAAACGTACAAGCTCCTTAATTTCCGCTTTATTAAATCGACAACGTTTATACAGTTTGCGTTTGAATTTACGCTTATCCATTCCGAGTTGCGCCGCAACAAAACTTTGTTTCAACCGTTTGCGTTTTAGCCAATGTTTCAAAACGCAACTTTTCAAGGTTATCCCCTTTTTGTAATACTCAGTAAAGTTTGTTTCCGACAAGAATGTATTTACTCTTAAAGCCATTCAGAGTTTCCTCCTCAAAATCTATGAGCTTCTCAACCGCTTGTTCGCCGTGTTTGTTGTAAATGTCCTTTACCGCTTCGTAACCGATTTGCTTGCCTTGTTCGAGCAATCTGACAACTACTACACTCAAACCTAAACTGTTCGCAATATCTACATAATTTTTAATACAGTGTTCTTTACAAAAACTACGGCATCCGATAATATTCAGTTTCATTTCCTGCTCCTTTCTTCGTGGATTTGTTCAATCTCCCTTATGTGGTAGGCAATTAAGAAGACTAAAAGTTTACATCTTACAAAAAATTTTTTAAAAACTCTTTTAATCGACCGATTTTTCTTGATATTGCCGACTTTTTCACGCCTCTTTGTTCGGCAATTTCTTTTTGTTTCAATCCGTCATACAAAAGCATCGTTAAAATTTCTTTGTCTGAATCCGACAAAGATGAAACTGCCATATATAAGTCTTTATTTTCAATTTGCTCAATCCAACCGAAGCGATCGGTTTCAAAGTGCTTGTCCTCTACCGAAAATTTATGTAAGAATTTCTTTAATAACGGGTTCTTTGCGTCGCTGTCACAATCGTCCTCATCAAATACCGTAATATTAAGACTTTGCGTATGACGAGCTTCGCGCCGTCTGCCCCTATACCAATCTTCGTCACAACTTCGTAAGAGTTGGATTTGCTCATCCGTCATTCCTGCTGATAGATATTCCCTGCGTAGCTTCGCTTGTTCTCTTTCCAACAATGCCCTTTCCTTTCCGTCATTCCATTCCATTTTTAAAATCCTCCGATAGTTTTGTCATTATTTAGTACAGTTTTTTTTTCTACAAAATCGGAAAAACAGTTCAAATAAATCCACAAATCGGAAAATTTTTTACAATAAAAAAAACCGATTGCGATTTGAAATCGCAGTCGGTTTCGAATGACAAAAAAAGTGCCGCCAAACAGTAACCTCTTGCGGTTAAACTGTTCGCCGACACTATTTTTTGATTATGATAAAATTTTTACAAATTCATTCAATTGTGAGTTGAAGGTAAGGTTATTGACGGAGCTCCAATTATATGTGTAGATGCGGCACACAATCTTGATGAACATCCTCCATCAACTTTAACCACCCCGTCAAATGGAATTCCAGATATACCAATTTGTGTAATCCATTTGTCAATTGAAATAACTCCAATTATACCAAAAGCAGGTGAACCTTCTTCTCCATTTCTATATGCTGTTCCTGCATCCCCTCCTTTAATATATAGATTATCCGCACACATAATAGATAGATTTTCACAATAAATTGCACACGCTCCGTTCCCTCCATTAATATTTGAA
The DNA here is from genome assembly GCA_910585705.1 of uncultured Christensenella sp. Taxonomy (GTDB): domain Bacteria; phylum Bacillota; class Clostridia; order Christensenellales; family Borkfalkiaceae; genus Coproplasma. The sequence goes on from CAJUER010000001.1 coordinate 783,615, forward strand.
GAGGTACCGTTTTGTCCCGATGCACCATAAATTTCTACTCTGCCATAAGTATACAGATTTAAGCTGCCTCCTGAAGAATATAAGGAATAGGCATTTATATTAACCACGTTGGTTTTTGCAAAAGGTTTTATCATAGGAGGAAAAGTAGGGCCAACAACAATTGGAGGATTGAATCCAGGCACGACGGGGTTAATAGGAATTGAAGTAGGGGTATTTATTCCGTCCCATATAGGTACAGAACTCTCCGTATGAACATAAATTCCCGATTGAGGACAGAGTTTGCCATCAATTTCTACAATCGGCGCTCTTATTGCAAAATTGTCCAAATGTAATTTAAATTGTGTATTACGTTTTGTACTCACTGTTATATACATTTGATAGCTACTATATAATTTACTATAAAGATACACTTCAGTGACATTTGATGTAATTTCTATATGAAAAGGAGGTTTAATTATCGTGGGCATTATATAAGTTCCATTATTATTTATCTTATAGTAAGATAAATTCTTAGGAATTTGCATCTCGACCCCATTAATAGGTCTATTCACCCAACTTGCGGTCAATTGAAGATAAGTTTCTTCTCGACGAGTTAAAATCGAGGAATCTAATTTAATTCCTTTCTCTTCATCAATAAGCCAACCGTCAAATATATAACCCGCTTTGTACAGGCTACCAATTTCAATTTCTTCAAGATATTTTATTGATTGCGGGAAATTTCCTTCTTTTTTTGAACCGCCTTGATATCTGTACTGTATATAAGTTACAAAATCTTCCCATTCACCATGTATATCTATTACATTGTCTTTATAGGGTATACTTAAATCTAAAAGATAAGTGTCCATGTATTCCCATACATATTTCTTGCCTGTTTCTTTATTTAATACAGATTCAAAAAAAATATGATTTTCTACATTAAAACTATCAGGATTTGGATTATCTAATCCTTCCGGTAAACCTATATAATTTAATTTATATTGAATTAATTCCCAAGTTTGTTCAATAGTGCCGTTTCCGCCTTTCCATTTTCTATCACAAACTAATTTATTTATCTCATCGTCATAATGATAGAAACAATCATCTCCAATAACGAAATTCAAACCATAACCAATTTCTTTTTTAACGTATATTTGTGAATCATCTAAAACAGGCGGTAAAACGTTGACATAATTTATTTCAAACATTGGCAAAATATTTTTAAATACTTTTAAATTAAATTCTTTAAATGTTTTATCACTTATAGATGTTTTATATTTAATTGTTACTAAATCATAAATATCACTTAATGCAGTTAAATTATAATCCCTATTAATAACTATTTGCTCCGAAAAAATCTTTTCTCTGGAATCCAAATCATACCATGCATCAAAATCACGATTTTCATATACAGGAATTGGTAGGGTAAATACATAATTTTTTTCAAACCAAAATTCATTTTCTGATTTATTAGGCAAAGTCCCACCTTCAACATCTAATTTTACTCTATAAAACTCCTTATCATATATAACTTTAAAGGAGCCTGACCAATCAACAGCCCATCCTTCCTCATCTTCACTTTCCCTATAATTTATATGATTTTCATTATGCACATGAACTATTTGATTTTCAGGCACCCATTCTTCTACAATCGCAGAACCAACATTTATTGTTTTGTCGGTTATATGTAATTCTTTTATGCTTATTGCGCGTTGAAAAGCGTATGAGCCAATTGTTTTCACACTTTCGGGTATTTCAACTTTATTATCTGACTGTGAAACAAGGTCATTAAGTTTATTTATTAATTTTTCTTTTTCATTATCTCCTACGTTATAAGGGTTTTCGCTTGGCATCTCGAAAAATATATTATTCAAATCCAAACAATACATAAACATGCCTGCGGCAATTTCTGTATCATTTGGCAAAATAACCGAATTAATAGAAGAAAAAGGGAAAATTTGTTCTGAACTTTCGCCAATATATAAACTATCAAAGTCAGGAGAATCACCTATTTCCTTGAATTCTACGGGTCTATTAATTATAACATTCTTACCTTTATTAGAAATAAAAGAGTTTGAATCAATAACAATAGGTATTTCCGAGTATTCAATTATTAAATTATCATAAATTGCATCAGCGTAAGCGTTATCATCTATTCCAAGTATAGGATATTTGACACCTCCAAGAGTAGCTTCTTTGGGTATAACTATATCGTCACTTATAAATATGTTCGGATCCAACTTATCCAAATCAGTCAAATTAGTTTGACCGTTAGCTATAATAAATCCTTTAATGCCGCTACCCGATCTTGCTTGATTATCTTTTATTAATTCTGCGCGTGGTTTGGTAGTTATTTTACTGTTAAAATGTACATCTTGATTCTCATTACCTGACATCCAAGTGCTTGTCCAATTAATGCAATCATTTTCAGTAGCCCTTACCTCTACCTGAGTATTATTTCTACTAAAAACACTTGAACCTACAGATTTTACCGTCTTAGGTATGACGATAAGATCTAATTGAGGACATCTGTAAAATGCGTTATTTGCAATTTCAATTACATTACTTAAATCTACATATTTAAGTTTGGCACAATTAGCGAAAGCCATATTCCCTATTTTTTTGACTGTTCCGGGCAAATCCACTACAACCAAATTTGGTGCAGACGTAGCACAACTTGATGCTATTTCAGTTACCGTAAATTCTTTACCATTTATAGTTCCACTTGACGGAATAACTGCCGTTGTCGCAACCGATTTATTGGTTATGCGTACGCTACACTCTTTATCGTTAATTTGACTAAACGCATAAGTTGCATTTATTTTTTCACCTTCATATTCGGTAACGTCAAATTGTAAAGCACTTTCTTCTAAGCTTTCCGTATCTTCTGCTGCATAAACTGTATATGTTTGCAACATAAATAGTCCAACGACGAAACACATCAGCATTACTAAAATGCTTAGTCCAATCAAAACATTTTTTCTTTTTGTTTTTACCATAACATTTCTCCTTTGAAAAAAAATTTAATATATTAATATCGGAAAATCATTATCTTGATTTTTCCAAATATCCTTTGTTAACCCTTCATTTAACTTATCGGCGAGATAATACATATCTTCAGGTTTTTCATAAACTGTTATATTAATTGACGATGGTTCGTCTCCCCTGTCAACTTCTATTAACTCTTCCGTCAATTTATCGCTCTTTAAACAATGAAAATTAGTAATTTCAGAATCCGTTACCTCCTTAAACACTTTTTCAATTAAATTTCCCGAGTAATAAAAATTAATTACTTTACTGTTTCTCAAAACCATTAATACCGTAAGCGGTATGTTGTTACTATATATTGGTTCGTTTATAAAATTATTCTGCGCATAACAATTTATAATTTCCGAATTAAATATCGCATACACAAAAGCCGCACTTGAATAATAGGTATAAATAATATCATTATCCGAATAGCACTGTTCAACAATACAATAACTTAACATCCATCCGAAGCCCCCGCCACGTTTTGAGTAAATGCTACCGGCACTGTAACAATTAATAAAGTTAATACGTGATACATTATAGGCAAATCCCCATCCGGCATCTCCCCCGTCAATCACACATGTTGCATGACAATTGCGGATTGTACAATTTTTCCCTGCATATGACCTTATGAATCCTGCCGCCGTACCGGTATTCTTTATTTCATTTTCAACTAAGCAGTTTTCAATAAGCAAATCACCGGATGACGAATAACCTTCATATATAAAACCGCCCGACGAATGTCCTGTAATGTTGCCGTAAACCGAGCCGTTAGTTATTTGTAAGGATGTATTTTGATTTAATAATAAATACCCGATGAAGCCTCCGGATTTAAACCCTCCGGCATTAAGAGAAGTGTGTTCGTATTTTATTGTTACGTTCGTACTACTGTCCTTAATTTCCTTTTGAACTTGACTGCCGTTAGAATAATAACCTATCAATCCGCCGACGTATATATCATAACTTGAATCTATAATAGTTATTTCGCCTTGAGTATCGCAATTTATTACGTTCGCAGAATTGCAAAAGCCCAACAAACCTCCGAATAAAAACGGCTGTAACAAATTAGTTTTGTTTTCTCTTTCAACGTTTTTTACCGTCATTTCAATATCAGCAATACAATCTAAAACATTATTGCCGACCATCCCCGCAATCCCCCCAACAGCGACTCCGTCGTACGTTATTCCGTCTACGGTGATTATTCCGCTTACGCTAACGTTATGGATAAGTCCCACAGACTTGCCCGCAACTATACCCACACAATATTTTTGCTTCGCACTTTGCGTATTAAAGTCGCAAGTCTTTATATTTGCGTTGACTAAATTCAAATCGCCGACAATGCCGCTCGTTACACCGAACAGTGACGGATAATTTAAATCGGTTTCGACTGTTAAATTATTGATTGTATGCCCGCCGCCGTTAAAACGACCGTTAAAATACGTCGCATCATCAAATATAGGTTCGTGTTTTATTCCGCTTAAATCCAAATCTTTTATCAGTTTATAACTTGATTCGGGATAGTACCACATATCGTTTAATTGCGTATAATTAGCAATAGTAAACGGATTTGACGCAGTACCCTCGCCGCCTTCATATAAAAATTCAAATTCGGCGGTTACGTTTATTTCCCTATTAACGCACGTTTCCTTTCTTATGGTAGAACCGTTACCGTCCGACCATTTTACAAACCTATAACCCTCGTCAGGAACCGCTACGACAAATTCTGCGTCATTGCCGTATTCTATTTCCTGCTCAATCTTCCCGTCTATTGTTCCGCCTACACCCGCGCTATATGATACAGTTATCTTAATCTTTTCGAATATTGCGGTAACATTTTTATTTGCTGTAATGATTTTATCTTGTCTTTCGGGTACGTTTGAACCGTCCGACCATTTTACAAATCTATAACCGACGTCAGGAACCGCTACGACAAATTCTGCGTCATTGCCGTATTCTATTTCCTGCTCCGCCTTTCCGTCTATCGTTCCGCCTTCGCCCACGCTATAAGTTACGGTTATCTTTATCTTCTCAAACTCAGCGGTTATTTCTTTATTTGATATTATATTTTTATCTGTTCTTTCCGCCGTATTTACACTATCTGACCACTTTACAAATTTATAACCGTAGTTCGGTATTGCCGTTACCGTTGTTCCGCTTTCGCCGTAAGCAACCGTTTGATTTGCATTGCCAAGCAAATAGCCGCCGTTACCCGCAACGTACGTTAAGGTGAATGTTTGCTTTTCAAATATTGCCGTAACGACAATATCTTTCGTTACGTTTCTATCCTGCCTTGTCGCTTCGGTTACTCCGTCCGACCATTTTACAAATCTATAACCAATTTCGGGGAAGGCAACGACCGCTTCGGCGGACTCGTTCTTTTTTATCTTTTGAACGGCTTCACCTTCAATTTTTCCGCCGTCTTCGGCTTTATACATTACGGTATATTCAATTACAGGCTCCGGTTCCGACGGCTCTTTCTTTTTAAACTGCGCAGTTATCGTCTTGTCTTCTGTTATATTTTTATCCTGTCTTTCGGGCGTAGTTATTCCGTCCGACCACGTTACAAACTCATAACCGTCATTAGGGACTGCAATTACTTGCGAACAGTCTTCGTACTCGACTACTATTTGAGTTGCTTCTCCCTTTATCGTGCCGTTTCCGTCCGTTTCATACTTTACTAAATACTCTGCAATTGCAGCTTCGTTCGGTTTGCAGCCGAACAGAGTTATTAAAGCAATCAAACTTAATACGCTGCTTATTACCAACAATATCAATCTGTATTTTTTCATAATTTAATTATAAACCTTTACGGTGCATTTGTACACCATAATATGGAATATTTTAATCAGTATTTATATTCTATTATAAATAATAGCAATTTGCAATTCACATTTGTTTTCTTTTATGTGTATCTTTGTACACATATCATTAAATTATTTATATAAAAAAGGAACGCATATCATTGCGTTCCTTTTTTATTTTATACATAACCTAAAAACTCACCGTCTGCACCGATTTTACAAACTTCGGTAGCTTTTGAAGCCCAACTTTTTGAATCTATTTTATATCGCATTCTCGCAATCCAATATTTTGCGACTCCTCCTGTACTTGCCTCTGTACTTACAGTTTTTCCCATATTTAAATCATTTGTTGTATTTGTACTTACAAGATCCATACTTTCATAAGATTCCGTATATGATTCAGAAGAATATAACATAACTACAACAATTACAGTTGCAGGAAATAATGTAAAATCATTTTTTACGGTAGCCCATACCTTACCGTTCCCACCATTAATAGAAATAGATAAAGATGTAAATAACCCGTATGGCTCAACATCATTTAATTCTTCTATATTTGTTTCATAGTTAATTAATTCATTTTCCGCTGTTGCTGCATAAACTTTTTGTGAATTAATTAATCCTATAAAAGATGAGGTCAAAACTGTTATAAATATTACTGCAATTATTGCTAATTTTAAATTCTTTGCTTTCATATTATAACTCCTTCCAAAAAATTTTATAAAGAGATTATAATATATTTATGATTACTTTGCAATACACTTTTATGCAATATATCGTTTACTTTTGTCTACTTTTTAATTTAACTATAAAAATCACTAATAAAATTAAAAATACAAAACAAAAAGATAAACTTATGTAAAAAATAATATCATTAATGTCTGTTGTTTTTTCAGACTGATAACCTATATTATTTGTAAAAGCTATAAACCCGAAAGCCGTAGTTGAAAGTAGTGTTAATAAAAAGAAAATTGAAATAATTATCAAACTAATTATACAAATTCTGTACTTAGATTTACTTGTTGCGGTGGTAATGGCGATTTCTTTAACACATTCATCTTTTTCATTTAATAAAGTATGATCTTCATAAAAATAATTTGCATCAACTTTAAAATACTCACATAATAAATTTATACTGTCATGGTTAGGATTCATTAATCCTTTTTCCCACTTAACTATTGCGGAACGACTTACGCCAATTTCAAGCCCAAGTGCTTCCTGTGATAATTTTCTCTCTTTCCTTAAATACGCTATTTTTTCTCCAACAGTTTTCATAATGAAGAATCCTTTTGAGTTTTTTTAAATTGTTTTATTATCAATTCTAACACTTTAAGTTGTTCTTTACTCATATCGCACAATGAGTTTGCAATCTCAAGAATACGAGTGTTGTTTTGTTCTGCATTACTGAACGAAAAAAAGTATGCTAAAGTTACTCCTAAGAAATCACAGATTTTTTCTATTGAGCGTAGAGACGGAGTTCTGTCTTTATCTCTTGCCGCATTCTTTCTCCACTGATATATGGTGGAAGATACTTCGGCATTTTCTTTTAATTGATATTTATTAATTCCTTTTTCTTGCATAAGTTCATCAATGCGTGAAATTATAATTTTCTTGTCCATATATACCTCCTTATATTACTCAACATTCTAAGGTATATTTTTCAACCATATAAAGCATTTTGCACACCATAAGACGGTTGATATTTCAACCGTCTTGCTTATCATCTCTCAACCCTTTCCATACGGGTTGACGCATTCCCCCGCTCTCGGTTTCGTGCATAAAGTGTGCCGTTCCCACAAGTTGAGGTTTCAGCCAAACTGTATTTTTATATTTATCGAACCACGGCCGCTTGACCGTGTTCTTTTTTGCAAAATCCGCTATTATTTTCTGCTCTGCCTTTGATACACCAAGATAGACCTTGCCACGACATTTAAGCTCGCCCTTTTCGTTGTAGTAGCCGAGTATCAAATCCTTGACCTTTCCGTCCTCGTCAGGTTGATAACCGAGTACGAGCAAGTCCTCGTCCTGCATCACTTTTATCTTTATCCATTCGGACGTGCGCTTGCCTATATGGTACAGCCCGTCTTTTTTCTTGGCGACAATACCTTCTAAATTCTCTTTCTTTGCAAGTTGGAAAAAGGCAACGCCGTTTCTTTCTATCCATCGGGAAACACTTAAATTATGACCTTCCGATACCGCTTTTGAAAGATACTCTTTACGCTCCATTAGCGGATTGTCCGTCAGGTCTTTTCCGTCATAGTAAATAATATCGTAGGCGACGAACTGCACGGGGTTCTTTTTTGCCGCAAGCGATATTCTGAATTTATCGCCCATAAGACTGCGCTTTTGTAAGGCATAAAAATCGGGCTTGCCGTTCGTCAAAACGACAAGTTCTCCGTCGAGTATTACCCGCTTTTTTACACACTTGCAAATGTCGGAAATTTCGGGATATATGGGGGTTAAATCTTTGAAACGCTTGTTTTGCAGTGTTACCGATTTAGGTTCGATATACGCCACACACCGAATTCCGTCCAACTTCAATTCGTATATATAATCTTCATTGTCGAACGGTTCTTTGACCTCATTAAGCAACATAGGCGAGATATTCTTTTCTTCAAATAAATCCGCCATTATGCTTCCTTCTTTTTAGCCGTCGTTTTCTTCGGCAACGTCTTTTTCGTTTTAGGCTTCTGCATAAGCTCCAAAGATTTTGTAAGCGCGTCCATAAGATTTGCAACAGTGCCTACACCCTTTTCTCTCGGCGCAACGATTTCTTTGCCCGCTATCTTCCGCTCTATCGCTTCTTGCACTTTTTGACGGTACTCATCCCTATAATCTTCAGGGTTGAATTCTCCCGTCATTCCCTCGATTATAGCCTTCGCCATTTTCAGTTCGGCGGCGTTCCCTTTCTCGGTTATTTCTTTGGCGGGATTCTTTGTTACTTCTTCTTCGAAGAAAAGCGTGTTCAACAGCATTTGTCCGTCTTTCGCTCTTATTAGTATCAGCGTTTCCTTTGTGCCGAGAACGGTCTTTGCTATTGCAGCCTTGCCCTCCTGCTCCATTGCGGTCAATAACACGGCAAATGCTTTCTCTGCTCCTGTCGGCGCAACGTAGTAAGGCTTATCAAAATACAGCGGATCGACTTCGGATAGATTCACAAATTTTTCTATTGTGATGTTCTTATCCTTTTTGGATTTTATCTTTTCAAAGTCCTTTTCTTCGAAGATAACGTATTTGCCGTCCTCGTACTCAAAGCCTTTTACAATATCTTCCTGCTTTACTTCCCGACCGTCGCAGTCTGCGCAAGTTTTCTTATATTTCACTCGGCTCATTGTTTTCTTGTCTATCATATTGAAACCGATGTCGTTTTCTTTTATTGTGCTATGCAACGTTACCGGAATGTAAACCAATCCGAAACTTATACTGCCTTTATAACTGTATGCCATACCTTTAATATGCTCAAATGGCAAAAAAATAACGGCGGATACGTTCCGCCGTTCAATCGTCTGCATAATCTTTAATCCCTCCGATGTCAGTTACGTTGTTATAGCCCATTTCGCATAAGGCTTGCGCCGCCCTTGCGCTTCTTACTCCGCTGTGACAATAGACATATATTGGTGTAGCTTTATTTACTATGTGCAATCGCACGTTTTCAAGCGATTGTACAGGCATATTTAAACTTCCGGCAATATGTCTTTCGTTATACTCCTCTTTCGTCCTTACGTCTAAGAGAACTGAGTTCTTATTTTTAACATATTCCTTAACGCCGTCATTTATATTTAACTTTCCCATAATATAATTTTCCGCAAAAGAAACAAACTTATTATATGTGCGGAAGATTTCATTTTAACGGCAACGATAAAGATATGCGGAAAATCTTGGACGAGCTACCCGAAAGCGAGAAAAACGTTCAAATTAAATTCGGAGATATTTATCCTACCTATTACTTACCCATAATAACGCAAGAAAAGCACCCTGTACTTTCAAAATGGGGATTTAATCGTTTCGACGGTAAAGGCGTTCTTATCAATGCTCGTGCCGAAACCGTTACGGATAAACAGACATTCCGCAAGAGCTTTTTAGACCGCAGATGCTTAATTCCTGCAAGCGGTTTTTACGAATGGGATTCGCAAAAGAATAAATATTATTTCAAGCGTTTGGACGGCAATCTATTATATCTCGGCGGGTTCTATCGAAATGAGGACGGGGAAAACAGATTTATTATTCTTACAAAACAGTCTACTCCGCCGGTTGAAAATTACCACAACCGTATTCCCGTTATCGTTAGCGAAGATATTAAAGATTATTATCTGAACGACACTGACTTTGCCCGTCATTTCATTTTAACGGATAACAAAGTTAAATTGAATTGTAACTAAAAGGCGCACACATAGATACGCCTTTATTTATTGTTCTTGAAAAAGCTGTAAGGATGAATAACGTGTTCTCCCTTTATATCCAAATCGCGCAGCTTTGGGTCTTTGAACACCACCGCGCTCTGAATTATATTGTTGCCGTACTTTGCCCGCAGCTTATCTATCGCGTTGTCAAGCCGCTTCTGTTTCTCGTCCTTTGCTATATCCGCAAACATATCAAGCTGTTCGTTGCCCGTTATAAAGTCCGTTACGGAAATGCCAAGCCCCCTGACGTACTCGTTCCACGGATATATTTCCTTGAACAGCTTAAAAGCAAATTTAGCTATATCATTCATATTGTTTGTTGGACGTAGTAGTTTGCCCTGCTTCTGATAGCCGAGCAATTTGCTGTCCCGAATATAAAGCTGAACCGTTCTTGCCTTATTCAATCCCGCTTCTCTCATACGCGAGGCGACCGAGTCTGCAAGCAGCCATATTACTATCTCCACGTCGTCCTCGTTTTTTAAATCTCGATAGACCGTAAGGCTATTGCCAATAGATTTTATCACTTCTTCCTCATTCACAGTAAGAACGGGCGATTCGTCTTTGCCGTTGGCGAACGTGTGAATATAGCTTCCCCATTTGCCGAGCAAGTCCGTCAACACCTTTTCGTCCGTCTGCGCGAGCTGTCCTATTGTTTTTATACCTATACGGTTTAGCTTGCGTTTGGTTGCAGAGCCGACGTACAGTAAATCCTCTACGGGCAGAGACCATACCTTTTGTTTGTAGTTATCAGGCGTTATTTCGGTTACGGCGTCCGGCTTTTTCATATCCGAGCCGAGCTTTGCGAATATCTTATTCCAACTCACTCCTATGCTTACCGTAAGTCCGATTTCCTGCTTTATTCTCTCTCTTATTCTTTCGGCAATCTCTTTTCCACTGCCGAACGCTTTCACGCTTTTCGTTACGTCTAACCAACACTCGTCTATTCCGTAAGCTTCTATACGTTCCGTATAGTCCTCATAGATAGCTCGAACCTCTCTCGATACGTTAAGATAAGTAATAAAATCAGCCGGAACCTCTATGAGCGTGTTGCCGCATTTTTGTTTGGCTTCCCAATACACGTCGCCCGTCTTTACGCCTAAGTTTTTGGCTATCATATTCTTCGCCAAAACTATACCGTGCCTATCCTCTTTACTACCTACCACGACGACGGGTTTATCTCTTATTTCGGGGTTTCTCAGGCACTCGACCGAAGCATAAAAGTTATTCAAATCGCTGTGAAGAATAGTCCGCATAAAAGTATTATGCGCAAATAAAAAAGGCTTACGACTGACCCGTAAACCTTTCTACAAACCACCTGTTCGTCTGCTTATCCAAATAAATAATTTTTTCTCTGCCCTTAATTATTACCTTATACTTTCTTGTAAGTACTCCGCCTGTATGGTCCGGCGGAGCGTTACGCTCATCAATTATTTTATCTATATCATACCGCGTTCCGTCCGTCCATTCGATTGCCACAGGCTTCATTATCCCGTCTGTGTTAATTTTAAGATACACCGCAACGTAAACCTTTTCGTAAGTTACCATACGTTTAGTATTTACGTTTTTAACAAAAATAACGGCGGATTTACTCCGCCGCTTCTGCTTTTTGTATTGCTTCTTTCTTTTCTTCCACTTTGACTTTGAATTGCATTTCGCACTCTGAACATACTACCGAACCGTTGGTTTCTTTCAAATCAAGTCCTTTCTGCTCGGCTCCGCAATTCGGACATTTTACCGAATATAGCATAATCTTCACTCCTCTTTTGACTTTCATATTATACGAGAATCAGTTGGCTATGTCAATCTGCTGCACTAATGTAACGTTTAGTCAAATTAAAAAACATGGGCTTTGCTATGCAACCTACTTTTGATAAATCCCCTATATAAAATTTAATTCCATCATTAAATTTTTCCCCTACGCCTCGTTCGATTAAACTATCAATGTTTTCATCTATTATTATACGTCTTTCTTGTTGCTCCTTATATGCTTTACTTTTATGAAAATAAGCAAGATCGGAATCTCCTGATAGGGTTTGCATAATTATTTCTTTATCTACATCATCATCGCTATATTTTATATTTGCTATTGTTGCGGCTATATCGTGTGCATTTAAAAATTCCAATATCTTTTTTTCAAAAAGTGTTTTATCCAATACAGCACAAAAAGTTTGCTTACCGGAACTGAAATCATTTATCATTTGAGGATTTATGTAAATTGCTCCGTTAGGATGAAAATTACGTCCCGTTAATCTTGAATAACAATAAATAGGTCTATTAACATCCAAATGTATTGCAGTAATATCAACTACTTTCTCAAATAAGTCATCTTTATCTTTTTTGCAATAAAGTGAAAAATGCTGATTAACTTTTCCTTCTCCGGCATCTCCGCGTCCCGGTTGCTTGCTCTCTTTAAAAGATTTTATAGGTCGAAATAACATCTCTCCTGTGCGAAACAACTCTTTAGCATAACTCTCATCATCGAAAAATTTAATTACGTGATTTGTAGAAAATATTTCTTGCGCTTTTATTTGTTTTAGTTCTCGCATTATAAATCTTCCTTATAAACTTTTTAGTAGCTTTTTACATTCTCGATTGCGCCATATGTAGTATAGAGCATTAATAAAGTATCGTAATACATATCTTCATAAGTTTCTATTTGACCGTATTCAATGCAAAGTTGACGCCACTCCGCATCACTATCTTCGATCATACCATGTCTGCAAAAAGCAACACACCCACTGCTTATGAATTTCATTAACCAAAAATTTAATATTTTTAATTCGCACGAACCGAAATTAAACATTCGATTTAACATATCCATTGGCGGCTCTTGCGGCAATCGTTCTGGAGTATTTGCAGTATCCTCTCTATCTCTCAATACAAATTCCAAATACCTATCAATATAAAGAGTTAAGTCCGATTTATGGTCTGGGAAAAGAACTCTTCCTAACGACGGTACATCAAAAATATACGTCGAAATATCTCCCAACACTTCATTTTGCAAGTCACTAATTGCACAATGAAAATACTTTCCACCATCATACAAAAATGATCTGCCCATTTTATATTTTTTGCAATCGGCTTCAAATTTTTTTAAACAATCATCTACCCAACTATTACTGGACATAATAACAAGCGGTATATTTTCCTGTCGCAAAATTTCTTCTTGCAATTCTTTAGAGCATTTATTAAAACGGGTATAAATCGAACGTTTGTGCTTTTTATATGGATTGACACTTGCCGCTATAACGCATAGAGGCAAAAAATCAATTTCTTCCTGATTATCAATAATAAATATCTTTGCGGCTTCTTGAATACTTTCTTTATGGCGAACATTTTCCTGCCTTTCTAATTCGCGCTCATGCCGACGTTGCAACCAAAATATTGCAACAGATACTACAACTGTGGCTATTAACGAAAGAATTGCGATTATTAAATTAGCTATTTCCATGAGTTCTCCTTCTTTTAGTTACTGTTTCAACCCTCCTTTGTACAGGTTAAGTGCTATTTCCGCCATTCTTTCCAAACGCGCATATAAATATAACGGATAAAATGTGTTTCGTATCATATCAAACACAAGTAGTTTTTGATTGCTTGTAATAAGATAAATATTTTCAAATTTTTTAGGTTTATTGTTTAGCGTATTTATTCTTGTTAATAACGCAAACATTTGATTGAATGTAGATATATTAATAAAAGAATTTACAAACAAATCATAGCTTTTCATATCAGCATAATTCGCATTTGTGCTATTCAAACGTTCAACTTTATTTGCAACGGCATTTACAAAATCTTTTATTGGAGAATTGTCTATGTCATCTTCGACATACGAGCCATATTCCCATATCAATTCATCTCCTTCAAGATGCACAGTATCTTTTAATTGCTCCAATCTCTCTAAAATGCGCGGAGGTGTTTGCTCTCCTTGTTCTGCTACCCTCTGCCATAGATTAAAAGCCTCTACAGCTTTCTTTGGCATACAATGCGTAACCTCAATTCCTATTTCACTACTGCTTCTCAAATCGGGTTTATCTGCAATTTGCAAATCAATAAACTTTTCGGGAAAACATTTTTCTAATACTACCTTTGCAAAATATTCGTTAAACCGCTTTTGTGCCATAAGTTTTGTCCCTACCTATGTTATATTTTCAATCAATAAATAACTATTAGACAGAAATTAAAATCAGCAACGTTATAGTTAGTGCCAATAAAATTAAAGAAAATAATAAGGCGATATTGAAATAAAAAGCTTTCTTTTTAGAAATGGCTGAATTAATTATAATTTGCTCATTAATCTCATCAATGAATTCTTCTTCTGATAAAGAACTTGATTTTTCTTTAAACTTTTTATATCCCATTTTATTTATATCACCGAAAAATAGCATAGAATTACCTTTTAAATTATTCTGCTTTATGTATTTTACAGCTTTATATCGAGAAACAAAAACCAAACTAGAAAAAATTATTGAAAGAGCTACTGCACCGCAATACAAAATAAAAAGAAACAACAAAAAGCCACACAGAACTTTATTGTTCCAATTTGAAATAATATTTACTGCTTCAAAAACTTTTGTAGTTAACCCTATAAGTAAAGTTATTAAGCCCACCAAAATAGCAGATTTATTATCAGTGTGCTTTATAGATTCATTAACCAAATCAAGTACTTTAAATGCTTCATCTTTTGAATATGTTCTATTTAAATTTTCCATGTTATATCCTTCATTTTATAAAAATTACCATACATTTCAATTGAAAAATGAGAAGCTCGCTTTTTATCTACTGCATCTATTTGTTCATAAGTACTTTCATCAAATATAACTTCATTTGCACCCGCTTTTTCACAACATTTACTTGCATAATTCGTAACCGAACTTGGAAATGCTAACTGACAACATTTGTTTTTACCGCGTGTACCAATGCGAGTAATTAATATATGCCCGATACATACACCCATACCGCATTTTATTTTCCAATCAGACTCTACAATCGGATTATATGATTCTTTAATATATGTATTAATACTCCGAACAGCATCGATAGCATGTTGTCCGCTATTTTTTTTATCGTCATTTACAAATAAACAAAGCAATCCATCGCCGACAATCTGCATAACCTTGCCACAATTTTCTTCCACCGCTCTCGTTACCAATTTTGCAAACATTTTATAAATTTTTAGCATATTCTTTCTGCCGTTTGCATCTTGCATATTTGTAGAATTACGCATATCAACGAACATTACACTACACTGTAAATTTTTTGCGTTTTTCTTCTTAGAAATATCTTGCTCGTTTGGAATACGAATTATATTTTCCGTTTGAATTTTTTGGCTTTTAATATCAGTCAATTCCTTTTTAAGCTGAGTTAGATCCCCTTTATTCATATGTTCTCCTTAGTAAAAACTTATATTTATTTATAAACTTTAAATATCATCATTAATCATTTTATAATAACATTAGTGGTAACCGCAGAACACATATTTTAAATAGAAAATTATTTTACTTAAGGTTTTGACTATGAAGAAAATAGTGAGTAATTTAAAAATTGCGGGTTTAGTCAAAATGTCCTAAACCTGCAATTTTTTATTTATTCGTCTGTATTACTACCATTTCTATATTTTGCAACCTACGGTGTAAAGCCTGTTTAAACCAAAAGATTATTTTTAATTTCAAAAATGGTTACCATAGGTATGTTTTTAAGACACCATAGGGTTGATATTCATTCTAAGGTAACCATAGGCTTAAAAGAACCTTTGTGTACATCATTGTGTCAACATTTCAGTAAAAAATTGATTAAAACAAATAAATATGAATTGACACAAATCAGGTTCATTTGTTTACACTAACTGCCTTTTCTGTAATAAAAATTGGACTTTTTTAATACATATTAAGACGATTAAAAACCGCAAAATATTTTGGGCAACAACCCTATGGTCGGCGCGACCGTTGCAGTTGCGGTTGCCGTTCAGGAAGCAATGACTAAGTAATAAGTTTTAAATTAAACATGCACAAGGTTAAATCTTGTGCATGTTTTTTTATACCCTTCCAAAATCTGCCGACCTTGACATTTTCCTTATTTTGTTATATTATGATAGTATGAAACTTCAATCTTTAAAATCAAAAATAATACTGCTTGCGGTGTTTATAATTTTGGTCGTAGGGATCGCCGTAGGCGTTTCTTTGGGCACTAAACGAAAGCATGACAAAAGCATGTACGATACATATACTGCCATTTACATCGCCGACGAAAACGGCACTATTTGCGGCGAAGCAAAACAAAGCGTCAGACAATGGCTGGACGGTACGGAAATAACCGCCGTTCCCAACGACGGTTATTTGTTTTCAGGCTGGTCTGACGGCGTTTATTTACCGACAAGGCACGACACTCATTTCACGCAAAATATCGAAGTTAACGCTTCGTTTGTAAGCAAGCTGAAAACGCTTAAATACAATTATAACGGCGCTACAACTAACAACTCCGCTTCTTCCGTTACGATAAATTATGATAGTATTACTTCTACTAAATTTGTAATTCCTGCAAAGGCAAACTTTGAATTTCAGGGTTGGTATTTAGATAAAGAGTTTAACAAAAGAGTTACCGACAAAGACGGCGTTTACTATTTAGGTAAAAGCATTTTCTACTCCGAAGCGGACACATTATACGCCCGATGGGAAAAACATGAAGGCATTGTTTATCCTGTGCTTATGATTTTTGTCGATGAAATACACGCCAAACTTGATACTGTTGACAAACAAATATTTAATCTTGATTACAAAATGATTTTGCCGGAATTGAAAATCAGCGAACAAATACCAGAAATTTTATCCGAATTTTTAAACGACGGTTTTGACGGTACAGTACATTTTGAATTAGATTCTTATTTTACTAATACTACTTTAGACACAAATTGCTATAAATCAGGACTCTCTTATTATGGCAATTATGAATATTATATTTTTCCTCCAAATATGGCAGAAGTCGCACCGATACTCAAAAATTACAGATCTGTTTTGACATTTGCAGCATATAAAGATCCAGATGGTATAATTCATCAAGCCGCCGGTTATGGTTCAAATAAATTTGCTTGTATTCCTCTAGATGACATATATTACAGAAAAGATTTTTTGAAACCTTTGACTGGCACTAATTCAATTCAGTGGAACAACATAATCCCAGTATATACTCATGAATTTATTCATACTATTGAACAAGCTATTGGACTAAATAACTTACATGATTATGAAATTTATTACAAAAAAAATACTGGTCAAAGTTACTTATCTGGATATTTGTTATATCTTCTAAACAAAGCGGAGTTGAATGGCAATTCCACTGGGGTACCGTTAACTTACTGGACAGGAAACATTGAAGTTGAATACTATTATGATGCGCAAAAATGTAGCGAAATGGGAGCCGTTAGATTAATAGAAAATAATATAGAACACGAACCGTCTATAAGTAGAGCAGGAAAAATCCCATATGGTTCTGACTTAACAGTTGAAGCGGTAGCTAAAGACGGTTACAAATTTATTAAATGGTCAGACGGTGTTACTACTGCGATTAGACACGATACAAATATAACTTCATACTTATATGTGTTCCCCATATTTGCAAAAGAAATTTAGAAAATAGGGTATAGCTAACGCTATACCCTATTTTCTATTATTTATATATTTGATAAAAATTTTGAATATAGTTTTATTAAGCTTTCCAAAGTATCCACGTCTATCAAGCCTTTACCTATAGCTACTTTTAAATATTTAGCATTGAATGCATTGAACACAACCTCAGATACAGGCAAAATATCATTAAATTCATCATATGTGTACAGACCAAATTGTTCAATATCTGACTGCATAGCTATTTCATCATATTTCAATGTTTCAGCATCAACTTCAAAAATATTGAACAGCCCATCTATGCCTCCCGGCATTGATAGCATTCCGTTTACATAATAACACAAATGACTGTAAGTTACAGGACTCCAAGTGGTTGTATATTTTTCATATATATCAACACCTACAAGCTGCACCTTTGTCCAAGTTAATTTCCCTGTCGTGTACGATTGTTTTTAAAGAAGTCTGCAATAACGGTATTAATATCGGAAAATCATTATCTTGATTTTTCCAAATATGCTTTGTTAACCCTTCATTTAACTTATCGGCGAGATAATACATATCTTCAGGTTTTTCATAGACTGTTATATCTATTGACGACGGTACGTCTCCCCTGTCAACCTCTATTAACTCATCCGTCAATTTATCGCTCTTTAAACAATGAAAATTAGTAATTTCAGAATTCGTAACTTCCTTAAACACTTTTTCAATTAAATTTCCCGAATAATAAAAATTACTTATCTTACTGTTTCTCAAAACCATTATTACCGAGAGCGGTACGTTTTTATTATACATTGGTTCGTTTAAAAATTTATTTTGCGAATAACAATTTAAAATTTCCGAATATGATGACGCATATATGAAAGTCGCACTTGAATAACGGATATCAATATCACTATCAGAGTAGCACTGTTCAACAATACAATGACCTAACATCCATCCGAATCCGCCGCCTCGAGCTGCGTAAATGCTACCGGAACTGTAGCAATTAATAAAGTTAATACGTGAGACATTATAAGCAAATCCCCATCCGGCTGAACCACCATTCATCACACACGTTGCATGACAATTGCGTATTGTACAATTTTGCCCGCTAAATTCATTTATGAAACCAGCCGCCGTACTTGTATGCTGTATTTCATTTTCCACTATGCAGTTTTCAATAAGCAGCTCACCGTAAGAACGACCTTTATAAATAAAACCGCCCGCATCTCCACTTGTAACATTGCCGTAAACAGAGCTGTTGATTACTTGTAAAGAAGTATTTTTATTTACTTCCAAATACCCGATGAATCCTCCGGCATTACAGGAACTGTTATTATCTGTTATTAAAATATTGGTTTGACTATTTATAATTTTAAATTCATTTATAATTTCAGTTTCGGTAATAACTCGAAATTCTGTGAAATAGTCACCAATTAATCCGCCGACATAAATATCATAACTTGAATCTGTAATATTTATTTTGCCCTGCGTTTCGCAATTTATTATGTTCGCCGAATCGCATTTGCCTATCATACCGCCGAAATAACTATAAGAGCGAGCATTTTTTATATTTAATTGTACGTCGCAACTGCAATCCGCTACAATTCCGTAATCAAATCCAATAAGTCCGCCGACTGTTATGCCGAGATCGTTCGGACCGTTGACAACTACTATTTTCCCGCTTGCGGTAACATTTTTGACGCTGCCACGAACCTCTCCCGCGAGAATGCCGACGTAATATTTATTAAACTTATTCGTTATGTCATAATCGGTATTATTTATCTCAGCGTTAACTAAATTTAAATCGCTGACGGTTCCGCCGTTTATTACACCGAACAACGACGGATAATTCAAATCGGTTTTAACCGTCAGATTATAAATTGTATGCCCGCCGCCGTTAAAATTACCACTGAAATAAGGAAGATAGTAAAATATAGGCTCGTGTGAAACGCCGTTAAGGTCTAAATCGTTTATCAGCTTATAATCCGATTGGGGATAATAACGCATATTGTTTAATTGCGTATGGTTTGCAATGGTATACGGATTCATCTGCGTGCCATTGCCGCCTTCGAATAGAAATTCAAATTCGGCAGTTAAGGTTATATCCGAAAGTGCAAGCCAGCGCAATGTCGGATATTCGTATCCGTTCGACCACTTTACAAACCTATAACCTGTTTGCGGGACGGCAACAACTTCTTCGCTTAATTCTGCATATTTTACTTGCTGTTGCGCTTTTCCTTCTATCGTTCCGCCCACACCCGCCGTGAAGGTTATGCTGTATTTTATCTTTTCAAATATTGCCGTAACGGTTTTGTCAGACGAAATATTTTTATCCTGACGATAGGACGTTCTTATTCCGTCGGACCAAGCTACAAATTTATAACCGGTATATGGTCTTGCCGTAACCTTTGTGCTGTTTTCCCTGTATGCAACCGTTTGAGTTGCATTCCCATCAATTATTCCGTTCCCGTCCGTCTCATATTTTACCGTAAAGACCGATTTTTCAAAAATTGCCTTAACCGTTTTGTCTGCGGTAATATTTTTATCAATTCTTTCCGCCGTATTAACGCCGTCAGACCATTCTACAAATCTATAACCGTCAAAAGGAATCGCCTTTACCGTTTCCCCGTCAGCATTAATATCTACCTTTTGGATGCATTTGCCGCTTATCGCACCATTCTCGTCCGCCTCATACTTTAAAGTGTAACTTATCTTTTCAAAAATAGCCTTAACGGATAAATCGTTAGTAATGTTTTTATCAATTCTTTCCGCCGTATTAACGCCGTCAGACCATTTTACAAATCTATAACCGTCAAAAGGAATCGCCTTTACCGTTTCCCCGTCAGCATTAATATCTACCTTTTGGATGCATTTGCCGCTTATCGCACCATTCTCGTCCGCCTCATACTTTAAAGTGTAACTTATCTTTTCAAAAATAGCCTTAACGGATAAATCGCTAGTAATGTTTTTATCAATTCTTTCCGCCGTATTAACGCCGTCAGACCATTCTACAAATTTATAGCCGTTATTCGGAACGGCAGTTACCGCCGAACAGTCTTCTCCCTCAACTACGGTTTGAGCTGCTTCTCCTATAATAACGCCGTTTCCGTCCGAAAGATATGTTATATTATAATTTTTTTTATCATAAATTTCCGTACATGCGACAAGTACGGTTAACAATGCCGCCGTTATTATTAACAGTAAAGTTACAGAAATAAATTTAATCTTTTTCATATTGTTCATTTTAAATCTACATACATTTTTAGTAAAGTTTTACTTTTTTTTAATTTTACATTTTTATTTTATATGAATTAGTAAATTTTGTCAATAGTATCACCAAAATCTTGTTATAACTGCCATGTAAATACCATTATTATAATATAGGTAATTAAATTCGCCAATCGAACAAAAAATCGGCTTTATAAGAAGCCGATTTTTTATTGTTATGCAAAGAAAATTATAAAAAAATATTAAACGAGCCTTATATCGAAATCCTTATCGTAGATACTGACGCCGTCCCAAATTATTTCTATTTTAACTGCGTCAAGAGGACAATCGGACGGTATCTGCGCAAAGACTTTGCCCGTCGCAATAGAACACTCCACAAACTTGTCTTTACCGTAATCGGCAATACGTTCTACGTTTGCGGTAATCCCCGATTGGGAAAGTTTAATTCCGTCAAGCCCCAACCGCAACTCGGTTAAGTCCCTGAAAATATTTTTACCGCCGCTCTTTAACATTTTTTCGGCTATATGCTCGGGAATTTCCGCAGTCTCCTCTCCGACCGTCAGGTAATAACGCAATTCTTTTACGTTCTTCATCTTGCCGTTCACCTCGCGAGCGACGGCTATTTTCTTTTTAACAACCTTCCCTACCAAAGAATTGCAAAGCGGCATAGCCGTACGAACGGTTTCGCCGTCTTTCAACAACGAAACATATTTCAAATCCAGCGAAAGCGTGCAAACTTCCACTGACGCGGTCTTGCCTTTACGCTTAACGGTTTTTTCAACCGCCTCACCTTCCGACAGCGGCAAAAATAACGATTTACCTCCCGCATTCACTTCGGCAACTTTTACTCCGTTAACGTCTTCCTCGCCGCAGTAAACCGCGCTTATGCTACCTCCGAATGAAAGTGCCTGACGCGGAAATCTAACCTCGTATTCCCCGTCTTCGCAAGAAAGTGCGGCAGGTAAAGCGAATTCCGTCCCCAAAACTTTTAAAACGTTGTTTTTTACAGTTCCGTTGACGCCGTAACTTTCGGGCAGACGCGGAGCTATCGTGTTTTCAGTTTCCGCGTCAAAGAGGTGCATATTTTTTAAATCTATGGATATATCTATAATTTCATCCGGCTCATACTTTATTCCGGGAGGAGATTTTATAATAATTTTTGTCGGACTTTCGATTACTGCGTCTTCTGCGTTCAAAGCAAAGTCCGCATAAATCTGGCTTTCCACGCCCAAATCTTCAACGTATGAAACGCGGCATTTTGTTTTAAAAGGATATAACTTCGAATCAACGGACACATGCTCGGAACGAATGCCTGCAATTATAGGCCTTTTACCGTCGAGATATATTTCGTCTACTTTTGAAAAGTATTTCAGCGGCGCCGAAAAATCAACGTTTGTATCGTCAAAAGCAACCCTTATGCCCGAGTCCGTTTTTTCAAGTTTAGCGTTGTAAAAATTCATTTGCGGCGTTCCTATAAAACCTGCCACAAATTTGTTGCAAGGATAATTATACAAATTAGAAGGCGAATCTATTTGCTGAATAAAACCGTCCTTCATCACAACAATACGCGTGCCCATCGTCATAGCTTCGACCTGGTCGTGCGTTACATAAATAAAAGTTGTTTTCAGTTTTTTGTGCAGCTTTGAAATTTCCGCACGCATTGCGGTACGCAGCTTTGCGTCCAAGTTCGAAAGGGGTTCGTCAAGAAGAAAAACTTTCGGTTCTCTGACTATCGCCCTGCCGAGCGCGACGCGCTGTCTTTGTCCGCCAGACATTTCCTTAGGCTTCTTATTCAAGTATTCGCTTATACCGAGTATTTCGGCGGCTTCCTTTACCTTTCTGTCTATTTCGTCTTTCGGCAATTTTCTAAGCCGCAGTCCGAACGCCATATTTTCGTATACCGACATATGCGGATACAGGGCATAGTTTTGAAAAACCATAGCTATGTCCCTGTCCTTTGCTTCCACATAGTTCATCACTTCGCCGCCTATGATAAGCTCGCCGGCAGTTATATCCTCAAGCCCGGCAATCATTCTCAGCGTTGTGGATTTTCCGCAACCCGAAGGTCCTACAAACACTATAAATTCTTTATCCTCGATTTCCATTGAAAAATCGTTTACGGCTTTATGTCCGTTAGGATATACCTTATAAATGTGATTCAGCTTTAATTCCGCCATATTTCCTCCCGTAAAATCTCAGCAATTTTTATAAATAATCCGACCGTCCCTAATAGTTAAAAGAACGTTGAACCGATCGTCCAAAACAGTAAAATCAGCGCGCTTGCCTACGGCAATGCTGCCGTATTTATCCGCAATATGCAAATTTTTTGCAACGTTTAACGTTGCACAGTCAACCGCGTCGGCAAATTCAGCACCGCACTCAATCAAATTTTTAACAGCTTCGTTCATTTTTAAAACGCTGCCCGCAAGCGTGCCGTCTTCAAGCCTTGCCTGACTGTCCTTGACGATTACAGTTTGTCCGCCGAGTTCGCTTATCCCTTCGCCCATTCCCTTTGCGCGCATTGCGTCCGTAATCAGGACGAGCTTGCCGCGAGGTTTGTTTTTATAAAGCAAACTCATTGCAGGAACCGAAACATGGATTTTATCGGCTATCAGTTCCGTATATAAACCGTCGCAGGTTAAAGCCGCACCGGCAACGCCGATATCGCGGTGATGAATCCCCGTCTGCGCGTTGAAGGTATGCGTCACGCTGCTTGCGCCGCAGTTTACCGCGCGCATAGCCGTTTGATAATCAGCCGACGTATGCCCGATTGAAACGGTTACTCCGTTTTCTTTAATGTAACTTATGAACTTGTCTGCCCCTTTCGATTCTGGCGCAACCGTAACCATTTTTATATTTCCGCCGCATGCGGAATTGAATTTTTCGAAAAGTTTTATATCCGGCGCAGAAATAAATTCTTCGGGCTGGGCGCCCGCTTGCGCGGAGGAGATAAAAGGACCTTCGAGATGTATGCCTAAAAGTCCGGCACCGTC
This sequence comes from uncultured Christensenella sp., assembly GCA_910585705.1. Classification (GTDB taxonomy): domain Bacteria; phylum Bacillota; class Clostridia; order Christensenellales; family Borkfalkiaceae; genus Coproplasma. The sequence goes on from CAJUER010000001.1 coordinate 807,641, forward strand.
GCCGCCGTCGGACATATATTGTTTTACGGCTTTTGCGGCGTTGAGAATATTTTCTTCGCTCTGCGTCATAGTCGTTGCGAGAAAACGCACAGTTCCCTCTTTTGCAAGAGTTTGCGCCATAACCGAAAGCGACTGCGCGCTTCCGTCCATAACGTCGGCGCCGCCAGCACCGTGAACGTGCTCGTCGATAAATCCTGGCAAAACCACAGCCCCGTCGGGTAGAGACAGAACTTCCGCGCTTCGGGGAACCTCACCGTTACCGACTGAAATTACGTCCCTGTCGAATACGATATTTCTTATACACATACCGACACCGTTCAGGTATGTTTTTGCGTTTAAAAAACATTTCATTGACTTATTCCGTTTACAATAACGACGCTGCGGCTTCGTCCAAAACCAAAACCGCGTCGTCGTGCCTTTGCAATATGCTTGCGGGGCAATTTTCACTTATCTGCCCTTTAACCGTATTATAAACTGCTTTCGCTTTGTTTGCACCGCTTACAAGCATAAGTATACGCTTCGCCGCCATAATTTCGGAAATACCCATTGTTATGGCGCGGCGGGGAACGTCTTCCGCGTTTGCAAAAAGACGCGAATTGTCTTTAACCGTACTTTCCGCAAGCTCAACGACGTGCGTTTTACTGTTAAACGAAGTTAAAGGCTCGTTAAAGCCGATATGTCCGTTACTGCCCAGACCGAGAAGCTGAATATCGCGCGGAAGACCGCAAAGAAGCGACGAATAACGCTTACATTCCTCTTCCGCATTATCCGAAGTACCGTTCGGGAGGTGCGTGTTTTTCAAATCCGCGTCAACAAGGTTAAAAAGATTTTCGCGCATAAAAGTTACATAGCTTTGCGTGCTTTCCTCTCCCAAACCTATGTACTCGTCAAGGTTTACCGTTTTAACGTTTTTGAACGATATTTCGCCGTTCTTGTACATTTTTACAAGCTCGGCATAAGTTCCTATGGCAGTGCTACCCGTCGCAAGTCCCAAAACCGCACAGGGATTATCCTTTATTGTCTGCGAAATTAAAAGCGCGCCTTTTCGGCTCATTTCCTCATAATCTTTTGTAATTAAAATTTTCATACTACTACCTTGTTAGATTCCGATGACCGTGAATTTATCAATTCTCTCAATTTTTCAACCGTTGCCGCACATTCTGCCGAATTCTCGCATTCCGCAAAAACCCTGAATACCGGCTCGGTACCCGATAAGCGAATCAACGCCCAGCAACCGTTTTCAAAATAATATTTTATATTTCTGTTACAGCATTCGTGTCTGAGTAACGGTTTGACGAATCGAGGCGTGTGCGCCGAAAGAAATTCGATAAGTCCTTCTTCACTGTCAAAGCGTATTTCATCCTCTATACAGCAATAACCGTATTCCGCAAATTTTCTGACTTCTTCCACTATTTCCGAAACGGGCTTTTTCATCGCCGCAACCATTTCTATAAACAACATGGAGCTGAACACGCTGTCTTTACCGTATATGTATCCGCGCACAGTAAGTCCGCCGCTGCTTTCGCCGCCTATGAGCGCGTCGTAGCGCTTTATTGCCGCAGAAATGTTTTTAAAGCCTACGTCCACCTCGTGGCATGCATAGCCGAATTTTTCCGCAAGCTTATCCAAAATCATACTCGTAGCGCAGTTTTTAACCGCGTCGCCCTTCATATTGCGGTATTTGACAAGATAATAATACAAACACGCCAAAATATCGTTGCTCGATACATAGTTGCCCTTTTCGTCTATAATACCCAATCTGTCGCTGTCGCTGTCCGTCGCCATTGCAAAGTCATAAGCGCCCGTCTTAACCTTCTCTTTCAAAGGCGACATTGCCTGTTCTGTGGGATTAGGCATTGTAAAACTGAAAAACGCGTCGTGCTCGGAGTGAAGAATGTCATAATTTTTTATGCCGACCATTTTGAACATAGGCTCAACGCATCTTGCCCCTACGCCGCAAAGATTGTCGTACAAAATTCTTATACCCGAAAAATCGACGTCGCGGGATAAAAATCCGAAAACGTTTTCAAGATATTTTTGTTTATTGTCGTAGTCGCGCACAAGCCCCGAAGCTTTCGCTTCGTCAAGAGGCATATTTTTTACTTCACTTACCGTGTTTACGGTTTTTTCCAAAAGGTCGGTAAATTTAACGTCCGCGTCCATTCCGCCTGTTACAAAAATTTTAACGCCGTTAAAATAGTAAGGGTTATGGCTTGCGGTAATCATTATGCCGTAATCCAGCCCTTCGTCGCGCACGGCAGTCATAACTGCGGGCGTAGGCATCGGCTGGGTGTAAAGCAAGCAGCTTACCCCGTTGCCGGCAAGGGTTTCCGCGATCCACGCCGCAAAATAATCAGAGCCGAATCTGTGGTCGTATCCTACCGCCACGCTTTTTTTACTGCCGGAATTTATAATTATGCGGCTTAAAGCCTGTGCGACGAGAGAAACGTTTTCTTTATTGAAATCGTCGCCGATTACACCGCGAAACCCACCGGTTCCGAATTTTATCATACTATACTCCTTAAGCATTTTTCAAATGCGGGATATTAAGAAATTTTCAGGTTTGCAGACTTTAAATAAAAACTGCCTTCCGAAATTATTTCGACGTCGAGCGCCGTACAATTTTCAGGCGGGGTAAAGGCAAATTCTTTCATCGCCGTTACGTCAGAGCCGAATGAAAAAGTTTTGCTTCCGCCAACAGTAACGCCGTTGACAATAGAGCCGTAACTCAATTTAATCTGCGCGTTGCCCTTGCCCGACAACGAAAGAGCGTATTGCACGCCCCCGCAGTCGGCAGTAACACGCTGGGATGCCGTTCCGTCAAACGTTACACCGTCGCCTTTTACCGCTCCGGACGGAAGCCGCCACACAAAATCTTTTCTCGAAGAATCGAAGTTTCCGTTCGCAAGCAAGTTTTCTTCAACAGGCTGAGCCCAAGGGTGATAATATTCATTATCCACCGCACCGTCTTCCACCGACGCGCGCTTATCCGCCGTTTCACCTTTGAACGGTTTATAAGCGAATGATTTCAGCGTCATAAAATCCGTTTCGAAATCAGGTTGTCCGCACCAGTTATTGGGGAACCAGCAACCTATGTTCAGGTACATTTCAGTATCGGGAACGTGCGTCGTCTGTACGCATACGAGCACACCGTCGACGTAGTATTCCACGCGCGGCGACGCACCTGTGTGCCAGTCGATACGGAAACGGTGAAATTCGCCGTCGTTCAACGGATAACCTACGCTTTTCGTTTCGCTTATAAAGTTTGTTTCCGTCAACCAGCTTGTGCAAAGCACCGAAGATAAATTATTTTCGTTTATCTTCTTGCCTTCCTCGTTTACCGCCGTACCGTGAATTTCAATATCGATTTCATAGTTAGAGTCTTCGGCGCCGTCGTTCTCCATATAGTTGAACAGCCAGATCGAAGTGCATATTCCGTTAAAGGAAGGAATTTTCATTTCTGCTTCGAAGCTGCCCGGACCGTAAGTTTTCCTCGAACGTATAACCGAGCCTGTGCGTTTGCCGCCTTTACGGGCGGAATAATCCTGCCCTTCGGCGTCAACTCCGAGCTTTTCACCCTCGTACAAATCGCCGTTAGCAATAAAAATAAGGTTGCCGTTTCCGTCGTAAGTAACGTTGTCAGCGATTACTCCGCCGTGAGTCTGTTCGCCCGTAAAGCCCCAGACCCTGTTTTGTACAATCCATTCGTCAAGATAATACAACACAGAATTGTTTCTGTTTGCAAGCGAACCGCTTTTCAATGAAGCAACTCCGCCCGTTTTCCAGATATTGCCGAGAAATCCGTGTTTTTTCATTTCATTACCAGTAATTGAAATATTTTCGTAAGCGGTTCCGTCAGAGCCGTTTACATTTTTAATTAAACCGTTTCCGCCGCAAACCGTTCCGCTTTTGGCGTGTTCGATAGCTCCTGCGGCGCCGTCCAATATTCTTACTCCCGAACAAAGCGATTGCGCTATTCTGCCGTTATTTACGAAAGCCAGAACGTAATCGTTTTGAATATTGCTTATTCTTACATTGCAGTTTTCTATTACCGTAAAATAGATATTGCCGTAATTGTAAGCCGCCACAAGCCCGCCTGCGCCGTACATATTCAACACTTCGCAATCTTTCAAATGCACGTCGGAAACCGTTCCGTAATTCTCGCCGACAAGCAGTCCCGTAAAATTGCGAGAGAATATTTTTACATTTTCGAGGCAAAGATTGCGCACCTTGCCGCGCTTGCCGATTTTGGCAAACAGCGACTGAACGTAAACTTCCTGAGTAAAGACAGAGGAGTAATTTTTAGAAGTATCTATATAGTTTTTCAAAGCGTAGCCGTTGCCGTCGTAAACACCGTCAAAAGATTTGGCGGACGACGGAGAATCGGCGGTAACGGCGCGCGCAATGCTTAAAGAAGAAGCCGACAAATTACAGCCCGCAAAATCAATATCGCAGGTTTGCGCATACCATGCCGACAAGTCGTCGTTGACCGCCGTCCACTCTTCTACGGAAGAAACCTCGTAATAAAGATACATTATCACAGGTTGGGCATCAACCTCAGACCCGTCGGAGGTGCGGTATGAAAAAACTATTTGCGCCTCGCCGTTCAAAGCCGACGTCTGCACCGTAACTCGCTCAAAATTTACGGCGTTGCCGTCACCGTCGGTAAGGGCGACGTACGCCGCCCAGTCGACGGATTGAAATTTACCTTTTTTGTAGATTATGTTATCGTAAAGAACTTCAACGTTAAAGGCAGTAAGCAACGGATTGTTCGCCCGTTACCGTTAGCGGATAAGTTACAAGGTATCCGCCGCCGTTGATTTTAACGCCCACATTGAACGTGTCTCCTGCCGAGAGTCCGCTGTCCGCCTTTAAAGTAAGCGTCCAGTGATAGCTTCCGCTTGCCGCCGAATAACCTGCCCATGCGACGGTCAAAGCGTTTCCGTTATTCTCGCCGTCGTTGTAATTGGGTACGCCCCAAGTCCAGAAAGAAGGCTCGTAATCGCCTTGATCGTTATAATAGTAAACGTCCGCTTTTACGGTTCCGTCCGTCGAAATCTTGCAGGACAGTCCGAAATTGTTTTGAAGCGTGCCGTTATTCTGTGAAACCAAAGGCAGCTCCCCGACCGTACTATTAAATAAAACGTTATAGGTTGTTACATAACTTACGCAATCTTTAACCGTACCTTCGTTCAAGGTAACGACCGCAGAAGACGCGCCCCAGTTCGAATTAAGCACGCTGCCTGCTTCGATTATAATCTTATCGACCTCGCCTTTGTTATAACAAACGGCAAGGCTGCCGAAATTGCACACGGACAGGTTTGCGTTCGAAACCGTAAAGTCGGTAATCTTTCCGCCTTCGCCTACGAACATAAAGGGCGCCATACCCATAAAGTCCGCATTGTAACCGCTTTCGTATCCGACTACTTTAAACCTGATAAGTTTATGTCCCGCGCCGTCGAAAATACCAGTAAACGCTTTGCCTTCGCGCGTCGAAACGCTGCCGGCTATCTGACCGTTATCTATATAAGTTTCCTCGCTTGCAACGCACAGAGGAGAAACTCCGATAGCAGTAGCGTCAAAGTTGAAATCCAAATCGTCGCCGAGCTTGTAGTATCCGGAAAGATTTTCGTTAATTTTGTTCCAATCGGATACGGAGTTTATTATATACCAAATTTCAAACTCAATATCAGGGGTAACCTCCGCTTCGCCGCATGTAAACTTAACTTTGTTCAAACCTGCCTTAACGCCGCTTGCCGTAACGCCCGTCGTTAAAGTTTGGGTTGCGCCGCTTTTCATAGTAGCGGTAAACGTACATACGGAACCGAAATCGGGCAAAGCTTCGGAAGAATATTCTACTTTTTTATTTTCGCCTTTCAATGCAACCGATAATTGCGTAACGTAATCTTCAACGCTTACCTCTATGTAAGCGGATTTGCCCTGATAAGTTACCGTTATCCGTTTGGTGCCCGCCGACGAGAAATCATAAGAAAGCATTGAAAGGGTTATCTCTACGGGAAGCGAAGAACCGTCCGAATAGATTGCGGTTGCAGTCAGTCCCGAAAGGTCCGCAACCGTTACGCTTTCGCCTATTTTGTAAGAAGTTTTTGCGGGAGTACCCGAAAGACTAAGCGACGAAACGGCAGCCGACGCAACCGTTACGTTATATACGCACTCCTTGCCGCCGTAAGAAACCTTAACCGCATAGCTTCCCGCCGAAGACGTATTGAAGTTTGAATCGTCCACCGTCAAAGCGTCCGCCGTTATAATTTCTTTGCTTCCGTTATCGTAAACGACCTCTATCGTAAGTCCTTCGTATGTGAAACTTTCACCTACGGTAAACGAAGTTTTATGAGTGCTGTTTTCTGCAACGCTTATCGACGATACCTGCTTTGCAACGGGCGTCACGGACACTTCCGCATATTCGTCCGCGTTTTCGCCGTAGAAGAACTTTACCGTCTGCACCACGCCCACTTCGCCGTTTTTGTCATAGCCTTCGAACCTTACGGGCGTTATCGTTCCCGTACTGCCGTCCGAATAAGTGAGAGTTAAAACCACCTCGCTCAAATTTATTTCAACGCCTTCCGGAAGCGTGAACGCTTCGGCGGTTGCCTGCGTTACGAAGCGCGAACCGACAGTTACGGAAATCGTAGCCATGTAGTCGTAACCGTCAAGCTTCACGCCGAGATTGAACTGCGTACCCGCCGTAAGGTTTTCGTTTGTAATAGCGGGATTAAATGTGACGGTGTATATACGAGTTTCCTCGTCGTAGCTAACGAATTTTATAGTTTCGCTTCCGTCCACGCCCGTAGCGTCCAAGCCCCAAGTCTGGAACGATATATCCGCTTTACCTCTCTGATAAATTTCGATATGCGCGTTCCGTCCGATATACCAGACGCTGTCGCAAGAAAGCACAATGGCGTAGCTATCGTTGCCGTAAACGGTGCCGTGATTTTCTATATAGAACCAGCCCTCGCCCAAAGTATCAGTCAAGTCTGTTTTGTTTGCTATATAAGTGTTTACCGCGTCGTTTTTGCCGTTGCCCTCGAATACCGCTTCGGAAAGCGCGTGTTCGCCGTTCCTGTCGGTCATTTTGTCCGCATAGCACAAAACGTTGTTTATTTTTCCGTCGTTATACGCGGCAATCGCTCCGCATTCAAGGTAATTGACGTAAAGCTTGCTATCGCCTTCTATCACTACGTTTTCGATAACACCCTGATTGACGCCTGCTATAAACGCGCCGAGCTTTCCGCTCCTTATCGAACAGCTACGCAGAGTGAAGTTGCAAACTCTTCCGCTTTCGCCTATCCAACCGAATACGCCCATATAGAACGCAGGAGCCTGCCAAGCGGCGACGCTTCCGTCTTTGTCATATTTAATATCGAAGCCGTGAAGAACGTAACCGTTACCGTCGAAAGTACCCGTAAACGCTTCTCCCTTCTGTCCCGCAGAATTACCTTCGCCGGTAAGGTCCAAAGTGTTCACAGTTTCGTCCGCAATTACGTTTGAGGTAATTCCGGCTTTGCCTATCATTGTGCCGTCGTTTTCCCAATAAAGATCTTTTATAAGCACATAGTAACCGTCAAGATCTTCATTGATTTTAGCAAAGTCTTCCGCAGTGGAAATATAAGTAGCCGCTGCCACCTTTATGAAGGTAGTTTTTTCGCCGTCGGTTACGCGAAGAAGAATTGCCGAAGGCTTATTGAAAGCCGACGCAGAGATATAGGTTGCGCCGCCTTTAACGGTAACGTCAACCTCGTTGCCGTTCATATCTATTGCCGTTACTGCGCCGTCCGCAATTTTATATTCCGTAGCGGAAGCGCTGTATTCGTTGTTGACTGTCGTGTATTCGCCGTTTTTCAAATCGGAAAGCGTGCGTTCTTTAACGTCGACGTTGAAACTTGTTTCCTTAGTTATTCCTTTAACGGTATAGCTTAAGGTTATTTTCTTTTCACCGGGTTCCGTAAGATTTACCGCGCCTATTGCAAACGCGGAATTATCCGCATCCGCTTCCGCGCCGTTATCATAGACGACCTTAACGCGAAGTCCCGTAAGGTCGGGTGCGGACGCCCTTTCGTCAAGGTAATACATTTCTTTATCGGGAGGCGAAACGATTTTCAATGAAGTGAAAACCGCAGGTTTCTCAATAACGTAAGTGACCTTGTTCGAAGCGTCGCTGCCGGAATACCCTTCGGAGGCAACCGCCGTCACATAGACCTCGTAACTTCCCACTTCGGTTTGGGTTAAAGTATAAGAAGTTTCGGTTACGCTCACCGCCGCTTCGTCCGCCACATACACATTGTATGAAGCTGCATTTTCAACCGTCTGCCAGCTGACAACGTTCCCGTTCAACTCTATGACGGGCGCGGACAGCTTTTCGGTTTTGTTTTTTGCAGTACATGCCGCCGCGCCGCAAACCGCCAGCGCCGCAACCATTGACAAAATTACCGTTAAAATTTTTTTCATCTGTTTTTCCCCTTTTTTATTTATTGAAATATATCGTCTATCAAAGCCTCAACGGCTTTAGATACGGCCCCTATAATCGGCGCGTTGCCCGTCAGTCCCGACGGAAGAATTTGCGCGCCCACGATTGTTCCGAATACCTCTTTGTTCATTTCTTCGAGATATTCCTGTCCGAAATCCGTAACCCTGCCGGATAAAACTATTGTGGAAACGTCTAAGATTTCAACCAAATCTTTGAGCATTTTTCCTATACATCTCGCAGTGTCGAGAATATAATTTTTAATTTGCGCGTCCTCGTTGTAAACGCGCACAACTTCGGCTGTATGAAGGTATTCGCCGCGCTCTTCTTTTATCCTGTTCTTAATTGCACGCAATGAAACAAGTTCGTCCAAGACGTCCGTCCTGCCGCCTAAACTGCCGTGCATCAATCCGAATTCGCCGGCAAAACCTTTCGTACCCGTATAAAGCTTTCCGCCCAAAATCAACGCGCCGCCTATACCTTCGTCCACATGCAACAGTATACCGTTTTCAACGTCCTTCAACGCGCCGCAATGCATTTCACCGACTGCCGCAAGATTGACGTCGTTCGTCATTCTGACAGGCGCGTCGAACTGCCTTGCAAAAAGCGCCGCTATCGATTTGTTTTCGCCGAACAAATCGCCGTTGAACTGGGGAGAAAGCAACAGCTCGCCCGTAAGTTTATTGACTCTGCCCGGAACCGAAAGTTCGATACCCATAAGCGGAATATCCCTGAACTTAGGCAAAGCCAGAATATTTTTTACCGATAAAATAATTTCGTAAACGGTTGCGACGTCGTAGCACTCCACACGCGTTTCCTCGCTGTGAACTATGTTCTTCTTCATATCGCTTAAAACTATTTTGACTTTGTAGTCGGATATGCTTACCACGACTATACAGCCGAAATTTTCGTTCACGGAATAATACACGGGGCGGCGGCCGGGTGACCCCGACGAAACTTCGTTATCGGTCTCCCTTATGTATCCCCTTTTTTTCAAATCGTCAGTAATATCGGAAAGCGCCGCATTTGACAAATTGAGTTTGTGCGACAGCATTGTTGCCGACATACTTTCGCTTAAAAGTTCGCGCATTACCAACCTGTTGTTCAGACACCGCGCGTATGATTGATTTTTTCCTGTCATATTCTCTTACCTTTTTAAATTTCGTAACAAGATGAAACCGTTCCCTCGTTTTTACCCGTTACCATACCTTTGAACTCTCCCGCGCAACCGTATGCACAGTTTATAAAATCACAGCCCGATACTTTGCCGTTGAGTGTTCCGCAGACTATTCCCACGAAGTTCCCGACGGGTTCTCCCTCGAATAAAGGCTTAACCGTAACGTTTTCAAATACCACGTTGCAGACCGTGCCTTCAACCAAGCTGAACAGACCTACGTTATAATACGAGGAATGATATTTATACGTCGTATGATCGCCGTTCGATTCTTCGCCGTCGAAATCGTTGCGCGTGATTTTAAGGTTACTTATTTTATGACCGTTACCGTTGAACACGCCTTTGAAATACTTCTCCGTCTTACTGTTTCCTACGGAAGAGATTTCCGCGCCTTCGAAATCGAGATCCGCCGTAAGAACTATAATTTTGCCATACTGCGTTTCATCGTTTTTGAAAGCCATGAACTGTTCTACCGTGCCTATTTCAACCACGTCCGCACGGTTGTAAACGCTAACCGAACCGACGTAAACTTTACTGTCCGTGAAGAATTGCAAAATCGCTTCTTCGTTTCCGAGTCCTTCAAAAGCCGAACGCTCTACCGCAACGGCGCCGCCGTTGACCGTGAACTCCACTTCTTTATCCGCGCAAGTAACGCGCTTTACGTCCTCCGCCGCTCCTGCGGGAAGAACGAAGTTTGCCGCAGACGTTTCATCTCTGTAAAGCATAAGATTGCACGATTTGACGCATTCGTTCGCTTTAACGGAAACGTTTAATTCATCGAAACATAACCCGTCGGAACTGACTGCGCGCACTTTTATATTTCCCTCAGACGCGCGATAATCAACCGAAAGAACGTTGCCCTTTATACTTGCGCCCTGATAATTTTCCGCAAGCGAATACTCAACCTGCTGGTTCGCTCCGCTCGGCAATACAGTTGCGTTAAGCGTTAAATTTTCACCTGCGCGAACCTCTGCCGAAGTCTGCGCGAACTGCACCGACTGAGTTTTTTCGTATACCTTGAAAGAATAGTAAGCCGTAAAACCGCAGTAAACCGCTTTCACAGTGCAATCGTGGCCTTGCGCGTTTCTGGTATTTACCATGCCCGACGAATTGACGAAAATGCCCTCGCCTTCTTCAACCGAGTATTCGACTGCGTTTAAATCGATTTTATCTGCAGGATTTGCGACAACGTTTATGCGGAACGTTTCGCCTCTTATAACCGTCTTCGCGGTGTTGGTTATAGTTATACCGCGAAGAGCATAATCCACTTCCGTTACAGGCTGAACGGGGAGCTTGCCTTCCTGCTTAATCCAACCGTCCCAATCCGAAAAATCGGCTGAGATAAGTTGGTTGACTTCGGAAAACTGCTCGCACCCTTCCGCCGAACCGCTGCCGCAGAATTTAATTCCCGACATATCCGTAACGGAATAGCAGTTTACGATATTGCCGCTGTTCAGTCCGCAGAACGAACCGAATTCCGAACCCGCCTTAGCGCCTCCTATATTATAAGAATGCGAAATTGTTCCCTCGTTTCTGCCGACGAAGCCGCCCACCGTTTTGAACGCCTCGTCTATTTCGAACGAAACGTTCGCCGAACAGTTTTCTATAATTCCGCAGTTGACGCCTGCGATTGCTCCCGAATAAGAACGCGCGTTATGTTGTTTCGAGTCATGCTGCACCACGTTTAAATTTTTTATCGTTCCGTTATTCGAAACGTATCCGAAAACGCCCGAGTTGTAGGCAAATTCGTCGTTGCGGTCGATATAAAATCCGCTTAATGTATGTCCGTTGCCGTCAAACGTACCTGCAAACGCAAAGTCGGTTGCAGTACCGTCCAAAACGTCGCGGTATTCGCCGATAGGCGTCCACCCTTCGGGTTTATCGGAAAGATAGTCCGTCAAATCTATATCCTTCAACATAATGTAGTAACCCGAAAGAGCTTCCCTACTGCTTCGTATTGCGGCAAATTCTTCTGCCGTCGTAATATATTCCGCCGACTTTACAGTTACGAAAACGGTATTTTTATCGGTGTTTAATTTTACGGTGTTTTCGCCCAAATTGAGTTTAGAGGTAAAAGACTTTTTAATGGTTACGGTTGAAGCCGCCGCGTCGTACGTCCAATCTTCGGAAGAAGCCCTCCTGCTTCCGCAGGAAACGCCTATAACGCCGCCGTTTTTAAGCTGAGCGTTACCTCCGAAGTCAAGGGTAAAGCTTACGTCGTCCCCTTTGGAATACTCCGAAATAGCGGTGGAGTTTACTGCGGTGACAAGCCCCTGCGTAGCCGCAAGAAACGTCTTTTCCTCAACGGCTCCGCGAGCAGTCGCCGTGACAGTAAACTGTGTGCCGTCCGCAACCGAACCCGAATAAGAAACTTTACCGGTTACGCTGTCTATCTCTATTCCGTCGACTTTGTTTTTCAGACCGTAAGTTACCGCAAACACGGGATCGGACGTAGCCTGAACCCTTTCGCCGTCTACGATGTAAGAAGAAAGGTTATCGAAAGTAATCGAAGGAGCGCCGACGTTTACCGAAACGGTGCATACTGCGGTAGAAACCACAACCCCGTCCGAAAGAGCGCCCAAAACAACCTGAGTACCGTCGGGAACGTTTGCGCCGACGCTGAAAGTGCCGCTTACGGAAACGGTTACGCCGTCGGGCACCGAACCGAGCAACTTATAGGTTGCTTTGCCGCTTTCAACGTTTACCGTATCACCGTTACGGACAACGTATTCGCTTTCCGAAAAACGCGCCGCCTCATCTTTTTTGCATGCCGACATCGAACATACGCAAACCGCGCCTGCCAGCATAAGCGATATTGCTGTAAAAATTCCGCCCTTTTTCATGATTTTAACCTTTTAATCCGCCTGCGACGGTATTCTTTATTATTGTTTTCTGGAAGCAGGCAAACAGAATAACTATGGGAATTACGGCAACCATCACCGCCGAGAATATCAGCGGATACTGCTCCTGCATTTCCGTTTGCAGACTGTTGAGACCTACGGCAAGAGTTTTTAAGCTGTTCATAAACAAGAACGGCGTTGAATAGTCGTTCCAAAGTATGATTGCCTGAAGTATGCATACTGCGATAATCGGACCTTTGGCAAGCGGAATCATCACTCTGAAAAGAATCTGGAAGCGGTTTGCTCCGTCCATTTGCGCGGCTTCCGCATAGCTCCATGAAATTGTTTCGAACGAGCTGTGCAACATAATAAAATTGAAGCCGAAGCAACCCGAATAAAGAAACAGAACGCCGAAGATACTGTCGTTAATCCCTAAGGTATCCATCATTTTTACCTGCGCGGGAAGCGTTCCGACAATGGGAACAATCATTGTGAATATAGCCGCGCCGAGTATAATCTTCCTGCCGGGAAAACGGTATTTCGCAACGCAATAGGCAGAAATTGCCGAAAGCCCAACGCTTATAACGGTACCTAAAACTGTGGTCAGTATACTCATTCCGAGCATACTCAAAATGCTCTGTCCCTCGATTTCGTATTTGAGAACTTGGATTATGTTATCGAACTTCATATCTTTGGGAAGCCCGAAAATATTACCCGCATTAAACTCGCCGACGCTTTTAAACGAAGTGATAAGCATCCAGACGAACGGCGTAAGCAACGAAACCGCATAAGCCACGAATATGGTAAACACTATCCACTTTATTACCGCATAAGCGGAAATCCTGCGGCCCTTTGCGCGAGGAACTTTAAACATTTTCACCTTAGCTTTACGGAATTTAACCATAATCTGCCTCCTCAGTAATCTATTCCGCTGTATTTTTTGGAAAGTCTGTTACGGATAATAAGAACGATGGGCGCCCAAATTACGGAGAAAAGCAAACCTTTCGCCGCCATCTCGGAATACTTAACGGGATTGAATTCCGCCGTACCCATAAATATTTCCATCGCTATGCTGTAAGTAAGTCCATCGCCGCCCGTCAATAAATACGGCTGTAAATAAAGGGTCAAAACGTTTGTAAGTCCCAAAACAATCAATGTTACAATCGTAGGCCAGATAAGCGGCACGGTTATTTTGGTAAATTCGGTAAAATACCCCGCGCCGTCAAGCTGGGCGCTTTCGAATATTTCCTTAGGTATTCTTCCTATCGCTCCAGACATAAGCACGATATTGTAACCAAGTCCCGCCCATATGCAGTAAACATAAACGAACAGCTGCGAATTCGGCCACGAATCGTACAGATAACCCTCGAACCCGAGCGCTTTCAAAAATCCGTAAAGATAACCGTAACTCGAATCCATAGGCATATTATAAGCCATGACGAGCGCGACTACGGGTATTATGTTCGGAAGGAAGAAAATCACCCTGAAAACGTTTGCGAGCGGCATTTTTTTATGCAAAAAGTACGAAAACAGTAAAGAAAGCGGCAAGCTTATGAAGATAGTAACCGCAGCGTAACCGAGCGAGTTCAAAATTATAACCGAAGAATTATTCAGCCATGATACACCCGTATCGTTGACGGTGGACTGAAAAATATCCTTTATGACTTTGACAAACTGCTCAAAGCCGCAGAATTCCGTATTCCCGTAAATATCCGTCCTTTCGAAAGCCATAAGAATAGAACCGATATTTACAAAGCCCCAAGTTAATACGAACTGCAATACGGGATAAGCGAGTAATATCGCTACGAAAATCCAGTCCTTTATATGCTTTTTGGTGATTCTCTGTTTGAATTTTGCTTTTACAGGCGCCTTTTTTACTACCGCGCTTTTATTGACTATCCACTTTTTCATAGTTAGTTTATCCTGAGATTGACGTTGTCAGCATAGAGTTCGCTTCCCAGTTGAGTATAGAACTGTATACGCAGTCTCTTAGTCCCCTGCGGAGCAACGAAAGTCTGATTTATGGTAGTCCACTCCTCAGAATCTATCCGAATAATTTTTTCTTCGACGACGTCGTCGCCGTAGCCCATGTAGAGAAGGGAAACCGTACCCTTGCCCTTAGCCTGCAATGCCAGCTCCGTTTCAAAGCCGCCGTAAACGCTGTCCACCGTCTGGTTTATCAATCCGCGCCTTTCTACTTTAAGTCCGCAGGAATCCATATAACCGAGCTCTTTTTCAACCGTGCACATTTCGTCGGCAGGAACGGCTTGAAGATTCTTCCTCGCTTCGTTTACAAGCTCGTTGATTTTTTCAACCGAAAGACCGGGATTCTGCGCCGATATTTCCGAACGGAGATACGCGACGTCTTCCGAATTAATAACGCGCCTGTCGAATTTCCAGCCGCTGTTAGTTTTGCCTTTTGCGGCATATTCGAAATTTCCGTTTGAAATTTTATTCACGCTTGCGGTCGAAACGGGCGTTGAAGGATATTCACTTCTTTCCGCCACCTGCGACGCGCCGAGTTCGGGAGTAAATTCAACTACGGGCTGATTCTTAAAAGGCGTGTATTTTACCCAATCTATATACATGCAATCGCTTTCGAAATCGGCGGAACCCATAAATCCGGGATTGTTCGGAAACCAGACCCCCAACCAAAGACGTGCCTGATAGTAAGGAACGAACAAATCGCTTATTGCAGTTATTTTGCCGTCCACATAGTAAACCACCTTACCCAAAGATGCGTCTTCGCCCAAATTTGCGGTTTCACCGGGCTCGCGCGTGTACCAGTCGAAACCGAAGGTGTGCCATTGTCCGTCGTTAAGTACTGTCGTGTTGCCGTTCGTCGCTTCGGCAAGGTTTACGTCCTGCGACTGATTGCCGTCTACGGTAACGTAATTAGTATTCAGAACATTTTCAAAAGTTATTATGCCCGATTTGGTGCCGCCGGGAAGTTCGATATCTATCTCGTGATTCCCGTTCGTTGCGGTATCGTAAGCATACGTCCACATCGCGTTGCACGCGCCCTGACGGGGAAGTATTTTAACCTTCGATTCGTATCTGCCGGGTCCCGTTACAAATTTGCTTATTATTGCCGCGCCTGTGAGAGTTCCGTCTTTGCGCGAACCCACTCCGCGCACGTCGCCCGAAGTATAATAGTCGCCGTTGCCCGTAAGCACGAGAACGCCGTCGTCGGTATAGTTTACGTTTTCGGGGATAACGCCGCCGTTGCCGTCGCCGCTCGAACCCCAAGCCTGCTTGCCTATATACCAGCTGTCATAATCGACTCCGCCCACAAAGTCGTCGAAAAACATATTATCGTAGTCGACTTCCACTCCTTTCAACACGCTAACGTCTCCGCCGACGTTCAGCGCCGCAGTCTCTTCTTTAACGGCGCAAGCGGCAACAGACGAGGCGGCAACTACGGTCAACATTATTATCGGTACTATTCTTTTTACAGACAAAACGGCTACCTCCAAGATTATTCGAGAAGATTATAGCACATATTTTTTTAAAATACAATATATTTTTTAATTTTGTGAAAAAATTTTTTTTCCAAAAAGCCCCCGACAGGTAATTTATCATATTTTTGTAAATTTTAACCAATTTTTCAGTATAGTTTTATAAAACATTTCACAAAATATTATTGACAATCAAAATAATCGTATGGTATAATACAATTAGTTTTTTAATTAAGTTAAAAAATAAATCATCATGGGGGTATTTCCAATGAAAAAATCCATTAAATTCCTGCTGTGTACCGCAATGTGCTCCGCAATACTTTTGCCGTTGTCGGCTTGCAGCAAAACCAAAAACGACGAAAGCGTTTTAAACGTTATCTGTCTGAGCAAAGGCTACGGCAACGGCTGGATTAAAACGATTGCCGAGAAATTTGAAGAAGAGCATCCCGGTTATACCGTCAATCTCGAAGGCGCTATTGCCGAAGCTCCCTCCCTTATCAAAACGCACATTAACAGCAAAAACAACATCGACGATTTATATATTTCGGTAGGCAACGACTGGAAGACCTACGCCGCACAGGGCAAGTTTGCTTCTTTGGACGATTTAATCGAGCAGGAAGTCGACGGAGTAAAAATTAAGGATAAAGTTACAACGGAATATTCCGAATCCATCTATTTCCCCGACAAGAACGGCGACGTTCACACCTACCGCCTTCCTTGGACGGCAGGCGTCGGCGGAATATATTATAATAAAAAGATGTTTGAAACCTACGGCTGGGAGATTCCTAAGACTTATGACGAGCTTATAACGCTTTGCAACACAATAGTTGACGCGAACATAGAGTTTTCTTCCGGCGGCACGGCAAAAGCCGTAAAACCTTTCGTATATACGGGTCAGAACATAGACTACTTCGATTATACCGTTTATACCTGGTGGGCGCAGCTTTCGGGCGAGGACAGCATAAAAGAATTTATGCAATACGGTTCGCCCGATAACTATAACGCAAACACAAACGAAACCTACGGCAACCTGAAAAAAGCAACCGAAATGTGGAAAAACATTTTCGGCAACCCCAAATACGTTATGGACGACGGAAACGGAATGTCCAACCACACGGCGCAAACAAACTTTAACAACGGCTGTGCCGCGATGATGTTCAACGGCGACTGGGTTTACAACGAAATTCTAAATTATAAAATAGATAATAAAGATTTCGAACTCGCGATTATGCCCACTCCCGTCGCTTCCGACGCAAAGGAAACCAGCATAACCTACACCATAGGCGAAGACCAGTACATTGCAATACCGGAAAGCTCCATTAAAAAAGATTTGGCAAAAGACTTTATCAAACTTATGGTCAGCGACTACGGTTGCGGCGTGTTCCTTAACGAAGCGCACGGCTTACTCGCTTATAAAAGCTCGCTTACCGCAAACGACACGACCGATGCGTTCATGCAAAATCTTCTCACGGTAAAAACGGGATACTCGAAGGCATTTACCAACTACCCCACCGTTAGAGGAACTTCCGATATAAAGAATTCGACAAAAATGCTGTATCTTTCAAGTTTAATCGATATCTGGGGCACGAGCGCTCTCCGTCCTTACGGAAAGCTGTTGGGCTCGAACGCGAAGCCCGTCGAAGACGCATTCAACGATATATCAGGCGAAATTTCGCGTTCGTGGCAAAACTGGAAAATACAGGCAGGAATTAAATAAAGTTGATTTGAAATATGCTTAAAGATAAAATACTTGAAATTATAAATCTTGAAAAAGAACTTGCGAATACTCCCGAATCAAAGCGCAAAAACGCTCTGCCGGAAAAATGCTACTATCTTAAAGACGGAGTAGTTCTTTGTTACCCCCGCAACACGGGCGACAGCCGCTACCCCTACTCCGCCGACGGCCTTACCTTATGGGCTCATTCTTCGGGTTATATGTCGTTAAACGAAAGCACGTTCTACTATATCCTTCCCTCCGACGAAGGCAAAGAACCTTATATCGCTTTCTTCGGCGGACTTGAAAGCGGCGACGGATATACACCCGTTTCAATAACGGGGGCGGCGCGCTCGGCGGATAAAAACGTACATCGTTTTACCGTTTATACCCCCGAAGCCGTATATTATATAACAAAAACCGACCAAGCGGTTTTCTATCTTCGCGCTTTCGTTTCCAAAGATAAACAGGCGATTTTCTCCGTAGGTGCGATAAACAACTGCGGAAAGCAAATAAAGTGCTGTCTGTCATCATTTTTCAACTGCCTTTTAATGCATACGGCAGGCGAATGCGTTGAAACAAAGTGGTTTAAGCAATGCAAAACTACGCCGCACGGTTTTATATTCGAGAGCATCGAAGATATAGACAGAACCACCCATCTTTTCAATTACGGCGTTATTAACCGCGCGGTAAACGCAGATACGGTTTATTGCGAACACACCTCCTCCCGTTCGGATTACGCAGGCGGAAAAAACAATTCGATAAGCATCGCCACCCCGCTTTATACGGGACACTTCGAGAAACAAAAAAGCGTTTGTAAATTCGGCGACACCGCCGCCGCAGGCGATATATATTGCGTAAAGCTCGGCAAAGGCGGCTGCGCGCAAATCGATTACGTTGCCGAAGCTTATTTTGACGCGGAGGCGGCGCAAAAAGCCGTACGCAACGTCGGCATGGATTTTGCGGAAAAAATTTACACTGCCGCAGAACAAGACTGTTTAAAACAAGAAGACCACCCCTATGCGCTTAAAGTCGGATTTTCCGATTGCATTGACGGAGCAATCGACGGAGAAGTATTTACCAAATTCGTACACAGCGTACAGCGCCAAACCGAATTTGCCGCGCTGGCAAAGAACAGCGGCGTTTCTCTTCTCGGCGTGCGCGACGTCATACAGCAGATAGAAGCCGCTCTGCTTTGGCGACCCGAAGAATGCAGAGCTAAATTCTTGGAAGTGCTCGATTTTATTGACCCTAGCGGCAGAGCGCCCCGACAGTATTCCATACCCGCCGAAGGTACTCTTCCGCAAATGGATACTCGCGCGTTTATAGATCAAGGCGTTTGGATAATTTCCGCAATCTATACATATTTGTCTTTCACTGGCGACTACGGAATACTTGACGAAGTTTGCGGCTATTACAGAATTATAGGTAAAAACAAGGTTGAAAAAGTTGACGAGCGCAACACCGTTGCAGAGCATCTTGCGCGCATAACGGACTACCTTATCGAAAATATAGACCCGGAAACGCAATGCCTGCGCGCCCTTTACGGCGACTGGAACGACGCTTTGGACGGACTCGGAGTTTCTTCCGACCCCGAACAGGAATTCGGCTCGGGCGTATCAGTCATGGCTTCGCTTCAACTATATAAAAATCTCAACGAAATGCTTGAAGTTATCGGCGTATACGGAGACAAATTCGGTAAAAAGCAAGCTTATGAAAATGCGCGCAATAAACTAAAAGAAGGACTTTTAAGTTACGCCATAGAAACAAATAACGGCAAAAGAAAGATTTTGCACGGCTGGGGCGACAAGCGCGCCTACAAAGTAGGCAGCTTTAATGACAGCGACGGGCAGGCCCGCGACGGACTTACAGCAAACGCATTCTGGGTTATATCTTCCGCATATTTATGGGACAAATCCATTAAAAAGGATATCCTTGAAAGCTACGCCCGACTTGACTGTAAATACGGACTTAAAACTCTTCACCCCCACTTTGAAAGAAATGCCGAAGGCGTAGGCAGAATTGTCAATCTGCCCAAAGGCACGGCGGAAAACGGCGCGGTATACGTCCACGCAACAATGTTCGGTATTTGGTCGCTTTACGCAATGGGTGAAAGCAAACTTGCTTGGGAACAGCTTAAAAAGATACTGCCGCTGACGCACAGCCTTATCACCACTACTCCCTTCATTATGAGCAACAGCTACGCATTTAACGAAGAATTGGAACTGGACGGCGAATCCATGAGCGACTGGTTCACGGGAAGCGCTAATGCGTTAATAAAAACGATTGTCTGGTATATATTCGGTATAAGACCGAACTTAGAAGGCATAAAAATCAATCCCTGCGGCTTCTTTCCGTTTAAAAATGCGGAGATCAGCCTGAAAATTAAGGGTAAAGACGTAAAAATAATCTACTGCAACAAAAACTCGTCACGCACGTTTAAACTCAACGGCAAACAGGTTTCGTCTTTCAATGACGAAAGCACGGAAACCCCTTCAATATTTATAAAAGCCGACAGTTTAAAAGAAAGCAATATTATTGAAATAACAGATTAGTTCCTCCATATCCAAACAAAACGGCGTACTGCGGTAACCGCAGTGCGCCGTTTTATTTATTCTGATTTTAATTGACCTAAGCCGTTACACTATGTACGGAAGCAAAGACATATAGACATGTCCTCCCGAACCGGTCGATGAACCTATAATAGCTATAACCGAAACGACTACCACTACAAATCCTACCAGCACGCCGACAGCAAGCTCTATCGCCGAAATGATAATTCCCGCTTTTGCAATAGACAAGCTTTTATTGTTACCCTCTTGCTTTGCCTCTTTGTATGCGATGATACTGCAAACAAGACCTATTATACTACCGAGAATAGCAAAAATAAGTCCGACAATTGCCATTGTGCTCGCTTCCTCATGCTTAGGCTGAGGCTGCTGTGAATAATTCTGCTGCGCAGGCTGCGCCGCCTCTACACTGCTTCCGCACGAGGGGCAGAAAACCGCGTCGTCGGAAAGCTGATTTCCGCATTTACTACAAAATTTCATATTCTTCCTCCGTCTGACTATATTTTACTATCATGTACGTTTAAAAATATCTTTAATACAAATTTGTATCGTAGCGCATAGGGGTGATACATATTCGTATAATAATATTATGGATTACACGTTCAGGAACAACCGAATTGCGGAGCTGAGGAAAGAAACGGGACTTTCACAGCGGGCGTTGGCACGACATCTTGCAACGAGTCAGGCAAACGTTTCGCGCTGGGAACAGGGAATAACCGAGCCGAGCGTAATCGAGTGCTGGAAGATTGCCGAGTTTTTTAACGTGACCATAGACTACCTTTGCGGCAAATCGGATTTTTAACGTTGACATTTTTGCGCGCATAGGTTAAAATTATAATGTTTCAAGCATCTGTGGCGGAATTGGCAGACGCGCAGGACTTAGAATCCTGTGGGCAACCGTGCAGGTTCAACCCCTGTCAGATGCACCACCAATAACGTAAGTTGAACCGAGAGTTTGACTTACGTTATTTTTGCATTAATAATAATCCACCCGCATAGCGGGTGGTATTTCATTTTCGGGCATAGCCCTAATCAATATTGGCTGCGTACAAGTGCGCCGGAGAATTGACCTGCCAGTCATGCATCTTTTACTTGCTACCCTTAAAAGGGTCGTTCGGGTCAAACACGCTTAATTGGTCTGCTTCTTTATCTTGCTTTAATTGATTTGCTATGTACTCTTTTATTGCAACAGTATCTTTGCCTACTGTATCCACATAATATCCTTTCCACCAAAATTCGCGGTTGCGGTATGCAAATTTCATATTGCCCCACTTTTGGTATATCATTAGACTGCTCTTGCCTTTCAAATATCCCTCTATTTGTTTACTTACGCACGGAATTTCCGCGCTCCGCTATTTTGACTATGAACTTTTCGTCTATGCGCGTTTTCTTTGAATAATAAAAAATGCCCGTCAGAGCCGTTTATTTGGCTTCTGACGGGTTTTCCGTTTATTCGGTTACTTGTTCGACCGCGTCTCTAAAATGCGACACGCCCCGTATTCCGTTCGTCTCGGCGCATCACAGTGCGCCAGTTCCGTCCGCATAAAACACGCGCCAATCAAAATCGAGGAGGATGCCGATGCGCTTTGCCATATCAACCGAAGGGACGCGCTCCCCTTTTGCGATGCGGGAGATGTAGGCGCGGTCGACTCCGAGGATTTGCGCCATTTGATATTTGGTGTAGCCTTTCTTTTCCAGTCCGTTCTCGATGGCTCGCGGCACCTCGGAATTCTTAAAGTAGACGATGTCGTCGCCGCTGTCGGCTTCTACCAACATTGCCCGGTCGTCCCCCTCGGTTACTACTTTTTCGAGGGGCGTAGGTTCGGCGGGTTCGCAATCGTCAAGCCATAAGGCGAGAGCTTCTTTCGCCATTTTGAATGCTTGCTCCAAGGTCTCGCCGCAGGTGGCACATCCTAAGTCCGGAAACTCCACCGAGTATTGTCCATCGTCTTCTTTGTGAAATATAGCGGGGTAGATTCTGCATCCTACTGCTGCTGTTTTGTTTTCCATGATAATTCTCCTTTTCATTTTTATTTTATGCAGGTCGGGGCCTATTTTTTCAGCCCCGCCTGCTTGAGTATTGATTTTTCCGTTCCGGGCGGCAGGTCTTTCGCGTGCATTGGAACTTCGGTTTGTCTTCCTGTATCCGGGTTTCTCATTTTGAGGTGTGAGCCTTTTTGGCTTATTTCCTCGAACCCGTGGTCTTTTAGGAATTTGACCATTTGCTTTGCTGTCATCGGCATCGTTTGTACCTCCTCTTGTTTACGAGTATAGTATACCATATAGTTGCCTATTTGTCAACGCTTTTTTAGTTGTTTTTTAGGCTTTTTCAAAAATTTTTTTGCACAAAAAAAAGACCGGGCAGCGCGTCAATGCACTGCCCGGCTTTCACTCGTCTGTCCGAGCCGTCAAGCGTCTTTCCGCTTTGCCGCCGAAAAAATAAAGGAGAAAATTATGCCGCGCCGACTGCGCGGTGGTCGCGGTGCGAAGGCTCGAACTTCGCGTTTCCCTTGTCCGCGATATGCGGGGTTCTCTGCCCCGCTTCTTTATTATTCAGTTGTCGTAGGCGTTGCGTTCTTTAAGCTATAAATCGCTGACTCCACCTGCGTGGTTATCCACTTTTCGGTGTCGCCGTAATTCTCGGATATGTAGCTCTGCACCTTTTCCGAAAGCAGACCCTTGATTGTATTCACAGCTTTTTCAAGCGCGACCTTTTGCGCAGATGCATCGAATTTCCCCTCCGCTTTCAAATTCTCCACATAGGTCTGATAGGTCTGCTTTACTACGTCCGTTATAACCGACAGCGCGGTGTTCAGAAAGCCTTTCGCCTTCCCGTCTTTTACTTTGCTGTCAATGAGCGCGGTCAGCTTGGCGACCGCCCACGATGCCAGCGCGGTCAGTATTACGCCTACCACGCTGAAGAGAATTTCCGTCCAGTTCATTATTCTTCGCCTCCTTGATTATTTTGTTTTGATTTCGCCCGTGCTTTCTTCTCTGCCGGTGTTTCCGGAAGAGCCATAATGTCTTCGTATAGTTTAGTTATCACGCCGTTACCACCCAGCTCATGGTATGCCTCGTAACTACGCCGAGCCGATTCCTTGGCGTAAATGGGGCAGTATCCGCGACGTGTGTATTTGTCGTGGTATTCAATCAGTTGATTGCGCAGAAGGCTTTGTACGCCGTCCTGCAAGGCTTTTTCGCGTTTCTGCATCCCTTTGTACTTGGCGATAATAAAAGAGGCGAGGCCGCCTAAAAAGAACGACACCGCCCATGAAATGATGCAAGTTATCAATGTTGCCGTCATGACTCTAAATCCTCCGGCGTTATTTTTACTCCGCTCAGTAATGCGTACCACTTATCGCACGGCGTTTCGCACGGGCCTTTTCCGCAAGCTGCGCAGATGTTCTCGATGGTTAATTCTTCGTTACTCATAAGCCTCCCCCGTTATCGTCTCGTACTCTTCGGCGGTTATCCAGCCTTTTACGACCGCGTTTTTTACCCACGCTTTCGCCCACAGTCCCTTCTCGAAATATTCGCGGACTTTCTCGAATTTCGCGCTTGCCATTATTCAGCCACCTCCTCTTTTCGCTCGCTCTGCTCGGTATCGAAGTCAACGCCGGACATCATTGCGAGGTAGTCCACGCCCGCCTGCATCCGCTCCCATTTCGTGTTCTGCTCTTTGATGTATTCTCCGAGCGTGATGGGCGCAAGTGTGACGGTATCCGCATCGGCGATTTCGGAATGCCCCGGCAAATTGTAGGCCGTTCCCTCAAAAGCCACACCTACGGCCTCGTCTTCGTCCGCCTCGATATACGTTCCTTCGGGACTGACCTTGATAAATAAAACGGAGTCGGTTACGCCCAGCCCCGTTCCGTCGCTCTTGATTATTTTGTACACGTTCCACCTCCTATGACCCGTAAAATGTATTTCAGCGTTTCGATATCGGCGTTGAAAAATGCGTGATTCCACAGCCAGTAGTCGGCGTGTTCGCGCATCTTGTATTGTTGCAATTTCGGGTCGCCCCATATCCGCTCCCACGCGGCTTGCCGTTTTTGTCGATTAGCTGCGCTTTCTTGTTTTGCCGGCGCACGGAGACTCGCCTGTATCGCCTGTGTAAGCCGTCCGCGTTCCAGTCCGCACCCGTCGTCGTCTCTGGCGAAATATAGATGCGCGTTCTCGCTTGTTACAAGTACGAGCGCATCCCCGTCTTTAGTTATTATCTCGCCTTCAGATTCGCAAACCGTCCCGTATGGCAGATTTACGTTCCCGCAAAGGCCCATTCCTCGAAAGCGTTTGAAAAGTACATATCGCACTGGTCGTAGTCCTCCTTGATGATGTTATGGCGTTTATCTAACTTAAACCCGAAAAGCGAATAAACGAGCCGACGCAATTTCAGCACTCGATTGTGGTCATTGTAATTTTCAAAATATGCAATTGACCCCTGTATCGAAGCGCGCACGTCTTCGAAGGTTCTTTCTCCGCTATCGTACATCCTCTTCAGTGCTTTGAATTTATGACGGGCGCGAGGGACGCTTTTGCGGTTGCCGTTTATAACTACTTTCCCTGTCTCCGTCAATCTGAATTTCGCTTTGCAGTATTTGAACGGTTTAGTAAGCGGGCAGATGTGCGTCTTGGCAAGATTTACCGTCAATCCGTATTTTGCCGCCTTATCGACTATTTTGTTCAGTATTTCTTCCGGGTCTCGGTGTGGCGGTATCAGTACGGGATAATCGTCCATATAATGGCTCGCGCCTTTAATGTGAAGCTGACATTTGATGTAGTTATCAACCGGAGACGGCAAGCCTACCATCTCCATTTGACTGACCTCTACACCGAGCGGCAGTCCGTGTTCGCCCGGAATTGTTCGGACTATCTTGTCTGCTATTTCTCGTATGTTCGGATGCCGCAACAGCTTTTTGTGGCGGTCAAAAATAGCCGCGTGGGATGCCGAAGGGAAGAATTGCTTGTAATCCATAAGCAAAACCCAGCCTTCGCGTCCATAGCGTCTATAATGCTCACGCAAATCGTCGGCAAGCATCCGCATTCCGAAATGAAAACCTTTGCCCGGAAGACTCGCGCCGTTTTCGTATATCATGTCTGGGGTATATAACGGGAGGAGCGCACCGCGCGTCAGTGTTTTATGCACTTGCCTGTCGTCTATCTTCGGTGCGCTTATGTCCCGCGCTTTGCCCCGTTCGTTGATTGGAAATTGTATGTATTTTCCGGGTGTCCATTTGTGTTCGAACAGTTCACGCCGCCGTTTTGCCGTTCCGGAGAAAAGATGCATTTCGAACCGTTGAACGCTGTTTTTCCAGCGTACTCCGTTACAGCACCGTTTGCCGTTTTTAAACATCGCATTGAATGTAAAAACGCGACTTAAACCACCGACCGTTCTCGCACGTTCGGTTTTGCGCTGTTCTCTTTGCGCTTTTCTGCGTTGGTATCTTGCTTCGTGTCGTTCGTTACTTGTCATAATTATTCGCCTGCCGCACGGTTGTGGTGTAGGGTACAGTCTAAACCGCTTTGACCTGACACATGAAACGGGGTGATGCACTCTCTCCCGCCATGCAAGGAGCGTCCGTGTCCGGTCGTCAGCAAAATGGAGATTTCTCTCCACTTGCAAAAATGCAGCTGTTTTGGATTTTCATCCGGGAAGTGTTCCTCCTTTCGCTTCGGTCTTTGGTTCACTCAAGGCTACTACTTATGACCACGCCTCCCTTTCGGGAAGGTGCGAAATCCGGCGCGAGCGCGGCAGAATTGTTAGCGTTGTTATTGTTGTTACTGCCCGACGACCACACAGCGCAGAAATTGTTGTTATTATTGTAATTCGGCGACCGCAGCCACCACCACGCAGCCCACTCGCAGATTTACAGGAACACACCCAAAGGGAACGGCTCAGCCGCTCTTCTTATCTGATTTTAGCAGTCCCGTCAGCAGTGCATTCTCTTTGTCGATGAGTTCGCCGAGCGTCTGGGACATTTTATCAAGGCGTTGCGATGCATCCGAAGCCTTGACTGGCTTTCCGGAAGATGTTTCAAAACACCCAGCCGGGTTCAATGCCATAATTGAATAACAATGCGCGAGATGCACGTCTAACGCCATGAGCGACGCTCTGGATTCCAAGATGTGCGCCTCGCGCAGTCTTCGTCGCTCGTCGCTTGATGGGTAGATGCTGTTCGCCTTTTCGGCGTGGTCTACCACCTCGGACGCGAGCCTTGCCACGTCAGTTGCCAAAAGCCGAGCATACCGCGCGGACAACCGCGTTAGAAACGCGATTGTCCGCGTATAGATTTCGTTCGCAGTGTTTACGAACTCCGCTTTGCTTTCGGACCGTTTTGATTTCAGTACCGACATTTGTGTACCTTCCTTTTTGCGCCCACTGTCGTGGGCGCGATTTCTCCGATTGTATGATTAGACTGCGAAAGCCGGCGCGAGCGCGGCAGAATTGTAAGCGTTGCCATTGCCGAAACTGCCCGACGACCACACAGCGCAGAAACTGGTGAAATAATTGCAAGTCGGCGACCGCAGCCACCACCACGCAGCCGTATTCACGTCTGAATGCTTGTATTTGACTTTTGAATTGCCGTTTGCATAATAACTGTACTGTGCTTGATAGTTGCCCTCGTAGCTGTTTGCGTATCCGTTTGTACTGCCGAACACCTCTTTCATCGAAAGCAACGGCAGATAGTCTGTCGTTGCCGTTACATTCGATTGCGTGCTTCCCGAACCGCCACCCACGTTATCCGTGTATTTTGTTATCGGTTTTAGCACCGCTCTGAGGTCGGACGGTAGAGCCGCCATCAACGTGCCGGCCACGGGGTTCGTCGCGCAGGTGTTTGTTGCGTTATTTCCCGTTGCGCCGGATGCTTTAACCTCGCCGTAGTTGCTCGGTGCTACGTTCGTACTACCGAGAACGTCATACCGCAAATCCGAAGCCGACCAGCCGCCGTAGTTGTAATAACCCCAGTGGTTGATGTTAAAATACTTCGTACCATCAGTATAGCTCGAATTGTACTTGCTGTCAATCAAACCGACGTCCTTGCCGCCCGATTGTGCCGTTTTGAACCCTTGGAAGTGTATTTTATTCGAACCCTCATATGCTGCATTGTGGTTGAACCCTATAATGAAAACCCAGAGCGATTGGTCGACGCTCAGCGTTCCCACCGTGCCTTTTACTTCGATTTCTTTTGTCGCCCCGACCGACCACACAGACGCGCCCGCGCCAGCATCCGATATGGCTTTAACCGTCGCCCACGAATTGTCGTTAAGCGTAGCCGACGCCACGGTCGCCGTAACCGCCACAGTTTTGCTTGTAGCCTTGTAATTCGTCCCTGCGTCCACATTGACCGTAATCGTCGCAGAACCGCTTTTAACGGCTTTTACGGTGACTGTCGTTCCCGAAACTGTCACTTGCGCAACGGAAACGTCGCTGCTGCTCGCAGTGATAGCTCCGTCACCGGAACGCGAAACCGTAAATGTGCGCGTCATACCTATTGCGCCGACCATATTTAGGCTTGTTGGGCTTGTCGAAACTGAACCAGTCGCTTTCGCAATTTCCCACGCCCTGCCTATCGCTCCGGCGTATTGACCTATCCCAGTTATGACAAGCGTATAAGTTCCTGCGCTGGTCGCCGTATTACCGCTTACAACGTAATCAGTTCCGGCTGTTAGCGTCTTTCCGTTGACCACCACGCTGCTTACCGTTTTCGTTTTTGTAGAACCGCTATAAGTGAGAGACCCGCCCAGCGTAACGGTCGCGCCCGTAATCGAGATGATTCCGACCGCATCCAGCTTGGCTTTATCCTCTTTACTCATCAGTCCGTCTTCGGTCGTTGTTGCTGTGTTAGATGGTAGGGTTATTTCGGTCGTATCGCTTTCCGTGATATGCCCTTCGGTATCGTGTTTAACATAAGGGATTATGATTTTATCGCCGAAGGATTTTTCTCCCGCGCTCCCCTTGCTACCGCCTGCGGCTATGCTGTTTGTGTGTTTTATCGTAGTACCGTCTTTTTTTAAGCCTGCACCAGCCGTATCGAATTTCGTATTCATCCCGGCATCGAAGTCCGCACGAGTTACCATAGCCTCATGGTCTATCGTTGCCGTCAATATGCCGGTATTCGACATTTGGAGCGTGGCGTAAAACGTGAAAACATAATCGGGCATATCTTCGTGTGTCGGAACGCTTACACCTACCCCGTCTTGATAAAGCGCGACCAGTGCGCTCTCGCTCCCGTTAAGGCTTGCCCATACGCCTATCTGATTGATAATGTAACCCGTCGTTACGCCTGCGCTGGTGCATTGCAATTGCAATCTTACACCGTTCGCCACCCTGTCCATTTTGATGATGCTGAGCGTTTGCTTTTGCGCAACGAGTCCGGTCTGCGCCATAAGGTATGCATCTGCGACCGTTCCTTCGCCTGTGGCTGCGCTGTCAAAGTTCAGCGTTGCGCCCTCAAGCCAATTTGCGAGCAGTTCCTTGCCCGCGTTCGTTATAACTGCGCTATTCCACATTGTAGCGTCCTCCTCTTAAATATTCGCCGCTGTGCCTACCGCGACCACTGCCATTCCGGTTCGTGCCGTTGCGGCGTATGCCGTAACCTCGCCCGAATGCGCAAACTCGATAACGTCCAGCACCGCGCTGCTTCGTTTAGCGACCGCGACAAGTGCGCGGAAACGGTCGATTATATCCTGTGTCTGCAACGGGTAGCTCGTTGTAACACGGAAGTGGAACGGTTCGCCGTTATACTTGTTCCACTCCGTAACATACCCGCCGCCGAAAACGTCTTTTATAATCTGCTCGATTGCCCATTTCGTGCCGCGTTTCGAATAGACCTTATCTGAGCTTTTTATGATGGCGCGTTTGCTTTCAATCGGCAAATCTGCGCTATACCAGTCAACGTCTAACTCGTATGCCAGCTCGTCAAGCTGCGCATCGTTCAAACGGTCTATTTGGTCCCACACTCGTGCCGTCTTTACGCGGTTCGCCGGAATAAGCACGGTAGATTCCACCGCTTCGGCAAGAGACTTTACGGCCGCGTCTTCACGCATAAATTCCGGGAGCAGTTTCAAAAATTCCAACGTGGTTATTTTCATTCTTTTACTACCTCATGCTTTACCGTCATTGTTCCGGAGAATTGTGCTATCGTCGTCTCGTCAAGTTCGGCAAATGCCGGACTTGTAATTGCGACACGGTATGCGCCTACTGCGTTTTCGCCGTCCGGTTTCAAAATCAACGCGCGGAGTTTATCGGGGTTGATGTCTCGTCCGATTGCCCCACTCTGCCATTTGATGTATTGCGCAATTGCCCCGCCATCGCTTTCGATTGTTTCGATGCAAGCACTTTCATCTTCAGCCAGCGTGTAGTACGTGAGATTGATGTCGTATGTCTTAACGGTCGGCGGCTCAACTTTTACGATGTCAGTCATGGGACGGATGTCGTCTGCGTTGCAAACATCATAGACCTTTTGCAGAATTTCCTCGTCGGGGATTTCGCCGCCTTCGCATATCGGTATGATTCTGACCGTCCCTGCGTTCGTCGTATCAACGCTCACTTTTATTTGCGTCGCGTCGGCAAGCCTACCGCCCGCTGTAAGCGTGATTGTCATCAAATCGTCCGTATAGTCGACCGTATAATCACTACCCTTTACGGCCGCCGTAGTGCCGTCAGAAAGGAAGACCACCAGCGTATCAAGTAAAAGCAACGAACCGCCCTTGTAGGCTTTTCTACCGTTCACATCCAGCATACGATTAAGCGTCTGCTGTTCGCTTGTTACGACGACGTCGGAAATGGTCGAGTCTGCGGTCATCGCCCAGTATCTGTAACTTTTTATAGGCCCCGCCGTCGACAGCTTTGATGGCGCGGCAAGTATGCGCGTTCGAAGGCTGTCATCCGATTCTTTGTCTGTGCCGCCTGCGGTTATCGTTATGTTTTCTATGTTGTCGATGTACGCGATGGGGTCTACCATCGTATTTATCATTCCTGCCGATATCTCGTTATACTCCGTACCTTCGCCTACGCTCTCCGTTTCAACGTCGACGTGTGTTTCCCCTGCGAGAAGAATGGCGGCGGTTACAGTGGCAAAATACCGCTTACTGTCGCCCGTTACGCGCGTCCCTTGCGGTATGACGATATTCGAACCGAACGCGGAATTGACGTTGAACCGGATTGTCGTCGTGGCTTTTGTCGCAGGGATGCGTTCCACGCCCACACGCTCGCCCAGCGCATCGAGAACCTCGCCCCTTGCATACCTCAGCATTTTTTGCTTGGCTGCGTCATTCATCGCATTGAACATAGCAACGAAAACCGCGACGAGACCCTCGGCAAAAAGCCGACGCTCGTCTCCGGGATAGAGCGATTCTCCCACCGAATTTTCAAGCGATGTAATTATTTGATTGTAAAGTTTATCTGCATCGGTCGTTATAAAATCCATCAATCAGTCCTCCCCGTGATGTTGACCGTCAAGGCTACTTGACCATTCGTCGCGTCGGTGGTTTTCAATTTTACGCTCTCTACGCTCACCCTTGGCTCGTAGGTCTCCACCATCCACTTGGTATCCTCGATAAGGTCTTCGCGTTCGCTAAGGCTCGAACCCGTAAGCTCGGCGAGCCTTACGCCCTTTATTCTATCAAACGGAGTTTCTCCGCGCGAAATTCGCACAAGGTTGTTTGCGCAAATCGCGGGATTTCCGTTTCCCGAACCTTTCATATCAGCCTCCTTATAAACGCGATTGTAACGCCGGGTTTTTACTCTTCAGCAACGATTTCTTCGCTGTCGAACACGTAACGCCTACAGCCGAAGAACCGGCCGCGTTTGCGCTCTCCGCTGCCGCCGTTATACTCGCGCTTAGCGTCTCGTCGCTTTCTTCAAACGTAAATGTCAGCTTTGAATACCGAAATCTACCGGCGTTATCTATTTGGGTATTCGCCGCCTTGACTTTTGTCAGAATAAAGTTCGGGCCGTAAGTCTGCCCGCCTATTTTCAGAATTCCCGTTTGACCTATCCAGCTTTTCCAGTTTTCCATTTCGGCGCGAACGTCAACGTCAAAATGCGCGTTCAGCGTAGACGAGAAGGACACCGTCTGCTTTTTCAGTCCGCGAATATTGCTAAGCGGAGAACCCTCTACCGCATTGTTCTTTTCAGCTTCCAGTTCATAGCTCGTAGTGAACCCACTAAAATCTTTTACGCTCTTCGCCGTAATCTCCCACACCTTTGTGCCGAGTGCAGTCGTGAATGTTGCCGTTCTCGCCATAATGCCTCCTTAGCCTTCGGTCTCCCCGTCCGCTCTCATCAGAATTGCCCCCGAACGGTCCGCGAACTCAACGAAAATAACCCGCACACCTTTATGCAAAGCTCCGGCGCGTAAGTCGCGCGGAATAGTCAGCGGCTTTGTTATCACGCCCGAATGCTCGGAAAGTACACGCGCAAGGGTGGGATTGCCGTCTTTGTCGAGCGGCCGTTCTTCTATCGTACTTATTTCTCCGCGTTGTACCATCAATAACCCTCCAGCGGTTTGCGAAAAAATATTTTTATTTCGCCTTTTACGTAATCCATCCGGGTGCGCGTAATGAACACTCGCCCGTTCCATTTGCTTGCTTTTGCATTCTCGATTTCGACCACGCTACCCGCGGCATAATCACAGGTCAGCTGTCGTCTAAAATTGCCCGTATAAGCGTTTTTATTCGCGTCTCGAAGGATGCCGCGGGCAAACCGCAGAGCCTCTTCGTTGCTGACGCATTCTATCGGCTGCCGAGGACGCAGTACCCTGCCCGTTCGCACGTTATCTGCATAAAACACGCCGGCATACTCTCCCGACGATATCTCCGCAGAGCTGTACGCTTCGCCCGAACGGTCCGAAAACTCAAACACGCCGTCTGCGCCTATTTTTATGCGCGTAGTTGCCCGTGCGCTTTCTCTTGCCTGCTCGTCGTATATAACCAGTCGACCGTTGTAAACAACCATCGCGCATCCCTCAAGCAGACACCGCATCTGCAAAAAATCAAAATCCGATTGATTGTCTTGCCGTATGTAAGAGTAAACCCTATCCGTTACCCCGTAAGATTGGAATTTGAGACCATGCTCGGCGGCGATGTCTTCACCTATCTTCAAAAGTCGGATGTTCTCCCACGCACGATTCTTCACTATCTCGCCTGTCGGTGGCATAGCCGATGCACAAAATGTAATTAAACCGTTCGCCGGAGAGACGCGCGTAATGTGCATCACTCCGGTGTCGGCCGCTTTGTTTTGGTATCTTATGGTATCTCCGCTTTTAGGCTGCCAAGCATTCCACCTATTGCCGCTATCGACAAAACGAATTAAAAGCCTATCGGCTCTTTTCTCGGCGAACGTCTCATGTTCGCATCGGTTAATGAAAACCCTCGGCGTTATGTCGACGCCGTTATAAATCAGCTTCATTCGGCAGTCCTCCACGGCGCGAGAGTTTCCGGCGTTGCCGTTTCGTCAAAGACCGGGATGCGGAGCGTTACCTCTTCGTCAAAAATAATCACATCCGCATAGTCCGGATTTGCGGCTATGATTTCCGATGCCATCTTTTCGTTATTGTAGACCTGAAGAGCGAGTTCGTCGAACGTGTCGCCCAGTCGGGTCGTATAATCAATATACCGAGACACGGTCATATCGTCCACCCTCCCTTAATGCCAGCCACTCTTCGAGCCAGTCTAAGAATTCGCTACCGCATTCTTTCAGTTTCTCTACTATGTCTTCGGCATCCAGTTTTTCCGCGTTCTGAACGTCAATCTGCGGCGACCACGTCAAACCGCTTAAATCGTAATAAATGACGGTCGTCTCGGTCAAACCACCAAGCGAGAACCCTTCCATAGCGAGCAGTTCGCTTGCCTTGCTTAGCGGCGTTTCTTCGCTCGAAACAGAAACGTCAAGCGTTTGAATGGCTGCGGTTATTTCTGCCCGCGCTTCATCGCTCATCTCCACCGCATCGAGAACGCCGAGTATCTTTCCCGCTTGGGCCCAGTATTGGACGTTCTCTTCATGGTATGCCGGGTCAAAAGAAATAACAGCTTCGGGGCCTTCCTCGCCCGCTATGCTTATTCCGTCCGTAAAGCCACCAGTTGCAAGTCTCGGCAAGGAAACCTTCGGTATTTCGGGAATGGCGGGGATTCCCGTCCATGTCCACACTTTGCTCAGTCCCCCGGTCACACCGTTTATAACGCTGATTATCGCATTGATGCCCGTTTCGACTATTCCTATCAAGCCGTTTATAACGCCTTTGAAAAAGCCGACTATTCCGTTCCAGATGCCGGAGAAAATGCCCGCTATGGCCTCCCACGCGCCCGACCAGTTGCCTTGGAACACGTTTGTTATAAAGTCAATCAACCCCGACAGCACGTCGGTTATCATCTGAATGAGCGGCGTTACCACGCTAAGAGCCGCGCCCAGCACTCCGCTGAATAAATCGGATACCGTCTGCAGAATAGGCTCAAGCGGTTTTAACGCTTTCGCTATGAGCGTCTGAATTAGCGAAATCAACGGCTTTAATATGGCGGTTACCAATTGCAGAAGCGGTTTCAAAATCGCCATACAAATGTCGAGTATGGGGTCTAAAAGCGAAAGTACTATGTCCAGCACCGGCGAAAGCGTTTCCAGCAAATTGATTAAAACCGGCAGAACCGCCTCGATTATGGACGTTAATATCGGCATAACTATCGAAAGTATCTGCTCCACAATCGGCAAAACTTTTGCGAGAATTTTGCTAACGATTGACATCACTGCACTCAAAAGCTCAGCGATAATCGGAAGCACCGCGCCCAGCAAATCGAACACGGGTTCAAGGACTAAGGCTATCGCATCCACCAGCTCTATAACGACCGGAAGAACGGCCGTAATTATTTTGACCAGCGGTGGAATTATTTTCGTCAAAAGCGATTTCGCTATTTGCATTAACGGCTTCAAAAGCTCCGATAAAAGCGGAGCTATCTCGGTCACTACATCTGCGATTAACGGCGTGAGCATTTCCGTCATTTCGGAAATAACGGGCAGTAGTTCATCCATAAGGTCTGCAACTATCGGCATCAAGTCGTTCAAAGTATCGAACATCGTATTTGCCAACGGCTCAAGTGCAATCTGCGCCCGTTGTTTGAAAATCTGCAAACGCTCCGTGAAATCGTATGTATCCTCGGCGCATTTCGTTATGGTTTCACCGTTTTCTTGTAGTGTGGCAGTTAACGCTTCGATATCAAGCGTCCCGTCTCGAATTGCCGAGGACATTGTGGATGCAGCTCTCGTGCCGAAAATCTCGGCGGCTATCGCCGTTGCGTTCGTCTCGTCCTTTGCGTTGACGATTGCGTCTATGTACATCTGCAAACCGTCAGCCGCGCCTATCCCCTCGTTCGCCAGCATTGTCACGCCTTTCTTCATGGCCGCCAGCACTTCGGTGGTATTAACGCCTTGCTTTTCCAACTGCCCTATAAGCGTCGTCGCTTCCTCAAACGAATATCCCATATCACGCAGTTGCGGACCGTAGGTCTGCACGTTCTCCATCAACTTAGAAAACCCCACGCCCGTTGACTGGCTCACTTTGAATACAAAATCCATAGCGTCGCCCATATCTTCCGCGTCAATGTTCCATTGCTGGAAAGCGTGACTGCTCGACTCGATAACCCCTTCGAGGTCGTCTCCCAGCAAGTCCGCGACCTGTATCGCTTGTCGTGAAATGTTTTGTAAATCTTCCCCGGTCAAGCCGAGCATCGTATTGTAATTTGCTATCGCAGTTGCCGCGTTATCCATAGTGGTCGGAACAGAGCCGTAAACTGCGTCGAAGTCGTCCATCAGCGCATCGAGAGCCTCTCCCGTTGCGCCCGTGCCGATTCGGATTGTGTCGCTTACGTTATCGAATTCCGTACCCAGATTAACGAGTTCTTTCGTAGCCTTTACTGCGGCTTTTGCGATGCCGACAACGGCGGCAACGCCAGCGGCGGAGGCTGCTAACGCCGCCACGTTCACGTTGCCTAACATTTTAACCGCTTTCGATACCGCATTCCCTAAAGTGGGCGAGGTACTCCCGGCGATTTCTACTACCGTTTGAAGAACCTTGTTATTGTTCGCCACGAGTTACCTCCTTCTGCGATTTCTCCCCCTTGCCATTTGCGCCGCCATATTGCGCTTTCGTTCGTTCTGCTCTTGCGTCAGCTGTTCGGCTGCATCGGCATACTCCATCGCAAAATCAATAAGCCGCATCCGTTCCAGCTCAGTCGTGGGGGTGTGGAAGATGCGGGCGTAATCTCTTATTCGTTTCCGGACGTGTTTTCCTGTAAGTCGTCCGTCGACTCTTCGACCGCCGACGGCATAATAAAATTTCTGCCGATTCTCACTACTGCGGCAACGTCCGCGCCTTTCAAGCGAGACAGGTCATTGTAGTCGATTTCGGGGTTTACCGCCACAATGGCGGCAAAGCCGAGCTGAAGGTGCATCGAGTAGTCCATCTCTAATGCTCCGGCCGTTACACCTTGCCTGCCCGCCGCTCTGAATTTGCGAGCTTCGGCGGCAATAAACGCCTCCGACGTGATTTCGTTCGCATCGTAGGTCAGTTCCTTGACCTCTTTTCCGTTGATTTTTATGGGGTGCAAAAGTTTTAATTTTTCCATAATGGTCTCCTTAAAATTTACCCCCGGAGCATCCACGCATCCGGGGGTCGTCATTTTTTTATATTTTTTTTGATTACAGGTGCTTTGCGATTTCGGAGAAGTAGTCCTTTCCGTTGATGCGACAAATCGAATTTAATTTGTCGACACAGAGGAGTTCTTCGCCGTTCACGTAAAGCTGATAACGATAAACCGCAAGCGCGATTTCGTGTTCGCTGCCGCTCCCGACCTCGCCTTCCACGGCGGGGACGCCTTTCGGCACACCGGTTATAAACGCTTTACACCCCACGGGTGCGGATGCGCCGTCGCCGGATATGTTGTTTTGAACGTAACGAATTTCGTAGTTGTGCTTTTCGGGGGTCGACGCTTTAACCAGTCCGAGGTCGGTCCCGATTTTAGTAAATGTCGCCTCCATAGCCTCAACCAGTCCGATGAGCGGTGTTTCCATCGCGCCCATCGCCTGACTTTCAGCCGTTGCAAATGCGATTTCCGGAAGTTTGAACGCTACGTCTTTTGCGACAAGTTCGTTGTCGCAGTAAACGGTATCCGCGACGAGTCCGTTTTTCTGGTCAACCCATGCCATTATTCTTCACCTCCGTAAAGTATTTGAAATCCCGCATCGGTGTAACTTACCACCACGGTCGCCGCCTTAAGCGGAGGCGTTACCGTTGCCGAAACGTGCCACTCGAAATTGGCGATTAAAATGTCCGATGCCTCGCTCGAACCCGCGCTCCCCGTTGCGAGCTTAATCGTGGGCGAACCGATAAGCGCACCCTTGGAAACGAGCATTTCCAGTTTTTCCTGCTCGCGGTTGAGGATGGTGTCGCGTAACGCCAGCGTCATCGGCTTATCGATTGTCGAACCCCATTCTTTCTGAAAACTGTTCGTGATATAGAAAAGCATCAGAATGTTCGAGTCGAAAATCTCTCTTGCGTTGTACTCTCCGTCGTAATCGTAGGCCGCCGTATGGTCGCCCCATACACGCCAGTTGCTCTCCCAGTAGATTGCGGTCGTAAGACCCGCCGCCGTCAGTTTGTTCGCATCCGGACGGTCGTAACCCACCAGCTTCGAGCTTGCGCTGATGTACAGTCCCGAAACGGGTATTGCCTTGTTTGCGCACGTCTCGTAGGGGACGCTGTCGTTCCCCGTATCGCAACGCACTTTTTCCACAAGCGCGAGGGTCGAAAGATGGTAGACGGCTTTATTTCCTTTAACCTTGGGCCAGAACACCTTCGAGAAACCCGAATTGTAGCCGTTGTCTTTCTTCCATTTGATTGCCGCGTCGATTGTGGCCGCTTCATCCGTGGGAATATCCGCAAACACGAACGCGCTCCAGTGGTCGTTAATTCCTTGCGATGCCGCCACCAGTGCCTTATAAACGGTGGGATTCTCCGACCAGCCGGGCGCGGCGACGTATGTGGGTATCGCATCGTAATTTTGATAAACGAGTCGCAGACTGGCGATACCGCTCGTCACGCCCTCGCTGTCCGTGCCACCCACGACATCGTCTGCCGTTATGGCATCGAAGTCTATTTCCGAATAAGACGCGGTCGCATTCTTTATTTCCGTCGTGCTGATATCCGTAACCGTAAGCACTCCAGTGTCGGCGTTATAACTTAACGTGTAATCCGTACCGAGTACCTTTCCCTCGATTGCGAACGTGGCGATGATGATTCCGGTCGTTACGACGCTCGCCTTTCGGTTCGCAAACGTAAGCGGCACGGTTACCGCTTGCTCGGCTTTGTGTTTGTCGGGGTCAAGCACGTTGATAACGTAAATAGGCCCGATATTGCCGTTCGCGTTATTGAAGTGCGCCTCTATTGCTTCGCACAGAGTGTATTTACCCCACAGCGTAGCGTCTGCGAAGTGTCCGAGTTTGCTCTTTGCTTCGCTTAAATTGTAGATTTTGATGGGCGTGTTAACTGCTCCCTTGTAGTCCGTCAGCAAGTTTACCGGGGCCGTTCCGAAATAGACCGGCACAACGGATGCCTGCGACGCGCTCTGCACTATATCCGTACCGAGAGAACCGTAAACGCCGTATTTGTATTCCGCCATTTTTAACCTCCAAATTTTTTATAAATGCTCCGAGTACGCGGCACCCGTGCGGTTAAGCCCGCGCTCGATGGTTATGGTCGCCCATGCGTAAAAGTACGGATAGGTGTCCGCTATCTGCCCGTCTTTTGTATATTGGCCGTATTTCACGCCGGCCTCTTTAACAAACCGTATCCCGTCCAAGTATTCGGCGTTTTCTATCTCCGCAAGTGTGCGGTCGAGAAAACTCCACACGTCTTTCCATCCGTCTGCCGAACGCTGAAACTTTCCGGTCTCGCTTTCAGTCGGATGCGCTCCCGGATTCCAAACGACAAAACTCAACTGAAGGCTCATTCTGTCATTCGATTTTGTTAAATCCTGCGCTCCCTCTAAAAGCTGAACCAGTATTGACGGAAACTGCATATCCGTCCCCGCGGCGAGCTTATCGTTTCCGGGGAGTAGCATCGGAAACGCCGTAGGGTTTACTTCTTCGTATGAATAAGTGTCTCCCTGCTCTTCGTCGTTCGGCCGTTTCAGTTTTATCTTCGGGCATACGTTTTTATTCAGCCATTCGGCTATTTTTTCTATGCATTGCACAATGGTCATCGCCTACCTCCGTTATCCTGCGGTTTGTTGCGCCAGTTGAATTTCGGCAATACCGCAATCCTCGCGCCACGCCACAATGCTGAATTCCCGCCCGTCGACATTCAGACTTTCGCCCACAGGTCGCCGTTTCGGCAAATCCTCCGCTTTTGCAAATACGACGAGGTCGTATTCTGTAAGACCGATTGAGGCGGCTCCCGATTCTTCGTTTTCGGACTCATCGAGTACCGCCGTTATCGTCTTACCTTCTATGCGGTGGCGTTCGCCGAATACGTCAAGGTCAAGAAAGATGTCATCCCTGTCGGCTGCGACCATTTCCGTGAATTTACTCAAACGACAGCATCAGCCGCATCGAATTCGGGCAGTTCGTCTGCGGGCGTTTCCTCTTCGTCTCCGTCGTCGGGAGTCTCGTCTCCGTCGCCTTCGGGGTTCTCGTCGTTGTTTTCCTCTTCGGTGTTCGTTTTGCCTTTACCCTTGCCTTTTTTGCTTGCGGGTTTGTTCGGCTTTTGCTCTCCGTTATTCGGTTCGTCTCCGGCATTGGCGGCAACTTTAACCGCAACGCCGAGACTGATAAGCCTTTCCTCTTCTTCCTTGGGCAATTCGACGGGACCGTCGTTTGCGCTTACGGGTTTAATCGTTTTGCCGACGCGCATCCCGTAAGAGCCTTTGATAATCTGCACCATAAATACGCCCTCCTTTAATCCTGCGCGTTAATCGCGTTGATAACGTACCAACTGTTTTTGTGGTTCGGAATTATCAGCGGGCGACTGGTCAGATAGACCTCGCGGGTATTCGAAGGAACGTCGCTGTAATACTTGGGAATGCGACGCCCGGCGTAGGTGTGGAACACGCCGTCCGACTGTTCGAGTTGCGAAACCGCACCGTAGAGCGTTCTGCCGCATCCGGGCGCGGTGAGAATTGCTTTACCCGAAGGGATGAAGTGACGGTCTTTGTCTTGGTCGTCCGTATAGGATGCCGAATACTGCAGAACGTCGACGACGTGTCCCTTGGCGTTCAGACGCGCGATTTTGGTCACGCCTGCGGGCAACTGCTGAGGGTCGATACCGCCCACGTTTACGTTGCGGTTGTCGAGCAGTTTGAGAATGGTCTCATCGTGCAAAATCGCATCGCCCACGTCCGGACTTACGAGAAGGTCGCTTGCGGGCAGTCCTTTCGCCGCGAGCATCTCCGCGACAACGAAAATATCGCCCAGAATGTCCGCGCCGGTTTTATCCCAGTCGGTCTTCGGCGTGTATACGGCGGGGTTCGAGCTTCCCTTGTAGAATTGTATGGACATATCTTCGCCTTCGCTTGCGTCGTCCGCGATGTGCTTCATGATGCATCCGTTCGTGAGCAGGGTTTCCGCTGCCATCGCCTCTTCGCGCCGGGTTATCGACTCGCCCATTTCGTCGAAGTCCTTAAGCAAAAGTGCGGTCTGACGCTCTGCGGGCGTGAGTTTGGAGAATAACGCTTCGCCGAACCCTTTTCTCGTGAGGTCGTCGATTGTCAGTGCGCGTTTAGGCGCAATGCGAGGGGGCGTGTAGCGGTCGACCGTATAACCTTTGCGCAGAATGGTCACGCCGCCTTTCCTCGGTGCGACGAAGGGTGCGAGCTTCTTGTTTCCGTCCTTGTATTCCACGAGGACGTCGGTCGTAGAGAACACGTCGGTTGCATCGTTCGTGGGGAAGTATCTATCCCTCAAAAACGAGCTGACGGGCGAAAGGCTTTCCACCGCCATAAGCAACGTGTGAGTATCGTAAATATTGAATGCCATTTTTGTTTAACCTCCCTGTCCTTAAATTTTCACGGCATCCGACAGAAGAATGCCGCCCTTACGAAGTTCCTCCTCGTCCGTAGCCTTGAGGGTATACCCGTCTGCTACGATGAGGCTGTTCCTGTTGAAGTGTCCCGTGCGATACGCGAAAGCCGAGGTATCGGCCGTTCCCGCATCCACGTCGTCCGACAGGATGCAGTTTGCCGTGAGCGTTTCCGTTTTTGCGGTTTCGCCGCTCCCCGTCGTCTTCAGAGTCGTACCGAGTACGACCATCTTTCCGTCCGTATCCGAAATGGCCAGCACGGTGCCGCGCTTGAGTTTCGTCGCCACCGTTACCCCTCTGAGCGTTACGGAGAACACGTCGGGCGCGGGCGTTGCGCTATTTACCAGTTCATCGAAATCTACTTTGCAGATTTCCTCGTTGAGATTGCTCATGCTTTACCTCCCTTGGTTTTTTGATACGCCTTTACGGCATTTGCGACAACCGCCGCCGTTTCGTCGCCGTCATCGGCGTTACCGCCGTTCGGCTTGCCTGCTACTTCGTCCGCGCCGGATGCGCTGGAGTCCGCTTCCATCTTTTGCAAAAACGCGCTGCCGAGCTTCGACTGCGCCTGCATTGCTGCCAGTGCCAACTGTGCCGCATCACAGGGAGTGTCGCCGTACTTCGCGTTTTGCACGAGACGCTTGTCGCCGATTTGCGCTTCGATGCTCTCGATTCCTTTGAGTCGCGCTCTTTCGGCCGCCGTCGCCTCGGTGCGAGCATTATCCGCTGCGGTCTTTTCGATAGACGCCACAATGTCGGGATACTGCTCTCTGAGTTCTTTTTCCGTCATGTTTGTAACCTCCGTTTTATTTTTATTTCCGGCCGTGACAGATGCGGCATCGGTTTCACTGAATATGGGGATATTCCCCGGAATGTTGCGGAAGGCGTGAACATCGTGTCTTACGCCCGCCACCATCATCACGCGCTTGTCTGCGCTCATTTGCATTTTCGGTTCGTTGCCACTGCCCAGCAAGGTATCGGCGAACCCTTTTTCTATGGCTTGACTGCCCGTCATCCACGTTTCATTCGTCATCATGCTACGGAGCGTTTCCACCTCGATTCCCGTTTTCGCTTTGTAAATTTCGGCGACAGCACGTTCGTCCGCATCAAACGCTTTAACGGCTTTCTTTAAATCGCCCAGCGTCATATAATCGAAGAACATTCCAGCCACGCCGTGTATCATCACAAGGCTGCCGGGATAGACTTGCACGTCGTCTCCGGCGCAAGCAATGACCGACGCTGCGCTTGCTGCGATTCCCTCCACGATGACCGTCTTATACCCAGTCAAACCTTTAAGCGCGTTATGAATAGCAATGCCCGTATAAAGGTCGCCACCGCAACTGTTCAGCTTAATGGTGATTTTGCTTTTGCCCTTAATCGTGGCGAGGTCTTCGGCGAACCCTTCGGGCGTTATGTATTGCCCTTCGAGCTTTTCGCCCGTCCAGAAATCGCGCGGCTGGCTTTCGCACACATCGCCGTACATCGTAATCTCCGCGCTATCCTCGCTGTCGTTCGTTATGACATTCCAGAACCGTTGAACGGTCGTCCCCGGTTTGGTGTCGTTATTCGTTTTAGGGATTTTCATACTTTACCCTCCTCCTTTCTAAGACTATTGATTATTCGCGGTAGCAACTCTGCCACCAGCTTATTTAGGTCATCGTCGTCGTTAGGCTGACTTTGACCGCCTTTCAGCATCTCGTTTTCCGTTGCCAGCTGTTCGGCGTTTGCTTCAAAACTACCGCCGTTCAAACGCACCGTCGCTTGTTCTCTCGTACTGAACCCGTTATCACAGGCAAGCTGCTCGGCTTGTATCTCTTTGACAGGGTCGAGTTGTCCCTGCGAAGGCCCTATCCACTCCGAACCCATCCACGCCGCTCTTATACGCGGGTCAGCAAAAAAGCCGGGAGCTTCGATACGCCCACGCGCCACAGCTTCATAAAGCCACACGTTATAAATCGGCTTGCAGAAATCATCTACAAACCATTCACGGCGCATCTTAAACGCTTTCCACGCTTCCAAAAGTGCGGCGCGTGACGCGCTGTACGATGCGTTAAATGCCTTCAGTAGTAAGTCTGCGGGTATTTCCAAAGCCGCGCCGACTTGCTTGCACACAGCGTTAACGAACCCCTCAAACCCACCGTTCGGGCGTTTCGGGTCTCCGAACGTCACGCTTTCGCCCGGTTTTAATACGTTTACCGTTCCCGGTCCCATTTCGTATTCGTTTTCGTCATCACTCACAGGCGGCGCGTTCTCGTCGCCCACCTCGTTATACGGCATCATGCTGGGGTCGGCTTCCGTCGTTATAAACGCTGTGAAGAAGCTCTCCACGACTGCCGCAGTCAGTTCACTGTCCGTGTATCTGCGCACCTGTAGGAGCGGCTCGATAACTTGTGCCAGATAACTCACGCCCCTATACTGCTCCGGTCTTTCCGCTTCCATAATGTGGAGAACATTCGGCAGTCCCGTCTCTTTCCCATAGGCTTCGACTCTTTTCCATTCCGTAGGAGTGCGGGTCAGTTCATACGGGTAGGTGCTTCGTATGTAATACGCAACGATTGCACCGTTTGCGTCGACCTCTACGCCGTCGTATATCGCGTTTCCGTTCTCCGCTTTCCCTTCCGTGATTCTCGCCACAAGGCTTGCCCCAGCAGAAAACTCTACCGGCGTTGAGACTCGGTCGGCTTCAATCATTTGAAACCGTAAACCATACGGATTGTACTCCGTAGGCTTTACGCGCTTCAAAAGAACGACAACGTCTCCGGAAAGCAGTCCCGAA
Source organism: uncultured Christensenella sp. (assembly GCA_910585705.1). Lineage (GTDB taxonomy): Bacteria > Bacillota > Clostridia > Christensenellales > Borkfalkiaceae > Coproplasma. The sequence continues at coordinate 850,718 of CAJUER010000001.1, forward strand.
ATAAACGCCAAGCCTTGCGCCGTATAAAAGTTATTGATTCCCAGTGCGTCGCAGTTGCGCTTTTCGGCCGCCCATAGTTCGAATTCCGCTTCCGTTTTCTTTTGCCAGATGCGGGCATCTTCCACCGATAGGCCGAGCAGTTCTCGGTCGATTCGGCTCTTAAGCCATAGACCGCTGCCTATAACATTTGTTCGGTTCGTTTTAATTGCCGATGTCGCTATGGGTGCGCTCATATAAAGCATTCGAGCGCGTTGTCTTAGCGTCAGATTGTGCGCGTCAATATCTGCCTGCGGCGACCCGCTTCTTGCCGTAAACCCTTTCAGTGCTTTTTTCGTCGAGCTTGCTCCGGCTTCTCCGTAGCCACTGTTCTTCGGCAAAGGCGAAACGGGTTTGCTTGTAGGCTTTCCGTGTTCTTTGTCCATCTTGCCTCCTTACCAATCGCGGGGTATAACCCCGACCGCCTTTCTTACGTTACCGCCGCCGAGCAAGGCTTCCAACTCGGCGATTTCCTTTTCCAAGTCTTTAATTGCCGAGCGTATTGATGCAAGGTCGACATTGTAACGGGTGACGTTACGGCTACCTATCCCGTAGCTCTGCACACCGCCTTTCAAAATTTCAAGCTCTCGATTGCGGTACGCTTCGAGTCGTTCTTTTTTGTCTTTAATTTTTGCTTGGATGTCTGCCTTGTTCATATTGCCTCCTACCAGTCGTCGCCGTCTAAATACCTACTACGGCGCGTTCTCGCTTGTTTTTGTCGAACCACCGCCTTAGGCTGTTCTATATTCCCTTTTAGTCTGCGCTCTATCGCGTCCATATCCGGGTCAATAATTCGCAAGGCGGCGTTCGCGTAATTCCTACAGTCCAGAGCTTCGTTGCGTTGATGTCCGGGCAATTTGACCCATACCCAGCGGTCGCCGCGCCCGGTGTGGCTCAGCACCAGTTTTTCGGATAGCAATCCAGTAAAGTACGCGCTATCGTAGCCGCGTTCTCCGCGCGGAAAGTGCGAATAATTCGCGCCCGGTTCTTGCACTTTCAAGCTATCCATTATTTTGCTTTTGCCAGCATCCACGCCTATAGTGTATAAGTAGCACGTTATTCGTTTGTTGTCTTTCAACGCTACTTTCGTCGGCAAACCTACGAACGGTATATCCGGGCCGCCCTTGCCTTTAATTGCAAACACGCGCTTTGTAAAGCGGGCGCGACAAGCTGCATAGACCTCCTGCGTATAATGCCCGCCTGAGTCCACGCACGTCATCGAAATTTTCAAACCCTTTCCTGATTTGAATTTGTAGACGTGGTCTATCACGTCGTCCAATTTCGCCCACACCTCTTCGTTATCGGGTTTGCCCATTATAAAGCCTTTCTTGATGCCCCAGCTTTCTTTGAAGTGTCCGTGTCCCACCACCTCGTATTCGAGCCGGTTATCTTGCGTATCAACCCCACAGGTCAAAACGAGAACGCCGTCCGGCAGCTCCGCATCGTAATCTTCGCGCCGTGCCAGCATACTGTCTTCGTCCTCTAAATCGCCGCGGTCTTCCCACAGCTCGCCAAGCAAAGTGTTGTAAACAACCTTCAGCCGTTCCGGGTCTTTTCGTGCTTCGAGGAAACGCTGAATAATCGTCGCCCACGGCATCCAAGGACTGGCGAACGCCGTTAGCCAGAATGACCTGACGCCGCGATTATAAGCATCAGGGTTATCGGCTATCCATTTCGCCGGCTGTCGGCGCATCTCATCCTCGGTATGTAAACAGCCGCACGACTTGCAGAGCCAGTGCAGCGATTTAACGATATAATTCTTTTTGCGGTTTACGGTCTGCTCTTCGTAGTCAAATCGGATGTCGTCAAACCGTATTTCGTGCCACTCACCGCAAGACGGGCATTGATGACACCAGCGTTCTTGCGTTCCTCTGTCAAACGATGTTTCGATATTACTTCTCCCCTTAATGGTGGGTGTCGATGTCTCAACCGATTTCCGATTGTAGAACGTCGCTTGTCGTGCTTTCGCCAATTCCCACGGGTCGCCTTCCGTTCCGGCACTGGCCGCCCAGCGGTCGCGTTCATCGCCGAAGATATAACGCGCCGGCGTTGATGCGAGTGCGCTGGCTGAGTTCGAACCCGTAATTGTCAGCATCCCGCCCGGAAACGCTTTTTGCAATATGGTATTTCCACTGTCGCGGGATTTAACGTCCGACACTTTCGTGCGGAGCGGTTTGCTGTCTCTTATCATGGGCGCGATTCTTAACCGCGAAAATTTCCGCGCATCATCGAGCGTAGGCTGTATAAACATCGTACTTGCCGGGTCTTGACCTATGGTGTAAGCGATGCAGTTCAAAAGGAATTCCGACTTGCCGACCTGCGAAGCCGCCACCATTACGATGCTGGAAACTTTCGGGTCGTTAAATGCATTCATTGGTTCTTCAAGGTATGGCGTTCTCGAAGTTCTCCACGGTCCGGCTTCGGCTGCGCTCTCCGGCGAAAGTCGCCGGTACTTCTCGGCCCATTCGGAGACCGTCAATTCTTCGGGCGGTGCAAAGTTTTTTACAGCCGAGGCTATCGCCGCGTTTAGCCTACTCGTCGCCTTCTTCGGTGCTTTCTTCAAAATCTTTCCCTTGACGGTCTCTGACGCGCTTCTTGTATGCTTCAGGGTTGTACTTATAATTCGACAGGTCAATCAGAATTGCGTCAACCTCGCGCTTTACCCGATTCGATATCTCGGTCGGTTCAGTAATGGCCGCGAGGTCGATTGCAAGCCTGCCCGGAAGCGCGAGCATCATACTGCGGACGTTGAAGACGAGGTCGTTTGTCATCGCTTCCACGTCTTCGCTGCGGTGTAGCTTTCCCTGTATCTCATCCAGTTCAAGCTGTGCCATCTCCGCTTTCGCTTGTTTGAAATCGGCATCGGCGCGGAGCTTACGGCTTTCGTTATCCGCATCCTCTTGCGTCCCGTTGCCCGTACCCTTTTCGCTGACGCGCTTTTGTAAATATTCAATATACCGCCGAACCGAACCGAGCAGGTCGTATTTGCGTTGCCGACCCACCATCTCCGTCTGGAGTATTCCGTCCTGCGTTAATTGCTGGATTCTGCGAACCGTTAACCCGAAAAGCAAGGCTATTTGTTTCGTTTCGACCATGTTTTTCTTCGGTGTCGTTATGTCGCCGTTCGCCATAGCTTTCCTCCTTTTTTTTGCGTAACGAAACGCCTGATTTTTTCCATTAAAAACTACACGAATTTTGGGCTCGCCAGCACCGCAGAGAAAAAAGCCGCTCACAGTACCTACTCGGACCGTTATTCTCTTTCCGCGCTCTCGCGCCTTACTCGCCTTGGCGGCGTTGCCTTTCCTTTCGGTACTGTTTTGCGGCAAAGCGAACGCCACGGCTGGGTGCATCAGTTCCGTGGCGTTGGCTCTCATGTAGTTATTTCTTTTGTAACCTATCTATGTGGTGTTGCAATCGCGTAGTGAACAGTTCATCCATCTTTTCTTTGATGTCTGCTGCCACTTTGTCGTTCTCTATCATCTGCGGTATGCTTGTCGTGTGTATGGCGTACACAGGCATCCTGCTTTCACCCATGCGCTGAAACGGCAGGATAATCCCCTGCTTTTGCGGGGCGAGAAATACGGGGGTGTTGTACTGCGCCTTGCCGGTGAGTTTCTTTTTCTGCCCCTTATAAATCGCCGCCTTGACCGCGTACCTTTTACCTTTCGGCTTTGTTCGCGGGGTCATAGAGAAATGTAGCGGTGTCAGTCTGCGTCCTTTATAAACGAGTTGCAGGCTCTTCACGCTTGCCCCCGCCAGTTTCAATTCCCCCACGGTCTTTGCGCCTAATTTTGCCATCCTGCCCGCTGCCGAAACCTCGCTTGACTTGATGCCGTATACCGCCGTGACTGCCTTTGTTATTTGCGCCGGCGCACGGGACTTGCAGTCGCTGATGGTTCTATCAATCGCCTTCTGCATATCGGCATTCTGCCCTTGTATGGATTCTGCCAGCTTTTTGAAGTTCGGAAGGTCTAACTGTAAATTAACCATAACCGCCTCCCAGTACGCAAAAAACCGCACGGGTTTCCGCACGGTTTTCGACAGCATACAGTATAACACCCTTGACAGCTGTCGTCAACTGCCATTTACTGCCGTTTACTGCCGTTCACTGCCGATTACTGACTTTTTTTCAGTTTTCGGGGCGAAAAATTCTCGCAAGTGCCAGCAACGCCCGTCCGTGCATTTTGAAAACCCTGTTATAGTAACCGTCCCGCTCTGCTTCAAAGTCTTTGTTTTGCCCATAAATTCGGCGACAAATCTCGGACCATTCTTCGGCGTAGTCGTACCGCATTTTTATGACGAGTGATTCGGTGGGACTTAAAACGGACATAAGCGGCTCCAGCTCTCGCCAGTCCGCTTCCAGTTCCGTTTCTCGCTTTTTCAATTTATCTTCAAGTGCTATTTTCCGTAGGACTTGGCGTTCGGTCGGGCCACCGTTGTCCCCGCCTTTCCCTTTCGGCATTCCGTCAAAACTAACCGCTTTGACATCGCCGTACCGCTCTATGGCATATTCCAGTTCCTTTCGGATGGTTTCGCACTCTATCGCTTTGTTGCGGTGCTGATTCAATCTCTTTTTTACCTCGCTCGTATTCGCCATAAATGTCGCCTCCTGCTATTGCCTATTCTGCAAAGATTTTATTGATTTCCTTTTGACTCAGTTTCCTTCCGTTCCTTATGCAGACGACGTTGTTATTTCCGGTTACCATCACAAATCGTTTGACTGTCGCATCCACGTATTTCGGGTCGAGTTCCATCGCGTAGCACACGCGGTCGGATTGCTCGCAAGCTATAAGCGTCGAACCGCTCCCGTTGAACGGGTCGTACACCGTTTCTCCACGTTTAGTGCTATTCCGTATCAACCTCAAAAGCAAGGCGACCGGTTTCATAGTGGGATGCAGTGCGTTCCTTGTCGGTTTGTTTTCGTGAATGACAGTCGTCGGCTCATCCTCTTTCTGCATTGCCGTCAAAATGTCCAGAAGTTCCTGTTTCTTCATCTTGGTGTAATCCACCGCTTCGTCTTCGTAAACCGTTGACTGCGTCCTGTCTTTTGTGAAATAGTGCGCTCCCTCTTTCCAACCGTATAGGCACGGTTCGTGCTTCCACTGATAATCTTGCCGTCCCATTACGAAGGCGTTTTTTACCCATATAATGCACTGTCGCACGTGGAGTCCGACCGCCTCGCAGGTCTTTCTGAATACCAGTCCGTTGCTGTCCGGGTGGAATATGTAAAATGCGCCACCGGGTTTGAGTCTTTCCTTTGCGTTCTCGAAGGATTCAGTCAGCAATCTCTCAAATGCACAGTCGCTCAGATTGTCGTTCGCTATACGCATTTTCTCTTCGGTGCCGCCTTCGTAGTCCACATTGTACGGCGGGTCTGTCAATAACAATTGGGTATACCCCCCCCCTTGCCACATCGCGTCCACATCGCCTTTTTGGGTGCTGTCGCCGCAATAAACACGGTGCTTGCCGCCCAGTATCCAAAGGTCGCCACGGCGGCTTGTAGGCTCTTCTGGAAGGGGTATTTCCTCATCCGCATCTATCAGTCCCTCGGTCGCTGCGCTCAATGCATCCGCGATTTCGCCGTATTCGTCTCGCGTGAACCCCGTCAATTCGATAGGGAATTCTGCCGCATCTATCTTCTCAAACAGCCCCGCCAGTTTTTGCATATCGGGGTCTGCCAGTTCCGCGATGCGGTTGTCCGCTATGAGGTCGGCGAGTTCTTCCGCATCCGATGCATAGTTTTGATAATCTACCGGCACTTCGCTTAATCCCTCCAGCTGTGCCGCGGCAAGTCTGCCGTGTCCTCTGACTATCAACCCCGACCGCGTGCTAACAGTGATAGGGTTTCTCCATCCGGCGTTTCTGATTATCATCCCCAGTCGCCTAAGTTGTTCGTCCGGGTGCATATTCGGGTTTTCCGGATTTGGATGCACGTCCTCAACCGCCACTATTGCGTCGTGGGCGCAGTAGACGGGGATGCCGTCTGCGTAACCTTTTACGTTCATTTTGTTTGTCATAATTTGCTCCTATTTTTTATTTGCCCTTCGGCTCTCGATTCTCGCCTTTACGGCGGCTATCAGTTCGTCTTGGTTCATCCGCTTTCCCCGGAGTGAACGCATAACGTCTATGTCGTGTGTGCCTTCTATCAAAATGTGGCTTACTACCACCGTTTTGCTTTTCTGCCCCTGCCTATCCAGCCTTGCGTTCGCTTGCAGATACCATTCGAGGTTACTCGGCACTCCGAACCATACGATGTTACTCCCGCCCGCTTGCAGATTAAGCCCGTGTCCCATGCTTGCCGGGTGTGCAAAGAGAAGTCTGACTTTCCCCGCATTCCAATCTTCCACGTCTTTTCGCCCGGATATCGTTCTCGGCTCGTATTTCTCAAACCGTTTCATCAGTCGGTCGTAATCGTGCCGGAAGTTGTAAAACACCATCATAGGCTGCCCTGCGTTATCTTCCACCATCTCTTCCAGTGCATCAAGTTTTATGTCGTGAACCCACTGTACTCTCCGCTCGTAACCCGTGACTACGCCATCTTCGTCCACCATCGGCTCTTCGTAGTAGACGGCCCCGTTCGCCATTTGCAGAAGTTTATTCGTAACCGCCGCCTTGTTGCCTGCGACTACCTCCCCCTCTTCCAGTTCGAGGATGCAGTCCGATTCCATCTTGTCGTATTGCTCTCGCGCTTCGGGTGTCAGCTTCAACTTAACGATGCTATCGATTCGCTCCGGCATCTTCAAGTGGTCTTTTGCGGAAAGCGATATCATGATGTCGGACAGCTTGGCGTAGATTTGTTCGCTCGCTCCATCTCTCGGTATCCACTCATAGATGATGTTGCCGTTGCGCCGTCCCGGCATAAAGTATCGGCTTCGGTACGCGGTCATCGTTTTGCCCAGTCGCTCGCCGCTGTCCAAAAGATAGACCTGCGACCATAAATCCTCAAACCCTTGCGGACTCGGCGTTCCCGTCAAAAGAATTACGCGGTCGGTGATAGGTGTTGCTTTTCTTAACGCTTTGAACCGCTGGCTGGAATTGCTTTTGAAGCTCGACGACTCATCCACTACCACCATATCGAACGGCCACGGTATTTTCCGCTTGATGTAAAAGTCTATCAGCCATTTCACGTTCTCGCGGTTGATTATGTAGACGTCGGCCGTCGCGTTCAATCCGGCGATTCGCTGTTTTTCCGTTCCGAGAATTTTGGACAGCCGAAGTTTCCGCAAATGGTCCCATTTGTCTCGCTCGTCTTCCCACGTCACGTCTGCCACGTAAAGCGGCGCGATGACCAGTGCTTTGCTTATCTCGAAGTTGTCGTACATCAGTTTCTCGATTGCCGTTAAGGTGCAGACGGTTTTTCCCAATCCCATTTGAAGAACTGCGAAGACTTTTTTGTTCTCAACCATTCGGTCAATCGTGAATTGCTGATAATCGTGCGGAATGAATTTCATTCGTTGCCTCCCTGTGCTTTTACCTCTTCGATGAATTCCGTCACGGCGGCCGTAGTGTTTATGACTCGCACGTCGAACCCCATAAGCCGCAGTGCTTTGTGGCGGTATTTTTGCAAAGGCGAAAGCCGCCCACCCTTGGGCCTTTTGGTCTCGACAAAAATCACGCGACCGCCCGGAAGACACACCAGCCTGTCGGGCATACCTGCGTCAACCGCCGCGGATAACTTATACGCCGCACCGCCTATTTTCTTGATTTCGTCGCGTAGGTGTTGTTCTATCGGTTTTTCCTGCATACTGCCTCCTGTGCCTACATTCTACAATCTCTACAAAATTTTCTATAAATCCTTCGCGTATAGGTGCATTAGGCGTTTGCGTTCTGCCTATTTACCTATTTGCATTTGCTTTATTAAGAAAAAATGTAGTAAATGTAGGTTTTATCGGTATTCGGAATTTTAAATACTACGTATTTAAGGTCTCCGCTCCCGCTTTTTTCTCGCCTACTTTCTCGCCTACATTGTGTTCTAAAATGTAGGTCAAATGTAGGTTTTTCGTTTTTGAGAATGTAGTCGCCTTTTGTGCATACCTACTTTTTTTCGATTATGCGGATTCCGTTTCTTTGCGCTGCGCTAATTTCCTTCCGCATCCCGTTGCTGATTCCGTACCGAGTGCAAAGCCATAGTGCATCGCAACGTGTCAAAAACTCAATTCCCGCCAGAATGCCCTTTCGCCGCGCAAGCGCATCTTCATCGTCCAAAATATCGGGAAGGTATAAATGCGGAGCGTAAGGGGCCGCACCCTCTTGCAAAGCCGATAACGCCATCTCTTGGGCATAGCGACGGTACTCTGCGCGTCTTTCTTCGCTGTTCGCTTTGAAAGGACTGCAGATGAAAACTGCTTTTATTCTATCGTTCATATCTCGTCTCCCCAGCAATCCCACCCTGCACGTTCACGCCGCGCATAAAGTTCGAGCTTCTTTTCGGCAGGGTATAACCGCTCCATAATCTCATAGGCGATTCTCGGCTTTTGACTGTGCCGTTCGGCGCGTTCCGTGAACACGCTATGTATCTTGCCTCGTTCCGCTTTTGCTACCGGGCGCAATTTGCCGCGGTACATAAAAAGCAGATATTCGTGTCCATATCTTATCGTGAACGCTGCAGGGATTCCGTTTTCTTTGTTCCAGACCATTCGGGCGTGGAGCTTGTATCCGAGCCTTTCGGCTATCGTCTGCGCTTCGAAGAGGTATTTGTCAATCGTCCAAAGGAAGAGTACGCTATTCGGCTCTGTACGCCCCACAGCGGTGCGCAGGTGGCTCTCTATCTCTTCCAGCGGTATTGTCCTGTAATCGAGCGGGAGTCCGCTACTGTGCGCTCTGACGGCTTTACGGCCGCCCTTGCTTTGTTTCCACGGCGGGTCGGCGCAAATCACGCCGTACCGCTCCGTTGTGCTGAAAATATCAACTTTCATTCTCGCCGTCCTTATTCGTTCTCGAAAGCGTTTTTGATGTCGATGCGGATAATCTTTCCGCATTTATAGACCGTGATATTACCTTTCTCCAGCTTCTCGCAGAGACCGCTTTTTATCGTCTCCACGGCTTTCAAAATCCATTCCGCGTTCATTGCTTTTTCCACCTCCTTCCCGCGCAAGCGAAGAAGTCTTCGGTCGGCGCAGAAAATCCGGTGATTACTACGGCAGGCGTTGTTTCGTTGCAGAAATAGTCGCCTTCGCCTATGTAGGTGCAGTTCGCGCAATTGTGGCATCCCTTTGCATCAAGGTCGATTCCGCTTTTGCGGCGACCGCCGTTCTTATGCTTTTTGTTCATAATCAATCCTCCGTTTTCGGTTTAATAAATCCGCGCTGCGAGCCATACGGTCCGAACTTGTCCGGGTATTTGCTTTTTATCCATCCGAGCTTTTCCAGCATCGCGTTTATTTGGCGCGTATCGCTTTTCAGCATCCGCGCTTCGGGTTGTTGCAAGCATTCCGTCCAGACCTCTATGGCGCAGACCTTTGTCCGTTCTACGCCGTTAGGCGAGCCTTTGAAAGTCTCCACGCTGGAGTAATATTGCATTCGTTCAAATGATGTTTTCGCCGCCCAGTCTGCGGGCAGTGGTATACTTAGGTATCTTTCGATTATGCCCTGCCGAGGGTCTTCGCTGGTGTGCTTTTCCTGCTCTCTTTGCGCGGCGGCGGCTTCTTCATCGGTCAATTCCATAATGTTCTCGCCTGCGCGGTAGAGTTCGAGAGCTTCGGCCCATACTTGATGCACCTCTTCGGCTGTCATCCCGTTCGCGCCCCACACTGTTTTTGTTCGGCGTTCCGCATTTGTATCGACTACCCAAAACCGCCTATTTCCGGTATCGTCTTCAAGGAACGAAGACTCATTTGTCGTGCCGATGAATATGCTGTGTCTACGGTTGATGGTTACGTTTCGGGCATAAGCCTTACGGTAGGTATCCTCGGTTTTGCTTATGTAATTTTTGATTGCGTCCCTGTCGCTCTTTTTCAAAGCGGCGAGTTCGCCCATCTCCACTATCCACGCGCCGTCGAGAGCTTCATAGCTCTCTTTGCCGCGGATTTCGGTTATCGAGTTGCTGAACCATTCCCCTGCGAGCCTTTGCACGATTAGCGTCTTTCCTATGCCTTGCTTTCCTACGATGGTCAGCATATGGTCGAATTTGCATCCGGGGTCATATATTCGTGCTATCGCGGCTATTATCGTTTTCCTTGTTACGGCTCTCACGTATGCGCAGTCTTCTGCGCCGAGGTAGTCAATCAGCAGTCGCTCTACTCTCGCGCGTCCGTCCCACGTCGTGCTTTCTATGAATTGTTTTACGGGGTGGAACGACCGTTCCTCGAAAACGAGGGCAAGTGCATCGAGCAGTTTCCCTTTTGCTTCGATGCCGTAGACCGATTCCATATAATCGCGCAGTCCCGCGTCGTCGACGTCCGTCCACATCGCTCCGTCGCGCGGCCACGGCAGTTCGCCTTTGACCGTGCATCGGTCGCGGAAGAGGTCGCGTCCGTGTATGGCTTGCAGATTCGGGTCGTTCTGAAGGATGAGTTTCAAATTGGCAATTGTAGGCTCGTAACCGCCCGCTTTATTCGTCTTGAGCTTTTTCATCCATTCCGCATCATCGCTGTCTTTGAAACCGTCTCCGAATTCGGCTTTCGCCTTTTGTATCTTTTCTTCGCCTATGGTGAGCTTCACGTTTTCGTCCGCTCCGACCAGCTCCATCATTTTGCCCCAGCTCGGCAGCTTATTGACGGGTGTGCCTTCTTTCGCATCAAGGTCTTCCTCCCCGAATAAGTGAATACGCACAAGGTCAAAAGCGTTGCAAAGCTGACCGCTCGCAGGGTCTGTCGCGTGGTTGCTGTAGGCGAATTTGTCTTCATAAATCACAAGACCCGCCGCTGTGCTGCCGTTCGCATAAGTGTATCTGCCCGGCGTACTGCATTCGGTGTAAACGTCCGGAAGGAATGTCGCTATTGCATCCTCTATCGTGTAAGTTCTGCAAAATGCGCCGATTAGTCCGGTCTTAGCGAGAGGGTCGCCTTGCTTTTCTGCGGCTTTCTTGCGCAGGCCTTTGCATCTGCTGGATTCGGGCCAGTTCGAAGTGTCGCGCCAGTCCGTGTATTTGGAAAGTACCGCATCCGGGTCTAAAATGGGCGCATCCACATACTCGAAGAAGAATTCCGCATCCTTCGACGTGCTGGGCCAGTACATCAGCCGTGTCGGCTCGTAGGTCGTATCGTCGAAATAGTCAATCCCCAGTTCGTTTGCAACGAACCGGGCGATGGCTTCGTACTCTTCGGGTGTAACGTCACGGCTCATCGGTATAATGAACCTAAGGCGCGGATGCTCCGGCGTATGTTTGTGCGTGGAATACGCGGCGACCGCATATGTCGTCATCAATTCCACGTCATCCCAGAAATCGGTCGGAGCGAAGTCGGCATCCAGCGTGATTAAGCTACGCGATTGAACGTATCCGTTTCTGCGCCGTCCGTTCTTCAAAACGCCGCCTACGAAACCACCTATGTCCTTTATTTGCGATCGGCTGTCTTTGCCCATGTTGCGGTATTCGGCAGCTGTTTCGTGCGTCCTTACGGTTTCCGAGATGCGCTCCAGCAGCTCCGACCACGTAACAGTTTTGTTTTTCCATTTTTTCTCGAAACGGTCGCGTCCTATCGCTATATGTAATTCCAGCCGTGCGCCGTTTTTTAACTTGATTTCTGCCATCGCTTGTCTCCGTCAATCTTTTTTGTAGTAAGTCGTTAGGTATCCCTCGGCGTTCAGCGGTAGTCCTTTCAGCCATTCAACGTCTTTAAGCCGCATAATGTCGCGTATGCGCTCCATATCGGTTTCCGCGCTGTCTCGGTCGACCTCTACGATTACTTCGTCGTGAACGTGAAATTGCGGGGTGTAGCCTGCCTTATCCAGTCTCAGCATTGCCGCTCCGAGACAGTCTCTCGCTACAGCTTGCGTGATGTTTTCGGTTATCTTGCCGCCGTAGGTGTCCACGGTTTCCCATTTCTTCGTTTCGGGTGTCTGCCCCATGTATTTGATTGAGCTTCGCATTCCGATACGCTCTATTCGCGCTTTTTGGTATGCGAGAGCGCGTCCGGACGGAAGTGTGATGTATAGCGTTCCGTCCAGCATCTGAAAAGTGATGCCGTGCTGGATTGTTATGCATACGCCGGGGTGCGCTATGGCCTTTTTTGCCGAGTTCTCCGTCGTTCGCCACAATTCCGTTATTTTGCTGTTGCTTCCCCGCCATACGTTGACGATGTGCTGCATTTCGTCTTCGGTCAGTCCCATCGCCTCGCCACCCATTTTCTTCATTGCGCCGACCGCGCCTTGATAGCCGAGGGCAAGTTCGGCGACCTTTCCTTTTTTCCTAAGTGGACTGTCTTTCGTGATTTCCTCTATCGGAACATTGAACATTTGGCTTGCCGATGCCTCGTATATTTTGCCGTGTGTCCGGAATACCTCCAGCCGCCACTCTTCGCCTGCCAGCCACGCTATGACGCGGGCCTCGATGGCTGAATAGTCGGCAACGGCGAACGTCCTTCCTTTTCGCGCTATGAAGCTCGTTCGTATTAACTGGCTGAATAAATCCATAGGCGACTCATACAGAATTTCCAAAAGGTCGAAATCTCCGTCTCTGACTATCTGATGCACGAGGTCAAGGTCTTTCAGCTTGTTCTGCGGTAGGTTCTGTAATTGCACGATGCGTCCTGCCCACCGTCCCGTTCTCTCTGCTCCGTAGAATTGAAGCATTCCGCGTATGCGTTTGTCGTGGCATAATGCCCGCGCCATCGCGTCGTACTTGGCCACGCTGGTCTTTCCGAGTTCCTGCCTTATCTGCATAAATTCCACCACGTCGGGTTCGCTTTCTCTGCATTCGCTTATCAGCTGTTTTACGCCGTCCTTATCAAGTGAAGGCGGGTCAAGGTGTTTCGACCTTAGCCACTTGCGGATTTGCTGAAAACTCGACGGATTATCTATTCCGCTTATTTGTCGGGCGCGGGTTTCGAGTCTATCGGAATACCGCTCCGAATAATGAAGGATATTTTCTACGAGCGTGGTGTCTATCAGAACACCGCCCTCGTTTATTTTCTGGTCTAAGCACCACAGTGCGTGTTCTTCCGGTATGGTCTCCGGTGCGGATTCCATAACGTGGAATATGGCTCGTTCGGTTACCACGTCTTGTTTGTTGTACTCTTTATACAACGCCCATTTTTCCGGTTCATGGCGCGGAAGATTTCGCGTCCGTCTGCCATTCGTCTTCGTAGGGGCGCAGGGCCTCGAAAAGTACATAATAAGTCGTTTGCCGATTGCCATTTTCTTTTCGTCCTCTTTTAGTCCGAGGGCGTTGCCCACATCTGCGAGGCTCCGAGGCAAGCCGAGCGTGGAGGCTCTGACCGCCGTGCATTCCCATTGCGCCGGGTCCATATAGATATCCAGCCATTTGGTGAGACACGTTCTCTCGAAGTTCGCGTTGTGCGCGATTTTTATGACATGGGGATTTGCCAAGTCGGCGAGAACCTTTGAAGGGAGGCTCTCGCCGCAGGCAAAGTCCACAACGTCGACGGGGTCGTCGTTGTAGGCATACGCGAAGAGTAGAACCTCAAATGCGGGGTCATCCACGTAGCGGTACACCCCGCACGTCTTGAGGTCGGTCTCCGAGTATGTCTCGATGTCGATAAAAAGTTTTTTATCCGAAGATGTCGTCATCGTCGTCGTCGAAGTCGTCGCCGAAGCCATCGCCGAAATCGTCCTCCGCACGGCTACGCCCGCTGAGAGGTTCGCCGTCTTTGAGTTTCTGCACGTTGTTCAGTCCCGCCGCTACGCCGTTGCTACCGCTGGTGTTGAACGGATAGAAGTTGACCGCTACGCGGCCGTAGCAGCCGGAGTATACCTCTTCCGCGTCGAGTATCGGTTGTACGTTCTTGTCGACGATGCCGGGTTTCGTTTTGCTGGAACAGTTGAAGAAGTAACTGTTTTCGAAGGCCTCGTCGTCGGGGCGTTCCTCGTCGCCGTCGCGCAGGGGCAGTTTGAGTTTTGCGGGAATTTTCCCTTTCCACTTTGCGGTCTTACCCTGCTCTTTGGCGGTCTCCACGGCGGCGTTGATTGCCGCTATCGTCTTCTTGTCCGATTTCGGGATGATGATGCAGACGCTGTATTTTTCGTCGCTGCTGTCGTCCATCGCCGAGGGTTCGAAGATATGTACGTAAGAGAAACGCACCAGTCCCGTTACCACTTTGGTGTTTGCTTCGTTGTTTGCCATTTTTATAAGTCTCCTTATTGATATTTTCTCGCACAGTTGACTCGGTGCGGAACGAGTTCAAGATTGGACTGGCGGTTATTCCGCTTGTCTCGGTTTAGGTGGTCGATGGAGAGGTGTATATCTCTCAGCTTTCGGGTATTAGGCGGGATGGTGTTCCCGTTGCAATCTCCGAAAAATTCAACCACCTTTATGTGTGTGAACGGTCGGACTCTTTCGCCGTGAACCGTGAAGTCCGGGCGAAGGTATCCCGATGAGTTCGGTTGCTGGGCGAGGATTCGATTGCTTTTCTTTGAATACCACCGCCCCATATTGCTGACAAAATATTCGTCATAGGCTTCTGCCCATTGTTCGTTCGGCAAGTGCCGCGCCTTTACGGGGGATTTCATTACACCCCCCCCCTCAGTCTGGGATGTCGTCGGCGAAATCGTCGGCGGCCGAGCTTTTGTAAGGTTCGCGCGAGTCGCTTTCGGGAACGAGAACGGGTGCGCCTTGCGGCTTCTCTACGAATTTGCCTACCAGTGCCGTGAAGTTCTTTTTTCCTACGAGAGCTTCGAGCTTCGTCAGACTCTGCAGTTTCCGTTCGAAGAGCAATTCTTCGGCGTAGCCGGCCGCTGTCAAGGCTTTGACCGCACCGTCCTCGTCCGTAATCTTGCGCCGCGTGATGCCTTCGACGACTTTGTATCCGCTGTATATCTCGCCTGCCAGTGCCTGTTTGAGGGCGTAATCCTGAACCTTTTTCGCCCAGTCGATGAGTTCATCGAGCAGAGGGAGCAGTTGCTCAATCTCGCCCTTGGAGAGCAGGTCGGGGTCTTTCAGCGTCTTTTCGTCGAGCTGCATTGTTGTCTTGGTTTGTTTTGCCATTTAGTTTCCTCCTAAAATTTCGGATATTTTTCCGAGCAAGTATCCGGCTCTTGCTCTACACGCTGCCTTTGCTTTGCAGAATTTGCATTGTGCGCCAGTCGCGTATTCGCGCGTCGAGTTCGCGGCTTTGTCGGCTCTCGGCTTCAATACACCGTCTGCCCATTCGAGTAAATCTTCCACGGGCATCGTCTCCGTGCTGATGTTGTTGATTCGCGGCTGGACTATATGCATCGTGACCGTTTTGAGGTTGTCGTAGATGCACTCCATTTCCTGCAAA
The DNA here is from genome assembly GCA_910585705.1 of uncultured Christensenella sp. Classification (GTDB taxonomy): domain Bacteria; phylum Bacillota; class Clostridia; order Christensenellales; family Borkfalkiaceae; genus Coproplasma. Next base: position 866,130 of record CAJUER010000001.1, read on the forward strand.
AAGCCGAGTGCGTATGCCCGCATCTGAGAATTGTTTTCGGCGTTGACCGGGACGCCCTTTCCGTATTTGAAGTCCACGATGTGAAGGTCATCCCCACCTACGGCGCAAAAGTCGACCGTTCCGAAAGCATCCGGCACCCAGCGGTCAAACCGTACCCGTTGTTCGATGTACGCTCGCGCTTGATGTCCGTCCAGTTGCATCGTCTCGACGATGTTCTTGCAATACTCCACGTATCGTCCCGTGAATTGCCACATTTCGGGCGAGGTCGTTTCTTTGAGGACATTAACCCTTTCGCGTTTCTTCGCGTCCGTGGGGTCGAATTCTGCCCTCAGACGCGCCTCTGCGACTGCGTGGGCGGTTGTGCCTTCTTCGGCGTAAACGCTGCCCTCGTCTTCGAAGAGGTCTTCAAGGATTACGCTCCCCGGACACGCCATCCAGCGACCGGAGCCGCTTGCGCTTAACTTTGCGTGAACGTCGGGCATTAGAGCAGTTCCTTTAATTTCTCGGCGAATTCATCCCACTTGTCTGCCGGAAGCGCGGAGATGTTCTTTGCCGAGTAAGCGTTCAGCAACGCTTTTACTTTGTCGATGCTGCCCGTCTTCGTCTTAACGTCTGCGGCGAGTGCGCGTATCTCTTCCTGCGTAACTTTCGGCTTGTCCTTTTTGCCTGCGCTCACGCCGTCAGAAACGGGCTTTGTCGCCTTTTTAGATGCGGGGGCGGGTGTTTCCTCTACCGCATCCGTACCGCCGTTTTCTTCGGCATACATCGCTTCGAGAGCCTCACGCTTTTGCTCTTCCGTCCACTCGTCTTCGTCCGTCGCGTCGGCTGCGCTGTTTACGGTCGTCACGATAGTGGTCGCGTTCTTTTTGCTTTCGCCAAGTGCGGCGATGAGCCTGTTCAGTATGCTGTGCGTTCGCTCATCGAGCGAAATTGTTACTTTAATTTCCATAATTTTAACTCCTGTCGAATTTTGATTTTTAAGACCCTTTGTCGTTATTCCAGAGCCTTTGTCGAATGATGGTTTTCTTTGTAAAAATTTGCTTATCTTGCGTTTTCCGTGTATCCGCATTCCGGACATTGCCAGACGCCGGCCTCTTCGTCGTACTCCATATCTGCATCGCAGTTCGGACACGTCATCGCTTGTTCACCTCCTTTCGGTTTCGGTTCGAACAGTAGCGTGTATAATTCGTCGAGCCACCGTCCGACCTCTGCCGGTATTTCCTGTCCTTTAGTCATTGCCGCGAACCACCTCCTTTATTATTGTTTTGTGGTCTGTAAGTCCACTTTGTCGGCAAAAAAATTTACTGCTCTATCGTCAGCAAATCTAACGGCTTAATCCCGTAGATTTCCGCGATTTGCGCGACCGTATCAACGCGCATAACCGTTCTACCCTTGAGGTAACTGCGCAACGTGGCCGGGACGATTCCCAGCTTTTCAGCGAGGACATCCTGCGTGTCGCCGTGTTCGGCCATAAGTCCTTTTATCTTTGCTACATTTACCTGCATTCATCTTTACCTCCTATTTAGATTCCGTTCTGCTTTGGTATTCAGCCACCGCCGTGAAAAGGTCTTTGTAGTAGCTGCCCCATGTCCAGCTCCCGTCCGGTTCAACGGGACTTGGCGCGATTATGTATTCGTTGCGTTCGACGGCTGCTATCAGCATAAAGCCTTTGCGCTCATCGAGCAGAATGCATTTTCCGCATCCTTTGTTGTAGAACTCAGCCATTTTGCACCTCCTTGGCTTTTATTCCTTTTATCGCTTGCAACACTGCCGCCAGCATAGGAATAACTATTGTATTTCCCGCTTGCTTGTAGAGTTGTGAGCTTGCTTTGTCTCTGCCCTTGTAGTGCTTTTCTTCGAGTGCTTTCTTCGCCGTCTCGAATTGCTCATCCGTAAATCCAAATAACCGCCAGCACTCTTTCGGGGTCAGCTTCCGTACCAGACACGGCTTGCCGTCGATGATTACGATGTAATCGTCCGGAAACTCCCCCGTTTCAGTGTCACGCTCTATCACGACGTTGTCTTTCTGAACGGATGTTATGGTGTTTGTGCATTGGTCGGCTCTGATTTCCAGCATCTGCACCGTGGGTGCGCCCGCTGTCCTGTCGCTTGGATTCTCCGGGTTTCTGCCCCGTAATGCCCCCACTACGAACACGTTTTCCTGAAAGGTATTCGCGGTTACCGTAGGCACGACGTTGCCGTCTCTGATGCCACCGTCGTTCTTTCCGCGCGGTCTCTGCAATATCTTGACCTCGGTGTTCCCGCCCGCTCCCGTGGGTATTGTGGGGCATACGCCGTCTTCGTCGTAAACTCGCCGACTGATGTCGTGCATCTTGTCCCATTTGTCTCCGACCAGCATTCCGACCGGCTTTAATTCTTTTTCACTCATTCTCGGTTACCTCCTGCACGACGATGTCCCATCGGTGCTTTTCGTCTCGGCTTCCGCGTCCTCCGACACGAATAGCGCGACACACGTCGGTTCTTTGAATTCTCGCGCTGTTAAGGTTCGACAAATCGTCCCCCCCCCCCCCGCGTGTACTATGGAGTGATTCCGATGGCAGAAGTTGCTCTCCAACCGCGACTGTATTGCGTCTGCTTTGATGTAGTATTTTCGGTCTACCACCGGTTCGAGCAGGTCTTTTAGCTTCAATTCCAGCGGTATCGGTTTCGGGAACGCGAACCCTTCGGTATCGTTCAAAATCGAGACGGCTATCACTCTTTCGCGGTTCTGCGGCATCCCGTATCCGGTTGCGTTCAAAACTTGCCAGTATGTCGTGTATCCCAGCTCTTCGAGTTGTTTGAGCCATTCGTCGAAATGCGGTTTGAATTTCTTTTGCACCAGTGCTTTTACGTTTTCCATCAAAAGATATTTAGGCGGCGACCCCCCCCATTTTTGGTGTAGGCTCTGAGCAGTCGGCGCACCTCCCACAGTAGGCTGCTCCGCGTTCCGCTTCCCTCGGCGAACCCCTTTTGTTTTCCAGCGTTGCTTATGTCGGTGCAGGGGAAGCTGTAAGTCAGCAGGTCGCATTCCGGGAGCCGCTCCACTTTCGTGATGTCGCTCGGCTTGTAGTCCGTTCCGTGTATGGCGTTGTATGCGGTTACGCAGTACGGGTCAATCTCTACGATTCCGACTGATTTCCACTCTGCACCTATGTGGTCGAGAGCGGCTGCCTGTGCGCCTATTCCGGCGAAAAGCTCTACTACCCTCAGCATTCGTGCATCACCTCTTTTACGGCGGTTTTCAGCCTCGTTACGGTCGCCTTGTCGACGAATTCCCACGGGTATCCCTTGTCGCATCCGAAATGTCCGTATATCGCCGTGTGCTTGTAGCCTATGTCTTTCAGCTTAAGCTGCCGTATGATGCCCGCAGGCGTAAGGTCAAACGCCTTACTTATCGCTTCGGCGATGTACCTATCCGGGGTGGTCGTCCAAGTCCCGAACGTATCCACGTTGACTGCAGTGGGTTGCGCTCTGCCTATTGCGTAGGCGATTGCCACCTCGCATTTGTCGGCAAGGTCGGCTTTTACTATCGCGTTGGCAATGTAACGCGCCATATACGCGCCGGAGCGGTCAACCTTCGAAGGGTCTTTCCCGCTCATCGCGCCGCCGCCATGATGCGCAATGCCGCCGTAAGTATCAACCATCAGCTTGCGTCCGGTCAGTCCCGTGTCGGCTTCGAACCCGCCTTTGACGAACCGTCCGCTGGGGTTGATTATAATTTCGGTCTTGCTTATATCGAAATCGCAGAGCGCGGGTTTGATTATCAATTCGCGCACCCCGTCTCTCAATGCGTCGAGGTCTGCATCTGCATCGTGCTGAACCGAAACCAGCACCGACGCTATGTATCTGAATTTGTCGTCTTCGCCGTATGCGACCGTTACCTGCGCTTTCCCATCCGCGCCCACTTTCAACTCGTTACGGCTCTCGCGCATCCGCATAAGGTTATCGGTCAGTCGGTGCGCAAGGTCGGTGGCAAGCGGCAATTGCGACAGCGTATCGTTCGTTGCGTAGCCGTACACTATGCCTTGGTCTCCCGCGCCTTGTTCGTGAGTCTCGCTCTCGTCGACCGCTTGTTTGATGTCCGGGCTTTGCGCGAAGATATCGTCTACGAAGCTGTCAGGCGGCTCGTAGCCGATTTGCTTGATGGCTTTTTCCGCTACCGCTTGGTAGTCCACTTTTGCTTTTGTCGTTATTTCGCCGGCAATCATCAGCACCTCGTGCGAGAGCATAACCTCACAGGCCACTCTGCTTTCGCGGTCTTGCGCCATGCATTCGTCAAGGATGCAGTCCGCGATGTAATCGGCTAATTTGTCCGGATGCCCAGCTGTTACGCTTTCTGCTGTTATAAATTTCATTGTGTATCTCCCTCGGTCTGCTCGGCTTGGAGCAGCCGGTCAATCTCTGCGATGTCGTTCTTAAATTTCGCCATCGTTTCTTCGTGGTTACGTACCTCTTCGCGCATCGCGTTCTCGGTCTGCGCTTTGTATGCTTTCAACGCCTCACGGATTATCGCGCTATGCGGCAAAGGTGCGCTTGGCTCTTTTTCTTCGTTCGGGGGTTGGGGGGGGGACTGGGTGCGTTTGCCTCTCGGCAATTCTCGCCAGCTGATGCCTCCCTCGACCAGTATTTTCTTGATGTCTTCCGGGGTACAGAGATTGAGCTGCGCCAGTATGCCGACTTGCTTCTTTTTGTCCTTGGCTTCCTTGTAGCTTCTGACTATTTCGTGTGCCGTCATTTCCATGCCTTACCTCCTTCGCCTGCTCGCCGATTTTAATGTGTCGGGATTTACCGCCGTTACTTTGATGTCGAATTTGGCTTCCACGGTGATGCCTTTCTCGGCGCAACGGCGCACCAGCTCCGCCTCTAACACACCGCCTATGCTCTCAACCACGCCCTTAGCGGCTACCATCAGCGCGGTCTCTTCGATTGCCTTGTATGCGTCCTTGTCAATCGCCATCGTTCGCGTCCTCCCACAGTTTCAATTCGTTTTCGTCGTCAGTCGCCATAATTTGTGAAATCGAAACCTCATAGGCTGTTCTGGTCTCTTTGTTTCCGTCCGTCAGTGTCTTTTCGTATTCGCGGCTTTGAATTCGTCCGAGTATCTGCACTCGGTCTCCGGTCGATAAACCGCTTACAAAACGAGCGTTTCGCCCCCATGCTATGGCGGGTATGTAGTCCGATTTGTTGTAGGCGCGGTTTACGGCTATCAGCACGTCGGCAATCTCGCGGTTGAACGGCGTTGTCCTGTAGGTCGGCTTTTTGCAAATATACCCGGCAAGTGCCACGATGTTTGTTTTGTCGCCCTTAGGCTCATCCAGCAATTCGAGGATGAACACGTAAAGCTGAAGGCGCGATTTGCCGTCTATGATTTTGTTGTAAGAACGGAATTGCCCCAGCGCATGAATGGTCTTTCCCTCTGCCCAGTCTTTCGGCATGATGCGTTCGGAAATGACGACGGGGAGCGTGTCGTGCGTTCCGGAAAGGCGGGCGATTCTCACTTTGCACTCGTAGAATTTTTCGCCGTAGCTTTCGTGCGAGAACACGCTTTCGCTTGCAATCTCGCCGCTGATATAGGTTTTGTTGTTCTGCTTATTTTCTGCCATTTGATTTTCCTCTTTTCTTTGATTTCTTTGCCGCTTGCGCGGTTTGGTGTTTCAGTTTTGCGATTAGTATCGCTGTCTCGGTTAGCTCTGCGTCGGTCTTCAGTAAACCGTAGCGGTTCAAAATTGCAAGCTCTGTCCGCGTTATAATCGTCAAATTTTCAAGTGCCACGTTTTCATGGTTGCCGTCTTTAAACAGAACGATTGCGCCTTTAGGTAGGGGGCCGTTAGCGGCTTCCCATATGAGGATGTGTTCCTGTCGCCAGTCTCGCGCCCCTTCGCCCAGCTTTCGCCATAGGTATCCGTCAGATTTCATCAGCACCGTTCCTATCGGCTGTTTGTTGTACGGGGTGTGTCCTTTGCTGAACCAGCTTTTTTCACATCCGGGCGGGCAGTAGCCTTTTTTGCCTTTGTTTGGCGGTATCGCTCCCGGTTTAATTCGACAGTCGCGGCCGTTGCGGAGTTTGAACCTCGACGTATACGCTTTTATTTGCTCCGTCGTATAATCCGTTCCGAATTGCCCATTCAGCAAGTTTGCCAGCTCTTTCATCGACCGCCCCGTCACGTTCTCGCGTATAAACTGTGCAATTTCGGGCGGGTATCGTTTCGACGGTCGTTGAAGGGGTTTATGCCATAATCCGTTTGTCAATTTGTGATTGCTCGCGTAGGCGTGTATTTGGCTTGTCGTCATTTCGATACCGAATGTTGCGCTTACCAACTCTGCCAGTTCGGAGTAATGCTTACCTTGCACGTTCTCAGCTATAAAGGCTTGCATCTCCGGCGTGTAGATTCTACGCGGCATTAGCTACCTCCCCCCCCCCACCGAGAAGTCCTTTCCTCTCGACGGGTTCGTCTTTACCGCGTAGTCCGTATCGGAGCATTCCCGGAAGCGGCACCTCGTCTCCGTCCGGAGTCGTGTAGCCGTACTCGTTGACGAGTTGCATCGTCTTAAGCGCAAGCTCTCCGTTTCGGATAACTGTCTCCGCGACCTTTGTAACTGCCTGCGCTTTGTTGATTTCGCGCTGGAGCTGCTCATCGGATAGGTCATCGTTTGTGATGGCATCTAACGCGCTGAACAGGTATTCATTAAGGTCTGCAAGTGAATTCATATTTACCTCCTTGGTTTTCGGTGACGCCCTTGCGGGCGTTTCGGTCGGTTACCGTCCGGCTCTCGTCAGACCGAAGTTTCTATCATAATCTCGCCGCGATTGCGTCCCGCCATACCGCCGCGCTCGGCGTATTTTATCGCTTGGCTTTTGGTATCGTGTCGTGCGCTTTCGTAGGCATTGAATTTGTTTACGGTGCATCTCGTGTTCGGGGCGGGTTCGACTATCAACGTCCCGAAGGAGCTGTGCCAGCCAGTCGAGGTTTTCTCAATTCGCCATACGTTCTTTACTGTCGTCATGCGCACCCCCTATTCTTCCATCCCGGCAAATCTCGGCAGAAACCGATTATCGAAGGTCTTGTTTACCCTGTCGATGTGGTTTTGAATTTCAATGAAGTCGTGCGCGAAATTGAAAGCATCGGCGTTCAGCCAGTCGGCAAGTCTAATGTTGAAATGTTCGGCGGCGAGGTCTACGTCCATTTGAGCGGTTATTCTCGAACCGCGTCTGATGCCCATTTCCTCGGCTCTGGTGCATATTCTTGCTATCAAGTTCAGTCTCTCGATTGCCTTATCGGATGCGGTTTGCTTAGCGTTCATTTGTTATCCTCCGAGTCTTGTAAATATTTTTTGAGGAATTCTTCCGGGTCCATCGTTTCGTAGTCATCCTCAGCGTCGCTATCGTAGCAGTCACTTTCTCGTTCGTATTCGTCGTAGCGGTCGTTTTCAGCTTCAAAGTCGTAATATGTGGGGTCGGTGTCTCCGCACCTTCCGTCGCATCTTCCGTTCAAAATGCAATCATCGCAAAGGCTCATTCGTCATCGTCCTCCTCGTCTTCGTCGTCATAGGAGTCATCTTCGTCGAAGCTGTTTTTCGTGATGCGACCGTAAGTGTAGCCGTTGTCGTTTTTAAGGTATACCTTTGCGTCTTCGTCGAAGTCTTCGAGGTAGGCTATCAGTTCGCCAACCGTCATCGTCTTTCCGCATTGGTCGGGACTGTATCCGTCTCTGCGTCCGTCAATGAATACTTTTGCCATTTGTGTTTCCTCCGTGTGGCCTGTCATCTTCAGAGCGGGTAGGCCGTCTTCCCGCTGACACCCTTTCGGGCGTTTCGACTTATAACTCCATGCTGTAGATTGTGATGTATTCCTGTTCGTCGTCTTCGGGTTCGGCGTTGACCAGCACCCTGTGTCCGTTCAGCGTTGCGCTGAAATGAAAATTGCCTTCGTGCTTGCAGCTCCCTGCATCGAGGTGCAGTGCGTTTTCTATTGCAGTCGTGTGGTTCTTTACTCTCATCTCGTTTCTCCCTTAGCGGATGCGCTCCGCTTTGATTTTTCCGTTGCTCTCGTAGACGTTGACCTCGAAGGGGTTTTTGTCGCTTTCGGTGTAGTCGCCGTTTATGGCGTATCCGATGTGAATTGTAATCTGCGACCATTTGTTTCCGCATCCGCTCCCTTCCATAAGTGCCACCGTTCGGATGTCGCCTTTGCCCTCTTTGTTGAAAACCGCCATTGCCTTGTTGATTGCCTGTGTGCCAGTCATTTGTGTTACCTCCTTGTTTGCGCGGCTGTAGGGGATTGTGACCTTCTGCCTGTCCGCATTAACGGGCATTCGCCCGCCACTCTGCTTTTAGTTTTCGTAGGAATATAATTGACCGTCTATCATCTCCCATTGCCATCCCTTGCAATTAAATCTGATGTAGTTCCAGTCGGTCGATTCGTATTGCGGTTTGCGAGTGTAGGTTTTGTCCGGGTAGATGCGGTGGTTTTCTGCGCGGTAGGTTTTGACCTCGGTTATAATTTCGATTTGGCTAAACTCGAACCCGAATTCCCTATTGACGTAGGCTTTCGCTTCGTTTTCGCTGATGTCCGCATCCAGCTTTTGGTATTCCTCTTCGGGAAGGTGCGTTCCCGCCGTGTAGTCTTTGCCAGTTAAAATGTTCATTTTGATTTACCTCCGATGTGTTTGTGGACTGTCTGTCCACGTTGTATGGCTATTATAATCCTTTGTGGACTGTTTGTCAACAGTTTTTCTGCGTTTTTTCAAAAAAATTTTTCTTATTTTGATTAAAAAATTGACTGCAAGTCCACAAAAGGGTATAATAAAAAGCGAGGTGCATCGTTATGAATAGACTTAAGCAATTACGCACGGCTCGAAAAATGTCGCTTCGTAGCCTTTCAGAACAGACTGGAATTGAATTCTCATCAATCGCTTACTATGAACGCGGGGAGCGGAATTTCTCGGTTAAAAGTCAGCAGGTTCTTTCTGACTTTTTCGGCGTGTCAGTCGACTACTTGCTCGGCAAATCTCCCGAAGATATGTTTAACGATTTCGTGGATTCTCTTCGCAACGATTTTATGGTTGAAACAGCTTACTCGGACGGGGATGTTACTCAGTCGCTATCCCCCGCCGTTCCCGAACCCGTGAGAACAAAAATTGAAATTCTGCTTTTGCTCCGTGGTATAGACAGCAAGACCAGCCTTGATATGATTCTCGAATTCGCAAAGATGCGAACCGCTCACGACGACTTTTCTAAACCTGTGGGAGACGATGAATAATGGACTTGCTTGCCTATTGCCGGTATTCGTCCGAAAACCAGCGCGACGGTTACTCTATCGAGGCGCAAGTCCGCGCCATCAAAGAGTGGGCAGCCCGTGAAGGGCATACCATCCGAAAATTTTACATAGATGAGGCGAAATCCGGAACGACTGACGACCGCGAAGAATTCCAGAAAATGATTGCCGAGTCTGCCGGGAGCGGCTGCAAGGGCATTGTCGTTCATAAGCTCGACCGATTCGCCCGTGACCGTTATGCGTCGGCTGTTTATCGCCACAAGCTGAAAGAGAACGGTCTGCGCGTCATCTCCGTACTCGAACCCCTCGACGACTCGCCGGAGTCTATCATGATGGAGGCGGTGCTTGAGGGTATGGCAGAATACTATTCCCGTAACCTCTCCCGCGAAGTTCGCAAAGGTCAAAAAGAGGCCGCGCTGAAAGCACAGCACGTTACCGGCCCCGTTCCTTACGGCTACCGCGTCGACGAACACCACCGCTATGTCGTTGTTCCCGAAGAGGCCGCTGTAATCCGCGAAATTTTCCGCAGGCTGGACGGCGGCGAAAGCATCGCCGATGTTACTCGCTGGGCGGTTACTCACGGCATCAAAACACATAAGGGGACGCTGTTCAATGAGCTTGCTATCACGCGCTTGACCCAGCAGCCTATTTTGGTCGGTCGGTTCTCTTACGGTGTGAATAGCAAGGACGGGCAGCCGCCTATCATCATCGAGAACGCCGTCGAGCCTATTCTCGAACCGTCCATCTTTTGGCGGCAATACGAAAAAACGACAGCGCGAAAAAAAGGCCCGCGCTCCCGTTTGAAAGAGGAGGAATATTTGCTTACCGGTTATCTCTACTGCGAGTATTGCGGCTCGCATCTTTACGGTTTCAAATCGAAGTCAACTTTTCCGCTGAAATCTGGGAAGGTGCAAACCTACGAAAAGTATTCCTACCGCTGCGCAACGAAAGGCTCGCGCGGCAGTGCATCCCGTCGCCTTGACCCCGAATACGTCCCGGCGCATTGTGATTTGAAAAATATTGAAAAATTCGCGCTGGAGGAGTTTGTCTTCGGTGCTATCAACTATTGCCTTTTCTCCGGCGACACGTCCGACTGGATTGTGGCCGAGATGCTCGTTCGGTCGAAAAAGAAAAAACCCGCCGACCAGAAAAAAATCGACGGGTATAAATCCGAACTCGAAAAAATCAAAAAACAACGCGACCGCCTGCTCGACCTTTACCTGTCTGATGGTCTCTCGAAAGAGGCTTACTCTGCAAAGGCTGACGAGCTGAACGCCCGCGCTGAATTCCTCGACCGTGAAATCAACCGCCTTTCCCCTGACGTTCCCGTTGGTCTGACCGCTGAGGATGTTCGCAAGCGTTTAACGTCGTTTATCGAAAGCGCGAACGCCGACAGTCCGGAATATAAAAAGCGGCTACTCGCCACCTATGTGGAGCGAATAACCGTTTCTAATGAACGCATTTGCATCTATTTCAAATTCCCCATTCCCGGTCTTGGCGACAAACTCGAAAAAGATTTCGGGGACTACTTTGTGCGTAAAAATTCAAATACCCCATAAATCCCGCAATACTCATTTTGGGTGGTATGCTTACCAACATATGTATATGGTCTGGGCATATTTCTCCTTCTATCACTTCAATGCCCTTCCATTGACATAGTGTTCGCAAGATTTCTCGTATTTCTAACCGTTTCTCTTTAAAAAATACTTTTCGTCTGTACTTAGGTGCGAACACTATGTGATACTTGCAATTCCATTTCGTATGTGCTAAACTATTTGTGATGTTATTTTGCTCTGGCATTTTAATTATCCTCCGTTTGATTTTCTTCTTCTGCAACTGGCAGGTCGCAGTTTTATTATAATTCAAACGGAGTTTTTGTCTTATATCGGCAATAGCCTCAATAGAACCCCGCCACTATGGCGGGGTTTTCGTTTGCACAAAAAAGCGTGTTCCAATGAGGAACACGCCGAAAAACGTATTTCTCAACGTTACTGTATATTTTTCCCATAATCACGGTTGATTTTGCTGTACTACTCTCAGGTTAAACGTATACGCAATTACGGATTAACGCTTAATAACATTCCGAGTCCATTTCAACGTTTTCGAACTTAAGGGCTTTCAAATCGCTTTTGCGGATATAAAAATACAACGAACCCGAATCGCTCCACATAAATTCATCATCGTCGTCGACACTGCCGATTTGCATAAGCAACGTCCACTCGTCTTCCTCTCCCAACCCACTTATGAATCCGCCTTCCTGAACGTGCGCAGCCCAACCGCCGAGCATAAATTCGTTAAGAGTGTTCTTCTGTAATTCACAGTACGCATTTTCCGCTCCCACGCAAGGCTGATCTACGAAAAGATCTTGCACCTCGTCGCTGTCGTAGGGGTCCGGATAAGTTTTTACGGCGCTTGCCGACACATGAAACTCTTTATAAACGACTTCGATCGAATCCGGTTGTTCCGCTTCCGTCAAACGGTCGGCTTTATCGAAATACAGCAATTTGTAGTCGTAATTTTCATTATCCACAAAAACGTATAACAAGCCTTTGTTCGGAAATTCGGGCACTGCGCACGCGGCATTTATTTCCGCAAAATCCAACTGACATAAGAACGGTATAAATTCGTCATCGTCCGTCACCTCGTTAAACGCCGTCGGCCACTTGAATCCATCAGGAACGTTAGGCATTCCCCCGAACTTTGAGAAAGTATTATCACTCGTTCTTTCAAGTTTTGCGCCGAGCTTTGAAAGCGGCTCGAACTTTGTCAGCCATTCAGAATACTCTTCTTCATTAAATTCAATGTCTTTTGTATCGGTGTCCTGCTGTAAATCGAGTTTTCCGTAATAAACGGCGTTTTCACCGTCCTCGACAATAAATTTAAAAGCAATGACGTGGTTCGTTTCGTTCCATTTTAACACTTTAATTACGCCGCATTTAATACTGTACGATTTGTCCGTTTCGAGTTCGCAATTAAATAATATGCTCGACGTAAACGTAATTATTTTACCCTGCAAATCATCGTTTTCCAGCTCTATTCCGGAAAAGTTTTTCGATAAGGATAGCGCGACGCCGTTATAATAAGCGATATTTATTCTGAACAGTCTCGACGCGTCTTTTTTGTGTTTAAAAGTTTTGTCTTTGCCCGATAACGGTTCGTTTCCGCATATTTCCAACGCCAAATGATAGCCGTTATTTCCATTGAAGCGTTTTACCAGCGCAAATTTGCCTGTTGAGTAATACGCATTGTTTTTTCTTCCGAATCTGTGAACGACTCCTATTTTTCCGTAATCGTTTATAGAATTATATATTTTTCTAAGCTTATTCGGACTTGTTTTGGCATTACTTTCTTTCCTGCATATATGCACGAATTCGAACGTCATGAAACCTCCGATAAGAATAAAGGTTCCCGAAATTATTGTAAACACAGTCGCAGTCGTACCCCAGTTAGAATAACTGAATATTAAATTTGCGATGAAAAACCCGAAACCTATTGTGTAAAAAACAATGGACCCTATCAGCGCGCCCTTTTTACTAAACATATTTTTACACGCCCCCCTCGTAAAAAATTTATACCGATATTCTATCATTTTTTTTAAAGAAAATCAAACCATTGCAATAAAAAATGCGGTGACGAACGCACAAAAGCCAGATAATGCCATTGCGTATTTATGAATAAATGCGTGCAAACTCCTCAAAATACTTTTGACGGAGGAAAACTATGCAATTTGACCAGACCAAAACTTACAGAAATCTTGCCAGAAGTTTTGCGGGTGAAAGTCAGGCGGGCATGCGTTATCAGTTGATTGCGCGCCTTGCTACCAAGCAGGGATATTACACGCTTGCGGACACCATTAAAACTCTTGCCAAGAACGAAACGGTACACGCAAGAAGATTTTTCGAGGAATTAAATAAGCGCGGTGAAAAACTTGACAACATCGACCTTGACGCAGGCTACCCCTTCCACAGCGGTGATTTAGGGGAAAGTTTACGCCTTGCGGCTGAGGACGAACATCAGGAACACACCGTTATTTATCCCGCTTTTGCAAAAGACGCAGAAGAAGAAGGTTTCAATGACATTGCCGCTTTATTCAAGCTGGTTGCACAGGTTGAAGTACGGCACGAAATGGTTTTCAATTACCTCCATGAAGCGTTTACAAAGGGTAAGCTTTTCAGCAACGAAACGCCTATACTCTATATTTGCAGCGAGTGCGGATATATGCACACCTCGACAAAGGCTTGGGACGTATGCCCTTTGTGCAAGTCAAGTCAAGGCGACGTTGAGTTGCACGTTCCGTTTCAAAAGGAGAAATTATGAGAAAAACTAACGAAAACAAGTCTGTAAAGAACTGCGGCAAGAACAGCGAAACGAAGAGCTGTTCGGGCAGCAAGAACGGGGCAAAGAACTGTGGCAAAAACACGAAAAACTGTAAATAAGTTTAAGGACAGTTTTGACCCCAACGGAAGTTACACCGGTACGCCCGTTGACGGCGGAAAGCCGATTCAAGACGCGGACGACCTGTAACTGAAAACGACGCGGAGCGCAAATTTTGCGCTCCGCGTTCTTTTTATTTAAAATTTTTGGAACTAATCGGTTCCGTTCAATACATTTTAAATTTAAATTGATATAATACAAACAAGTAATACATTATGCAAAAAATAACCGTTAATCAGACAAGCCCAGTAAATAGTCTGCACTTACATCGAAAAATTTTGCAAGCATAACTAACTCTTCAATATTCGGCAAACGGGTTCCCTTTTCCCAACGATGAATAGACGTTGAACTTATTTTCAAAATTTTAGCTAAACCTCGTTGACTTAACTCCCTTTCAAGCCGCAAATCTTTCAATCTTTCCGCAAATTCCTTCATAGCAAAATTATATTAAACGCTATCAAAAAATGCTTGACTGATGCCATTTGGCATCATATAATATAACAAATATTAAAAATTTTAATGAGGTAATTATATTTATGCAAGAGTCTTTTATTTGCGATTTGATTGAAATGGCGCATTTGGTTGAGTTGCGTGAGAAATTAAGAAACGACGAAAGCTATAACTGCGTTAAGGACGATAACGCCGCCCTCGACAAACTTAAAAACACACTCAATCCCGAGCAGTTTAAACTTGTCAAAGATTACATATTCCAAAATCAACTCAAAGAAGAATTTATCTACTATCAATCCGACATAAAACTATTGAATTACGGTATTAAAATAGGTATGCAAATTCAAAAATCTTTCGATGACGATGAAGCTTAACCCAACCGTTTAATAATTTTTGCGGGATTGCCCGCGATTACCACGTTTGACGGAAACGATTTTGTGACTACCGCTCCGCTTCCCACTATTACGTTATCGCCGAGAGTTACGCCGGGATTTATTATCGCGCCGCCGCCTATCCAGCAATCGTTGCCGATAGTTACGGGTTTGCCGTATTCGAGCAGCTTTATGCGCGGTTCTCTTTCAAGCGGGTGGCATGCGGTGTAAATGCCGACCTGCGGACCGATAAGACAGTTCTCGCCTATTTGCACTTTGCACACGTCGAGAATACACACGCCGTAGTTACAGTAGAAATTTTCGCCGACTTCGATATTCGATCCGTAATCGCAATAAAAGCCCTGAGTCAGGTCTATATTGTTTCCCGTTTTGCCGAAAAGCTGTTTTGCGACTTCCGTGCGCATATCGTCGGAAAGTCCGCCGTTCAGTTTACAGCAAAGCGCAACCGCGCGTTGGTGCGCCGAATTAAGTTCTTCGTCGCTTGCCGTGTACAGTTCGCCGTCAAGCATTTTCTGCTTTTCCGTTTTCATTATAAAATCGCCTCGATAAATTCTTCTGCGTCGAACGCTTCCAAATCGTCCAACTTTTCGCCCGTGCCTATGAATGCGACGGGTATTTGCAATTCACTGCAAAGCGAAATCACAAAGCCGCCCTTTGCCGAACTGTCAAGCTTGGTTAAAACTATTCCGTCAAGCTCCACCGCCTCGTCAAACACTTCCGCCTGATTAATCGCGTTGCCGCCCGTAGTTGCATCGAGAATTAAAAGTTTATAAAAATTCGCGTCGGGACATTCGCGCTCAACCACGCGCGACATCTTTTTAAGCTCCTCCATTAAATGCGCCTTGACGTGAAGCCTGCCTGCCGTGTCGATTATAACGACGTCGGTATTTTTTGCTTTTGCGGAAGTAAGCGCGTCAAAAACTACGGCGGAAGGGTCGCTGCCCTCCTCGTGCTTGACTATCCTTACCTTTGCGCGTTCCGCCCAGACGGTAAGCTGGTCAGCCGCCGCCGCGCGGAAAGTATCCGCCGCCGCGACCGTAACGGACTTTTTCTTGGACAGGAAGTAGTTGGCAAGTTTGCCCACAGTCGTGGTTTTACCCACGCCGTTTACGCCGACAAGCATAATGACTGCGGGATACTTAATTTCAAGCTCGTCCGCTTCCGTCAGCTTTTCTTCGAGGACGTCCTTTAAAAGACCTGTTACAAACTCCTTGTCCTTTACTCTGTCCTTTTTTGCCTCGTCGCGGATTTCTTCCACTATCTCTTCGGCAGTGGTTACGGAAATGTCTGAGCTTATTAAAATTTCTTCAAGCTCGTCGTAAAACTCGCTTCCTATTTTATCCTTTGCGAAAAGCTTCGTGAGCGCGCCCGAAAGCCCCTCTCTCGTCTTTTTCAATGCGTTTTTGATTTTAGAAAAAATACCCATAAAATCTCCTCTATAATTTTCCGTCAACGCGGCACGCGCCGCATTGCAAAAAATTGAAAGAAACTACATTATCGTGTCGCCGCCGAGACGTGACTGCACTTCGGAAAGTTTGACGGAAACTATTTTAGACACGCCCTTTTCTTCCATAGTAACGCCGAACAGAATATCCGCGTTTTCCATTGTGGGCTTTCTGTGAGTGATGACGATGAACTGCGTTTCGGAAGCAAACTTTTTAAGATACTTTGCGTATCTTGCAACGTTGGCTTCATCGAGCGCGGCTTCGATTTCGTCGAGCACGCAGAAGGGCATGGGGCGCATTCCGATAATAGCGAAGAGAATCGCTATCGCCGTAAGCGCGCGCTCGCCGCCCGACAGAAGGGAAATTTTGGTAAGTTTTTTACCGGGAGGGCATGCAATGATTTCTACGCCCGCATTCAACGGGTCGTCGCAGTCGGTGTAATCGAGCTGCAATTCAGCCCTGCCGCCTCCGAAAAGCTCTTTAAAGGTGTGCTTGAAGTTTTCGTTAATGAGCTTAAAGCCCTCGTCGAAAATTTTGAGCATTTCCGCGCGGATATCGTCGAGCGCGGTAGTCAGATCGGAAATAGCTTTTTCAAGGTCTTCCTTTTCCGTCGTCATCTTTTCGAAACGGGCGGAAAGTTCGTCATACTCCTCGACCGCGTTGTGATTGACGGGTCCGAGAATGGTTATCTGGCGTTTAAGGCTTGCGATAGTGTTGCCGGAATTGGAAATATCGTAACCCTCTTCCTTGTATTTCAGACAGCCCTCGTAATCCTCGCCGTACTCTTCGGAAATGCGCTGTTGAAGGTATTCCAGATCGCTGTCGATTTTTTGAAGGGCAAGCGCAAGCGAGCTTTGCTTTTTGGTAAGCTCTTCCTTTTCCTTATAGATCGAAAGACGGTCGGAATCGTACTGCATCATACGCCTGTTCAGCTCTTCCTTCTTTGCGTGGTTTTCGGCAACCTGACGGTTGAGGTCGGCAACCACTTCCTGCTCTTCCTTAGAGAGCGCCGCCTGCTGTGCCTGACGGGTGAAAGCCTGCATCTCCTCCTCTATCTGCGGTATGCTTGCCTTTGTCTGTTCGAGGCGGACGGCAAGCTCTTCACGCTCGCCGTTGAGGCGTTTAACGTTGTCCTCGCCCGATTTGACAGCCGTTTCGAGAGAAGCGATTTCCACGAGTATGGAATTGAGGCGTTCGGTTTTTTCGGCGCGTTCCGCGTTGAGTTTATCGAATTCCGCACTCATATCGTCGATTGCGGACGACGCCTTATCCGACTGTGCGGAAAGGTCGCTCGCGCCTTTGGATACGCCCGAATATTCGCTGTCAAGCCCCGAAAGCCTGTCTTCGAGCGCTTTTAACGACTGACCGTAAGCGGCGTACTCGCTTTCGGCGGAAGTAACGCCTTGAAGAAGCTGGGACTGTTTTTCGGTTATGGTTGCAAGCTCTAACCTTGCTTCCTGCAATTTATTGATGAGCGCCTGCTGTTCCGCGTATGCCGAAGTCTTGTTTTTATCCAGCTCGACACGCTTTGCTTCCGCGCGGTTCAAGGACGATTTTTTGCTGTCTATGCTTTCTTCTATCTCTTTAATTCTGCGTTCGTTTGCAAGCAGGTTTCCCGCGATTTCGCGCTTCGAGCCGCCCGTCATCGAGCCGCTGGTTGAAATCACGTCGCCGTCGAGGGTGACGATTTTGAACGCGCGGGGATAACGGCGCGCAATCTGCGTTGCGTTTTCTATATTGTCGCAGATAAGCGTGTTGCCCAAAAGGTTGTGAATTATATTCTCGAACTTTTTATCGAACTTTACGAGATTTATTGCAAAGCCGAGCGCGCCCTTGTCGCGCACTGCCGACTTAATCTGATCGTTTTCGAGTCTGGGGCGAAGCGCCTCAACGGGCAGGAAGGTAACCTGACCCGAACGTGTACGTTTTAAGTATTCGATTAAAAATTTTGCGTCCTCGCGAGTGTTGGTTATTACGTTCTGCATTGCGCCGCCGAACGCCGTCTCTATAGCTACCTCGTACTCCTTGCCGCAGCTTACCACGTCGGCGATAAGTCCGCCGATTCTGCTTGAAAGCTGTTCATCGTTTTTCGCGTCGGAGAGAAGTTTTTTTACGGAATATATGTAACCCTCGAACCTGTCGCGGAGCGCGCGATAGGTCGTTAGGCTGTCGCTTAAACTGTTAATCTGCGCCTGCGTGTCGTAGACGTTGCGGATAAGAAGCTGAATTTTTTCGTCGCATTCGCGCGTTTTCGCTTCCGCCTGCTCTAAAAGCTCGTTCTCGTTTCCGAGAAGAGAGGAAAGCGTTTTGCCGCGTTCCATACTCCCTTCGTGCTCGGAGCGCAATACGTCGCGGCGGTCGCGTATCTTTTCCATATCGGCTTTGATTTCGGCAAGGCGCTCTTTCAAAAGTTCCTTCTGCGCCGAAAGCGAGCCCATATTCTGGCGCATTTCGGAAAGGTCCTTGAAGGTGTCCATAACCTTCTTTCTGTGCTCGCCGGTCATATATTCGTAGTCGGCGATTTTCTGCGAAAGCACGTCTATTTCCGCGCGCGCTTCGTCTGTGGAAGAACGCAGGTTTTCAAGGCGCTGGTTGTTCTTTTCGGAATACATTTCCACACGGCGGATTTCACGGTCTATATCGTCGATACGCTTTGTGGAAAACGCGATGTCCTCCTGTGCGGAGGCGAGCTTGTCTTTAACCGAACGCGCCTTTTCGCTGAACAGCTTTGCGTCGCCGCTCTTGTTGGCAATGCCCACCTCGTAACGGCGCAGTCTTTCGTTCAAGTCCATAAGCTCGGCGTCGGCTGCCGCAACCTCGTCGCGGCGGGTCTGGTACTCGCTTAAAAGCTTGTCGGAAATAGCCGTAACTTCTTCTATTCTCTTGTTTATTTTTTCAGCCTGTTCGTTCAGTTCCGCCCTCTCGCTTGCCGCGCTGTCGTGGCGGTTTATGTACAGGTTCATTTCGTGGTGACGGAGCTGGGAATATAGCTCGCGGTATTTTAATGCGTTTTCGGAAGCCTTTTTTAACGGACCTATCTGTCTTTCCACTTCCTGCATTCTCTGTGAGAACACGAACAGGTTGTCCTTAGAGGCGTTCAGCTTTCTTTCCGCGTCCGCCTTTCTGTCCTTAAAAACGACTATGCCCGTAGCTTCCTCGAAAATCGAACGTCTGTCTTCGGGCTTTGCGTTCATAATCTGTTCTATTCTGCCCTGTCCGATAATGGAATAGCCTTCCTTTGCCGCGCCCGCGCCGTGCAAAAGACCGGTAAGTATTTTCATACGCGAAGGCTGTTTGTTCAAAAGATATTCGCTGTTGCCGTCGCGGTAAAGCCTTCTGGTCATTTCCACTTCGTCGCAGTCTATATCGAACATACGCTTGGTGTTGTCGAATGTCAAAGTGACCTCGCAAAACGACATCTGGCGGCGCGCTTCCGTACCGCCGAAAATAACGTCAAGCATTTGCGAGCCGCGCATCATTTTTGCCGACTGCTCGCCGAGAACCCAGCGTATAGCGTCGGCGACGTTGGATTTTCCGCAACCGTTCGGACCGACAATACAGGTTACGCCTTCTCCGAGCTCGATTGTGGTTTTATCCGCAAAGGACTTGAAACCTACTAATTGAATTTGTTTGAATGTTAACATACTATACCTTTTCCGCGCAAATCTCAGTTACGAGATTCGCCGTGATTGACGTTGTAATATTCTACTGCGGATTTTGCCGCAATCTGTTCGGCATTTTTTACGTTTTCCGCTTCTCCGCAAAAGGTTTTGCCGAACACGTTTATTTTTACGGAGAACAAATGCTTTTGCTCCGTTCCTATATCTTCGCGGATATATTCGGGACAGGGTTGTCCAGAACCCTGCAAAAGCTCCTGAAGCGCACCCTTATAATTTTCGCTTACCGCACTCCGTGAAAAATCAAGCGTGGAATACACGAATTGCTTTGCCGCTTCCATACCGCCGTCTATATAAATTGCCGCGACAACCGCCTCGTAAACGGACGGAACAGCCTTTTTATTGTTGTCGTCGTTTTTGCCGCGCACAAGCATTTTATCAAGCCCAAGCTTTTCTGAAACGGGCGCGAGCACACTGTCAGCGACAAGCGATTTCCGCCTTTCCGTGAGTTGCCCTTCGCTGCCTTCCTCTTCGAAAAGCTTTTCCGAAACGAGAAACTCCAAAATAGCGTCACCGAAAAATTCAAGCCTTTGATTGTTTTCATTCATAGAAGCCGACGACAGAGTAAGCGCACGTGTTAAAAGCGATTTATCTTTAAATGTGTAGCCTATAGCCTTTTCCGCGTCAATTATGCTCATCGAAATTCTCCGCAGCGGCAAGGTCGGCTTCCGCCAAAAGTTTTTCGACTGCGGGAACCAAACCGCCGCGACAGACGTTTGCCGCGTTTGCGATTGAATTTGCAATCGTTTCGGGTTTGGACGAGCCGTGACTTTTGATTACGGGCTTTTTAAGCCCCAGTAAAAGCGCGCCGCCCGTCTTGTCGAAATCAAGCTGTTCGCGCATACCGTTCAAAGCCTTGCGCATAAATAAGTAACCTATTTTCGATATCAAAGACGATTTAATTTGTTTTTTAAGTACGTTTAGAACGAACTTTCCGCAGCCTTCCATAGACTTTAAGGCTATATTGCCCGAAAACCCGTCCGCCACAACGACGTCAACGTCGCCGAGAACTATGTCGCGCCCTTCCACGTTGCCGACAAAATCGATACCCTTCATTCCGCTTAAAATTTTATACGTTTCCTGCCTTAGCGTGTCGCCCTTGTGGTCTTCCGTGCCGTTGTTTAAAAGTCCGACTTTGGGGTTTTCCATTCCGAATCCTGCCTTTGCGTACACCGTACCGAGAACGGCGAACTGGCACAGCATTGCAGGTCTGCACTCAGCGTTTGCTCCGCAGTCCAAAAGCAAAGTATAGCCTCCGCGAGAGTTGGGAACCGCAGGACAAAGTGCGGGGCGCCTTACGCCCTTTATTCTGCCGAGAATTAGCTGGCCGCCTACTATAACCGCACCCGTAGAACCGGCGGTTACCAGCGCCTGAATTTCTTCGTCGGTTTTCAAAAGCTCGAAAGCGTGCATTAAAGACGACTGTCTGCGGCGCACGGATGACGCGGGATTGTCGTTCATTTCTATCACGTCGGGGCAGTCGATAATTTCGAAGCGGGCTTTGTCATAGCTGTGCTTTTGAAGCTCCGCCTCAACTTCCGCTTTTCTGCCCGTGAAAATTATATAAAGTTCCTTGTCCTTTTGCGACGCGGCAACCGCGCCCGCGACGGATGAATAAGGGGCGTTATCTCCCCCCATTGCGTCAACTATTATCTTTATCATCAAAACTCCTTAAAAAACAGCATATAACATTATAACACACGAAGTTGAAAAAGACAATTAATTGAAATTACAAGAAACTTATTTTTTTACATTATCGAATTTATAAGTTCTGCTGTTCCGAACCGGGATTTTCCGCGTCCTGCGGCGGAACGTATTCTATGCGTTTGACCGGCGCGTACTTATCGGTGCGGAAAAGCACGGTTTTATTTATTCCGTTCCTTTTCACCGTCAGATAGCCCTCGCTCACCGTTCCGTCTTTGCCGTCCTTTGCAAGGCTTTCGTCGTCGCAAGTTTCCACAGGCGCGGGAATACTGCCCGTAATCTTCGACGAATATGAATACTCCGCGCCGTCGCCCCTGCCGTACAAATCGAAAGCCACAAAGTTTTTACCAGTGCGGGCGCGTATATAGACAGTATAGCCCGTTACGTTTTCCACTTTTAAATCAAAGTAAGTTCCGCTCACCATTGCGTCGCACGAAGGCGCAACGTAACTTACAGAAAGCGAATGAGGGTGAAACTCGGAAATTTTCAATCCGCCGCGCACGCAGGCGTTAAACAGGGTGGTACTTACCTGACAGACTCCGCCGCCGACACCCTCGACAAACTCGCCCTTTTCTATAATTTTTGCCGTTTTGAATCCGCGCGCTTCCGTACGCGCCCCGACCGTTTGGTTGAACGACAGCGTTTCGCCATTCTTTAAAACAGTGCCGTTTATTTTGTCTGCGGCGAGGCGGATATTGTGCGAACGGCTTGAATTCGAACCGTCGAAATAGGTTACAAACGAACTTAAAGCACGAGTATCCTTGCGCACCTCTTCAATTGAAGATTTACGTTTCACCGCCGAAGTTTTAAGCGTTACTTTTTCAAAGCCGCCCGAAAGCGATTTGAGAATTGCCGAATTCAGAGCCGCCGCGTCCACCTGCACACCGTCATAACCTGCGTTATAAGTGAAAGGCGTTCCGTACGCATTGAATATGGCGTAAGGCTCGGACGCGGGCGTGCTTTCGCTTTCGCTTATCGCGGATACTATTTCGTTTATTCCGTTCAGGTAATAACTGACTTCCGCAGTATAACTGCCGTGCTTCTTAACGGTGGTTATCAATTTTTGCAAGTCGTCCTTGTAGCCTATTTCGGGATAAGTGAAAACGTAATTTTTCCTGCGCCCGACCACCGTCAGCTTTTTATTTTTAAGCTCTTCCTCAATCTTTTCGCGGACGAGCGAAACCGCGCCGCCGCGCGACATACCGCCAACGCTTACGCCGTTAATAGTAACGTCTGACGGGATTTTAAAGAAAAACCCGCAAAAAAGCATAAAGCCCGCAAAGAGCGCGGGCATAATTATAAGTACTTTTAATTTACAGATAGTTTTCAAAGCGAAAGTTTATCCGCAAGCGCCTTCCCGATAAAAAATTCGGGCGAGCCGATTTTTCTTCTGCCGCCGAAATAGTGCGTATCCGAGCCGCCTGTAACTTCAAGCGAAAGCGCGCCTGCCGTCTCCTTATAGTAAGCCGTGTCAAAAGCAGTATGCGCAGAATAAACCGCTTCTATGCCGCCGAGTCCGCACGCTTTAAGCCGTTTTAAGAGGGAAAAAAGTTCCTCTTTTTCCATTTCCACTCTCGCAGGGTGGGCAAGCGAGGCGAAGCCGCCGCAGGAGGTTATTACCTGAACCGCACGCTCCGGAGAAGGTCTGCCGACGGCGGAAAATGCGCATTTACCTGCGGAAAGATATTGCGCGTAAAAAACAAACGGCGCTTTCGCATATCCCTTTTTACAAGCCGCACGCGCTATATACATACCGTGAACGGGTGAATTTTTATATTTGCGTTCGGACAAAACGTCGTTCAAAGTTATACTTACGCCGTTTGCGTTTAATTTCATTAATACGTCTTCTGCGCGTTGCAAAGAACCTTCGTAAAGCTCGGCAGCAAACGCTTTGTACTGCGGGCAATTTTCGTCTACGTTATAGCCGAGCGTGTGCAGTTTGACGTCGCCCTCGTAAGCGGAAACCTCTATTCCGCTTATCGCTTCGACGCCCTCCCTCTTTGCAAATGCTTTCACTTCTTCAGTCGCAAGCATTGTGTCGTGGTCTGTCACGGCAATCAGCCTTACGCCGTTGCGCTTTGCTTCCGCAACGACCTCTTTGGGCGTTACAAGCCCGTCCGAATAATAAGTATGGATATGCAGGTCTGCCCTTATCATTTTTTTACTTTTCCGCCCTCTATGCGTATTTTGTGCACTTCCTTGCCGTACAATACGCGCTCCGCATGGGTGCAGGTTAAAATAGTTTGAAGCCCGACGGTGCGCGCAACAAGCTTTTTACGGCGCGGCAGGTCAAGCTCGCTCATGACGTCGTCAAGAATAAGCACGGGGTACTCGCCGGACATTTTTTTGAAAATTTCCACTTCCGCAAGTTTTACGGAAAGCGCGGCGGTGCGCATCTGCCCCTGAGAGGCAAAGTTTTTAGCGTCTGCTCCGTCTATTACTATATCCAGATCGTCGCGGTGAGGTCCCGAAGCGGTGAAGCCCAGCCTTATATCCCTTTCGTAATTTGCAGAAAGCTCGGCAAACAGTTTTTCGGAAAGTTCCTTCTCGTCTCCCTTGTATTTTTTTTCGGGCGAAATTTCCAGAACTTCCGCGCCGTCGGTCAGATAGGAATGAATTTCCATAGCAAGCGGCGCAAGCATTGCGGCGAACTCGGTACGCTTTGACGCAACCACTGCGGCGTACTTGCAAAGTTGTTCGTCCCAAACGGGCAGCGTTTCGTACACAAGCGACATATCCCTGTTCTTCAAAAGATTGTTGCGCTGTTCGAGAATTTTGTTGTAGCGCGACAGCGCGACGTAGTAAGGCTTCGAAAGCTGTGAAATCGAAATATTCAGAAATCTGCGCCGCTCGTCCGGGCCGTCCTGTATCAGGCGCAGTTCGTGCGGAGAAAAGAACACGCTGAAAATATTGCCCAAAATATCGGCGTTGCGCGTTATCTTATTTCCGTTTATCTTAACTTCCCTTGAATTTTCGAGGATTTTGGCGGATATTTCAATATTGCCGTAAACCCCTTCGCACTCGGCGGAAATTTCCGCAAAGTCCGCCCCGTGCCTTATAAGCTGTTTGTCGCGGCGGCTTCTGGGCGAAGTGCCGGTGCACAGATAAAAAACCGCTTCGGCGCAGTTGGTTTTGCCCTGAGCGTTTCTGCCGAAAACGACGTTAAGCCCGTCGGTAAAGGCGATGCTTTCGTTTTCGTAATTTCTGAAATTTTTTAATTTTAAATTTTTTATCCGCATTTATCTCAAAAACACTTTATTTTAATCTGGAATTGTATTATAATTGTTTAAACTATTATAGCAAAAAATTCGAAAAACTCAAAGGATTATCGGCTTTATTATGGCAGAAAAGGGAAATTTTGATTTCTTATACAATCCAATAAAGGAAAAAATGCGCGAGCTTGTGTCGCACATCAACTATATCACCTACATTGAAAAGCTGGTGCCGGTTGAAGTGGACGGAAGATACATCGTGCTGGAAACCCCTACGGAAAACTTCGCTTCTTATATTACGGGCACTCTTGCCGAAAAAATGCGCGAAGCTATTATCAAAGCCGACGTGGGTTTGACGGATTTCCGTCTTAAAGTCGAAGGAAGCGACAGCTACGCATACAACGCGCCCGACGAAGGCGGATACAATCCCCCTTCGAACGTAGACCCGAAGTTCACGTTCGAAAGCTTCGTCGTGGGCAAGAACAACGAATTTGTTCACGCGGCGGCGCTTTCGGTTGCGAACGACCCCGCAGGAACCTATAACCCCTTGTTTATTTACGGCGGCACGGGACTGGGCAAAACCCACCTTATACAGGCGATTGCAAACAAAGTAATCAAAGACAAGCCTAACCTGCGCGTTATATATGTGACCTGCGAGCAGTTTGTAAACGAAATTATCGACAATATGTTCACGAGTCGCGGACCCGACGCGCGCGACAGGGGAAACAAACTGCGCCAGTATTACCGCAACGCCGACGTGCTTATTATAGACGACATTCAGTTTATAGAACACAAGAAAGCAGTTCAGGAAGAATTCTTCCACACCTTTAACGAGCTTGTTTCCAAAGGCAAGCAGATTGTAATTTCTTCCGATCACCCCCCCAAAGAGCTTACCGCACTGGAAGAACGTTTGCGCACGAGATTTTCGGGCGGACTTCTGTTCGACATTCAGCCGCCGAGCTACGAAACGAAGATTGCGATTTTAAAACGTAAGTCGTTCGAGAAAAAGTGCATTGTTCCCGACGAGGTGCTATCCTTCCTCGCGCAGGATTCGGGCGACGACGTAAGAACGCTCGAAGGAAGGCTGACGAAAGTCATATTCGCCTCCAAACTGCACGAGGTACCCATCACCGTCGAACTTGCAAAAAGCGCATTGAACGAAGCGGTTTCCGAAGGCAAAGAAGAAATTACTTCCGAAAGCGTGATAGCGGCTGTTACCGGCTTCTACCGTATTTCCAAATCGGACATATTGGGAAAAAGCAAGAAAAAGGAAATTGTCATTCCCAGACAGATTTGCTGTTATTTAATGTGCGAGCTTTTGTCCCTTCCTCTTATTTCCATAGGTAAGGAGCTCGGCGGAAGAGATCACACCACCATTTTGTATTCGCGGGATAAAATCGACGAAATGTGCCGCGTGAACGACAAAATTTCCAAAGACGTGGACGACATTAAAAACATTATACTTAAAAAATAATTGAACTGCCCGATAACTTCGGGCAAAAATTTTATTGAAATGAAAACATTTTGCGAGGGAAAATTCGATATTTGCGTTATAGGCGCGGGGCACGCAGGTTGCGAAGCCGCGCTTGTTTCCGCGCGTTCGGGGTTAAAGACTTGTATGCTCACGCTCAACCTTGACAGCATTGCATTTATGGCTTGCAATCCCTCCATAGGCGGCACGGCAAAGGGACACCTTGTACGCGAAATTGACGCGCTTGGCGGAGAAATGGGAATAAACGCCGACAAAACCGCCATACAGATGCGCATGCTGAACGAGGGCAAGGGCGAAGCCGTTCAGTCCTTGCGCTGTCAATGCGACAAAAACGCATATCACAGAGAAATGAAGCGCACGCTTGAAAACACGGACAACCTGCGAATTATTCAGGGCGAGGCGCTGGAAATACTGACTAACGAAAATAAGGCGTGCGGCGTTATGACCGAATACGGCGGAATTATACAAGCAAAAGCCGTAATAGTTGCAACGGGCGTTTACCTCAACGCGGAAATTATCACGGGCGCGCTGCGCAGAAAAAGCGGACCGAGCGGATTTTCTTCCGCCACCGCTTTAACGGAAAATCTGATAAAGCTCGGTTATAACGTAAGAAGATTCAAGACGGGTACGCCCGCAAGACTTGACGGACGAAGCGTCGACTTTGAAAAACTGACCGTGCAGGACGGCGGCGAAAACGTTCCCGCTTTTTCCTTCCTCACAAAGAAAAAGCCGAAAAATTTTGCGGTGTGCCACCTCACTTACACAAACAAAAACACGCACGAAATTATATTGAACAACCTTGACCGTTCCCCCCTTTATAACGGCGACATAAAATCGGCAGGTCCGAGATACTGCCCCTCCATCGAAACGAAAGTGGTCAGGTTTGCAGACAAGGACCGCCACCAGATTTTTATAGAACCAGAAGGGCTTGACACAAACGAGTTGTACGTTCAGGGTATGTCCTCCTCTATGCCGCACGACGTACAGCGCGAAATGTACCGCTCCGTCGAAGGGCTTGAAAACTGCGAAATAATGCGATACGCCTACGCCATAGAATACGACTGTATAGACACGCTTGACGTATACCCCACGCTCGAATTCAAAAAAGTAGAAGGGATTTACACGGCGGGACAAATTAACGGAACCTCAGGCTACGAGGAAGCGGCGGCTCAAGGACTGATTGCGGGCATTAACGCGGTTTACAAAATCACGGGAAAACCGCCGTTCGTGCTCGGCAGGGACGAAGCGTATATAGGCGTGCTTATCGACGATTTGACGACAAAGGGCACGCAGGAGCCGTACAGAATGATGACCTCGCGCGCGGAGTATTCCATTGCCCTGCGGCAGGATACGGCGGATTTCAGGCTTACTCCGAAAATCGCCGATACCCCTTTGTATACCGCAAAGCGAAAAAAGGCGTATTTAAAACGCAAGGCGCAATATGAAAGCACACTTGAAAAACTGAACGAACGCGCGACGCAACGCACCGAAAAATTTGGCGCAGGCACTTTTGCGGACTTTATAAGACGCGGGGCAAAGCTGAAAGAAATTTGCGAAGTATTCGGAATTTTGCAGGATATGCCGGAAGAAATTTTAAAATGCGCAGAAGCGACGATAAAGTACGAAGGTTACCTGAAAAAGAACGCACAGCAGATTGAAAAGGCGAAAAAGCTGGAAGAAAAGGCTTTGCCGCCCGACATAGATTACGACGAAATCAAGGGACTGCGCCTTGAAGCGCGCGAGCAGTTGAAGCGCGTTCGCCCCTTAACTTTGGGGCAGGCGGGACGCATTTACGGCGTAAATCCTGCGGACGTAACAGTGCTTATCGTATGGCTGGCAACGCGGAAAAACAATTAAAAGAATAAACGCGGCGGTGCAAAATTTGCACCGCCGCGCCTTCACTGTTTTAAACTTAATTTTTTTCGTCGCCGAACATACCGAACACGTCCGCAGTCGCTTCCGAACGTGAATTGATAAGTTCGAAATAAGGGTCGGAAGAAAAGTCGCGTACCTTCGTGTATTCTCCGCCGAGCGCTTCGATTGCGAATTTAAGCTCACGGAATTCCACGAACGAAATCCCCTCCTCGTCTATTTTATCGAGAAGATATTGCATAGCGCGTTCGTCGCCGTATGCGGCGAGATAACTTGCGTGCATGGGTACGTTGTCGGGGTCGGTTCTGAACTCGTTCAAAAGAATTTCAAAAACCTCGTCCGAGCGGATGACCGAGCGCGACATGATTTCAAGCATATACTCGCGTTCGACGCCCTTTTTATAATATCCGACGGCTTGACTTATCGCAAGGTCGGCTTTTTCCTTAACCAAATCCACGCACGCATCTTTCAAATCTCGGCTTGCGTCCTTTGAGACGATTATGCGCATATATTCGGGGATTGCCGCGTTGTCCGCGCCTATAAGGTTGACGGCATACTCCGCTTCGCTTTCACTGCCGCGCAAAAGGGGCAGAAGAAGCTGAACGGTATTCCGCTTTTCGATTGCGTTGCAAAGATATTCCGAAACGGGCACTTGCTTTTTTAAATGCGTTTTAAGCGCGGTAACAAGCTCTTCGTTGGACATCTTTGCATAGAAGCCGTTCGGCGTATCGCCTACGGATTTTATAAAAGTGTCGCCGAACTTTTTGTAAAGCGCGGGAATAATGTTTTCCCACTCGCTTTCCCTGTACTTGTCCGCGTTGTTTTTTACATATTCGCCGAGCTTTTCGTCAAACATTCCGTCAAAGTCGTAAAGTTTCATAATTCACCAAGTATTGCGGAAATTTTATTCTCGTCCGTTTCGAAAAATTTACAGACGTTTTCTTTTGTTATGCCCACTCCCGTTTCGGTTACTCCCGATTTCAAATAGATCGCGGCGGCAAGCGCGTCGCCTTCTGCTGTAAGCGAAAGCCTTCCGCCGTTTTCCATTTCCTTGTACAGCGTTTCGGTAGCCTTTGCAAACTGTTCGCCGTAACAATCGTCTATTATGGAAAAATGCGACACAAGTCTGCCGTATGCGGAAACAAAGTTTTTACGCTTTAATCTTCCGAGCTGTAACGCACGGAAAGTTATGCGCTTGTATAAATGGCACACCACCACGCCGAAAGCGTTGTCCTCGTTCCGCTCGCCGAGAAGCAAGAGAATGTGAAGCTTTAAAGAATCTGGCAAAAACGCGTTCAGTAAAAGGTCGCACACTATTCCGTCAAGTCCCGCTTTTACGGCGCATTCAGCCGCAAGCAATTGAAGCTCGGTATGATTAGAGCCGTCGGTTTCGTCGAAACACCAGCGCACGCTGTCTGAAATATCTACGAGCGTAAACAGCTTTTTCAGCTCCGCACGGGAAAGCTTTGCAAAGACGGCGAGCGTCTTTAAATTCTTTTCGCGCTCCTCTTTTGGCAGACGGCAGATATAGCTCATTTCGTGTTCTTCGCCCCTGTCGTATGCCGTGCGAGCCACTTCGTAATTAAAGCGTGCCGTCACCGCGTCTGGATAGATTGTAAAAAGCCTGTCGAACGCGGCAAAGCTGTCAGCGAACTTTCCGCAGTTGTATGCCGAAACGGCTTTGAAATACAACAGCGAACTGTCATAAAACAGCTCGTCCTCCAGCTTGCAGAAAAGATTGAACGCCTCCCCGTGCATTTTGTTTTCACAGCAGACGGTGGCTATTTTATAAATTTCGTCTGTGGACTTGACGTTAAGCGAAAGCAGTTTTTTTGCAAGCTCTTTGCTTTCCAAACTCTTCTTCTGTTCGGTTTTAACTGCGGCAAGCGTAGTAAGCGCCTGAACGTTGTCGGGATATTTTTTAAGCAGGGCAAGACATTCCGATTCCGCCTCGTCGCACTTGTCGCAGATTATTTTGCACATTGCAACGTAGTTGCGCGCAGAACAGTAAGCGTCGTTCCCTTCGTCCACCTTGTCGAACTCTTCCACTGCGTTCTCGTATTCACCAAGCCGCATCTTTTCGACGCCGTTTGCCATTATGTCGGAACAGTCCGCAATTTTCGGCGGATATACGAATTTGAGAGGGTTGATTTCGCCCGTCAAAAACGAGTCGATTATTTCACCGCGCGACTGCGCGTCAAGCTCGTTGTCGTTCTGCAACAGCTTGTTATAATAGTAAGCCGAAAAATGCTCGTTGCCGAGATTCATATATGCGACGGCAAGCCCTTCGTAAGCGTCGGTAAGCTCGCCGTATTCTACGCAGTCTAAATACTTGAACCAACCGTTTACGCACTTTTCATACAGTCCGACGTCGTCGAAAATTTCGGCGTACAGCATATAAGAATCCTCGTCGTTGCAGTGCAGGGAGGAATTTTTATTCAGCATTTTCAATGCCGCTATATACTTGTGCTCTTCCATTAAGTCTGCGGCTAAGCCCAAAAGCCTGTCGCTGCTTAAATCGAGTTTAACGGTTTTATTCATAATCAAAAAAGTTTCAAAACGTCGTCGCGCGTAAAATTATAGTCGGTATTGCAGTAATGGCAGTGCACGCTTATTTTGTCTTCTTCCTC
Source organism: uncultured Christensenella sp. (assembly GCA_910585705.1). Classification (GTDB taxonomy): domain Bacteria; phylum Bacillota; class Clostridia; order Christensenellales; family Borkfalkiaceae; genus Coproplasma. The sequence continues at coordinate 896,712 of CAJUER010000001.1, forward strand.
GCAGATTTTAAGCGCCTCCTGTTTACCGAGAGATAAAATTACGTTCTCTATTTTTTTACGCGAGCAATTGCATTTATATTCGGGAAGTAACAGATAAGTATGCTCGCGCTCCGCAATTCCCTCAAAAAAGGCGGATAAAATGCCGTCCGCGCCGTACTCTTCGACAACGTCAGCGGCATTGACGAAAGCCTGCATTCTCTCTTCCGCTTTGTCCATATTTTCCTGTTTGGTGCCGGGCAGAAGCTGCATAACCACGCCGCCCGCCGCCGTACATTTGCCGTCCTTGATATTTACGCCGATAGCCACCGCCGTAGGAACTTGCTCGCTTTTGTCAAAGTACTGCATTAAATTTTCGGAAACGTCGTTTCCCGCAAGTTCGCACGCGCCCGTAAACGGACGGAAAAACCCGTCGTCTTTTATTACGGTAAGATAGCCGCCGTCCAGCTTGCCGCCGCACGAGCCGTCAATATAGCCGCGAATGTGCAGATTTATATCGCCCGAAACACTTACCGTGCCTGCGTCGCCGCTTGCTTTGACGGTTAAAGAAACAGCGCCCTTTTCGCTTTTAAGACAACCCGACATATACGCCGCCGCCGTCAAAAGTCCGCCGAGCGTCTTTGCCGAATTTTCGTCGAGGTTGTGGATTTTGATTGCGTCGTTCACAAGATCAGTCGTTTCCAGAACGGACAGTGAAACCTCGTTATCGTAAATAAGCGCTTTGTATAATTTATTCATAGCCGTGTACAGATAAAATTTATCCTCTCCTTTTTGCTTCCGCCCAAATGTCCTTCCGTTCTTACGCAAAAGCCGCATTCTTCGAGCGCGGAAGATATTTCTTCCTCTTCGTAAATATATTGAACGTGCCTTTCGTCGCGGCGGATATAGGCGCCGTCTTTGCGCTTTTCAAAAAGCGTCAAATCCATTGTAACGCTGTCGCTTTCGAGCGTATTGAACCAAAGATAAGTCAACTCGTCCCTGTCCTCGCCGAAAAGATTGTTTGCAAGCACGTTTTTAAGTTTGTAAGCCGAACTTATATCGAATATAAACGGCGCACCCTTTTTAAGACAGCCATGCACGCTTGCAAACGCGGATTTCAGTTTATTTTTCGGAACGTAGTTTATACAGTCGTTCACGGCGACGGCAAAACCGGCTTTGAAATTTAATTTTAGTTTGGTAATATCGCCGAGTAAAAATTCAGTGCGCACGCCTTCTTTTAAGCACAGCTCCTGCGCGCGCGAAAGCATTTCCGCCGAAACGTCAATGCCGATAGTGCAGTATCCGCGTTTATTAAGCGCACGGGTAAAGTAGCCGTTCCCACAGCCTATATCGACGCCGTTACCGTCCGCGCCGAGCTTTTCAAGCGCGTCAATTAAATACTGCGACCATTGTTCATAGCCGCAGTCGTCGTTTAAATATTCGAACCATCTGCCGAGCGCAGAGTAAGAATTTGCCATATATTTCCTAATTGCCGAGAAGGTTTTTCGAGCTTACTTTTTTCTTTTTGCTCTTCTTTCCGTCGTCTTTCAGCGCCTTTTCTCTTTCGGAGAAAAGTTTGTTATATTCCGCATAGACGGGGTCGGACAAATGCTCCTTTTCGTATGCGGCTATGTCGCCGTCCAACTTCTGCCTGTCCGCCTTTACGTTTTCCATATCAGAACGTGTAAAGGTTTTGCCCAAAGGACGAACGGCGTTCTCTTCCGAAATGGGCAGAATGGGTTTGCAGATAAGCTCGCTTTTGCCCGCCGCGAGCAATTCCATAGCCACGCGCTTTTCGTCCTGCTGTTTTTCGGATTCGAGCTGTTTCGCCGTTTTACCGACAGCCGCCGCCTCCGCCGCTTTGATATTCGGCGTAACATACAAATCAAGCACCCACTGCGTAAAGCTGAGCCAGATTACGAGGATAAACGAGAAGCCCAAGAATATAAAGACGATGTATGAAATTATTTTAACAATGTCAACCGCGCTACCCACCATATAAAGCCATACGGGGATAAGCGCCATACCCGCAAAGAAAATCGTTTGCAGGGGGCTTCCGATAATCAGCACGAACGCATTTTTGAAGAGCTGTAAAAAGCTTACTCGATAACTTATGCCGACAACGAAAAGCCAACCGCAGAAAATCCCGACGAGGACCGTTGCAATAATTATAAACACATAAGCCACGATAGGACCTGCGGCGGAACCGCCGGAGGCAATGACGTAATCCTTCCAGTCGCCGATTAAAAACGTTGCGACGAGGAAAGCCAGAAAAATAGTCGCAGGCAGAACGGTATTGAAGTAACAGAGCTTAATGCCGCGAAAAAACCCTTTTATGGAAAACTGCCCGTGCGAATTTAAAAGCTTCTTTATAGAATACGCGCCGCCCGCAACGCCCACAGAAGCGATAAAGCCGGCAACAATCAACAGCGGATAAAACAACAGATCAGCCGAAAGATAAATCGATTCGGCAAGCCCCTGCATGTCCGGCGTTGCCGGATAGCCTATGCCCGTATTGGAATTTGTAGGGGCAAGCGCGCCCAAACTTACGATACGCATTGACCGCACTATCAATATTCCGACGCCGGGAAGAAATCCTATAAGCATAAAGATGTTTATCAAAACCAGCTTCCAGAAAGACGATTTAACTACGTCCCAAGTTTCGCCCCATCTTCCGCGTTCGGACGCTATTCTTGAATAATCGGCGGCAATTTCATTACCTTCGAGATTGTTTACGGTAAGTGACATTTAATTCTTAACCTTGAATTTTAAAATACTTTCATTTATTATAACGCATATCCGCAATAATTTCAACTGTTTTTCAAAGGCTTTTAAGAAAAGGAAAACGTGCGCAACCGAGCACAAACTTTCCTTTCCGCAACAGTTCGTTTTAACGCCGCAAACGGCACATTATTTAAAATTTATTACGGAGGGATTTTAAATAGCCGTCGTTGCGGTTTTAATTAAAAACGTTTAAAAATCCTTTACAAAAATTCGGGCTTATGGTATGATTACCTTGATTTAACAGAAGCGTACGGACAAAGCGTTGCGCAAATTGCTTGTTTTGGCAGTACGGCGCGTACTGCCGTTTTTATATGATATTACATATAACGTTTTAAAGCTTGCCAAACAACCATTAGCAATGCTTATTAAGGCGGTCTTTATTGCGGGATTTTACCGTCTTGAAATGAAGAGAGACAACAGCGAAACATAAGGAGTTTTTATGAAAAAATACAACGTAGGCGTTATCGGCGCGACAGGTATGGTAGGACAGAGGTTTTTACTGCTTTTACAGAACCACCCCTATTTTAACGTAACCTGTCTTGCGGCGTCGGCTAATTCGGCAGGTAAAAAGTACTGCGAGGCGGTTAAAAAATGGCACCTCGCCGAGCCTATGCCCGAGAAGTTTAAAAATTTTATCGTTGCCGACGCTTCCGCAGATTTGGAAAAAATTGCCGCTTCTGTGGATTTCTGCTTTTGCGCGGTAAATATGAAAAAGGATGAAATCCGCGAACTCGAATACGCATACGCCAAAGCCGAATGTCCGATAGTTTCAAACAATTCCGCGCACCGCTTCACCGACGACGTGCCTATGGTTATACCCGAAGTTAATCCCGAGCATTTAGACGTGATTTCCGCGCAGAGAAAGCGGCTCGGCACAAAACGCGGTTTTATCGCGGTGAAGAGCAACTGTTCGCTTCAATCGTATGTGCCGCTGTTGCACCCGCTGAAAAAATTCGGAATAAAGTGCGCGGCGGTAACAACGTATCAGGCTATTTCCGGCGCGGGCAAAACATTTGAAACCATGCCAGAAATATGCGACAACATTATACCTTACATAGGCGGCGAGGAAGAAAAAAGCGAAAAGGAACCGCTGAAAATTTGGGGCGAAGTGAAAGACGGAAAAATTATCTCCGCAAAGTCCCCTACCATTACCGCGCAGTGTCTGCGCGTGCCCGTATCCGACGGACATACGGCGGCTTGCTTTGTTTCGTTCGAGAAAAAGCCCGACAAGCAGGAAATTTTAAAGGCGTGGGCGGAATTTTCGGGCGTACCGCAAAAGCTTAACCTCCCTTCCGCTCCGAAACAGTTCATTCATTATTTCGGCGAAGACGACAGACCGCAGCCCAAACTTGACAGGAACACTGAAAACGGTATGGCGGTCTGCGGCGGCAGACTGCGCGAGGACAATTTGTTCGACTATAAATTTATAGGCTTTTCGCACAACACTTTGCGCGGCGCGGCAGGCGGTGCGGTATTGCTTGCTGAGCTTCTTGCGACTGAAAATTACTTCGATTGAAAATATTGCGGATGCTTCCGAAAGCTTCTTTAATAAGCAGAGTTGCCGTTTTGACGGGAACTTGTGTTGAAGGTTGCACGGTTTTGGCAAAAGGCGCTCACCGCCATTCCGAACGCAAGTGAAAATTGACGCAATTATTGAACGCCGAAGGACGGAACGAAAAAGATAAAACTTGATTACAATGTACAAGAGGTATTTTAAATGACGGGATTTTTTAAAGGTATTGCAACGGCTATGATTACGCCGTTCGACGAAAACGGAGTAAATTTAGAAGAGTTCGGCAAAATGATAGAGTACCAGATCGAGGGCGGAACAGACGCCCTTGTCATTCTCGGTACTACGGGCGAGCCCGCGACGATGACCGAAACCGAGAAAGAACAGGTCATTACATATTCCGTTAAAAAGGCTGCGGGGCGCATAAAGATTATCGTAGGTACGGGCAGTAACGACACAGCGAAGGCCGTTGCATCTTCCGTGCGTGCGGAAAAACTCGGCGCAGACGGCATACTCGCCGTTACCCCCTATTACAACAAGTGCACGCAGAAAGGACTTTACGATTATTACAAGGCTATCTGCGACGCGGTAAAAATTCCCGTAATTGCATACAACGTGCCGTCGCGCACGGCGGTGAATATCCTGCCAGAAACGGCGGAAAAAATTGCGGAAATTCCGAATATGGCGGGCATTAAAGAAGCAAGCGGAAATATGGCTCAGGTGTGCGAAACTATGCGCAGGATTCGCGGAAAAATGGATTTATATTCGGGCGAAGATTTTTTAAACCTGCCTATGCTTGCCATCGGCGGCGCGGGACTTATTTCGGTTGCTTCGAATATTGCGCCGAAACTGTTGAAAAAGATGTACACGCTTGTTTCGCAAAACAAATTGAAAGAAGCCAACGAAGTGCAGGACTTCCTTCTGCCCTTCGAGGACGCGTGCTTTATAGAGGTTAATCCCATACCCGTCAAGGCGGCTTATAATATGATAGGTTTTAAGGCAGGCATGCCGCGCTCGCCTTTGACCGAGCTTGAAGAAGCGCACAAGGCAGTTTTATTGCAGGCTATCAAAAATGCGGGGTTGAAGACGAATGATTAACGTTTTAATTTGCGGAATAGGCGGAAAAATGGGCGCGAACGTGCTTTCCCTCCTTTCACAGGACGGCGAAGCTAAAGCTGTCTGCGGAGTGGATAGCTGCAACGGCGAACAATTCGGCGTGCCCGTTTACAAAAACTTTGATGACGTGAAAGAAAAAGTCGACGTTGTAATAGACTTCTCCTCCCCCGCCGCTTTGAAGGGCGAACTTGACTGGGCGGTTAAAAACTGCGTGCCCGTCGTGCTTGCGACAACGGGCTACGATGAAAATGATATTAAGCTTATAGAAGCCGCAAGCAAAAAAACGGCGGTTTTCAGAACCGCGAATTTTTCGCTGGGAGTGAATTTGCTCGTAAAGTTGGTGCGCGAGGCGGCGCAGGCGCTTGGCGAAAAATTCGACGTGGAGATTATAGAAAAACACCACAACCAGAAGGTTGACGCCCCGTCGGGTACGGCTATTATGCTTGCGGAAAGCGCAAACTCCGCGTACGGAGGAAGTAAGCCCTATCTTTACGGCAGGCAGGGTGCGGTAGGCAAACGCGGAAACGAAATAGGTATTCACGCGGTACGCGGCGGCACAATCGTGGGCGAGCACAACGTGCTGTTTGCGGGCGAGGACGAGGTTATAACGCTGTCTCATTCGGCGCAGTCGAAACGCGTTTTCGCCGCAGGGGCAATCAAGGCTGCGAAATGGATTGTCGGAAAGCCTTGCGGCAAGTACGATATGACGGACGTGCTTGAAAATCTGTGATTTTATTTAAAGATAGTTAAAAGCGGCGGCTTGCAATGCAAGCCGCCGCTTCTCTTATATTTTAATTTAAAATTCGATTATGCAAGCGATATTTTATCGGATACGCTGCAAATAAATATTCCGCGTTTTACTCCCTCGTCGATACAGCCTGAAACGAAAGAGGCAAGTTTTTCGCTTGTGCGCGGCACCTTCAATTCGTGCAAAACCGCAGGAATAAGCTCGTCCGCGTACATACTGACTTTGTTTAAAAGTATGCTTTTTACAAGCGAAATTACGTCGTATGGCGTAAAGTCGGTATCGGACGTGCGAACTCCCGCACCGTCTTCCACTCGGTATCTGTCAAACTGGGAATACTTGTCCGCTTTGAAGTAGTAAACGTTGCCGAGCATTGCACAACTTTCGAAACCGCATTTTTCTATAAGCGAGCGCAATCTGCTTTCAAGCTTTATTCCGTATTTGGTTATTCCGAACACGGCAAGCGTGCGGCGCATTAAGAACTGCGTTGAAATAGGTTCTTCCGCGTTCACCACCGCCTTTATTACGCGCATAATGTCCGCTTCGTTTGCGGCGTTCATAATGAATTCCGGCGTCTGGGGCTTGGACTCTGCCTTTACGAAGCGGTAAGGCTTCCTGAAATTGAGCGCAACGGGTTTGCCGCCTGAGGTCAATTTATCGAGGTAATCCTTTATCTTCTTGATTTCGCGCTTGGGATTATTGAAAAAGTTTATCGCGTACAGCCTTACAACGTTCCAGTTATTGCGCTTCAACGTCTGCGCCTGCATAACCATTCTGTCCTTAACGGAGAAATTCTGCTGCACGTCGCAAAGTACCGCAAGTATAAAATTGTGCTTGTTCTTGGGGTCTACGACGGCAACGTCGATTTTGAAATCGGAAACGCCGACGTCGCAGCGGCAATCGTAGCCGTAAGCGGAAAGCTCTTCCGCAATAAATTTGCCTATACCCTGTTTGTTTATTATAATTTCGTCGCTTCTGACGGAAATGTTCGTCCTGCCCTTTTCCGCAAATTCGAGGAAGGCTTTAAGTCCCGCAACCCCGCGAGAGGTCGTGCGCGACATATCTATCATAGAGTACCGCATTGACGAGAATACAATCATCTCTTCCCTTGCACGCGATACTGCGACGTTGAGTCTGCGCCAACCGCCGAGCTGGTTCAAAGGTCCGAAGTTCAAGGAAATTTTGCCGAACTTATCGGGACCGTAGCAAACCGAAAACAGAATTACGTCGCGTTCGTCGCCCTGAACGTTTTCAAGATTCTTGACAAACAGCGGTTCCTCACGGTCAAATGCCACCGCTTCCAGTCGCTTTTCTACCAACTTCTTGGTGAGCAGTCTTTCGATATAAATCTGCTGGGGCGTACTGAACGTTACGATACCTATACTCGAATTGCGAAGTCTGTCGTCTTTTAATCTTCTTATAACTTCGGCAACTAGCGCCTCCGCCTCCTGACGGTTGCATTTCGTCGCGCCCCTGTCGTAAACGCCCTCTTCGATGTAATTGAGTTTAACCTTGCTGTCGAGCGCGTCGGGCGAGGGGAACGTGCAGAGCCTTGACGAGTAGTACATAATATTCGAAAAGGCTATTAAACTTTCATGCTTGGAACGGTAATGCCATACAAGGTGCTTTTCGGGTATTCCGAGTGCGAGACAGTCGTCGAGCACAGATTCCAAATCCTCCGTTTCGGGATTGTCTTCGTCCTGTCCGCTTGCGGTAAAGAACGACGTGGGCGGCATCTGTTTGGGGTCGCCGACAATGACGGCGCTTTTTGCGCGTGCAAGCGAGGGCACCGCCTCGCAAGTGGGCATCTGCGACGCTTCGTCGAAAATTACCATATCGAAAAGTCCCGAATCCGCAGGAAGATACTGCGATACCGTGATAGGGCTCATAAGCATACAAGGCGCGATAACCTTCAAAAGCTCGGGAATTTCCGAGAAAAGCGTTCTGAGATTAAGTCCGCGCATATTGCCTTTTATACTGCGCTGGAAAGTCATAAGCTCCAAAGCGAGCGGACCTTCCGTTTCTTTTGCGGGAAGACGCGAAACCAAATCGGCGCGCAGCTTCTCGCGCGTGAGAGCGGAAAATTCTTCCAAAAGCCTTGAAAATACCGTTGCTGTTTCTTCCTGCACGTTCGCAGAGAAAGACGCAAGATTTTCATCGGCGGGTATATTCGTCTGAATGAAATTCCTGTAAACGTTTTTCCTGAACGAGGAGAGAATTTGTTTGCCGCTTATTCTTCCGCTTTCCATTGCGTCGGTTATGAACGTAAGTCCGCTGTCGTTTAAGCGCTTTGCCGTAGCTTTATACATACACCATGCGGGAAGCAAATCGATATTATCAATAAGCGCCGTGCATTTGCCGTTGTAAAACTCGAATAAATCGAGATCGCGGCACTCTTCGGGGTCGGCGTGCACTATGCCGAGAAAACGTTCGCAGCTTTTATTGAACGCTGTCGCGGCGGAAATTAAGCCTTCGATAAGCGGTTTGAGTTGTCCGCCCGCCGCGCTTATGCACACGCTGTTGAACGCGTCCGCATTGTAGTCCATAAATACCTGCGAGCATTTCCTGTGCAGGTTATACAGCGGTTTTAAAAATTCGTCGCGCTTCTTGTCGTGTATGCCGCCGCCCATACTGAGGAAGTTCGAACTCAAATGAGTGTTGGAAAGTATGCGGCACTTCGCCTCTTCTATTTCGTAAGCGCGTTTTATCCATTCCACCTCGTCCCTTTCCTTTACGGGATTGACGGCACAACGATTTATGCGCTTTATAACGTTTAAAAGCAAGCGCGAAGAACGGTAATTTTCACTCCATGTGTCGAGTTCGGTTTCGATTTTATCGGCAAGCTTTGAAACGTCGGGCAGGCTTCTGAAATTCTGTAACCAGTGTCTTACCTCGCTGTCGTAGCGCAGGTTTGCGTTGTAAAATCTATAAAACTCTTCTTCGTCGCATTCGAAAAATTCCGAAAGAGTATTGCCGTTGAGAACGTTTGCGATTTCCAATAGACCTTCGAGCTTTTTATAGGTGAACGTACTTACGCGCTGGTTAAACGTGTCAAGAAATAGACCGAGATAATTTTTAAGATGTTTAAGTTCGGCAAGCACGACCTCCGCCGCGCACAGCACTGCTTTTTCCGTCTGCTTGTCGCATGCGGCAAGGTTCACGCCCGAGAAAGGCGAACGGTAAACGCCGCCGCACTCGTTTGCGGCCGCCTGCGCCGTAACAAGCATACTTTCACACTCTTCGAGCTTCTGCTTGGTAAGCGAATCGTAGAACGTGCTTTCGATATTTATAAGCTCGGGCGCGGATTTGTTTTGCAAGTAATAAACTATGCCCTCGTAAACAGAAACGCCGAGTCTGCGCTTTTTGTGCAAAGCGTCCAAAGGCGCCTTCAACGCTTCGCGCGTTTCGGCTATGCGCTCGCCTGCGCCTATGAATTTTTCGCTGTCGGCTTCGCCCGTAAGCGCGAGAGTGTTTTCTATACTGCGGACTATTTCGCCCTTGTCCGCCGACTTACCCGAATGAAGTTCGAGGCAGAAGTCGCCTATGCCTATATCCGAAAGACGCTTTTTAACCACCTGCAAAGCAGCCTGCTTTTCCGCAACGAAAAGCACGCGCTTTTTATTGTACAGTGCGTTCGCTATTATATTTGTAATAGTCTGGCTTTTGCCCGTTCCGGGAGGACCGTGCAGAACAAACGTAGTGCCCTTTGCCGATTCCGCAACCGCCGCAAACTGCGTGCTGTCGCATGGCAGGGGAGTTATAACTTCGCACGGGGCGCTGAAATCTTCGTCCGCACCGGAAAGTTTATTGTCTGAGAGTTTGTTCGCGTTTGTAAGCAAGCTTGCGATAAGCGGATTCTTTTTGTATTCGCCTATGTTGTTCTTTACGTCCGCCCACATCGCGTAGCGCGCGAAGGTAAACTGTGCAAGGTAAATATCCTCATATACCATCCAGCCCTTCATATTCGCCGTTTTCGAGCGGAACACCGCAAGTATTTCTTTGGGGGAAAGCCCCTTGCCTTCCACTCCGCGAACGTCGATACCGAATTCCTGTTTCAAAAATTCGAGAAGCGTCGTGTTTACTTCGTAATCTTCGCTTACCTCCAAAAGCGCGCCCTGAGTTTTAGTGCGCTTAACGTTTACGGGAAGCAGGACAATAGGCGCGAACTTATCTTCCTTATCGTCGCGGTTTCTCCATTTCAAAAATCCGAATGTGAGATAAAGCGTTTTCGCACCCGTCTCTTCCTCTATCGCGCGCGCTTTTCTTATAAGCGTGCCCGTAACCTCCGCAACCCTGTCCGCGCCCGAATAACTGCGTATTTTGCCCGCGTTGAGTTCAAGCGAAATAAGCTCGCCCATGTTCCTTACGCCTGCGCCTCCGCCGAAGTAAGCCGCGTCCTTTATCGCCGTAGTGTTGGGAAGCAGAGTGAATTTATCGCGCGCTTCCAGCTTTTCGCAGAATACCGACATATCTGTTGAAAGCACATGCAGACAGTCGCGAGTATAGCGGAAGTTTAATAAATTGTTTTTTAAAGACAAGTCGAGAAGGCGGCGCTGCCAGCTTTTATCCTTAGATGCCGTACGGTCGTAATCGAACTTGCTTGCGTCTATAACCTCGCGCGGCTTTTCGCTGTACGAAAGCTGTCTGTCGTCGAGAAGTTCGTACCCGTGAGAGGTTTTTATCTTTAAAGGAAGCGGAAAAATTCCGCCTACACGGCAACGGCGTATATCGAGACATACGTCGAAAGCCTTGTTTTTCAAAGAATTTGAAAAGTGCGATTCGCTTGTGGTGTAGCTTGCGTTTTTATGCGCGAACAGGTCGTCCGCTTCGAACACCGTCAGGTTGTTCACGCCGTCGGTAACGTACTTTTCGATTACCGTCATTTCGTCCTGTATGGGCGAAGAGAAACAACTTTCATAAAGCCACACGCCAACGCCGACTTTGTTTTTGCCAAGCACGAGCACGGGATTGAGCTTGGTACTTTCAAAGCAGGAAGCGGCGAAAAGGGCAAGCTCTAACGGGGTAGCCTTTTTTGTTTGAAGAATTTTGCTTATGTCGCCCGCAGAAACCGTCTGGGTCAGGTTTGCTCCTTTTTCCGACTCTATTTCGAGGTGGCGGATCGCCGCGTAAACCGCAGCTACGGCGTTACGGACGCCGTTTCTGTCATTGCCGGAATATCCCGACCATTCCGAAGAATAGCCCCACGTTTTAAGCTGTAAACCGGCTTCCGCCAAAACCTTTTGGCAGTCCGCAAGCTTGGGACGGACGAACGTTGCAAGCATTTCGGGGTTGCCGGAAAGTCCGCTCCAACAGTCTATGGGTAACGCGCACACGTCTGCTTTAAGCGTGCAGATAATATCCTTACCGCTCATTACCTTGACCTGAACGGTGCAGTTTTCCTCACTTTCGAGCTCTGCAAGATATTTTGGATTCAGCAGATTTTCCGCATTGATTTCTATACTGCTTTCATGCGGAATTTCGTCAACAGTGATTTCGGCAGGTAGAATAAGCTCCGTCGAACCCGTGATGTTTATTACGAGAGCCTGAACGTTATCCTCCGAACGATTGAATATTTTAAATGAAGTAAAAAGCGGAAGGCGGCAATAAAACGTAGCATAGCTTACGGTGTTTAAAAGCTCACCCTCCAACTCGATTGATTCGTTGTGTTTTTTACTCTTTGCTGCCATAGTGGATAGTTACGTCCGCTCCTTTTGGATTATTTAGGTTATTATAACATTTTCTGCCATTGTCGGCAAGTGTGTGAAGCAAGTTTGCGCATTAAATTTTATTGACCTGATTGACGGAAATTACTCTTTTATAACCGCAAGATTTTTAAGCGCGCGGGTGTATGCGATATACTTTTCGTTTTCGGTCATATCCGCGTCAGCAACCGCCACCGCAGTAAATTCAAGCCCTTTACTTTCGTAAACCGTCATCAAATTTATCTTGGTTTTGGAAATTCTGCCCGTGACCCTTAAAACGTTGTATGCTTTACGCGCGTATTTTTCCAGATTGCTTTCGCTTGTTATCACGGCACAAAGTCCGTTTTTATCGGCAAAATACTTTGTTACTCCGCGCGGCTCTATTTCCTCGACCGCGTCGCCGTCAAAGCCTATCGACTGCATATCTATGCCGAGCTTTGTCGCAACGAACTCAACTATCTGATTGGTATTGCGGTAGTTTAGTTTTAAGCCGTATTCCTTAAATCCGAGCTGCGCCCAATCGGAAATGCCGCGACGGGGCGTAACGTTCTGTTTAAGGTCGCCGAAAATATTGAACGCCGCCCTGTCGTTCACCGTACGCAGAACACCGTACTCCGAGCGGGAAATATCCTGAGCCTCGTCCACGAACACGAACGCATATTTCGGCGTAAGCGGAAATCCCAGCTCGGTAAGGATAAGGCTAAGCGCATACGGGTCGGTTCGGCACAGCTTTTTGGTTGACATTCCGTGCCTTGTCTTTGCTTTTTTTACCGTTTCGCGGTAGAAATATCTTAATATGTCGAAAGTGGTTTCGCACTTACCTATCGCCACCAAATCGCGCTCGCCGCGTATTACGTCTGCAAAATCGTACAGCGGCAGGAATTTTTCGGCTATGCGTTCTATGCGTTCAACCGTTGCAAAAATTTCTTTTTTTAACTGTTCGCGCTTTTCTATCCTGTCCGCATAGGTAAGCGTTTCCGTCTCGCCCGACTTTATTTTATATCTCTTTAAATCGTTTATTTCTCTTTCGAGCGCTTCGGAAAGTTCGGTCAAATCGGTTACGGCAAGGCGGCAGATTTTTTCCGAATAGCGGCGAAGATAGCGCATTGATTTATAAAACGACAACAGCTGTTTGTAAAAATAAGCGTAGCCGTCCATTTTGTCCTCTTTGAAAAGCGATAAAAATTCTTTAACGTCGAGGACGCAATTGAACATATAACGGAATTGCTTTGTGTAGTAAAGTCCGCCGTCGGGCTTTTCTTTTATTTCGCCTAGCACGCACCTGCGCACACGCTGGCTTGCGTTTTTAATACGCTCGTACTCCTCCGCCTGCAAAGCGCAAGCGTTTTCTATCGCCGCAACCGCCTCGAAGCAGCCTTCGTAGGTGAACATACCGTAAACCCCGTCGTAGATTTTCGCAAGCTTCTTTTTCAGGTCGGCAAGGAATTTTTCGGAATAAATGTACTCGTAGAAGCTTTCGGGTACGGGCTGGGTATAGTCGAGCCGCGCGGAAACGTCCGCGCCCGCATTTTTAAGTAAACTTAAAAAGTAACTGTCAAGCGTAGAAGTTTTAACTTTTTCAAGTTCGAGAATCGTAGCAAGCTCGTCTATAAAAGCATTGAACGAATCCGACGGAGTTATGACAAGCACGTCCGACGGGCGAAGCTTTTCGTTATTGTACATGATATAAGAAAGGCGGTGCAAAAGAATCATAGTTTTGCCGCTTCCGGCAACGCCCTGCAAAACGAACTCGTCGCGCTCGGGCAGGGTGATGATTTCATACTGCTTTTCCTGAATGGTTTCGATTATATCGCAGATTTCGCGCTTTTCCTTTCTGCTTTGAAGAATGTCCTTTAAAAACGGGTCGAAAATAACTGCCTCGTCCCTGCCGCCTATTTCCTCGTCGGACAGGTAGCCTTTAAGCGAAAGGTACTCGTTTTTTATATCTATCACTTTGCCCTGCCCCGTGCGGATTGCGCGGCGGAGAATAAGCTTATAATCGTAGTTGTTTATGGAGAATGCAAGACGGCTTTTCTGGTAAAACTTCCTTGCGAGCGGCGCGCGCCAGTCTACAATTTCAAGCCCTTCGTCGCCGCGTTTGCCTATATAATAGCTGTTATAACCTTCGGCTTCGTCCTGCAAATCCATACGCGCAAAGTACGGTTCGTCAAAGAAAGGCTTGTACGAATCGAGCTTGGATTTAAGCGTTTTAAGCTCTGCGTTAAGTTCAAGCACGCGCCTGTAATTTTCCGCGCTGTGCTCCGTTGCGGAATTGAGCGCGCGGCGCTCGTCCTTAATAACGTTTATCCTGCGTATAAGCTTTTTCAGATAAACGACTTTAAGCATCTGCATAACCGCTTTTATGTGCTCTTCCTCGTATTCCCTTTGTTTGTCCGCGTCCAGAAGCGAAAGGAAAAACGCTTTATCGGGCTGTTTGTGAGGGTCTATTGAGTTTTTAAGTTTTTCAAAGTCCGTCATAATTTTAGTCCTGATAACAAAGTATACCATATTGTTTATAAAAAATCAATACTAACTTTTGCACAAAAAAACGCCCCCTGAAAGGGAGCGTACAAAATTCGATTTATTTCTTCTTTTTTTCTTCCGCGTCCGTTACAGCCGCCTGCGCCTGAGTTTCTGAATATTCCTCCGTAACAATTTGCGGACCGACAGCCGCCGCTTTCGCCGCACGCTTTTTCAGCACTATTCTGCCCGTTATAAAACCGGCTATCATAGCGATTATAAGACCTGCTATAAAGCTGAGCGCGAGCGAGATTAAAAGACTCATTTCACCTTCGGTACTGATAATGTTCGAGGTTGCAAAACTGACCATAGACGAAGTACCGTAAACGGTCGTAGCCGCAAGCTTAAACTTTGCCGTAAAGTCGGTTACGGTTTTTTTCGCTGCCTCCAATTCGTCCTTATAATGCTGGGGAACGTCCGCAACGCTGCTTTCAACGTATTTTTTCAACGTTTCGACTTTTCTTCTCAGTTCGGAAACCCTGTTCGCCTGCTGTCTTATGGCTTCGGCGTTCTGGCTTGCGTCGGAAGTGCCTGCTTTCATATTTTCCAAAGCAAACTCCGCGTCCTTCAAATCCTTATCGGCTTGGATAAGCTGAATTGAGTACTGCGGAATAAGGTCGGCGCTTTTGAGGTATCCGTTTTCCTTTGCCTGAGTGTTGAGGTTATCAAGCGTTTTTGTCTCGATATAAGCCTTTACGTCCTGCATGTTGTTTTGCAGGGTTTTGCCTTCGGTGATTACAAAGTCGGGCTTGTACTCTTCGATAAGCTGGTTGTAAAGTTTTACGATATAATCGAGCTGTTCTTTGAGGTAGTTAATTTCGTTTTCGTAATTGTTCGCGCCCTCTGCCGCAACTATATACGAATCGTAGTCGATCTCCATTTCAGTGAGGTAAAGACCGGGAGTATTCGCAAGCGCGACAATGAATTTACGCGCGGTGATTTTATCCTTGAAGCAGTTTGCTTTGGCACTTATTTTATATGAAATTTCGTAATTATCGATATTCGATGAAGTCTGAGTGCGCGTGCGGGTAATGGTAATTTTACCGTTGTTTGCCATAGCGTCCACGTCAATGCCCGTAAACGCTTCGTCCGAAGCCTTGACGGACCTTAATGTTTCTATCGAAACCATGTCGGAATAATAGAAAGTTGTGCCGTCGGGATAAACGTAGTTGACGGAAGCCGCGTTGCTTCCGGGAAGATTTAAAACAAACGAAGCGGAATACTCGCGCCTGCTGTTATTCATTCCGAAATACACGCCGAGCGTGCCCGCTACCGTTATCAGTGCGGTTATAATAAGAACAAGCCATTTCTGTGAAAAAATTACTCGTAAAATTTCACCGAACGTTAAGCCGCCCTCTTCCCTCTCTTCTTCCATAATTCCTCCAAGCGCATCATCATTTATTTTTTCCTTATAATTCTACACAATATGGAAAGATATGTCAATTAAAAGCGCAAAAGTTTTTTATCATTAACTATTATAAGCCTTTATAACTTTTATTATTAACTTTCTGCAAATGTAATAATTTTCCAGCTTTTTCTTTGTGAAATAATACGTTAATCTACATTTTATTTAATTAACAGACAAATTTTTCGGCATAAATACCGCTAAAATTAGGTTATGTCCGTTAAACTGAACGTAAAAAGCGTAATACTGTACGCGGTCTATGCCGTAGTACTCGTTTTAATGAACAAAGCACTCGAAGGCGTTCCGCTTTCGCTGGGGCTGTATTTCGCTATGCTTTTATGCGGAGCAAACATAATAGCAACGCCGTTGCTTTACGTTGCCGCTTCCGCCGTGCACTTAAATTATATTTTAACGCTTTTGAGCCTGTTCGAGGCGGGCTTTCTGTGCGCGGTTACGTTTATTTACCGCCGCACAAAAAGAAAAATACGCTTCGAAGCGGCGGCATACCTTGCCATATCACTTTCACTGTATATAGTATTTGCGCCCTGGAAGGGCATAGAAGGCTTGGGCGCCTTAAACAACGAATTTGCCTTGAAAGCCATTGCCGCCGTTGCGGTAGCCGCGTTCTCGTTTTTCTGTTTCAGAACGGTTTACGCACTGCTTTTCAGGGTGTACCGCTGCCGCCTTAAAGAGGAGGAGCTGGTTTGCTGCGGAGTGGTTTTCACCGCAACGGGCACGGGGCTTTACAATCTGATAGGCTTCGGGTTCTACACCGCAGTTGCGGCGGGACTGTTGATTATCTGCGTGAGGGTTGCGCGTTCGCCGGCGGCGGTCATTACTGCGCTTGTGCTCGCCGCACCGCCTTCTCTTGTCACGTTCAATCCCTCGCCGCTTACCGCTTACGTTGCGGGTGCGGTTTTCGTTCTGCTGTTTTCCAAAGCCGGACGGTTTGTCGCAGGCGCGGTAGGCGGCGGGCTTGCCGCCGTTTATTGCTACTTTTCAGGCGGATACGACTGTTCTGCCGTGCTCATAGTTTTTAAAGCACTGCTGTTATTCTGCTGCGTGCTTTTACCCTCCCTGCCTTCGGACGCGTTCTGCAAAAAAATAAAGAGCGCGCTGCTCGTAAAGGAGGTTCTGCCAGACACCGCCGTAACGAGAAGCCGCCGCCGCACAAGCGAAAAACTATACCGCATATCGGAAGTGTTCCGCGAAATAGAGTGCGCCTTCAACGCGCTTGACGAGGATATTAACGAAAAATCGGCGCGTGACAGAATTCTCGAAGATCTTAAAGAAAAATGCTGCAAGGACTGCGATAAAAACAAGAAGTGCGCAAAGACGAACGTTTACACGGGTTTTAAAAAACTTATAGATACGGGTAGCGTTAAAGGCAAGGTCAGCCTTATCGACCTACCTTCGGAAATAACCGTAAACTGCTCGGACGCTTCGGGCGTTTTAAAGCGGCTTAATTCGCTTATTGCGGAATACCGCAGGTTTATGACCGAAGCGGAAAACGCAAAAAGCGGCAGGGCTCTGCTTGCCGAACAGGCGCGCGGCGTTGCGGAAGTTATGAAATCATGTGCGGTAGAGCTGTGCAAAAGTTACAGCGAATATTCGGAACTGGAAGAACTTATAAAAGTAAAACTTTCCGCTAACGGCATACCCTGCCCCGAGCTGTATGTAAACGGCGAGGATATGGAAATAACTGCGGTAACAACGGCAAACACAAATTTAAAAGCGATTACCCGCACCCTTGCGGAAACGACTCAGCGCAGATATATTTTAAAGGATAAGCTATGCTACGACAATGAAAAGTGCAGTCTTGTATTTTGTGCGCCGCCGAGACTGGACGCGGCGTTCGGCGTGGCTTATGCAATAAAAAAAGGCGAAAAGGTTTCGGGCGATACCCACTCCGTTATAAAGATAAACGAACACAGCTTTTTAATGGCTTTATCCGATGGTATGGGAAGCGGCGAATACGCGAAGAAAGTTTCCTCCACCGCCATATCGCTTATAGAAGCGTTTTACCGTGCTGAAATGCCGGAAGGCACTGTGCTTAACACAATAAACAAACTGCTTTCATTCAACCGCGACGAACGGTTTACATGCATAGACATTGCGGCGGTAAACCTCAACACAGGCATTGCAAATTTTGTAAAGATAGGCTCTCCTGCGGGAATTATAGTGCGCGAAAACGAAATAAAAGTGCTTGAAAGCCAGAGTCTACCGCTCGGCATACTCGACAACCTGCGCCCGACGGTTTGCTCGGAACAGCTTAAAAACGGCGACATTGTGGTGTTTATGAGCGACGGGATAACTTCCGCTTTCCCTTCGCAAACAGATTTGTACGCTTTTTTGCAGGAGCTTAAACCGCTCAATCCCCAATCGCTTGCGGATAAAATTCTTGCGGACGCATTGGCGCGGACAAGCCAAACCGTTACCGACGACATGACCGTACTTTGTACGAGAATTTTCGAAAAATAGAAATGCAAAAACGGCTGTGAAAACAGCCGTTTTTTTTATCTTACCGAACTTATTACCATTTTGCGGAGTATCGCCGCATGAAGCCTGTCGGGAATTTTGTCGAGCCTGAACCGCCAGTTACCGCCGACAGTGGAAGGCACGTTCATTCTGCTGTTTGTATCGAGCGCAAGCACGTCCTGCACGGGGAGTACCGCAATGCAAGCCCTCGAAGCGAGTGCGCAAGCGTTGAGCGCGTAAACCGCGTCCTCGCGCGAAACGACTGGCATTACGACGTTTACGTCCTTCATAGACGAGCGCAGTTGCTTTTTAAACTCTTTGAACTGCTCCTCGTCCATCGCCGAAATAAATCCGAGCGTCGTATCGTTGTCGTGCGTGCCGGTATAAACTACAGAATTATTGTCTATGTTTTTGGGAAGGTAAGAATTGGTCTGAGTGCCGTCGAAAGCAAATTGCAGAACTTTCATACCGGGAAAGCCCGTGCGCATACGCAGCTTCACCACGCCGCTGTCGATTATGCCCAGATCTTCGGCGATAATTTCCACGTCGCCCAGCCTTCTTCTTATTTCGTTGAAAAGGCGCATTCCGGGACCGGGAAGCCACTCGCCGAATTCCGCCGTCGTGTTGCAAGCAGGTATAGCATAATATCTGTCGAGTCCGCGAAAATGGTCGATACGGATAACGTCGAACATTTTGCACGCCTTCTCGATTCTGTTAATCCACCACTCGTAATTCTGCGCCGAAAGCGCGTCCCAATTATAAAGCGGATTTCCCCACAGCTGACCTTTATCGCAGAAATAATCGGGGGGGACGCCCGCTACGGAAGTGGGCTTCAAATCCGCGTCGAGCTTGAAAATTTCAGGGTGAGCCCATACGTCGGACGAGTCGTAAGCAACGTACAAAGGCACGTCGCCGATTATTTTTATGCCGAGCGAGTTGACGTATTTTTTCAATTTTTCCCACTGTTTGCAGAATACGAACTGCAAAAACTGCCAGAAAAGATATTCGCTTTTGTAGACGGAATTTTTAAACTCCTGCAACGCAAAACTTTCCCTGTACTTATAGGAAAGCGGGAACGAGTCGAACGTGCCGCCGTAACGGCTTTTAAGCGACATAAACAAAGCGTAGTCGTCAAATCCGCCGTTTTGTACGAAGTCTTCGAATTCCCTGTCCTTCACGTTGAAACGCGCGTATGCGAGGCGCAGAACGTTATAACGGTTTTTGTACAGCGTTTCGTAATCCGCGTCGCCTGCGGGCATTTCCGCAGACTGCAATTCCTCTTCGTCGAGAAGCCCCTGCTCTTTAAGCGATTCCAGATCGATAAAATAGGGGTTGCCCGAATTGCAGTAAACAGTTTGATACGGACTGTCGCCGTAACCCGTCTGAACGAGCGGAAGAATCTGCCAGTATTTCACGCGTGATTTTTTAAGAAAATCGGCAAACTCGTACGCCTCTCTGCCCAACGAACCGATGCCGTATTTATTCGGCAGCGAAGATATGTGGCAAAGGACGCCTGCTCCCCTTTCGTATTTTTCGTTCATATTTCACCGTATAATTTATTTTAAAAGTTTTTCAAGCCGTGACGCGGCTTCGTTCGTTACTTCCCTGCTGCCGAAAGCAGTCAGGCGGAAAAAGCCTTCGCCGTTTTTGCCGAAGCCCGCGCCGGGAGTGCCGACCACCTGTATATCGTTCAAAAGTCGGTCGAAGAACTTCCAGCTGTCAACTCCGTCAGGACATTTCAGCCAGATGTAGGGCGAGTTTTTGCCGCCCGTGTACCATATTTTAAGTCTGTCCATACAGTCCGCGATAATTTTTGCGTTTTCGCGGTAATAGTTCAGATTTTCGCGTATCTGTCGCCGACCGTCCTCAGTAAAGACAGCCGCCGCGCCTTTCTGAACAATGTAAGGCACGCCGTTGAATTTGGTTGCCTGACGCCTGTACCACATTGCGTTTGCCTTCAAGCCGTCCTTTTTAAGTTCGTGCGGGATAACGGTATAGCCGCAGCGCGTACCGGTAAAGCCTGCGGTTTTGGAAAACGAGCAGAACTCTATCGCGCAGGTTCTTGCGCCGTCAATCTGAAAAATCGACCTCGCGAGATTATCGTCGGAAATGAAACATTCGTAAGCGGCGTCGAATAAAATCACCGCGCCCTTTTTGTTCGCGTAGTCTACCCACTCTTTAAGCTGCGCCTTGTCGTAAGCCGCGCCTGTGGGATTGTTCGGCGAGCATATATAAATTATATCCGCGTCCGTTTTACCGTCGGGCATGGGCAAAAATCCGTTGCTTTCGGTTGCCGAAGCAAAAATAACCTTCCTGCCCGCCATTACGTTAGTATCTACGTAAACGGGATAAACGGGGTCGGGAACGCACACAACGTTATCTTTTGCGAAAACGTCGAGAATATTCCCGAGATCGGATTTAGCTCCGTCGGAAACGAAAATTTCGTCTGCCGCAAGCTTTACGCCGTGCGAAGAATAATAATTTTTTATGCTTTCTCTGAGGAAATCGTAGCCCTCGTAAGGACCGTAGCCTTTGAAAGTTTCCTTGCGCGACATATCGTCGACCGCGCCGTGCATAGCCTCGATTACGGCGGGTGCAAGCGGCAACGTAACGTCGCCGATACCGAGTTTTAAAATGCTTTTATCGGGGTGCGCTTTGGAGTATGCGGCAACCCTGTCCGCAACTTCGGCAAAAAGATAGTTTTCGGAAATTTCCGAAAAATGACTATTGAATTTCATTGTTGGTTTACCTTAATTTTTTGCGCCCATATACTTTACCGCGTGTTTAATAAACTCGCGGAACACGGGGTGAGCCGACTGCGGACGCGATTTGAATTCGGGGTGATACTGAACGCCGATGAAAAAGTCGTTTGAGGGAATTTCAACCGCTTCAACCAAAAGCCCGTCAGGCGAAGTTCCCGCAACAATCATACCCGCTTTTTCTATCTGCTTTTTGAATTTGTTGTTGAACTCGTATCTGTGGCGGTGGCGTTCGGAAATTTCGTTTACGCCGTAAGCGCGCTTCATTATATCGCCGATAACCTTGCAAGGATACGCACCGAGACGCATTGTTCCGCCCATCTTCACTCCGTGCTGGTCGGGCATTAAATCTATTACGCAGTGTTTGGATTCGGGGTCGAATTCCGACGAGTTTGCGTCCGCAAAGCCGAGTACGTTACGCGCATACTCTATTACTGCGGTCTGCATACCCAAACATATGCCGAGATAAGGCACGTTATGCTCGCGCGCGTACTTTGCGCAGAGAATTTTACCCTCTATACCGCGATTGCCGAAGCCGCCCGGCACGAGAATACCGTCAATTCCGTTGAAAATTTTATCTACGTTTTCGGGCGTAATCTCTTCGGTATCCACCCACTTTATTTCTACCTTCGCCGCGTTTTCGTATCCTGCGTGCGCCAACGCTTCGGCAACGGAAAGGTACGCGTCGTGAAGCTGAACGTACTTTCCGCAAAGCGCGATATTCACGGTCTTGTCCCTTGCGGCAATGCGTTCGAGCATCTTATTCCATTCGGTCAAATCGATAACTCTCGGGTCAAGTTTTAATTTCTTGCAAACTATTTCAGAGAAGTTAGCTTCTTCCAGCATTATAGGACAGCGGTACAGTACGGGGAGAGTTAAATTTTCCATACAGCACTCGGGTTCTACGTTGCAGAACATTGCAATTTTAGCGCGTACGTCTTTGGGCATAGGCTCGTCCACGCGCGCCATAATTATATCGGGATTGATGCCCATACCCTGCAATTCCTTTACGGAGTGCTGTGTGGGTTTGGACTTGAATTCTTCCGAGCCGGAAATATAGGGAACAAGCGTAACGTGTATAAAACAGCAGTTGTCCCTGCCGACCTCGCGAGCGACCTGACGGATAGCCTCGATAAAGGGCTGGCTTTCTATGTCGCCGATAGTTCCTCCTATTTCGGTTATGACGACGTCCGCTCCCGTAGTTTTGCCTACGTTGTATATGAACGACTTTATTTCGTTGGTAACGTGCGGAATTACCTGCACGGTCTGACCGAGATATTCGCCGTTACGCTCTTTATTGAGAACGTTCCAATAAACCTTACCGGTAGTAAGGTTTGAATATTTATTGAGATTTTCGTCTATGAACCTTTCGTAATGTCCCAAATCGAGGTCGGTTTCCGCGCCGTCGTCGGTTACGAAAACTTCTCCGTGCTGATAAGGGCTCATTGTGCCGGGATCGATATTGATATAAGGGTCAAGCTTCTGCGAAGCAACCTTATAGCCCCTGCACTTCAAAAGTCTGCCGAGCGACGCGGCGGTTATTCCTTTGCCTAAACCCGAAACGACGCCGCCCGTAACGAAAATGTACTTTGTCATAATTCTCTCCTGATTTTTACGTTTGCAAAATCTTTATAATTGTAACATAACGGCAAAGCTTTTGCAAGAGTATGCCGCCGAATAAACGCGATTTTTGAGAAATTTTAAATTTCTATATCGCCTGTGAACGCAAGCGTCGCGCCGCCCGTCATATACACGGTTTCGTCCGTGTAAACTATTTTAAGCTCGCCGCCGAGAAGGGACACGGTTATTTCCTCTCCCTTATCGCATAAACCGTTCAAAACCGCCGCAACCGCGCAGGCGCACGCACCCGTGCCGCATGCAAACGTTTCGCCGCTTCCGCGCTCCCACACTCGCATTTTAAGCCTGTTGCGCCCCTCTGCCTTCACGAACTCGGTGTTTATCCTGTCGGGGAAAGCGGGGTGATTTTCAAACTGCTTGCCAAGCGCCTCCACGTCAATTTTATCGGGATCGGCGAAAACCACGCAGTGCGGATTGCCCATAGAAACAAGCGTTACGCCGTAGGTTTGCCCGCCGACGTTCAACGGATAGTTTACTACTTTTTCGCCCTTAATATCCGAAGGGATTTTTTCACCGTTCAACACCGCCGCGCCCATATCGACTTTTACGCTTTCGACCTTGCCGTCCTTTCCCAAGAAAAAGCGTAAGGTTTTCACGCCCGAAAGCGTTTCCACCGTACAAGTATCGCCCGTGACGTAGCCCAAGTCGTGCGCAAGTTTTCCCACGCATCTTATGCCGTTGCCGCACATTTTTCCTTCCGAACCGTCCGCATTGAACATACGCATTTTACAGTCCGCAATCTTCGAGGGGCAAAGCAAAATAACGCCGTCGCCGCCGATAGAAAAATGTCTGTCCGAAAGCTTTACCGAAAGCTGTTCGGGGTTTTTGATTTCCTTATTCATACAGTCGAAATAGATATAGTCGTTACCTATTCCGTGCATCTTATAAAACTTCATATTCATTCCTAATTTTAAACTCCGCGAAAAATTTACGCGGAGTTAAGTTTTAATCAATACATTTTAACGTAAGCGTCGCGCTCTGCGCCGACGGAAACGTAATTAATTTTACAGCCGCACAGCTGTTCCAACAGGCGGATATATTCTATTGCTTCTTTGGGCAAATCTTCCTTTTTTCGGCATTTGGAAATGTCGCAGTGCCAACCCTTCACCTTTTCAAAAACAGGCTCGCATTCGTCAAGCACATCGGTAAAAGGGAACTCGTCTATAATCTTGCCGTTCAGCTTGTAGTGCGTGCAGATTTCTATTTCCTCGTAATCGTCCAACACGTCGAGCTTGGTAAGAGCGATTTCGTCCGCGCCCTGACAGCGTATGCCGTAACGCGAAGCCACCGCGTCGAAAGGACCTACCCTTCTCGGTCTGCCTGTTGCCGCGCCGTATTCGCCTCCGAGCGAACGCAGTTTTTCAGCCTTTTCCCCGAAATATTCGCAGGTGAAAGGACCCGCGCCGACGCAACTGGAATAGGCTTTCATAATGCCTATGGAATTTGTAAGTTTGAGGTTGGGAACGCCCGCGCCTATGGGTGCGTACGCCGCTATCGTCGACGACGACGATGTATAGGGAACAATGCCGTAGTCTATATCGCGGAGCGCGCCGAGCTGAGCTTCGAACATAATATTCTTTCCGTTACCGTGCGCCTCGTTTAAATACAGTCCCGTATCGGTGACGTATTCCGCCAAAGGCTTGCCGTAGGTTTCGAAATATTCTATAATCTCTTCCGCCTTAACAGGCTCGAAGCCGTATGCCTTTATGGTCATATTCTTCCACGCCACAATGTCGGGCACGCGCTTATATAAAAGTTCGGGGTTCAAAAGCTCACCCATGCGGAAAGCCTTTTTCATATATTTGTCCGCATACACGGGCGCAATGCCGCGCCGAGTAGAGCCGTAGGGCTTGCCCGTCGCTTTAGTAAGGCGGTCTTCTTCCATAATATCCTGCAAAACATTATAGGGCATTGTGATAATCGCCTTGTCGCTGATTTTAAGGTTCGCAGGGGATATTTTAATACCGCTTTCGCGCAACTTTTGAATTTCACCGCACAAATGCTTCAAATCGATAACCATACCGCAACCCATAACGTTCACCACGTCCTCGCGCAGAATGCCCGAAGGAAGCAGATTTAAAATGAATCTGCCCCTGTCGTTTATAACGGTGTGTCCTGCATTGTTGCCGCCCTGATAACGGCAGACAACGTCGAAATCGCTTGAAAGCAGGTCAACCATTCTGCCCTTGCCTTCGTCGCCCCAGTTTATTCCGCAGATACTTGTAAGCATATTCGCCACCTTCTTTTTAATTACACTATATATTATATCCATACGGGCTTATAAGTCAAGTGTTAACCGTTGCGTTTAAAAGAAAAACCGACCGCAAGATTTAACCTGCCGTCGGTCTTCATTATTATATTTCTTCCAAATACAGTTTGAACTTTTTACCGTTTGCAAATTGCAAATACAAATTTTCGCCAACCTGCCCGATATCCGCAACGAAACAAATATCGAGCGCAAGTTTTATATCGGACAATAAACTTTTCGGCGTAAAACCTTCGATTGCCGATTTTGACTTTCGCGTATTATTCATTTAATTTCTCCTTTTTGTTTTTCACTATCATCTGCGCACCGATTGTGTATTTATATTATACCCCTAACATATGCCTATTGCAAGTATAAATAGGCACATATAAGGGATAATATTTTCATAAGGAGGCACTAATTTATGGATATTTTGTCGAACTTTGGCGAAACGTTTTCCGAGCTTATTTTCGACAATAAAACAACGCCCGAAAAGTTGGCGCAAGCCATCGGAATAGACCGCTCGGTAATTTACAGGTATCTGCGCAAGCAATGCCTTCCTTCACTGTCAAACGTGGCGGCTGTCGCCGATTATTTCGGCTGTTCGGTCGACTTCCTTTTGGGTTTGACGGATAACGGCGATAAAGTTTACAGCGCAAGCGGAAATTTTGCGCAGCGGTTCAGGCAGCTGCTTGAAAATAAAAATTTAACTCGATACGCTTTTTGCAAAAGCAACAGCTTTGCCGAACAAAGCGTTGACGATTGGTATCACGGAAAGCGTATGCCGAATGTTCAAAACGCAATACTGATAGCAAAATTTTTCGACTGCTCGCTTGATTTTCTGCTCGGCAGGGAAAGCTGATTTAACACAATGGATATTTTACGCAAATTCAACGAAATCCTTGAAGAGTTGATGTTTGAAAGAAGTATTAACTCAAAAACGCTTGCAAACGAGCTTGGCATGCAAGCGTCATGCATTACGCGATATTTAAAAGCCGAGCACTGCCCGACAGTGCGAAGCATAGTTTTGCTTGCCGATTATTTTAACTGCTCGACAGATTTTCTTTTGGGCTTCGAGGATTTTAACGACACGCTTACATTCAAGGTTTGTCCGCCGTTCTCCGAGCAAATTAAGTTTTTAACTAAGCATTTCAAAACCAACGCAAGCGAATTTTACGACAGAGTGCCCGTTCCCAAAAGCAGATACTACGAATGGAAAAGCGGGAAAAGATTGCCCACTCTTGAAAACGTAATAAAGATAGCGCAAAGCTTCGATTGCAGAATCGATTTTGTTCTCGGCAGGGAAAGCTGAACTTATAGCCTTAAACATAACAACGGGGGCGCGTGCCGTAAAGCACGCGCCCCCGTTTGATATTATTCAGTTTCGATATTTTTCATTGCGTCCGCGTTACTACCCTCTTGCTCTTCGGGTTGTTTCCCGACAATGCTTACAAGATAATTTATAAGTTCCTCGCGTGAGGTTGTTTCGCATTCGAACACAAGCGTCGAGCCTGCGTGCATAACCGTTTCCCCGTCGGGCACGGTTATTTTTCCGTCGGGTTCTATTATCTGAACCACAAGCCCGTTCGTAGGCCAAATCAACGCGCGTATCTTTGCTCCGTCCGCCTTAGAGTCTGGCGTGATGAGCAGGGAAACTTTTTCCTTGCGAACGTTAACGTAAATTTTTTCCGTTTCTATAAACTCTTCCAAATTGCGCTCGTAAATAGGCTGAACCTTGAAAAGCATACTTACGAGATAGCCGACCGCAATTCCCAAAAGCGCGGGAAGAAAGTTAGTGAACTGACCTGTAAGTTCGAAGACCATTACAACGCCGGTAATGGGCGCTTTAACTATGGCTGTGAAGAACACAGACATACAGATAATAACAATGTAATCGCTGTACGCGCCGTTCATACCCATTTTCTGAAACAGTAACGACAGAAGCGCGCCTATGCCTGCGCCCACCGCAAGCATTGGAATAAACACGCCGCAGGGCACGCCGCAAGCCATATTCATAGCCGCCGCAATAAAACGGATTACCACTATTATTACCAAACTTAGCGCAACGCTTATGCCGAACACCTTTTCGACCTCAATAGCGCCGTCACCCGAAGCGAGCGCCGAAATAAACGAATGTCCGCCGCCTATCGCATAGGAGGTTATTAGCGCGAAGTTGCCCGCAATAAGGAACACGAAAATAAACTTTCCCGCGCCCTTTAAAAAGTTAATATGCTTGAAAAACTTTTTTGCGCCGAACACAGAATAATAGAACGCAACGCCTGCAAGCGCGGTGACGAGCGCGGCGGGAATTGCCCACAGGCACGAGCCGAGACTAAACTCCGCAAAAGTGAAATTTTCAAACGTAAAGCCCGTTCCGTAACCTATTGCGGGACGGATTAAATTTCTTGTAAACAGCGAGGTAACGACGCTTATCGCCGCACAGACGAACACCTGCGGAGAGAACGAACGGAACGCTTCTTCCATAGCAAAAACAAGTCCCGTAATCGGAGCGTTAAACGCGACGGCAAGCCCTGCGCTCGAGCCCGAAGCAATTTGCAGTCTTCTTACCATTTGCGAGCGCCTGAGCGTTGCCCCCACCGCCTCGCCCGCACAGCCGCCTATTTCGAGCGAAGGACCTTCCGCACCAGCCGAAAGCCCCATAAACACGCACGCGAGCGACGCCGCGAACATAGAGCACATTGTAACGTACCACTTAAAGCGGATAATTCCGCGCGAAGCGCCCTCGATCTGCGGTATTCCGCTGCCGCGTATCATAGGGACGAAGCGAACGAATGTGCCTATCACTATACCGCCCGCCGCAAGCCCTAGAAAGAGCACGGAAATAAAAGCGGGATTGCCAAGAATGAGCGCGTACAGATTTTCCGCAGTATGCTCGCCGATAGAGGCAAGAATATTATAGAATGTCACTACCACGCCCGCAAAAAGTCCCGTAAGGATACTCAACAGCACAAGGTTTATTCCGTTGTCCGCAAAAGCGCGCAAGGCTTTTTTAAGTTTTGTATTCTGCATAAATTTAAGTAATTATAGCACCTTTATCTTAATTTGTAAACTTGTTAAAAAGCCGCCGCTTGAATGCGGCGGCTTGATAAATTTTATACGTTATACAATAGTTCGAAGTACGTCGGGAAAGGCCAGTAATCGGAAGAGGTCAGCTTCTCCATTTCGTCGGCGTACTTTCTCACTTCGTCCATGTCGGGGATAACGACGTGCGCCATATGTTGCGACGCTTTGCGGAAGTCCGTTTTGTCGGTCTTCGCAAGGTCTTTTTCAAGTTTTTCCACCGCCGCGCTCGTCTTGTCGTTGAGGGCGGAAAGCTTCTTTATCAGTTCGTATTCCGTAGTGCTCGGAAGCACCGCAACGGATTTTTTAGCCGTAAAATTCTGGCAGAGCGCGCCTATAAAATCGGATACGGCAGGGATAATGTCCCTCTTTGCCATTTCAAGCATTGTGCGCGCTTCTATATTGATAATCTTCGTATAGTTTTCAAGCCTGATATCTGCACGCGCTACGGCTTCCGCCGCAGTGAATACACCTTGCTTTACAAACACGTCAACGTTTCTTTGTTCGTAGAATACGGGTACTGCGTCGGCAGTGTTTTTGTGGTTGAGAAGTCCGCGCTTTGCCGCCTCCGTTTCCCATTCGGGACCGTAACCGTCGTGGTTGAAAATTATGCGGTAGTGAGCTTTAAGCTCACGCGCGATAACTTTATCCACGTCTTTTTTAAAGTCCTTACTGCACTCCAACTCGTCGGCAAGCTGTTCGAACGCGTCCGCAACAATCGTGTTGAGGCAGATGTTCGCGTCGGAAACGTTAGCCTGCGAGCCGAGCATTCTGAACTCGAATTTATTGCCCGTGAACGCAAAAGGCGAGGTTCTGTTTCTGTCTGTCGCGTCTTTGGGGAATATAGGAGATTCGGGAACGCCTATCGAGCACTCCGGCTGTTTTCCGCTCACATAATTTTCGCCCTTTACTATACTGTCCACAAGAGCGCCGAGCTGGTCGCCGAGATATACGGAAATTATAGCGGGCGGAGCTTCGTCTGCGCCCAGCCTGTGGTCGTTCGCGGCGGAAGCCACCGAGCCGCGCAAAATACCCTGATAGTCGTCGACGGCTTTCACCACAGCCGCAAGCACAAGCTTGAAGAGCGTGTTGCTTTCCGGTGAGTTGCCGGGATTTAAAAGATTTAATCCGGTGTCGGTCGACATTGACCAGTTGTTGTGTTTGCCGCTACCATTAATTCCCTCGAAAGGTTTTTCGTGCAACAGGCAGACAAGATTATGGCGTTTTGCGACGGTGCGCATAAGCTCCATTGTAAGCATATTCGCGTCCACCGCAACGTTGGAAGTATCGAAAACGGGCGCCATTTCGTGCTGTGCGGGCGCAACCTCGTTGTGCTTTGTTTTGGAGGGTATGCCGTAGCTCCACAGCTCTTCGTCAAGCTCGCGCATGAACGCGGCGATTCGCGGCTTCAACGAACCGAAATAGTGGTCCTCCAACTCCTGACCGCGAGCGACGGGCGCACCGAAAAGCGTCCTTCCCGTAAGGCGCAAATCCTTGCGGCGCGAGTATTCCTCTTCGTCTATGAGGAAATATTCCTGTTCGGGTCCCACCGTAGTGAACACCTTTTTGCAATCTATACCGAATAGTTTTAAAATTCTTTTCGCCTGCTTGTCTATCGCGTTCATAGAACGTAACAGCGGCGCTTTTTTATCGAGAGTTTCACCCGTGTAGGAAACAAACACCGTAGGTATGTACAGCGTACCGTCCTTTACGAATGCCGGCGACGTGGGGTCCCATGCGGTATAGCCGCGCGCCATATATGTTACGCGTGAACCGCCCGAAGGAAAGCTGGACGCATCCGACTCGCCGACTATCAGGCTTTTGCCCGTAAGACGCATTATTACCTTGTCGCCCTCAGGCTCGATAAAGCTGTCGTGCTTTTCCGCCGTCAGTCCGGTAAGCGGCTGAAACCAGTGCGTATAGTGCGTTGCGCCCTGCGATACCGCCCACTTCTTCATTGCAGAAGCAACCGAACCCGCGATAGACGTGTCAAGCGGTTTGCCCGTTTCTATCGTCGCCCTCAAAGCCTTGTAAACTTCGTTGGGCAGTGTTTCTTTCTGTACGGAATCATTGAATACTTTCGAGCCGAACCTCTCGGGTAAGTTCATTTACATTTACTCCTATGAATTATTTACTTTAAAATTATAAGAAATTTACGCGCCGCTGTCAAATCAATTTCGCACTTATATTCGGCGCTTTTAAACGCCGTCCTCGTCGGGATAATCTATTTTCGCGGGCTTTATAAGGTGAGTGCTTTTAATATCGTTGCTCATCTCGCGCGGATCCTCTGCAACTATTCCGCGTTGCAGCTTGTCGTAGCCGTGCTTTTTGCGGATTTCGTCCACGCACCTTTCGACCGCTTCGAGTTTTTTGTATTTGCCGCACGCTTCGTCAAGAGTAATCTGCGACGTACCGTTATCAAAGCCCGAAACGGTAACTCCAAGCGACCGCACTTTGAACGGCGGTTTTATGTTTGCGCAAAACAGTCCGAAGGCATGGCGGGCTATCTCGCCGCACAAGGCGGTATGCCGAACTTTCTTTTGTACCGAAAAATCGCTCAGGTTACTGTCGCGCACCCACAAGTGCACGGTGTCCGCAAGCCCTTGCCCCGATTCGCGCAGGCGCGCCGCCACGCTCTCCGACAATACATACAGATAGCGCTCTATGCGCTTCAAGTCGGTAACGTCCTCCGCGTAGGTGCACGAGTTACCGATAGACTTCATTTCACGCTTGTCGTTCATGTGACGGACAGGTTCGTCGTCCTCGCCGCGAGCGTTCCGCAATAAATTGCGCCCCACCTTACCGAACGTTTTTATTATCAGGTTGTCGTCCGCTGCGGCAAGTCTGCCGATTGTGGTTATGCCCATTGCCTTCAATTTCTGTTCCGTAGCTTTTCCGACGAAAAGCAGGTCGGAAACGGGCAAACCGAAAATTACTTCCTTATAGCGCGCGGCGGAAATTACCGACGTGCCGTCGGGCTTTTTTAGTTCCGAACCGAGCTTTGCATAAACTTTGTTGAAAGAAACTCCGCAGGAAACCGTTACGCCGAGTTCGCTTTTCACAGCGTTCCTTATCACGTCGCCGAGATGCCTTAAAAATCCGTCGGAATAGTGTTTTACACCGTCCTCCTCCGCGAATTTTTCTCCGTCGTATTCGGGGAATAGGCGCGTTCCCGACGAAACGTCGAGCCAACACTCGTCGATGCCGTAGCTTTCAATCAGGTCCGTATAGCGCGCGTAAACAGCGCGGACTTCGGACGACATTTTTATATACAAATCGAAGTGCGGCGGCACGCAAATCAAATCCGGACATTTTCGTTTTGCCTGCCAGATTGCCTCGCCCGTCTTTACGCCTGTTCTCTTCGCTTCCTCGCTTTTCGCAAGCACTATTCCGTGCCGCTCCTCCTTGCTTCCGCAAACAGCTACGGGTTTGCCCTCGAGCTCGGGATTTAAAATTTTTTCAACCGTCGCGTAAAAGTTATTTAAATCGGAATGAATTATAATTCTTTCCATAAACCCATTATAACATATTGACTTTTTAAAAGCAAAATAAAATCGGCGGAACGTTTCCCGTCCGCCGGTTTAGTTTTATTATTCTTCGTCCGCGTTTTCTTCACCGTCGTCTTTTCGGGGCTGATCTTCCGTTAAAGGCTCGTCCGTGTTTTTAAAATGCGATTTAACTTTGGAGGCAAAGTTTACGGTTTTCACTTTGATTACCCCGCAAACGACTTTCGTCTTTTTCCACAGCGCAATCATATCCGTTTTGAAATGCTCGTGTTCCCAGTACATAGACATCAGAAGCGCAACTATGCCGCCGAGTATAACCATAGGGAAGAACTCCCACAAAATGGGGACGTAAGGGTCCTTCCAGCACTTGGGCGTGAGCCACAAAACGTACTTCGCAATTCCTTCCATTCCGTCGGGAAGCCCAATCGCATAGCCCATATCGCGTTCGTTCGCGTCGAAGAATTCTTCCAGCGACGACGTGCCGACCCAACCGATACGAATCAGAATAAGTTCGTTGATTATTATAACGCCGAGCACGACGAAGTAAATTACGAACGACTTCCAAATTCTGCGGTAGTCGAGCTTGTGCAGGCCTAGCACAACCATAAGCAGGGGCACAATCCATATACCTGCATGGCAGATATAGTAACGAAGCGTTTCGGGCTCGTAAAAGTTCAAGTCCATACTTACGACGGGCATGGGCGCAACGCAACCCGCAATGCCGCTGACGGTGCCGAGATAGAACATATAGTCCTTGCCCGCCTTGCTTTTGGAAAGATAGATAAAGGGGAAAATAAGCGTGCTTACAGCGCAGATATTTTCAAACGAGCATTTTCTTATAACTGCGGGGAAACCCGTATACTGCGGGAACGCAAGTTTTATGAAATGCAACGCGAAGTTGAGCGCGAGTATTCCGAACAGAGTCCAATACTTAACCCTTTCGCTTTTCTTTCTTAAAAGAAAGTACAAACCTACGAACGCGCCGATAAACAAAACTATGTATATATAGTAAAACAGCGACGTTCCAAACCGAATTTTTACCAGTTCCACTTTTCCCCTCGTAAATTTTTGTAATTGATTTTTATTACATTAATTATTGCACAACGGTTCGCAAATGTAAAGTAAATTTATACTCTTGCGGTTATCTTTTCGCAAATTTCGTCGAGAACGGAAAAATAATCCTTGAAAGTTTTAGAACACACTTCCGCGTTTTCTATTATAATACCGTCGGCGCGCAGTCCGGTGAGCGCAAAGCTCATTGCCACGCGGTGGTCGCCGTAAGTTGAAATGCGTCCGCCTTTCGGTTGGGAAGGATAAATTTTTACGCCGTCGGGCAATTCCTCGCACCTTACGCCTATTGCGGTGAGATTGTTCACTATCGCGGAAATTCTGTCACATTCCTGTCTGCGGATATGGGCAACGTTGCATATTTCGGTTGGATTGTTAAAATAAGGCGCAATCGCGGCAAGCGTCAAAGCTTGGTCGGAAAATTCAGACATGTCTATTTTGCCGCCGTCGAAATTTTTTAAAAGCTCGATAAACTTTGCGTCGCCCTGCATACTGTGCGGCATTAAGCCCTTGACCGAAACGTACGTGCCGAGTATTTTGTTCATTGCGTAGAAATAGCAAGCGGCGGAAACGTCAGGTTCCACGTCGTACCGCTTTGCCGAAAGCCGACCGCTTACTTTATAGGTTGCGCCGTCTTCTTCCACGTCCGCGCCGAACGACCACAGCATATCGGAAGTCATTTTAACGTAGCTTAAACCGTGCTCGCCCTCCGCCGTTATTTTTACGGGCTTTGCCAAACATACGGAGGATATTAAAAGGGCGGACAGAAACTGACTGCTTTCGCCTACGTTCACCTTTATGTTCGCAGAGGGCGAAGCCGTGCCGCGTATAATAAACGGAAATTTGTTTTCCTCTTCAAGAAAGGTAAATTCCGCGCCTAAGCTTTTAAGCGTCGAAATCAGCGGAGCGATGGGTCGCGACTTCATTTGCGCGGAGCAGTCTACCTTGTATTCTCCGTCCTGAAACGCGAGAAACGCGGGAATAAAACGCGCCGCCGTACCCGCCGAGCCGACGTTTATCTCGCCGCGCCCTTTTGAAAGCTTGCCGCCGCAGCCCTCTATTTTTACCGTGCCGCCGTCTGCCGAGCATTTTATGCCCAGCGATTTCAGACAGCCGAGAAAGGTATTGCAGTCGTCGGAGCGGCTTGCGCCGTATATGACGCTTTCGCCGTCCGCTATCGCGGCAAGCAGGAAGGCGCGCGCCGTTATGCTTTTAGAGCCTTCGACGTTTACGGTGATTTTCGCGCCGTTGGTTTTACCGTAAATGTTTTTAACTTCGTAATTCATTTTCTGCGCCTTAAAATATCTCCCTTGTCCAGTTTGTAAGGGCAAGGTATTCTGTATTTCTGCTGTACGAGTTTACAGTCGCTCACCTGTTCATCTGCGCCTATGTAAGCAAGTTCCACGACGAACCTTTTTGCAAAGTTTTCCGAAGGGGAAAGCACCTCCAACTCGTCGCCTACCTTGAAGCGTCCGCGCATTTCTACGGTTATAAAACCGTCGTTACAATCCAAAACGTTGGCAATATACTCGCAGTCGCCCTTCGCCTGACTGTCGGAATAGTTCACCGTTTGCGCGTTTTCTCCGAATGCGTAAGCGGTGGTGTAATCGCGGTGTGCGGCGGTCAGAAGCTCGCGCCCGACCGTTTCGCCGTAGCCGCTGTCGATACACCGCCTGTATGCGTTTATAACCGTTGCAAGGTAGTACTCGGACTTCATTCTGCCCTCTATCTTAAAAGAGCAGACTCCTGCCCGCGCCATGTCTTCAAGGTGCGCGGACATATTCAGATCCTTAGAATTTAAAACGTAAGCGCCATGTCCGTCCTCCTGCAAGTCCAGCCAGCCGCTGTCCGAATGTCCGTCGTTTTTTCTTATACTGTAATTCCAACGACAGGCCTGAACGCACTCGCCGCGATTAGAGGGGCGGTGCGCAAGATAATCGGATAAAAGACACCTGCCCGAATAGGATATGCACATTGCGCCGTGCACGAACGCTTCCAATTCCATATCGGGTACGCAAGCGTGAATTTCCGCAATTTCGTCAAGAGAAAGCTCGCGTGCGAGAACGGCGCGCGAAGCGCCTTGTTCATACCAAAATTTAACGGCGTACTTGTTAGTCAGATTCGCCTGTGTAGATATGTGCAACTGTAATTTTTTCGTCGATTTTTTCGCCGCGTAAACCGCGCCGCTATCGGAAACAATCGCCGCGTCGGCCCCAGCGCTTTCAAGGAAAGCAAAGTAGTCTTCGAGTAGGGGGAGGTCCTTGTTCTTTGCAAAGATATTCGCTGTAACGTAAATTTTTTTGCCGATGCCATGCGCATATTTTACGGCTTCTTCAAGCTCGCCGCGCGTAAAGTTATCGGCAAAAGAGCGCAGTGAAAAATCTTTGCCGCCGACGTAAGCCGCGTCCGCGCCGAAGTAAAACGCCGTTTTAAGTTTTTCGAAATTGCCCGCAGGGGCAAGAAGTTCAACCTTCATATTTTTACGCTCATTGCAAGTCCGTCGCCGACGTTTATGACGGAGGTTATTAATTCTTTGTCGCGCGTCACCGCGTCGACGTATTCCTTAACGTGGGTGTACAACATTCTGCGTTTAGAGGGAACGGGAGTTTCGCCGGTAATCCAACCGAACAAAAGCACATCGTCCGCAATAAGAACGCCGCCGCAATTCAAAAGCTGTTTAAGTCGCGGCAGATATTTCACATACTGTACTTTCGCGCAGTCGAGAAAGATAAAATCAAACGTTTTATCGAGTGTTTGTATAACTTCGCCCGCGTCGCCTTCTATGGCGGAAACCCTGTCCGCAAAGCCGAGCTTGTTGAAATTTTCAACCGCCTCCGAGAGGAACAGGGGGTCGCGCTCGACAGTGGTAAGGTGCGCCGTCTTGCATACGTCGAGCATAACAGCGCCCGAAATTCCTATCGCCGTACCGAGTTCTAATATATTTGCGGGACGAAACGCAGAAAGAAACGTCATTAAAAAATTAAGCGTTTCGTCGTCGGCTGTGGGAATTTGTCTTTTAAACGCTTCCTCGCGCAACGACTGTATTTTTGCGCATATGTTCGGGGAATTGAACTTTGCGGTAGGGGTATTCCTTTCGCCTGCGGCGGTATTCATATGTGCGTAATCGAATTTCATATTTCAACCACTACGGGCACGACCATAGGCGACTGTTTCGTCTTTCTTATAAGGTAGTTTAAAAAGTTGCGCTTAATAACCTTTTTCAGCTCGTCCACGCTTCCGCGAGACAGGTCGTAGTTTTCGATTGCGCGCAGAATTACCTCGCGCATTTCTTTGTTGTAATCCCTGTGGAAATCGAATACGAAGCCGCGCGAATTAATTGCCGGCTCCCCCACCACTTCGCCGCCGTGAACGGCAACGGAGATTATGAAAAGTCCTTCCTCCGAAAGTTTGCGCCTGTCGTCTATAACCACGCTCGCCTTCTCGTCCTCTATTCCTTCGCCGTCAATCAGGCGCGAGCCTGCCGAAACGTCCTCAGCGCGGCGCAAGCCGTTTGCGGTAACTTCTATACGGTTGCCGATGTCGGGAATGAAAATCGCGCTTTCGGGCATACCGAGCTGCTGAGCAAGCTGTCCGTGCTTTTTGAGATGACGGTATTCTCCGTGCACGGGTATAAAGTATTTGGGTTTTAAAAGGGTGTGCATTATTTTGTGCTCTTCCTGACACGCGTGACCCGAAACGTGAATGTTTTCAAGGCTTTCGTAAACTACGGAAGCGCCCTTTCTGTAAAGGTTGTTTATAACCCTGTAAACGAGCTTTTCGTTGCCGGGAATGGGCGACGCGGAAATTATGACCGTGTCGTTATTGCCGATTGTGACCTGCGAGCTGTCACCGTTCGACATACGGGTAAGCGCGCTCATCGGTTCACCCTGACTGCCCGTTGAAACTACTACGATTTCGCTGTCGCGCATATTTTTGATGCGCGAAATATCTATAAGCGCCCCGTCGGGAATTTTTATTTCGCCTATCTTTTCCGCCGCGTCCACAACGTTAAGCATGCTTCTTCCCGAAAGCGCGACCTTACGCTTATGCTTTACGGCTATATCGATAATTTGTTGCAGACGGTGAACGTTTGAGGCGAACGTTGCGACGATAAGCCTCCTTCCCGCGTTTTCCGCAAACAGCCTGTCCAGCGTGGCGCCGACCGTCGTTTCGCTCATTGTAAAGCCCGCGCGCTCGATATTCGTGCTTTCGCCCATATACAACAGCACGCCTTGCGAACCTATGTCTGAAATTGTTTTTAAATCTATAGGCTCGCCTGCGACGGGAGTCAAATCGATTTTAAAGTCGCCGCTGTGAAAAATTACACCCTGCGGCGTTTCTATCGCCAGCGCGAGAGAACCAGCTATGGAATGGTTGACGTTTACGCTTCGTATTTTAAAGCAACCCATTTGCAGAGTTTGTCCCGGCTTTATTGTGATTTCTTTTACGTCGTTCAAGCGGTGCTCGCGCAACTTGTTATCAACCAGCGCAAGCGTTAGCTTAGTCCCTGCAACGGGAATTTTCAGCTCTTTTAAAAGATAGGGAACGCCGCCTATATGGTCCTCGTGTCCGTGCGTTAAAACAAGTCCGCGCACCTTTCTTTTATTTTCCACGAGATAGGTTATATCGGGCACAATCAAATCTATTCCAGGCGTTTCCTCAGTGGGAAAAATCGCGCCCGCGTCGATAATGATTATATCGTCGCCGCACTCTATCGCGGTCATATTTTTTCCTATTTCCCCCACGCCGCCGAGAAATATTATTTTTACGGGCTTTCCGCCGCGCTTCGGCTTTTTACCGCCGTGAATATGCGGCGCGGCAGACTTTTTCTGTTGTTTTTCCTGTTTGGTCTGTTTGATTGGCTTAGGTTGCTTACGCGGCTTTTCCTGCTTAACCTCGCCGTTTGCTTCGCCCTGCATTTCCGCCTTGTTTTTTCGCGGCGCGCGGAACCGCCTTGTTCCGCCGTTTTCGTTTTTTGAATTTCTGTTTTCCAAATCTACATTCTCCGATTATTTTAATAGTGTCACAATAAACGAGGGGTTGATAAAATCAACCCCCGCAGTTCATTTCTCTTTCGTTATTTTTTTCTTACGTCCTTAACTATGCCGTCTTCGATAAGTTCTTCGATAGTTTCGTAAGGATACATTGCCGCGTAATCACGCTCGGGCACGAATCTCTTTTCCGCACCGCGTGCCTGAAGCATTTCGTCGATAAGTCTTATCGCCTTCTTTACGCCGAGCGCGCTCTTTATCTTGACCATCATCGGCGTGCCCGCCATAGACTTGTTTTCGGTTGCGTCGAGGTGATGGTAAACCGACGTCTTATATTCGTTGGGGTCGAGCGCGAGATACAAGCAAAGAGTCTTTCCGCGTATCTTAAAGCGTGCTATCGTTTCCCTGCCCTTGTTGAAGCGTTCCGCGCCCCAAGCGATATTCGAATTTACTTTCTTGTATGACAAAAGCGCGTGCTTTACTGCTCCGTAATACTGTTTGTATTCGTCCGAGCTTTGAATGATTCTTGCGATAAAGCTACGGTTGTACTTCATCATATTTGCGAAGTCCGTACCGTTCTGCTCTGCGCCGGGCATAAGCTCGTCGTCCATATCGTCGGAATCGTCGATGTCGCGTTCGGGTCTGTCGTCTTCTTCCTCTTCTTCCTCTTCCTCAGCCGCAGCTTCGGCAACGAGGTCGCTGACGGTAATCAACGGTTCTTCCTCCGCAACGGGCTCCTCGTAAACCGCCGTGCTTGCCGCAATTTCGGTTACGGTGGAATTGGACACGACTACTCCGCTCGCAAGCATTTCTTTTATTTCGTTAAGCGAGCTTTCGAGCTGTGCGATTTCGCTCGTTTCGCTTTCGGAATCGGAAACCGCTTCTCCGCTTGCCAAAAGCTCTTTGATTTCCGCTATGGAATTTTCAAGCTGGCTTATATCGTTGCTATTGTTGTTTGTAACGACCGCACCGCTTTCGAGCATCTGCTTTATTTCCGCAATAGCGTTTTCAAGCTGTGAAGTATCGCCCGCGTTTACGTTTGTTTCAACGACCGCGCCGCTTTCTATAATCTCTTTAAGCTGAACGATTTTTTCTTCAACCTGCGAGAAGCGCTCCGCCGTATCTTTTTCTATTTCTTCCGCAACAAGCTCGGTAATCTTGCTTATTCCGTCTTCGTCTATAACGATGTCATAATCATGGTCTGCCTGAGATTCGATAATTCTGTCCGAAATGGCGTTGCAGATAGCCTCGTTATCAACGGCAGGCATACTCATCGACGAAAGCTGTGCGTTAAGAACGTCTATAACCGCGTTCATAACCTTGTCGGCAATTTCATCGGTATCGAAGTCGGGAAGATAGTTGGAAAGAACAGCCGCCGCTTTGTCCGCGATAGCGTCCTCGTTTATTCCCGCAACGGTTATCTTTTCGCTTATGCGCTGAGCCATTTCCTCATAATCGGGTTCGTTTGCTGCGGCAAGATCCAAAGCATAGCTGAGCTTTTCCGCAACGGCGTCGGAAATAAGCGAATAGTCGAGCCTGTCGCAAATGTCCTTAGAAATCGAAGAACAGCCCTCGTCGTCGACGATAATTTCGAAATCTTCGGATTTGAGAGAACCGACTTTAAGCGCGATTCTGTCCGCAAGCTCCTCTTCGTCGATATTCAAATTTATTCCGTCCAAAGAGGTGGGAGCGGCTTCGGAAACCACGTTCACGCCTTCTTCTCTTATAATGTCGGCAATGTGGCGGGCAATTTTTTCCTCGTCCATAACCTTGATGTTATCCGCGACGAGCTGGGCGATTTTCTCTTCGTCCATAATTTTGATATTGTCCGCAAAAAGTTGGGCGATTTTATCCTCGTCGATAACTTTGATATTGTCGGAAACGCGCTGCGCGATTTTCTCTTCGTCGATATTGAGAGAAACCGCCGCCGTCGGAGTTACGGGCGCAAC
This sequence comes from uncultured Christensenella sp., assembly GCA_910585705.1. Classification (GTDB taxonomy): domain Bacteria; phylum Bacillota; class Clostridia; order Christensenellales; family Borkfalkiaceae; genus Coproplasma. The sequence continues at coordinate 936,185 of CAJUER010000001.1, forward strand.
TTCGGAAACGACGCCCACGCCCTCTTCCTTTATAATGTCTGCAACCTGACGCGCGATCTTCACCCCGTCGATTTCAACGGGCGCACCCGCAGGCACAACGTCTGTTACTACGCCTATGCACTCTTCCTTAACTATCTGTGCAAGCTGACGGGCAATTTTCTCGTCCTCGAAAGCCGCGTTTACGTTGTCGGAAACAAGTCTGGCGAGTCTGTCCTCGTCAATACCGGCGTTCACGTTGTACGCAACGAGCCTTGCAATTCTTTCCTCGTCGATACCCGTATTAACGTTGTTTGCAACGAGCCTTGCAAGTCTCTCTTCATCGATACCGATGTTCATATTGTCCGAAACGAGACGTGCGATTTTTTCCTCGTCTACACCTACGTTTACATTTTCGGATACAAGTTTGGCAATTTTCTCTTCGTCGATTTCTATATCAACGGGTTCGGCAACGGCTTTCTCTTCGGGAAGGCTTGCCGTAATTCCGGCAAGTACGTTACGCGCGATTTTATCCTCGTCCAAGTCGACGTTAAGGTTTACCGCAACGTCCTTTCCGACGCTGTTAAGCTGTAAATTTATTCTCGAAACGACTTCGGAAATAATTTTTTCCTCGTCAAATGCGTAAGAGCCGTCGTCGTTTCTCGGAACCACGACCTGCTCGGCGACTTTGCTCGCGATTAAATCGGGAGAAATAACTTCACGCACGGAAACGTGTTCCGCAATCCTGTCGGCAAGTTTTTCATAGTCGAGCTCTCTCGAATTCTGGTAAGGCGCAGCGGCGGCTACGAAACTTGCCGCTCTTGCGCTTTCGTCGCCCAGCCGCTCCACGCGGTTGGAAAGCGAATCGAGCTTATCTGAAAGTTCGAGATAAGCGCCCTCGCTCCTTCTCGTATATTCCGCAACGTCGTTGAGCTTTACGGAAAGCTCGCCGTAAGCGTTTTCAGTGCGCTTTGTCTGTTCGGCGACGTCGGCAATCTTGAACGAAACCTCCGTGCTTGCGTTTTCCGCACGGCGCGACTGCTCCGCAACGTCCGCGATACGGTCGGTAAGGCGGTCGTAAGCGGCTTCACTGCGTTTAGACTGCTCCGCAACGGCGTCTATCCTGTCGGTCAAATTCATATAGGACTCTTCCGTGCTTTTCGTACTTGCGGAAAGCTCGTCAAGCCTAAGCAAAAGCTCGGAGAAATCTCCTTCGCTGCGTTTGGTCTGTTCGGAAAGCTCGGTAAGTCTGTCCACGATTGCAACGTAAGTTTCCTCGCCTATTTTGTTCTGCTCCGCCAAATCGTTCACTTTGTCGGCAAGGCCAGAATAAGCGTTCTCCCTGTTTCTTGCCTGCTCGGTCAAATCGGCAATTTTATCGGCAAGACCGGCGTAAATGTTCTCGTTCTGCTTTGCGAGATACAAAAGCTCCTGCTTTAAAGCGTTGTTTTCGTTTTCGAGACGGGCAAAAATTTCGTTTGTGTGCTTTGCGAGGTTCGCGGTTTCCTGCATGTTCCTCTGAAAAAGCTCCAACGCCGCATCGATACGGGAATTGGAAAGTTTCGTCTGTCTAATCAGTTCGTCCTGTTTAACGGAAATGTCCTGATTGGCTCTTAAAATTATATCCGCCTTCTTGGGCGTGTTTTCTCCGCCCTGCTGGGAAATATTCTTGTTCACTGGCATAAATGCACCTCTTTGGTTTTATAAATAAAATTTATACCCTTATCATAGGGCTATGTGAATGATGTGTCTTTATATAGTTTACACCAAATTATTAAAAAAGTAAATATAAATATCAAATTTTTTTAGCGATTTTTCAATAAATTTTGCGTTCGTCGGGCTATATTCGGGGGTGTATTCTTCCATATTCTGTAAAATGCTCCTTTCCTCTCCATTCTTCAAAGCCAAAAAATGACAAATTTTCATGAATATTTAACATAAAATTTATGTATAAATGTATAAATATGCAAGAATTTAAGTTGTATAAAAAGATTTTGCGCCGCCCATAATAATAAAAAATCAAGCGGAGGCTTTTTATGGGCAAAAAGAAAAACAAAATAGCAAAACTGACCGAAGAACAGTATGTTGCGTACATTGCCGGGCTGAAAGACGGCTCTGTTCCGTTTAATTCCAACGGAGATTTATTTATACCCGAACAGTTCAAGAGGGACGGCGAAAAGGAAAACCAAGATTTTAAACAGAATTAATAGAATAGCACTGCGGGCGGAGCGCAAAACGCGCTCCGCCCGCAGTTTTTTGTTTCGACTTTATGTTTTATCGATTACAGCAGAATGCAGATGACTCCGCCCTTGCCCTCGTTTATAATTCTTGTAATGGCGCGGCGCATTTTTGCCTTCGTTTCGTCGTGCATACCCGAAACTTTGCCCGCAAGCCCCTCTTTGACCATTCCACGCAGGGATTTGCCGAACACGTTGGTATCCCACATGCCTTCGGGATTGTTTTCGAAGCCCGTCATCATGCCCTGCACAATTCCTTCGCTCTGCGCGGCGCTGCCCATAATGGGACTGACTTCGCCGGTAACGTCTATTTTTACTATATGATAGCTGGGCGCTGTGGCGCGCAGTTTTATTCCCACGCTTCCGCCCTGACGCACTACTTTGGGCTGGTCGAGACTCATATCCGAATCGTCGGGCTGTACAATGCCGTAGCCGTTGACGCGCGCGCACTCGAACGCGTCCTTGATTTTATCGTAGCTGTGTTTGGCTTCCGCCGTGCCGCGAACATAGCGCATAAGCGAACACTCGTCGCCTATGCTGTCGCCCGCGATTTCCGATAGCATATCGTAAAAAATTCCGTCCTTCGCGCAGGCGGTAATTTCCGCCCTACCCTCAGAAAGATTGAGATTTATAGCCGCCTCTTCCTTCCAATACTCGCAGCCGAGCATAAGACTGTCGAAAGCGTTGCAGTCCTTCATTCTGCAAATTTGGGGCGCGACCGAGCGAACCCTGTCTAAAAGCTCGACGACGGCTTTCGAATCGGGTGGAAGAAAGCGCATCCAATCGGGCATGTTCACGTCGAACGAAAGCACGGGGAATTCGAATAATACGGCTTTTAACACGTCTAAAAGCCCGTTTCCGTCTATTTTTTCGCAGTTTACCGCCAAAACTGTAGTCGAATACTTTGCTTCGAGTTCGTTTTTAAGCGACCTTGCCGAGGGTGACGCAGGGTCTGCGCAGTTTAAAACTATTACGAAAGGCTTACCTATTTCTTTAAGACTCTTTACGGTGCGCTCTTCCGCTTCCACATACCCCTGACGCGGAATATCGGCTATGCTTCCGTCGCAAGTGACACATATGCCTATTGTGGAATGGTCCTTAATGACTTTTTCAGTGCCGAGCGCCGCCGCCTGCGTGAACGGCAAAGGCTCCTCAGACCAGGGAGTGTTCACAAGACGGGGCTTGCCTTCCTCTTCGAAGCCGACCGCGCCCTGAGCGATAAATCCCACGCAGTCGATAAGGCGGACGTTCGCGCTCGCGTTTTCGATTTTTACCTGCGCGGACTTTGCCGGTACAAACTTCGGCTCGGTCGTCATTACGCTTCTGCCCGTAGCCGACTGAGGCAACTCGTCAACCATTACGTTCTTTAAATTTTCGTCGGTTACGTTGGGTATAACCAACTCCGTCATAAACTTTTTGATTAAAGTCGATTTGCCCGTTCTGACCGGTCCCACTACTCCTATATAAATATCTCCGCCGCTCCTTTTAGCGACGTCCTCGTAAACGTTGTAATCAAGCATATCCGCCTCCGCAAAAACTATGTGTAAAATAATTTATTGTAAATTTCGGGCATTTAGAACGCTTTGCAAAGATTTTTTTTACAGCGCTTACATTATTTACCTTAAACTAGCCTTAAAAGACTTGCAAATGATACGAATATGTATTATTATCATTAATGTTTCACGGATATTATATAATATATTCACATACATAAATATGTTTTACAAGGGAGAAATATATGGATAACAGAACACTTGTCGAGTGCAAGGAGCTGGTTTTACTTAAATCAAAACTATTATCGCTGGCAAAGCTGGTTTCGGAATATACAGATAAAGTTAAATCGCTTAAAGCTATTTCGAAGCTTGTCAAACTTGAGCGCAAAGGGCTTAAAACCTGCAAAGCCCCTATAGCAACCGCCGATTTGAACTCTTTGATATGGGCATACGGCGACCTTGCCGAAATAATCAAAATACTTGCGACTTCGAAAAAAGCGGAAATCGTCGGCAAAGCTTCGTCCGACCTCGACGCTTTAATCAATAAGACGGAAACGGAAGTCGCTTCACTCAAACAGACAATCAACCCCGAAGCAGACAGCCTTAAAAAGTTTTCCGACGTAATCGGCAACACCGCACAGGCGCTTTCCAAAAAAATCGGCGCGGGCGCGCAAAAGCTTGGCAGCGTTGTTTCGGAAACTATCGGCGAAAAGGTTGAAGAAATAAAAAAAATGATAGCCGGAGACGAAGAAAACTAAAAATAGGCATAACGTACTCCGGCGGTATAAGCAACTGCGCCTATCAGATAGGCTTTACGAAAGCGTTACTTAAATACCTGTCGCGCGACGAGATTAAATTTATATCCGCGTCGTCCGGAGGAATTTTTACGGGCTATGCGCTTTCGGCGGATAAGCTTGACCTTTTGGAACAGCTTTACCTTAACGTAGGCATTACGAAACTGCCCCAACTGTTTTGGCAGGTATTCGCAAAGGGCTTGCTTTCCAATTACGTCGACACGATTACGCACTGCCAAGACAAACTTGAAATACCTTTGTGTTTCACGGTTTGTTATGTGCCTTTGTTTTCGATAAGGTATTACTGGATTTACGGAAAATATAACAGGACGTGGCTTAAACACTTTAAAGCCGCGATAAATTACCCTTTCCTTAAAATATTCCCCTCCTTTTTGCACGGGCGGTTTGCTTTGGACGGCGGAGCGGCGGACAACATTCCCCTCTACCCCCTTCTTAAAAAGAACAAACCCGTACCCGACGAAGGGGACGCGGATTTAATATTCGTGCTTCATTTTGACGCGCGTTACGACCACAGGCGCGATTTTAAAACAGACGTTCCCGTTCTCGATTTGGATTTATCGTACTGCAACGGCTTCAAAAAAGCGCATTACGATTATTCAAGCGAAACGGTGGCGGAAAGAATAAAACTCGGCTTCGAATACGGAGAAAAAATTTGCGAAAGACTTTTTGCGGGCGATTGCTCGAAGGAATCGCTTAAAAGGTCTATCGACGAAATCTTCCTCGAAGAACATACTCTGCGTCAGCAGAACTTTTCCATCGACAGGTTGCTGTCTTTCCTTAACGTCGCGGGTAAAACGCTTAGAAACGACGCGCACTGCATAAAAAAATTGTATTGAAATCAGAAAAAATTTAAAAGTAAAGCGGCAATCGTTGATTAACGTTACGGGCAAAACGTTAATGAGCGTGCGCTTTATATAAAATTATATTAAATTAAGGAGATTAACTATGAAAAAGAGAAATATTGGTCTTTGCATACTTTTCTGCATCATCACGTTCGGTATCTACTACATTTACCTTTTCGTATCTGTAACTAACGCTACCAACAAACTTGCACCCAAGAGTGCTACTATGGGCGGTGTAGGCGCATATTTCTGCAGCATCTTCACGTTCGGTATTTACCTTCTTTACTGGTGCTACCGTATGGGCGCTAAGGAAGGCGAAATGCTCAACAAAGATTCTTCCGGTATTCTTTATCTTATACTCGGCTGGTTCACGGGCGGTTTAATCCCTCTTCTGCTTGGTCAGAGCGCATTGAACAAAACTCTTGACGCAGCTCCCGTACAGGAATAATTATTTCAACTGAAGATTGCCCGATATAAATTAAAAATTAAAGCGGCGTTTCCGAAAGGAAACGCCGCTTTATAACTTGCTTTGATTATTTGAGTTTAAGCACGTCGGTATAGAACGCGTCAAGCTCTTTTTTCGTATTGAACGTAGCCAAATACATAGTGTTGCCCATTGCAGGGCTCAACGCTTCGGGAATACGCGTGATAGCTTTAAGGTTCATAAAATACTTGTCTATTATGTCCTGTTCGCAATACAGGAAATTTTTGCTGTCGCGCCTTCCGGCAAACGCGCAATAGCATCTGTCGCCGAGCGTTTTCTGCGTGCTGCCGTACGCAAACATATCCGCCCATATTTTGTAGACGTCTGTGCTGTTTGCATAGTTGAACATGTCAGGCGTAAATCCGCCAGCAGGGCGCATATTGACTTCGAGAGCGACGATTTCGCCCTTTTTGCCGATACGCTGGTCGCGCGTCAAGCGGAAAAATTCGAAATGAACGAATCTTCTTTTTACGCCGAAGGCTTTCACCGTTCTTCTGCCTGCGTCGAGGATATCCTCTTCGGGCTCATTAACTATGTAATAAACGCAATTGCCCTTGTCGTTTACTATGTCCATTAACGAGTGCGGCGTAACGTTGCCGGACTCGAACATGGCATTTCCCTTTGCGTCGATAATAGCGTCATAAGTCTGAACTTCACCCTCTATATACTCTTCCATTATATACTGTACGTCGGGCTTGTTCGCAAGGAATTCTTCCAGCTCTTTATCGTTTGAAATTTTATATGTATCGTTTGCGCCCAGACCGTTGTCGGGTTTAACTATTACGGGATAGCCGACTTCGTCTATTAGTTTCTTGCATACGTTGAGGGATTTTACCAGACAGTACTTCGCGGTTTTGACGCCTGCCTTCTGGTAATATTTTTTCATTCTCGATTTGAATCTGATTTTCTTGACGTCGCCCGCCTTAAAGCCCGTCGTGATGTTGAACGCCGTGCGCAGGTTTGCGTCGCTTTCCAGCCAGTATTCGTTATTGCTTTCGAGATAGTCTATTTTGCCGTACTTGAAGGTGAAGAAAGCAACCGCGCGGTAAACTTCTTCATAGTTTTCAAGGTCGGAAACTTTGTAGTATTCGTTCAGGGAAGCCCTCTGCTCGTTTGTAAGATTGTCATAAGGGCAGTCGCCTATTCCGAGTACGTTGAATCCGTTGTTTTTCAATTCGCGGCAGAACCGCCAGTAATTCGAAGGAAAGTTAGGTGAGATAAAAATAAAGTTTTGCATATAAATACTCCTTAAAGGTCATACGGTTTAAAACCGAGAGCTTTCATAAAGTAGGGTATACACCTTTCCCAATGGGCTTCGCAATGTTCTCCGCCCGGAACTACGCGCGCGGTAAGCGCCACTCCCCTTTCTATAAGGTACTCGCACGTCTGCGCGAAGCGCTTGCGGCGGTTGCCGTGTTTTGAAAATTCACGGCTGCCGTAGTCGGTGTATATTATCGTATCTTTTGAAAATCTTCCGCTTACCAAAAAACCGGGCACACCTTCCTCGACCCAAAGACTGGGTGAAAGCGCAGCGCCTTTGGAAAAATACCCGTTATATTTTGCAAGCGCGTACAAGGTCATAAGTCCGCCCATCGAGCTTCCGCCTATCGCCGTATTCTCCCTGCCCCCGAGCGCGGGATAATGCCCGTCGATATACGGCTTGAAGCTTCCGACAAGCCAATCCATATATTTTTTGCCTTTGCCCTTGATTTTTTCTCCGTTTCCGTAAATGAAATCTACGGGCGAATATTCCGAAAGTCTGCCGTTGCCCTCGTGGTTACATTCCACCGCCGCAATTATAAGCTGCGTTTTCGTTTTATCGAGATAGTCTGAAAGCCCCCAGCTTTTTCCGTAAGTCGCCTCACTGTCGGAAAACAGGTTATGCCCGTCAAACATATACAGCACGGGATAGCGCCGACCGCTTTTGTAACTATCGGGAATATATGCGTAAGCCTTGCGCTCCTTTTCGCCCGTAAGCGTAGGAATTTTTATATTCCAACTCTCTATCATTTTTTATTCTGCGGCGTTCTCTTCCGTACCGACCGCCTCTTCTTCCGCAGGCGCTTTTTCGGTTGCGCCTTCGGTTACTTCCTCTTTTATATCCTTTGCCTCTTCTATGGATTGCGGCTTAACGATAACGGGGTGAGCTTCTAGGAAGGTGAGAATATCGTTACAAACCTCTTCCTTACAGTCGTCGTTTAAAATTTCGTGACGCGCTCCCTCGTAAAGGGTGATATTCACGTCCTTTACGCCCGCTTTCAAAAACTTATCGTAAGTTTTCTGAACGCCCTTGCCGTAATCGCCGACGGGGTCTTCCGCGCCCGCTACGAAGTATACGGGCAGGGTTTCGGGTACCGCTTTAATAGTTTTATGCGAGCAAGCGTCGTTTATGACAGAAAAAAGTCCGTAATAACCGTTATTCGTAAAAGAAAAATTGCAAAGCTCGTCCGCGTTGTATTTATCGACGTTTTCCGCGTTCACGGAAAGCCAGTCGTTTTCCGTGCGGGCGGGGCTGAACTTTTTGTTATAGTTGCCGAAAGCAAGCTTTTTTATAAACGGACTTCTGTTACGCCAACCGTAAAAAACAGAGTTGAGCCTTACCATAAACAGCGCGGCGTACAGAGTGAATTTATTTTTATAGCCCGTACCCATAATAACCGCACCGTTGAAATCTTCGCCGTACAGCGAGATATATTTGCGGCAGAAGAACGAGCCCATGCTGTGTCCCAGAATAAAGTAGGGCTTATCCCCCACCTGTTTTTTGACGGCAAGCTGCAACGCGCGAATGTCGCGGATAATCACGTTATTGTCGCGCCCGACCGTGAAAAAGCCGAGATCATCCTTGCTCTTTACGGACTGACCGTGTCCGAGATGGTCCTCAGCGCAGACGGCATAGCCGTGTTTATTCAAAAACTCCGCAAACGAGGAATATCTGGAAGCGTATTCGCACATTCCGTGAATTATCTGCACCACTCCTTTTATTTCGCCTTCGGGAAGCCAAAGGCAAGCGTGGACAGTCGTTAAACCGTCGTGTGACGGATAATAAATATCTTTCATATTTAATACCTTTTTTAAATTTTTTTTGATTATAACACAATCCGCAAGTAAATGCAATACATAAACGGGCGCATTTGAATTTTTCGCAAAAATTCAACGTTTTGAAATTTCGGCAAAAGCAAGCTCAGCCATTGCCTTGTACGCGCTTTCGGAAGGGTGAAGACAGTCGCCGCTGTCAAATCCTTGCCTGAATGCGGCGGGATTTTCTTCCGAGCGAAGCAGTTTTTCAAAGTCTATACAGCCCTCTGTTTCCTTGTTCGCACGCACCCATTCGTTGAACGTGTTTTTCAATTCCTCTCGGAAAGGCGCATAAGTGCGCCAGCCGTAAATGGGCAGAAGCGTGCCCAGATACACTTTAAGCTTCAAATCGTGCGCTTTGCGGATATATGCATTTATCCCCTCCTCCAACTCTTCGGCGGACGGCAAATCCGACATAGGTCTGAACGGGTTTACTTCCGTGCCTACGGGGTGAATTATGTCGTTTATGCCCTGTTGGATAATCACCGCGTCCGCGCCGCTTACTGAGGAAATTTCACGCCCGAAGCGGTTTTTTCCGCACAGTCCGTAACTTTCGTAAGTTATACATTCGTATTCTCGCAGAACGCGCGTGCCGCTTGCCGCCCTGCGTATCACCGCAGTGGTGTTGTAAGCGTCGTCCATACACATTTGAGAAAGATAGTCAACCCAGCTTTGCGCGGTAATAGAGTCGCCGTAGCAGACCACACAACGGTTATTGTCGTCCGTAAGCAAGTCGATACCGGTCAGAAAATAAAACGTATTGGTCGTGCGCGTTTGGTTTATGGGAAGCACGGGTGAAAGCGTTTGGTTTCCGAGAGAGAAAAAGCCTTTGGAAAGAGGACCCGTTATCACAACGGCAGAGCGCATGAGCGTGAAGTTTTTTAAATAGATACTGACCGAAACGCAGCCTTTCGACTTTATGCGGAAATTTATTTCATCTGAAAAAATTTCCTCGCCCGCCGCAAGCGTAACGCTTTCACTGCCGCCAAACGTCACAAGCGCGGCGTCTTTCGGATTTATTTCCCTGTCGGAAATTGCGGAAGCTATCGTAACCCGCGTAAACTCCACGCTTTCTGTTCCGCAGAAGTTGGAAAAATGAAGCCGCACCCTATCGCCTGCAAGCGCGCACTTTACGGGATAGCGCAAGGTTATATCCTTTGCGTAAGTTTCTGGGCGGCGTTCCGCAACAGAAGTTGCGTTGCCCCACACGGTAACCCATTTAGTCATATCTCTTATTCCTATCCTTTTTAAGCATTTTAAAAATCCCTTTGAAAAATTTTCCGTTGAACGTCAGCAAGAGCCCGTCAAGAGTTTTTTCGCTCATTTTGCCGAACTGCGCCAGCGTGCGCATAGGCAGATATTCCATCGAGCCGTAAACTGTCGGCTTGTTCCTTACCGCGAAAAGACTGAGTCTTGCGAAAAGCCGTCCGAACGCGCCGCGCGCGTTTTTCAACTCGCATAGAGGCGTGTGAATATCCGCCGTCACCCTGCCATTTTCGTCTTTATTTATTTTATACGGTTCGGGTTTCAGGTTTTCCGTTCGCGGTTCGCAAATGCCCTTCACCCCTTCCTTATTCAAAGTACCCGAAAGTCTTATATCCGCACTCGACGCGGCAATATGAATTTTGTACTCTCCGCCGACGCACACCCACTTTTTACTTTCCACATCATACGAGCGAAAGGAAAATTCATCGAATAAAATTTCTACGCGTTTACTTTCGCCTGCGTTCAGAAATACTTTCTCGAAGCCCTTTAAAAACGCGGCGGGAGCGTTTGCGCTTTCGGGGTATTCTATATACATCTGGACGGTTTCGCCGCCGTAAACTCCGCCCGTGTTGGCAACAGTGAACGAAACTCCGCGTTCGGTTATCCCCAAATCGGAATACTCGAACCGCGTATACGACAGACCGAATCCGAAAGGATACTTTGCTTTCACTCCCGACAGATAGCCGACGCGCATACCTTCGCGATATACGGTATAATAAGGGTTCTCGTTAAAATACTGCGTGCTCGGAACGTCTTGCACGTTTTCGGGAAAGGTTTCCGCAAGCTTTCCCGAAGGGTTGACTTTGCCGTGCAGAATATCGGCAACCGCTTCGGCGGCGCTCTCGCCAGAAAGTCCTGCGTAAAGCAAAGCCCCGACGTTTTTATCCCAACTTGTGTCAACCGCGCAACCGCCGAACAAAACTACGATAACGCGCTTTTTCAAACGGCACAGCTTTTCCAAAAGAGCGGTCTGGTTTTCGGGCATATTTATATTCTTTCTGTCATACCCCTCGAAGTCGCCCTCCGCTCCCATACAGTAAATTATATTTCCCGCGTTCGCGCACAGCTTCAATGCACGCCGTTCGAGACGGCGACTGCGCTTTGCGCCCTTATAACCTGCGGAAAATTCAAAGGGCAGTACTTCCTTTAAAGTCTTTGCGTTTCTTGCGTTGACGCGCGACGAGCCGCCGCCCTGCATCAAAAGTTTTTCCGCGTATTCGCCGATAAGCACGGTTTTGTCCTGCGAAAGCGGAAGCGCTCCATCGTTTTTTAACAGCACGACGCACTCTTCCGCGCACTTTTTCGCAATATCTACGCGCACTTCTTTATCAATAGTCTTGCGTTCGGCGTTCGCCGCTTTTGAAATGCGGGACGCGCAGGCGTCTATTTCGCTTTCGGAAAGCGCGCCGCTTTTAAGCGAACACTTGACTTCGTCTGCTGAAAGCCTGCAAAACGGCATTTCCAAATCCAAACCGCAAGCGCACGCTTTTGCGCGGTCGGCAACTCCGCCCCAGTCTGAAACGGTAATTCCGCCGAACCCCCATTCGCCGCGAAGAACTTCGCTTATTAAAGGACTTTCACTGCAATAAACACCGTTAAGCCTGTTGTACGCCGTCATTACCGCCGTCGGATTTGCACGCTTCACGGCTATTTCGAACGCAGTCAGATATATCTCGCGCAGGGTTCTTTCGTCAACTGCGGAATCGCAAACCATTCTCCCCCGCTCTCTGTTATTCGCCGCAAAATGTTTAAGGCACGCGCCAGTACCCGCGCTCTGCACGCCGTTTGCATAGCTTGCGCCCAGTATACCGTTCAGGTACGCGTCTTCGGAAAAATATTCGAAATTCCTGCCGCACAGCGGACTGCGCTTTATGTTCAAATCGGGTGCAAGAAGGATTCCGACGCCCGCGCGCTTCGCCTCAACCCCTATCGCAAAACCAACTTCCCCGCAAAGCTTTTTATTCCAACTTGCCGCAAGCGCGGAATGTGACGGAAAGCAGGTTGACGGCGCGGAGGCATTAAGCCCCAAATGGTCGCCCTTGCCGCTCTGCAAGCGCACGCCCGAAGGTCCGTCAGAAAAGCGTATGCTTTCCGTCCCCGCCGCGTTTGCGCTATGCCAGAAATCCTTCCCCGTAAGCAATTCAATTTTTTCGTCTGTGTTGCCGTTCATATGTTTATAAATAAAGTTTAACACAACGCCGCGCAATTTGCAAACATATGTAAATCGGCGCGCCTTTATTTTAAGGCGCGCCGTCCGCATTTTATATTATGCTTAACTGTGTTGTTCCGCGTGCTGCTGCTCCGCTTCACCGTCTCTCATTCTCAGTCTTAAACCGTGTCCCGAAATTATGGGAGAGATTATAAGCCAAACCGCCGCAAGGGTAATTATAACGTAGGTTATAATCGAAGCGACGGAACGGGGTCCCTGAAATACCCAGCCTACGAGATTGAAGTTGAATATTCCGTAAAGTCCCCAGTTCACTGCACCGAGAAGGACGAGAATGTAAGAAATGATATTTGCAATTACCATAAATAAATCTCCTTAACGTTATATTCTGCATTACAGGAGAAAATATGCGGCGGCTTGACAGCGCCGCCGTTAAATGGTAAAATTTTTTTATGGATAAAATGTTTGCGCGCACAGAGGCGCTTATAGGCGAAAGCGCGCTCGGAAAATTGAAAAGAAGCCGCGTGGCCGTTTTCGGCGCGGGCGGCGTGGGCGGTTACTGCATAGAAGCGCTTGCAAGAAGCGGCGTGGGCGCGATAGATATTATCGACGGCGATAAGGTTGATATAACAAATATCAACCGCCAGATTATCGCACTGCAAAGCACCGTAGGCATGCTGAAATGCGACGCGGCGGAGCAAAGAATAAACTCTGTCAATCCCGAATGCAAAGTCAAAAAATACCCGCTGTTTTTCCTGCCCGAAAATTCGCACCTTATAGATTTTTCGGTATACGATTACATCGTAGACGCAGTAGACACCGTCAGCGCAAAAATAGAAATCGTCACCCGTGCAAATAGCGCGGGCGTAAAAGTAATTTCCGCTATGGGCGCGGGCAACAAACTTGACGCAACGTGCTTCAAGGTCGCCGACGTATACAAAACCGACGTGTGCCCTTTGGCGCGAGTTATGCGCAGAGAACTGAAAAAACGCGGCGTTGCAAACCTTAAAACCGTCTACTCGGACGAGCCGCCCGTGAACGCCGATTTATCGGAAAACGGCAAGCCCGTACCGGCAAGCATTGCATTCGTCCCTTCGGTTGCAGGGCTTATTATCGCGGGCGAAGTTATAAAGGATTTGATAGGCTGACCTTAGCCTACCCGTCCGCAAATTAAAATTTATTTTTCGTACACACTGCGCTTTAAAATGCCTATATACGGCAGATGACGGTACTCCTCGTTATAGTCGAGACCGTAACCGATTACAAACTCGTTCTCTATCATAAAGCAGTTGTAGTCGGACTTGATGTCGTATTCGCGCCGTTCGGCTTTATCCAAAAGGGTTACTATCGTAACGGAAGCCGCGCCGCGCTCGGTCAAAAGCGCCTTTAAATTCGCAAGCGTAAAGCCGCTGTCAATTATGTCCTCGACGATGATAACGTCCCTGCCCTTGACGTCGCGGTCCAAATCCTTTTTGATTTTCAGCTTGCCCGACGACACCGCACCCGAGCCGTAAGACGAAACGGCTAAAAAGTCAAGCTCTATCGGCATACTCAGAAAGCGGATAAAGTCGGCATAAAAAATTATACTGCCCTTTAAAATGCCTACGACAAGCGGACGCTTTCCGTCAAAAGCCCTGTCCACTTCTTGCGCAACCTCCCTGACGCGACCTCTCAACTGTTCTTCGGTAAGCAAAATACGCTCGCAATCCTTGTGCATAAATAAATTTCTCCTTAGTGTTTATAAATTCAAAGCGGCTTTTAAGCCGTTGTTTTTTGTTTTATCGGCCGATCCGTGTTTAAAAATTTCCGCCGTTCCAACCCCAGTTGTCTACGCCGTGATAAGTTATGTAAACGTGCGTGCCGGAAATTTCAAGCTCGCTTTCGAGCACGCTGCAAAGCCTTTCCGTCATTTTTTCGCATGCGGAGGGTTGCGCCGCGCCGAACAGACTTACCGAAAGATACGCGCCGTTGAAAAGCTTTTTTCCGCCGAAGTACAAATCGCACCCGTCGGTAATCCCCACCATCAAATAGCTTTCGGGCTTGTTCAAAATTGTTACGGCTTTACCCAGCTCGGACTTGATTTTTTCCTTCTTCTCTTCCGTAAGCTTTTGTGAAAATTTGCAATCTATAAAAGGCATAATTTTTCTCCTTTAATTAAATTAAATAATCTTCGTCATTGTCGACCGCTTTATCGACCACGCTCCTTTTTCGTCCGTACATAACGGTAATCGGAACGACTAATAAAATCGCGGCAACGCACGGCATAACTATGCTTAACGAAAGAAAAACGGGATAACGCTTCATCTCTGTTTCCGTTATGCACGAGCCGCTTTTTATAAACATTTTAACAGTCTTATCCAAATGCGCCTTGCCAATACTTTCGGCTTTTTCGCGTGACTGCCACGTGAAATTGTATTGCACGTCCGTAAAATAATTGTGTCCGCGTTCGTCAACGTAGCGGCAGTTCAAAAAGCATATATACCCTTTGCTTCCCGTGCTGTGTCTTATGTCATAATTATAGACCGTGCCGTACACTTCTTTGCCGCCGCGAAACGAACCCAACTTTACAGCGTCCGTAATGAATATCATGCCGACCGCAAAAGCGACCGCCGCCATTCCCGCAAACATAATAGTCAGGGCTTTTTTCGTATTCGTTTTTTTCATCGATACACAACTCCGCGCAACGGTTATTTATTAAGCCTGCAAATGATATAACGCACCTTGCGCGTATTTTCCGTAACCTTGATTTTATCGGAAATTTCAACTCCGCACACGGCGAGAACTTCGTCCCCGTCCGCAATCAACGGAATAATTTTGCGCAGTCTTACGGGTATTTTTCTGTCGGTCAGAAAGTCGCCGAGCTTCTTCGTCCCTCCCCCGAATTTTTTGAACTTATCCCCCGTTTCAAACGAGCGGATAACTGCGGTTTCGGGTATTCGTTCGGCATCGAATTTAAGACATCCGCACTCTGCCGCGTCGGAAATTTCAACCCGAACGCCGCACAACTCCGCCGCTTTGAAATCCTTGTACGGAACGGGTTCAAATCGGGTTTTATCCGCCGCGATTAAAGTAATTCCGGTCTCCTCCTTGTATGCGCAAAGACCGATAAATTCAAACCTTTTGCCCGTTTCGGCAAACTGTAAATTATACAGAGCTTCGATATGGTTTAAAGTATAATCCTTCTTACGGAAAAAATCCTTCACCGCACAGACCGCCGCGCGCGCGAACAGCGGCTTTTCTCCGCACGTCTTTATAAAAGCCGTTCCGCCGTCCGTTTCGAGTATTCCGCGCTCACGCATAACAGAGTTGATAAACTTGTCGTCCTCTGCGGCAAGACGGGAAAAGCGGTAAATCGCTTCCGCCGCGCCGGGCACAGCTTTTTCAAGCTCCGGCAGTATGTTTAGGCGTATTTTATTGCGCGTATATACGTCCGTGAAGTTTGTTTCGTCCTCGACGTAAGGAATATTGTTTTGTCTGATATATTCGTCGATTTCCGCGCGCGTGCAGCCTATAAGCGGACGTATAAGTTTTCCGCCGTAAAACTGTGTATCGGTTATGCCCGCCATTGCGGATAGCCCTCCTCCGCGTGCGAGATTGAACAGAACAGTTTCCGCGTTGTCGTTTAAATGATGAGCCGTCGCAACCGCGTCCGCTCCGTTTTGCAAAGCTTCGCGGTAGCAGTTAAGCCGCCACTCGCGCGCCGCCGCCTCGCCCCCTTCCGCTTCGCCTCGCACAAAACGCATAAGCGGAACGGAATTTTGCTCGCACCAGTTTGCAACAAAAAGACTGTCGCGCACGGAAGCTGCGCCACGCATAGAATGGTCGCAGTTCAATGCGGAAAGTATTATGCCGTATTCGCTTGCGTGGACATGCAGATAGTGTAAAAGCGCCATCGAATCTTTTCCGCCCGAAACGGCAACGCATATTTTAAGTTGTGCGTAATTCTCCAACGCAGGTTTCATAGCAGAATTATATCACAACGTTTGTCCGCACGCAAGCGCCGCTTATAAATTAATAAAAAATTAATTTTCTTTACGGCATAAAAACAGTTGACAAAAACCGTAATATTTAATAGAATAATAAAGCCTTACACAAAAGGCAGTTATCGCGGGGTAGAGCAGCCAGGTAGCTCGTCGGGCTCATAACCCGGAGGTCGCGAGGTTCGAATCCCGCCCCCGCAACCAAACAAACCCGCATAGGCGGGCTTATGGCGACGTAGCTTAGTTGGTCTATAGCGGCCGGTTCATACCCGGCAGGTCGGCGGTTCGAATCCACCCGTCGCTACCAAAGACGATTCCGCTTAAAAAAGCGAATTTAATATTGCCGAAAGGCATTTGACCGGCCCCTTGGTCAAGCGGTTAAGACATCACCCTTTCACGGTGGTAACATGGGTTCGATTCCCGTAGGGGTCACCAGATGAACGAGAGCTGTAATTCGAACCTGCGAAGTACGAATTACAGCTCTTTTTCTGCACAATTTTATTTATTTTTACGGTTTTTTACCGATATTTTGCCTGTTTTTTACTAAAACAGGCTTTTATATTTTTCGGACATTATTTTGCAAAACAGACCAAAAATGAAAATCAAATGTAAAAAAATTTCAAATCCGAACCTGTTTAGTCCGATTTTATAGCGTATAATTGCTCATATCTTTCAGGCGATAAATAGCCTAAAAAAGTATGCGGTCGTTTTACATTATAGTATTCGATATAGTCCGAAACCGACTTGTGAAATTTCCTTTCTGATTTGTATTTATAGCGGTACAATTCTTCCGCTTTCATTCCTTTAAAGAACGATTCGCTTACAGCGTTATCGTGCGGTCTGCCGCTTCTTGAAAATGATTGTGTTACACCGAATTGTTTTAAATAAGAGTAAAAACTTTTTGATATGTAGTTACTTCCGTTATCTGAATGAAATATTAGCCCGTCTTGCGGTTTACGACTGAAATACGCATATTTAAAAGTTGCCTTTGTCAACTACGTGCTGTTCCGTTTTGAAATCTTGAAAGCGACAACTTTTCTGGAATACAAATCCAATATAACGCAAATATATAATTTCCTTACATTGTAGCTAAAATAAGTTACGTCACTGACCCAAACTTGATTAGGTTTTTCGGCTTTAAAATTCTGTTTGAGGATATTTTCTTTTCGCCTTTCGCAGTATTCATATAATGCCTTCGCATTTGTTCTGACGCTGAACCAACCGTTTTTATGCATTATATCTGCCACAAGCCTTTCAGTAACAATTATTCCTCTGTCGCGCATTACCGCAGCTATTTTACCTGCGCCGAAAGTTTGATTGCTCTTATTGTAAATTTCTTCAATAATCGGTTTTAGTTCCGACCTACGTTTTGCTATCTGTGAGTTTTCTCCTTTCCTACGCAAAAGAAAATTATAATAAGTTCCTTTAGGCACATTGAAAGCGTCGCATAAAGTATAAATAGTGTACTTTGATGACATTTCCTTAATAACTTCAAGCCTTTCACGAAGCGGATCGCTTGCCTTACAAGGTGCATTTTGCAAAATATGAACGACAAGTTTTTGCCGTTCATAAATTGTTTTTAGAATTTTGTAATCCTTTAAATTCACCTGATGGTCTTGCAAACCTGATTTATATTTTCTAATCCAATCATAAACCGTACTTCTCGGATAGCCGATATCTTTACAAATACTGTCAACCGTTTCTCCGCAAAGATACCTCTCCACTGCCTTTCGTTTTTCTTTTTCACCAATTCTTTTGTTCATAAAATTTATCTCCTTTTGATTTATTGGTAGATAAATTTTATAATAAATTCAATTATTATAATTCAAAAGCACTCACGCTGTCATACTCGTGAGTGCTTTGACACTTTTCAATACTAAAATAGCTAAATTCCAATGAACACTCTTTATCAATAAGCCCATTCTTTAAGTTCACTTTTTAAGTTTATATTTTTAAAAGCATAAACTTATAAATGTTTCAGCTTATCAATATGTTCCAAAACGCTATCTGATAACCCCGTACTCTCATATGTAATAATAAGGTGCCCCGCATAATATAAATCGTATAATTTTAATTTGTTAATCCAATCATCATCGTATTTTTCTAAATTTAACATACCTAAATGTTCCCAATAGTATGTTTTATTATCAGATGTCATAATAGTAAAATCAGGTCTAATAACTATACTGCCTATTTTTAACGGCCGCTCATACTCATAATTAATTCCATGATTGAATAATAGATTTGCGATTATAACTTCAGATTTGCTACGAACCTTATCTCCCCGCTCAGTTGAATATATCAAATTCAATTTATCTTTATCAACACCAAGATATTTCCCAATTTCTTGATGGAGCTCGTTCGAAGACGATGTGATTTCTATCTTTTGAACAAAAAAATCTAATAATCCATGTCTATAAGTTTTTCTTTCCACAATTATACTTTCAATCGTTGACAGTTGTTCATCGGTCAGTTTTTTGGAATTTACGCGAGCTATAATTCTTTTATCTAATTTATCGGCTTCCGCCTCGCCTGAAACCAGACAATGATAAACCAAATTAATTACTTCAACTATATTCGTATTGGTTTTCTTCGAAGCGGCAACTAAACTCTTTATTTTTGTAGAATCAATTATTTTTCGCAACTGAGGCGATTTTACATTACGCATCGGAACCAATTCGGCAAAACCTTTTGCAATAATGTCTATTGCGCCGCATTTTACAAAATACTGCAAACACATCTGCAAAGCCTCGTCATCGAAGTAAGGGATAGAAGCAATTTCTTTATCAGCAAAATATTTATTATAAACTTCAATAAGTTTATCTCTGCAAGGAAATGAATTGTCTATAAAAGAGCTGCCTTTTATTTTTATATTCTTATCGGAATACAGCAAATAAGCATTTGCCGGCTTACCGTCACGGGCCGCTCGACCAATTTCTTGATAATACTGCTCTATAGATTCCGGAATCATAAAGTGGATTACCGTTCTTATATCCGGTATATCAATTCCCATCCCAAATGCATTTGTTGCAAATACTATATTTACTTCATCATTTTTGAATTTTTCTATAATTTCACTACGCTGTACAGAACTCATATCTCCGTGAAAAGGCATACTTTTAAAGCCCTTTTGATTAGCTAAAATTGATAATTCTTCTACTCCCCTGTTATTGTATTTACGGTAAACATAGACAAGAATTTTTTCTTTTCCATGAACTTTAAGCAGTTGCCATAGTTGATTTTCTTTTCTATCTTCTTTATCAAATTTAAATATGCTTAGTTGTATTTCGGAACGCATTAGCGTTTGATCTTTTATAATGTTTTCTCGCTTTATGTCAAATTCCGCAAGAATGTCATCAACTTCGCGGGGGTTTAAAGTCGCAGTTAGCGCCAAAATTTTAGGTTTAGCATCAAAAACATAATCAATAAACGCCGTTATATCTCGATAAAAAGGTCTAAAGCTTAATCCCCATTGACTTACACAATGAACCTCATCAATAACAAACAAGCGCACTTCTTTTTGCCTTTGTTTTATACAATATTCAAAAAAACCATCCGTAGCCAATCTTTCAGGACTGACAAAAATGAATTTAGGCGTAACGAGTTTATTTGCTATATTTTTAAGCAGTTCCATCTGCTTTTTTGCCGAGATATCACCATGAATTGCTACAGCAGAAATATTCAATGCTTTCAGCTTCTCGACTTGTTCATCAATCAAAGCCTTTAACGGTGATACCACTATTGTTATTCCACTAAGAATACAGCCAGCTAGCCAATATACAAGCGATTTACCGCCACCGGTAGGCATTATGCATAACGTATTACCATCTTCAATTATATTATTAATTGCCTTCTCCTGAATTGACTTGAGCGGACGGTCTTTTGAAAACTCGGGAAAATATTTTTTGTATTCGTCTATTATATTCATATTTTTAATCATTAACCCTTCTTGTGAATTCAGATATTTCATAAATATGTTTCTGCGCGACTGAGGATAAAAACGCATCGACATATACATATCTGTATTTTTCTTCAAGCCTAACGTCAGTCGTTTCCGCTTTGATTTTAAGCATCAAGTAAATCTGTTGAGCATAAAACGCAAATAATTCGTACGGATAAAAATAATTTTGTTGAACTATATCTTTTTTAAGATCTGTCATTATAAATTCCGATCCATATTCGCAACCGAAATCTTTTTTATTTGTAAGATACCATAATGCCCATACGGCAAATCTGCTTCTGTTAGGGAATGCCGACGGAGAAATTTTGTAAAGGAAATGACTTTTAATTCCGCCACCAATAACCCCTCTTACCGTGTATTCGGGCTTTTCGTCCAAATCAGACAATTTCAAATCTTTATAATAAACTATTTCGTCATAACTTGCTGAATTATATATAGTATTCATATAATTGCGTTCAAACTCTGATAGCTTCATCACGCAATTTAATAAATCTTTTGAGGACGACGCCGTAAATGCAGCGCGAAATTTATCTAAAGATTTAGCTAATCTATTTTGCAATGTACGTCTTATTACCGGACATCTGTCTTTCAATTCTTTTGATTTAAACGTCAAGTCATCATATTCATATTCTGCCAACACCTCTTTATCCATTAAATTAATATAATATTCACGCTCGCATTCATAATCCTGTAAAGCAGTTTGAATTATCCTTATTAAATTACATTTCACATCGAAACTAACGGAATTATCATTATAACCTGTCGAAATTCTTATATCATAATCTTCATCAGACAATAAATGTCCACCAGATTTTAAAAAATCATAAAAATAACTTTCAAAATTTTTACTAATTTCATTTAAAACTTTTTCGATATGTTTTTGTTTGAAGCACGCATTTTCTACTGTGATATCATGACGACTTGCATCCATTTGCACCCTCATTTTGATAAATTTATTTTAATTATATATTACCATTAATTGTAATAATTTGCAATACATATTTTTTGGCAATTAAATTTGATTACAAGCACAGTCCAATATAAATTAAGCATTCGCGCTAGTTCGCTGAAGCGCTTATATTTTTATAAATAATATGCCTGCCAATTTCCTTCAAATAACTAACTATTATTTTGAGGGAATTATGGAAAATATTAGCATTATCGTACTTTTTCACAACAACGAGCGCTTTGATATCGTAATAGACGCATTGCTAAAGCAACGCCATGAAGGCGACGAAATTATTATAGTTAACGACCATTCGAGTTCGGATTTCTTAAAAGTTTTACAAAATTTAAAAACAGAAAAAGACGTCACAGTTATTAACTCCGACATAGTTGCAAACCGTTCCCACAATAGAAATATAGGAGCGGAACGCGCTAAACACGAGTTATTGCTATTTGTTGACGGCGATATAATATTGCTTGATAACTGTTTAACTTTGATAAAATTAGCTTTAACGAGCGGATATGAGGGCGCCTTCGGGAATATCATTCAAGGTGGTAACACTCCGGAACAAATGAATCTTTTAGTCGGATTCGATTATTTGAAATTTTTGGAAGGCAATCCTGATTTGGAGGACTTCTTTAAGTTAAATATTGCGCATGACAGAAGAACGGGGCTAATTCCCGAAAATATAGTTTACCGCACTGAATGGCAGTTCTATTATTCCGGATATTGCGCCGTTACAAAAAAAGCTTTTTATACTTGCGGCAAATTCAATGAAACTTTCGCGGGCTGGGGCGCTGAAGACGTGGAATTCGGTTACAGACTAGAAAAATATGGAAACATTAAATTTATTAGCGGAGCATACGCTTACCATCTTTCGCATGACAGAGATTTGTTTGCCATTATGCAAAACAATAAAAAAAATTTATATTTATTTTTCAGTCAACAGCCGACAACCGAAGTCGAAACCTATATGGCTTTCCATTTGAGTACAAATATTTTAGACTCAATGAAATTTATTAGAGACAAGATAGTTGAATTGAACCTTTGCGACAAACACAATCTTACAGCAACAGAAGAAATAAGCGTATTGCCTGTGAGCAAAAAGTATCCTTTCGGTTGCATAGCCTATCTTGACAGTGATGTGAAATTTAATGAAAAATACCTTATGGGCATAGCTTTACCTTTCAATGACAACCAATTTGAGTACGCTAATCTCTCTACCGATATTTTTTGCTATCCGGAAATCATAGCGGTAAAGATAGTTCAGGAATGCTATCGTGTTGCAAAATGCGTCAGAATATTTAAGTGCCAAAAGCGCGAGCACTTAAAATGGAATTCCGCAGTGGTCAACGTTTTGGGGTCAAGAATGTCGGGTATGGACAGAACTAATTATCACGCCAGAGTGATAAACGATTTTATATTTTCCGATAACGGGGAATATTATACAGTAACGGGAGGTGTTGCCACTAAAATGCCATACGTCCATATAGATAATTTACCTGTAATTTATCCGCTAAGAAAACACGAAATTTCAGAGTGCCTGCTTTTCGATTTCACAAACGGTGGATTGAGCGATTTTGAGATAGATAAAGTCACGGTTGAAAACAGCGTAAAAGTTAAAGGCATATATCGTATACGCCTTTACAACAATAAAATATTAAAGTTATCGGAAATAATTTTAGGAGAAATGCAGCTTTTAAAAACACCATTTATATACGTCTTGGAAAAAGGCTCACAAATTGATAAAAATGATATTTGGTGGAAATATAAAACTCGAGGTTGCGATAAAATAATTTACCACCTATAAGTATAATGAAATAAATTTATTTTATCGTCACTATCGTTGAAAATACCTCTTCTTAATTTAGGAGCGTAAGCTGTTTTTTGTTTTGTTTGTGAGCAAAGCGACAAAAAAAGCTTCCTCCTGTCTTGCGGTATCTTATTTACGAAATAGTCGAACCAAATTTTATCTTTGCCGACAGCGGATGCGATATCTTTAAAAATCGGATAGAAAAATTCAAAGTTTTGCGGATTCCATTCATAGTTACATAGCAGTTCTTCGGAAATAATATAGATAAAACTCTTATATTTGTTATATTCATCTTCATGGATAAACAGTTTAAAGTTTTCCAATAAATATTTATAAAAAACCAGAGATTTATATGCAGCGTGCAAATACGCATTAATGTCATACATAAGCGTCAACGTGCGGAACCGCTCTAAAATAAAAATGATTTCTTCTATCTTATTTTGCGAATATTCTCCCTTATCAACAAACTCGAGAATAAGACTGTTGCTTATAAAATCATTAGATATCGACTTCAGATAATCGTAGCTATCTTTGCTTTCATAAAGTTTATTCAGCTCGTCGCACATAGCGTTTGATTTGGTAAAATTACCTTTTATTAACTCCACGTTTCCTTTATAAACATAATTTAAAACCGTTTCATAGAAATTCATTCCGGAAAAATTCAAACAAGCTTCATTCCAGTGAACTCGCGTTTGCTCTTTATCTTCCAAATAGGAATAAAGATATCCGAGTTGGATTTCAAGTTCCGCAAGTCTATGTGCGTTGTTTTTAGATTTCGCCAACGTAACGCCGCTGTTAAGTATTTTTTTTGCTTCTTCAAACTTATATAATTGCACGGCGTTTTTACCGAACGCCAAAAAAATCCACACATCGAAATCATCTTTCTTTGTTTTATCGGTCAAACTGCTTAAAAGATCCTGACCGATTTTTTTCATTTTAGTGAGAAACGCATCTTTCTGTTCCGTCGGCAACTGATACATATAGTATTTCAAAAGCTCGATAAATTCTTCGGCGCACGGAGCGTTCAATTGATAATTTTCAACTTGATTATCGATAATATCCCCAAATAATTCCGCTGTTTTTTGAACGCCTTGTCTGTCTTGGCTTTTTCTTATAAGCAGGTATAAAGTTGCTATTTTTAGTTTAGTTTGTATATCCGCATTGTATTTGCTTATTAGTCCGCAAATTAAATCCACGACATATTGAATGAACATCTCCGAAACTTCATTCAGCGATAATTCATGCAGAAAACGGGTAAAATCTTTTAAAGTAATACCAACGTAATTTTCTTTTATTGCAAACAGCGCCGTATTATGTTTTTTTGATAGTATATTTTGTAAAAAACATTTTGCAGTCGAAGCGGACAAACCGAGTTTTGTAATTATCGGGTGGGAATTATAAGTTTTGCCTTCCAAAAGCAACAGCATGGATTTTGCTATAAGCTGATGTTCAAACATCAAAGTATTGTTTGCTCCGTGTTTAATAAATCCCAGTTCGACGCAAATATTCAGCGCTGATATTTCGAAATTCTCAATATAATAAACGTATTTTTCCGGCAAATTGCCAAAAATCAAAATCGACCAAAATAAATCTTGTATTTGTGTTTGAAAGCTTCCGGCGTTTTTAATAAGCAGATGATATCTTGCCCGCATAATATCAAAAACGGTGTCAGGCAAGCTGTTCAATTCTTCTATAAGTTTAGCATGATTTAAAATACATAAAGTATCGTTTAGAAATCCGATTACATGGTTTTGAAGCAAATACAGTACTATTTGCTTCAAAAATAACGGATTGTTTTGAACGCGCGCGGCAACGGTCTTACATAAATTGCCTAAATCCTTTCTGACGTTTTGCGGGTCCAAACTGTATTTCAAGTAATCAGCAGCGTTAATCTCGTTAAAGCCCTTAAGACAAATTTTAAATTTATCAGTTAACACACATTTGAGGTGTTTGAAAAAATTGTCTGCTGCAGTACCGTTTACAATTAAATCGGTATTGAAAGTTAAAATAATTTCGCTCTTGCAATTGCAATTTTTCAAGTCCGATATTACCTTGCTCAGTAAACCGAGAACTTTCTTGTCCAGCTGTTGTACGTTGTCTATAATAAGCGTCGTTTTATCACATTTCAAAACGTCGGCAAGCCAGTTTTGAGCGGCTAACAAGTTGATTTCCTGCTCGCTGTTGCAGTTTAGACAAGCGTTTAAAAATTCTATATACTTTTGAAATTTGGAATTGCCCGCCAGATTTTCCAAAGCTTCTGGCATAACAATTTTATTTTCTTGTCCGACAAAAGAAATATTATAGTATGCATATAAAAGTTGACGGATAAAATCAAGGACAGAATTGTTTGCGTTGTCACCGTGGAAAATATAACAACGGTTGCCCTTTCTTAAACACGCAGTTTGCAACTCGTATAAGAACCTTGACTTACCGACGCCGCTTTTGCCGTGTATCAATACGCATGCGAAATTCCTCTCACTTTCAAGGTCCTGATTTAGCTGCGAAAGCTTATTTGAATCTTCCCCGAAGTACGGTACTTCTCCGGCGATGCGGCACGGAATAGCACTGACGTTGTTATGCGTCATGTCGCATTCTGCCATCTTATTCTCAAACCAAACGCATGGTTGCGGTAAAGTTAAATTGCAAGATATGTTGAGCGCTTTGAAATAGAAATTTAAAGCTATACTTTGCCCCGCCAAAAGCACTCCTTCGAAAATGCTTGGAGTAACGGCGGCGTAATGTGTAGTTAATTTTTCAAACTCTATACTTACTTTTTTACTGCGAAGGACATCCTCGTTCCTTAAAATAATTTCCGCAACAAAAACATCGAAAGCCCTGATTTCGGTTTTCAAATTTTGCGCAGTGGCAGAGTCGTTTTGAAGATAAAATTGCTTATTTAAAACTTTGACTTCCGATGGAATTTCGTCTTTATCATCGTCACTTTTTGCAAATTTATTGAAAATCATGTAAGCATATATAGTTAAATAAAGACTTAAATTCTTTTCGTGTTGTATTTTAGCTTCTTCTTTGAGTTGCTTATACTCTTTTTTCATTTGAATGAGATTATGGGTAATTTTATTCAGATTATTGCTACTGATGTAACTTTCAGTTTCATTGTTTATATCGTATGTTTCGCCGATTAAATCAATAATTTCCTCAGTATCCATCGTCCCGAATGAACGAATAAGAGTGCGGATATCCGAATTGTTGAAAACAATGAGTTGCTGTCCGTTGCGCGAGGTAAACTTGGTTAAATTGTTTATTGCTCCGCTCGTTAAATCCGACAACGAAAATATTATTATACGGTTTATTTTGCATAACTCAGCCATTATAAACGTACCAGCAATTCTTCCAAGCTCAAGGTGGCGTTTGTGACATTTCGCTTCTGCCCATATGCTAGTATCTACGTTAATGGCGTAAAAATCTTTTCCGCCGTCATGGCTATATGAGGTGCGCGTAAAGCTGTACTGCGGGTATAATTTTCTTAAGATAATTTCCACTAAAAGCTCAAAAACATTCCCGCTGTAGTCTTTAATTTCTTTGTCGAATTCAAAAAAATCATAAGCGCTATTTTCCATAATTCCCTCAAAATAATAGTTAGTTATTTTTACCAAATTTTACCATATTTTGATATAATTTTCAATAGTAAAATACGAAAATATGGAGAATTTATGGACTATTTATCTAAATTTATCAATTATTTACGAGCAACTAAAAACTTGTCCGACAAAACTTTAAAAGCATATACTTGCGATTTAAAACAGTTTTTTAATTTTGAAAAAACAATTCTTTCACCCGATATTTGCGACTTTATCGCATATCTTAATACAAATTTAAACTAAAAGATACCTCTATACGGAGAAAAATTATCACCCTTAAAAATTTTTACGATTATTTATATAACACAAATCTGATATCGTTTTCCCCGTTTGCAAAATTGAAATTTCGTTTTAAGCAAGAACGTAAGTTACCCAAAACTCTTCCTATAAAAGATGTTACAAAAATACTTAATTGTCTAAATATAGATTACACTCTCCTATCCTTTTTCGCAAAAAAAACTTACCTGCGCGATGCTGCGCTTTTAGACTTATTAATAAGCACCGGAATACGTATCGGCGAAGCGGCTACTATTACATTGAACGATATAATGATTACTGAGCATACAATTTTAATTCATGGAAAAGGACGCAAACAACGTTTAATTTACATATCTTCTCCCATAACTTGGGACAGGCTTAAAGCCCTAATAAAAGAACGCAAAAATGCAGAAAACAATTATCTGTTTGTAAACCGATACGGAAATCCTCTGTCAATTCACGGGATCGAGGACATTTATAAAAAATACATTAAAAAGGCGCAGATTAACTTGAAATCTACTCCGCACTATTTGCGCCATACTTTTGCAACTAATTTGCTTGCAAACGGTGCCGACCTACGCTCGGTTCAAGAAATACTTGGTCACGCAAGTGTTGCCACTACCCAAATTTATACAGAAGTAACAACTGCACGTAAAAAGCAAGTTTTAAAGAAGTTTAATTACAGAAATAAAATTTACCGCCAATATAGAAATGCCGCCAACTATCCAGTTGCAAGCGTTCGGATTCATTTCCGTTGAGGTCACCAGACGAGGGGTATAAGAACACCCAGCCGAATTAGAAGTCGATTTATCGGCTTCTTTTTTTTTTGCGCTTTGTTTATCGTTGCTCTCGCCCTCACCTTTGCCCTCGCTTTCGTTATTGCTGTTGTCGTTGAAGTAATCGGGAAAAATCAAGTTCAATAACAGTTCCTCTTTCTGCCCGCTTTTCAAGTGGCATAGCACTTTAATTTTGTCGTCTTACAGTACTATGCGGTAAATTAATGCAAAGCTGTTTTTATTAAACTCCCACACTTGGTCGTCTTAACGCCCAGCCCGTACAGATAGCGTATTAAATCGACGTAATTGCTCCATGCGAAAAACATTTTAAAAACAATCTTGACAATAAGCAAAAATTCCTTGTTAATCACAAAACCCTTTATGTTGTTTGCTTTGTAGAAAGACCCAATTAAACCGCCGAGATACTTGCATTTTACCGACGACAATAAATACCGTCCGAAAAATTTATAAATTTCACAGAATAAAAATCGGACTTTATGAACTATGAAGCCGCCTATCAAAGCGACAGCGAAAAAAGACCGCGATTTCTAATTTCTAATTAAATAATTAAAACAGGCGCTAAGCATAACTTAGCGCCTGTTTGTCTTTCCGCTTAACGCGGTTTATTTAATTGGATTTTTTCTTTTTAAGAACAATAACCGCAGCAATTGCCGAAGCCGCGCCGGCGATAACAACCGCGCCTATTATGCAACCTGCTATTACTCCTGCATTGCTTCCGTTTTTATTCGCGCCGCCGGGAGCTGTCGCAACCATGCCCAAATCCCCGATAACTATGCCTTTTTCCGCGTAGCTTCTTACAGACTGTTCGGTTACGAAAGTAACTTCAAGCATATTGCCTGCTTCGAGTTCGGACTTGTTGAGCGTAAGCTTGCCGTCCTTTATTCTGTCCGCGCTTACGGTTTTGCCGTTTAATACGACTTTACCCACCTGATAGCCGCTGTCGGCTTTCAAGTCGTAAGTGATCGTATCGCCCGTTACTTCGCAAATGCCTCCCTTGCCGTCGGCAGTTACCGTGCCGCCCGCACCCGTTACGCTTGCGTAAACGTTTTTGATTGTGCTTTGCGTAACCGCATCACTGTCCTTTTTAAGCTGAACCAACGTGAAGGGGCTGAAACTTTGTACCTTTGCGATAAGACCGTATTCGGTAATGATTACGGGAATTTCTTCCACGCCGGTTATATTACCCTTATCGTCGTGTTTATAGTGATAAATTTTGAACGTCGTACCCGCGTCGTCGGGACTGTAACCTTCGGGGAAGCCAAAAGCAACCTGCATATAACTTCCGTTGGGAACCTTCTGCACAACGCCGCAAATCTGCAAATCTATTTCATAAGACGTAGAAGAAACGATGTCTTCCTCTTTGACGGGCGTTTCCTTTTTAAGCATTTCGTCCATCTTCTGCTCTTTCTCTGCGGAAGGCTTGTTGGCTACAAGGATAAGCTGGCTTCTTTGGCTCTGCGCATAATAGTTGCCGTTTTCATCCTTGAAATCGGTTACCGACAAGTCTGAAGTATCGAGCATTTTCGGCTGACCGAAAACGTTCATATAAAGTCTGCCGTCGTTGAAAATTTTACTGCAAACAACGCTTTTACCGCCGAAAAAGTAGCTTACGGGCAAGGGTACTTTTTTGCTTTTCTTGCCGACAAGGTTTGCCGGAACAAAATCATAACTAACCGCGTTGTGGATGTACATTTTGCTGGGCGTGAATGTGAAAGTTATGGTCTTCTTTCCGTCCCATTTAAAGTTTGTAAGCTGTGCGTGCTGTTTAACCGTATCGTTGCCGCGCGACGTGATGAAATCCATAAATACGTCTGCTTCGGTTTTGCCTTCGGCAATTTCCAAATCATCGGTATAAACGATTTTAATATCATAAGTTTTGTCAACCGAATAAGTACCCGTATTCGACGGCGTTGCATTTCCGCCGGGAGCCGGCACATACGAACCCGATAAGTTGTTGTGATATAATGAGCTTAAAGCGCCTATAAAATGCTCGTCGGTAAGTTTTTCAGGATCATAATAATAGAAACATTCTTTACCTGCGTTTTCACCGTATTCCGGTCTATCGGGATACGTTGCACCGCCGCTTACGTCGGGAGCGTAATCAATCAATGCAAATTGAAAATATTCGCCCGTTGTCGGAGTAACCCTGAAAAGCACCTCAGTATCGGTAAATTTGAAAGCGCTGCCGAACATTTCGCTTGCACCGTAGAAATTGAACCACGGGCTCCACTTTATCTCTTTGGTCTCTTTATCGGTATCACCGAAACGGAATCCCATATATTTACCTTCTTTTTGCAAAGGCATAACTCCTTTACCGTCGAAAGAAATCGTAAGGGTAAGCGTGGAATTCTCAGGTTTGTCTGCCACGTCATATTCACCTTTGATTTCCATACCGTTATCGTCGGAATCCACTCCGTAATTATAGGGTTTGATTGCGGGATATTTAAGCTCGTATCCGGAAGACGAAATTACGTTGTCTTCGATATGGCTGTCAAACAAAGCGTCTCCGCCGACTAAAAGCCATTTTTCGTTATCGGCTGCGCCGTCGTTAAACGTAACGTCTACCGCATACCACAAGCCTTCCACTTCAACGTAGTTCCACATATGCGCCACGTTTTTGCCGCCCGATACGGAATAGCCCTGAACGCAAACGCAGGGAATATCCAACCTATCCATAACGGCTTTGAAGCCCTTTGAATAGCCGCCGCAGATTGCCTTGCCGTTTACAAGCGAGCCGTAAGCCGTGCTTATGTAAGCCGCTTCGGGTCCGTCTACGTTTCTACCGTCCTGTACGGTCGTGCCGAAGCTGTATTCGGTGTTATCTACTATGTATTTGTTTACATACTTAATTTGCGCCACAGCGTCTTCGCCTGCCGCTTTCGCGCCCCTGACGATTTCCGTGAGTTTGCTTTCATACTTCTGTATTGCCGTATCAACCGCGCTTTTGCTGTTGATGCCGCCCGTATAGAGCGTTGCCGCACGGCTGGTATCGAGGAAAGCCACAGTCTTACTGCCCTGCTGTCCCGCGCTTATCGACGTTGCGAACAAATCCGCGTAGAAAAGGTCGGGATGGTCCATTATGTAAGCGTCGCGCCCCGCGCCGTATGACTGGGGAATTTTTTTGCTTCCGCCGTTGATGTAGGCGTCAACCTGTTCCGTGCCGAGCACGTTGTTTTCTATAAGATCGTACTCTAAAGTGCCGTTTTTAAAAGCGCCTTCGTTGCCGAGTTTTTCAAACGCATTGTAAAAATTCTGTGCGACTGCGTCGTTTTTAAGATTTGCCGAGAAATAGTGATTGCTTTCATCGGTAGTATTTTCCGCGAATGCAACTATTCCCGTTCCGGCTATTATTCCTGTTGTAAGCGCCGCGCAAGCCGCAAAGGCACCTAAACGTTTAGTAATCGATTTCATAAAACCTCCAATAAATTTTTATACGATTTCGATTTCAACCCGTATATTATATACAATCATAAAATTTAAATCAACTGTTTTAACAAACAAACTCTGCCAAGCCGCGTTTGGAAAAATCAGTCATTTTTATTGAGAAATTCCGTCAGAACGCTTTCAAGTCGGTTTATGTCGACGGGTTTTGCGATATGCGCGTTCATTCCCGAGCTCAATGCTTTGGCTATATCTTCCGCAAAGGCGTTTGCCGTCATCGCTATGACGGGAATTTGCTTTGCGCGAGCGTGACTGCTTGCACGCAGGGCCTCCGCCGCTTCGTATCCGTTCATTACCGGCATTTGTATATCCATCAGCACAAGGTCGTAATAATCCTTTTCCGACTTCACAAACATATCCAGCGCCTCTTTACCGTTTACCGCAACCTCGCAGACAACGCCTTTCATATCCAACAGCTCGACAAGGATTTCCGAGTTAAGCTCGTTGTCTTCGGCGACGAGAAACCTCCTGCCTTTGAGCGTTTCCGCCGCTTCCGCAGGCTTGGGAGAGCTTTTTCTTTCTCCGCATACCTTGCGCACAGCCTGTCTGAAATTACTCAAAAAGAAGGGCTTGGGTAAAAACGCATCGATGCCGGCCTCTACCGCCTGCTCCTCGCAGTCGCTCCAATCGTAGGCGGTGAGAAGCATAACCGGCAGATCTTCGGCGGTTTTGCGTATAGATCGGGTAGTTTCTATTCCGTTCATTCCCGGCATTTTCATATCTACGAGAATCAAATCGTACGCGCCGCCGTTTTTGCCCGTTTTGCCGACAAGCGATATCGCAGACGCGCCGTCAAGCACATAATCGGCTTGAAGTCCGCAATCGGAAAGCGCCGCTACAACGCTTTGACATACGTCCTCGTCGTCGTCGATTATAAGCACCTTTTTTAAGCCGTATTCGTTCCAATCGCTTTCCGCTTCCCCGTCAAGTACGCGAAGTTCCAGCTCGACGCAGAAAGTACTTCCCTTGCCCTGCTCGCTTTGTACGGTTATCGTGCCGCCCATAAGCTCGACAAGGTTTTTCGCAATGGACATTCCCAGTCCCGTGCCCTGTATCTGGTTTACGGTGCTGGATATCTCCCTCGCAAAAGGTTTGAAAACAGTTTCAAGAAATTCGGGCGACATACCTATTCCGTTATCTGTAACGGTAAAGCAAAGGTGCGCGAAATTTTCGTTTGTGCGCGGGAGCCCGCGTATATTCATTTCGATTTTTCCGCCGTCGGGCGTGTATTTGACCGCGTTGGAAAGAATATTGAGTAATATCTGGTTCAGACGAAGCTTGTCGCCCATAAGCCGTTCTTCCTTTATATCGGAAACGGAAATTTCAAACCGCTGTCCTTTTGCTTTTGCCTGCGGGCGGATAATGTTGCCAAGCTCCTCCACCATTTCGGCAAGGCTCAACTCGCCGACGTTCAAAGCAACCTTTCCGTTCTCAATTTTACTCATGTCGAGAATATCGTTTATGAGACCTAAAAGATGCTGGCTCGAAGAGGAAATCTTGTTTGTGTACTGCGTTACTTTTTCGATATTGCCCGCGTCGCGTTTCAAAAGTTCCGTAAAGCCCATAATTGCGTTCATCGGCGTGCGGATGTCGTGGCTCATATTGCTTAAAAATCTGCTTTTCGCCTCGTTCGCCGCTTTCGCGCTTTCGAGCGCGGCTTTAAGCGCGGTTTTAGACCTGTATTCGGAAGTTCTGTCCGAAAGTACGACTATAAATTTTTCACTTTTGAAAATCAGGGAACGGAACACCGTTTCGAAGAAGAATTTCTGTTCGCCCGTAACCTTATGACGGCGTATACAGTCGAATGAAAGACTGCCGTCCGCCGGAAGCGCGGAAAGCGTTTCGAGGTCTACTTTTTCACCTCCGACGTAGTCGTTATTTCCCAACACGGAAACCGACTCCCTCGCTTCCGCAAGCGGAATGCCCAGCACACGCTCGATATTGGGGCTGACGTATTCAACTTTAAAGCCGTCGCTCGAAAGCATTAAAAACACGTCGTCGGTGTTGTTTGCAAGCAGACCGAAAAGCTGTTCGCGGTGCTTAACCTCAGTTTCCTTCGCCAAAATGCGTTTACGGCTGAAAAACGTTATAATAATGAACAGCGCGATTATGACAATGACAAGTATGGTAATTACGACTATCGTCTGCGAAGTCTTCAAAATTTTGTTGCCGTGACCTATTATTGACGAGTTAGGTATTACCGAAATTATGTACCAGTCGTTTATGTTGTCAAGCGGAACGAACGCGAAAACATATTCTTCGTTTTTGAAATTCAAGCTCATCGCGCCGAGCTTTTTATCCTTCATACTCTCGGCAAACCTGTCTATGTCGCTTTGGCTATTGCCGTTATACTTTATTATATCGAATATGTTGGATATTGTGTGGTTGCTGTTTATGTGCGAGGAACGCACCATTATATCGCCATCGCCGTTTACTATATAAGAAAAACCCGTATGATTATAGAACGAAAGGGAAAATTCGTTCCTTACATAGGAAAGAACCTGACCTTTTCTTACGATAGCTTCGACTCCGTCGGTGAATTTAAATCTTTCGTAATAACCTATCGTAAGCTGTCCCGTAAAGTCGTTTATGTACGGCTTGGTTACTCCGCTTTCTCCGTAGCCTTCGTACTTCTTTTCTATTTCTTCCTTAGTTAAGCGTATAACCTCGTCGCTGTCGGCAAGATACAAATCGCCGCCGTTTGCGTCCGTTATCAAAAGCGAATAAATTCCCTCCTCGCCGTAACGGTGAAATTGCAGAATTTCCGCAATTTCTTCCCTCTCTTCCGAAGAATACTTTTTAAAGTTCCTCGACAGTCTGCCTACCGTTTCCTTTTCCTTAACTATATATGTTTCGAAGGCGCGTCCGCCCTGCAAGGTAACTTCGGTTATGTCCTGAACCAGCTGGTTCCAAAGAGAGCGCTGCATATTAGAAATGTAAACGTACCCCAATATAGGCAACAGCACCGCCGCGATAACCGCAAGCGCAAGTGCGACTATCATTTTTATGTTTTCGGTTTTCATATCATTGCGCCTCCTTTAACTTTGAGTTGCGCCGAAATATAAGCGTTTACCTCCGCCGCTCCCGCTCCGTCCATAAGCATATCTGCGCATGATAAAAGATATCCGTCAAGCGGTACAGTAATGTTATAATCAGAGCCGATAACGCTTCTACCGTTGGTAAGATATTCAACGCAGGGCGCAACGGTTTTATCCGTCTGCGCACCGAAGTCCTTTAAAGGCGAAAAAACGCATCTGCTTTCACAGTAACTTCGGATGATATCGGGCTTAGTAAGATATTTGAAAAACTTCATTCCGTCGTCCTTGTCTTCGCTTTCCGCATTGACGGAAACGCAGACGTCCGCGTCGACGACAAGCACGCTTCCGTCGTCGGCTACGGGATACGGATGAACGCCGTATTTTAATTGACCGTTAAGTTTTTTAAGCTTTACCGTCGCAGAACCTTCGGCTATCATAAACGGACTATCACCCTTTGCAAACACGTCGAGCGCGCCCGAAGCCTGTTCGGCTTTATTCGCCTGAACACCGTCAATCCAACCGTCCGCAACCATTTGCGCAACCATATTTATTCCGCCTTCAAGTTTTGCGGCGAGCGCAGAAGAATCCGAATTGAACAGGTTGATAGTTTTTTCAGTTTCCGCATTGTTGTACACGCCGTACATTCCGCGCGCTATAATCAAACTTTTTACGCATGACGAATTATTGACGACTATCGGAGTCACACCCTTAGAAACAAAGTAATCGCAGGCATTTTGCAATTCGCCGAAATTTTCGGGTATCTTTATTCCGTGTGACGAAAGCAAACTGTAATTGACGTACAACCCGAACGTGGAAAGACACATAGGCGCAAAGTAAACTTGTCCCGCACCGTCCGCGCCTTTTCTTAATATCTGACTTCGTGCAATATCGCCGTATGCTTCAACGTCCAGAATATCCTTAACGTCTTCTGCGATTCCGCCGTTTACCAAATCGGCAATATGGTCGCGGTCAACCATAAAAACTTCGTCAAGCACGTTTGCCTCCGCACGTTTTTTAAGCGCCGTCCAGTATTCGGCGCCGCTTACACCTTCGTAAATTACGTTAAGCCCTTCGTTGGCTTTCATAAAGCCGTGAAGCGCCTCTTCAACGGCGAAAAGATTTTCCGCTTCTGCCGTATAGCCGAAAAAGCTTATCTCTTTGCCTGTATAACCGTCGTTGTAATCGTCTATTAAGACCATTCCGCCGACACTTTTCGCGCACGCGCACAGAGGCAAAACGAATGATACCAATGCGGCAATCGAAAACGTAAATTTTGCTTTTTTCATAAGAAACTCCTGTCGCCGATTATTATAGCACAGCAACAAACTATTCGCAACAAAAAAACCCAACCGCTTAATCCTAAGCAAGTGAATTAAATCACAGTTTCATACTGCGCGTTAATTCACGGTTGAGTCTGTTTCGCCTGCCGTGTTCGGCAGTCCGGACGGCGGTCCCTTCAACTCTTATCTTTCCGTTCGGTAAAGCGTACTTTATCCGAATTCACGATGTTCCGTTATTTCCCAAACGGCGAGTAAAGCGCGGGACGAACAGCAAACGAGGACGACACGCCATTAGTAGAGACCGAACCAAACGAAGTCAGAAAAAAAGCATTGCTAGCACTAAAAGCATGCCCGGAACGCAGCCAGGAAAGCCGTTCGTCAATATAAAACCGCCGCCCTTGTTTTTATTATATCTGCCTGATTAACTTTTGGCAATAAAAAAACTCAACCGCTTAATGTTAAGCTAATGATTTAAATCACAGTTTCATACTGCGCGTTAAATCATGGTTGAGTCTGTTTCGCCTGCCATATCGGCAGTCCGGACGGCAGTCCCTTCAACTCCTATCTTTCCGTTCGGTAAAGCAGTGCTTTTGCCGAATTCGGGAATTAACGTCGTTTTTCAGACGGTGAGTGAAGCGCGGGACGAACAGCAAACGAGCACGAAACATTAAGATTGTCAGACGAACCGGACGTTGTCAGAGGCATAGCAGTGTAAGCGCCAAGAGGGTTACCGGAACGCAGCCAGGAAGCCGTTCGTCAATATAAAACCGCCGCCCTTGTTTTTATTATATCTGCCTGATTAACTTTTGGCAATAAAAAAACTCAACCGCTTAATGTTAAGCAAATGATTTAAAACTCGGCGCAGTGCCGTGCGTTAAATCTTGGTTGAGCTTGTTTCGCCTCCCTACTTCGGGTCAGGCAGGACGGATAGCCCCTTCAACTCTTATCAAACTGTTCGGAAAGTCAAATGCACATTTCCGAATTCGGGAAGAACGTCATTTTTCAGACGGTGAGTGAAGCGCGGGACGAACAGCCAACGAGCACGAGACGTTATGATTGTTAGATGAACCGGACGACGTCAGATGCATAGCATTGTTAGCGTTATTAGGGTTACCGGAACGCAGCCAGGAAACACAGAAGGCTTCCGCCCTGTTTTTAATTATAAATTGTTTTATATTTAATTGCAATAAAAAAAACCCAACCGCTTAATTTTAAGCAAATGGCTTAAAACGCGGCGCAATGACGCGCGTTAAGTCATGGTTGAGTCTGTTTCGCCTCCCTTTTCAGGTAAGCAGGACGGACAGCCCCTTCAACTCTTATCAAACTGTTCGGAAAGTCAAATGCACATTTCCGAATTCGGGAAGAACGTCATTTTTCAGACGGTGAGTGAAGCGCGGGACGAACAGCAAACGAGGACGACACATTGTTATTATTGATCGAACCCGACGACGTCAGAAAGAAAGCATTGTTAGCATTGTTAGCATTGCCGGAACGCAGCCAGGAAACACAGAAAGCCTCCGCCCTATGAATATATTATATAGGTTTTGTATTTTATTTGCAAACAAAAAACTCAACCGCTTGAATTCAAGCAAATGATTTAAATCACAGTGCTATACTGCGCGTTAAATCATGGTTGAGTCTGTTTCGCCTGCCATATCGGCAGTCCGGACGGCAGTCCCTTCAACTCCTATCTTTCCGTTCGGTAAAGCAGTGCTTTTGCCGAATTCGGGAATTAACGTCGTTTTTCAGACGGTGAGTGAAGCGCGGGACGAACAGCCAACGGGTTAGATGCAACGGCGTCAAGACCGAGCGTCCCTGACGATGACAGCCGAAACGGACCGCGATAATCGGAAGTGTAGCCGGAACGCAGTTCGTCAATATAAAACCGCCGCCCTTATTTTTATTATATCTGCCCGATTAACTTTTGACAACAAAAAAAACTCAACCGCTTACCTTTAAGCTAATGAATTAAATCACAGTGCTATACTGCGCGTTAAATCATGGTTGAGTCTGTTTCGCCTGCCATATCGGCAGTCCGGACGGCAGTCCCTTCAACTCCTATCTTTCCGTTCGGTAAAGCAGTGCTTTTGCCGAATTCGGGAATAACGTCGTTTTTCAGACGGTGAGTGAAGCGCGGGACGAACAGCCAACGAGCACGCTGCACAAGGATTGGCGATCACACCAGAAAACGTCAAACCTAACGCAAGACTAGAATTGCGCGGACTGCCTGAACGCAGCCAGGAAAGCCGTTCGTCAATATAAAACCGCCGCCCTTAATTTTATTATAACTACCCGCTCGGTTTTTGACAACAAAAAAACCCAACCGCTTAATGTTAAGCAAATGACTTAAATCACAGTTTCATACTGCGCGTTAATTCATGGTTGAGTCTGTTTCGCCTGCCATTTTGGCAGTCCGGACGGCGGCTCCTTTAACTCTTATCTTTCCGTTCGGCAAAGTTTTACTTTTTCCGAATTCGCGATATTCCGTTATTTTTCAAACGACGAGTAAAGCGCGGGACGAACAGCAAACGAGGAAGATACACCGACGCTGCTGATTAAACCAGCGGTATCCAAAAAATAAGCACCAATATAAGATACAGCGTAGCCGGAACGCAGCCAGGAAAACCGTTCGTCAATATAAAACCGCAGACACAATTAAATTTGAAAATTAACCGTTACCCGAGCGCGCACTTTTAATCCAACCGTTCAAAAGACGCTTCAATTCGGAAACTTCTCGGGCTATAATGGTCATTTGGCGCATACTGATAGCCTGTTTGCGTTTTGCCGTTTCCGCAAAAAAATCCAAAAGATTCAACGCAACGTGCGCGCGCTTCTGATATTCGCGTCTCGGTTCCGCGTCGCGCTCGTAATTGGCGCGGTAAAGATATTCTATTACGTCTACCGAACAGTTCTGCAACCGCGCGACAATACTCCATCTCAATTTCTTCGGTGATTTTTCGGTAATGACGAAAACATACTCGCTGAGTTTTTTTGCGCGCGTGAACACCGCCATTTCCCTGTCGCGGGGTGCGTCAAAGTCGTGAATTATAAAGGGTTTGCGGCCAACATGTTCTTCGGGCGGCATTGCCTCTTCCGCATCGTTCGGGGTTTCGTTTGATAGTTCGATTTTTATTTCCCCGTCTAAAAAATCAAGCTGAATTTCATTTTCTTCTTTTGCCACGATATACTCCCATTTTTAAACCGTCGCCTGCTATAAAGGCAAGCTTTCTGAAAAGCTCGGTCTGTATTTTGAAACAGTTGCCGTACATCAAATGTCCGCGAAACGAAGCCAAAGACATTCTGACGCGTTCACCGTCGATAAGCCCGTCGAGATAGGCTTTTTTCAAAAGCCGCGCTCTCCAACGCATTCTTGTTTTGGTGGACTTTTTGACGGTCTTAACGATTTTACCGGTAGCAGTTACGAAATAGCGGAAACCGAGATACGTTACGCCGTTTCTGAGCGGAAAAATCTGTGTTTTGGAATTAAGAGAAAGCCCGAGCTTTGCTATAACTTTTCTTATTTCGGCAAGAGCCGCGCGCACAAATTCCTTATCTTCGTGGACAAGAAGAAAATCGTCCATATAGCGCGAATAAACTTTAACCCTCAGCTTTTCCTTGACAAGGCGGTCGATTTCATTTAGATAAAACATACCGAACACCTGACTTGTCTGGTTACCGATAGGGATACCGCGACCCGTATTTTTTTCATCGCAGGTTACGGGTTTTATACCGTAACGGCTGAGATATTCCAAACGGGTGTGGTAACTGTCTATACAGTTAGCTATCAACGCTTTTACACGCGCGTCCTTTATGCTGTCGCAGAAAATTTCTTTCAATTTTGCGTGCGGTATGCTTGGGAAATATTTTAAAATGTCGCATTTTAAAAAATATCCGCCCGTGCCGTGTTTGCGCACGAAAGTACGCAACATGTTTTCAAAGCGGCGCATAGCGAAATGAGTGCCTTTTCCGATCTGACACACGCAGTTATCGATAACGGCGCGCCTTGAAAAATAGGGCATAAGCAAATCGTCGCAAAGGACGTGCTGGACGATTCTGTCGCAATAGTGCAAGGTCTGTATTTCGCGCATTTTAGGCTCGTACACGACAAACGTCGTATACTTGCCGAAACGGAAATTACCCTGCTTCAACCGCCTGTATAAATCGTATATGTTATTAAGCATACACATTTCAAACCTTACAAGCGGCTTCTTGTCCCTCTTCCCTGCCCTGCCTTTAAGATGAGCTCTATATAACGAGTCGTAAGAAAACAACTCGTCGAAGGTTTTGGTAATCATATTGTCCTGTGATAATGATATGGTATACCTAATTTTACCAATTTTCGGGGTCGGTTGTCAAGGATTAAAAAGACCAACAATTCACCGCGTTAAAAATTTGTAAACGCTAATCATTGACATTGCACGGTCAATGAATTATAATCAAATAGACAATAAGATAACGGAGCCGACAGCTAATGACGAAAACTTTCCAAACAATCAAAAATAGCGCGCCGATGAAAATTATCGCAGGTTTTTTAGCGTCGCGCTTCTTCCCTTTTATTACGGCGGCGCTGATTATCGCGTGTTATTATGCGAGCCTCGATATAGTCGCTATAATATATATAGGAATAACGGGCACGCTCATTTTTTTGCTTTTGGACGACGTTTCCCCGATACTGACGGATTTGCTGTTTATGTCGGTTTTCGTTTCTTATAAAAACACGCCGAACTCCGGACGGGGAGATTCGAATTATTATTTACAGCCGCAGATTCTGGCGCCGCTTTGCATAATCGTGGCTATACTGGTCGCTTCCGCGGTTTTCAGACTGGTGGTGTTGGGCGTAAAAAAGAAGTTTTCTTTTACGCCGATGTTTTTCGGCTTATGCGCGCTTTCGGTAACGCTTATAATGAACGGCGTACTCGGCGAAAAATACTATTTGCTCAATCTTATGTTCGGATTTGCTCTGTCGCTTATATTTCTCGGACTGTTTGCAATTCTTAAAGATAATTTAGTTACGGATAAAAACACGTTCGAACGCATCGCACTGAATTTTACGGCTTTCAGCCTCTTGCTTGTTATCGAGTTAATAGTTGCGTATTTCACGATTGACGGAATTTTCACCGACGGCAACGTAGACCGGTCAAAGCTTGTTTTCGGTTGGGGCGCTTACACGCAGTACGGCGCTTACCTTGTAATGTGCATACCTTGCGTAGTATATCTTGCAGGCAAATATAAATACGGCTTCCCCCTCACCCTGTATTCGTTTGTGCTTGTCATAGCTTCGGTAATGTGCTTCTGCCGTCAGGCTATGGTCTGCACGGCGGTCATTTACCCCGTATGCCTGATTATTCTGTTTATTAAAGGAAAAAACAAACTGCCCAATCTGATTATTCTTGCCGCCGCATTAATTGCAAGCATCGTCGTGGCGGGGTTGTATCAGGACTATATGTTCAAATTCTTTGAAACCATATTCGCAAATATAAAGATTGACGGCGAACTTTACGGAAGCGGAAGAATGGAGCTTTACCGCACCGCGCTTAAACACTACAAGCAAAATCCCATATTCGGAATAGGCTTTTATTATATGACACCGAGCGGTGGCGGAAAAATAGGTTTCAGCCTTGTGCCGCAGATGTACCACAACACCATTCTCGAAATGATGGGAGCATGCGGAACGTTTGGGCTTATCGCTTATCTCGTACACAGGGCGCTAACGGTAATTTCGTATTTCAGAAAAATAACCTTAGAGCGTACGTTTATTGCCTTGACTATACTTTCGCTGTTAATCGTAAGCCTTTTGGACAATCACGTTTTCAATATTTTCCCTACAATGATTTACACATATCTTATTTCAGTACTTGTAAAGTCGGAGGACAGGAAAAAACCCGTAAAGCAAGCAGTGCTTGCGGCGGCATAAAAATTATAAATAAAAAAGGAAGCCCCGCGCTTTAAAGCGCGGGGCTTCTGTTTTAAATTTTAACCGTTATAAAACTTGTTTCGGAAATTCCGCGTATAGCTAATTTCCGATAAATTTTTATACCTGAGGTTTATAGGTCGTAACGAGCTTTGCGACGAGCTTTTTCATTTCGGGCGTTTCCTTCTTTGCAGATTCCTGCAACTTTTCAAGCGTTGCCCACAGCTTTGCTTCGTCAAGCTCGATAGGATTTGCAATGTTTATAAGTCCGTTCGGAGTCTTTTGCATTCCCTCTTCGTCCATAAGCCTTTCTTCATACAGCTTTTCGCCCGGACGCAAGCCTGTGCATTTTATCTCTATATCCACGTTCGGCTCTAATCCAGAAAGCTTTATAAGATTATATGCAAGGTCGTAAATTTTTACCGGCTCGCCCATATCGAGCACGAATATCTGTCCACCCTCCGCATATGCGCCAGCCTGCAACACAAGCGACACCGCTTCGGGAATGGTCATAAAGTATCGGATTATATCCTTATGCGTTACCGTTACGGGACCGCCCTCAGAAATCTGTTTTTCAAACAACGGAATAACCGAACCGTTTGAGCCGAGCACGTTTCCGAAACGCACCGCCACAAATTTCGTGTGTTTGGAATGTTTGCC
The DNA here is from genome assembly GCA_910585705.1 of uncultured Christensenella sp. Taxonomy (GTDB): domain Bacteria; phylum Bacillota; class Clostridia; order Christensenellales; family Borkfalkiaceae; genus Coproplasma. The sequence continues at coordinate 978,224 of CAJUER010000001.1, forward strand.
GATGGTCTGAACAATCATCTCGCATATGCGTTTTGTCGCACCCATTATATTCGTGGGATTTACCGCCTTGTCGGTGGAAATCTGCACGAACACCTTCGAGCCGAACTTGTCCGCGCACCTTGCTACGTTCAATGTTCCGAAAACGTTGTTCTTCACCGCTTCGTTCGGACTGGTTTCCATAAGAGGAACGTGCTTGTGCGCCGCCGCGTTGAATATAATTTCGGGCTTGTATTTTTTGAAAACGTCCTCTATCTTCGTAACGTCTCTTATGCTTGCGATAAGCGTTAAAAGATTAAGTTCGGGATGACGGCGTTTTAGCTCCTGCTCGATGTCGTATGCGTTGTTTTCGTATATATCGAGAATTATAAGCTGCTTCGGATGATGTGTGGCTATCTGACGGCAAAGCTCGCTTCCAATAGAGCCGCCTCCGCCCGTAATTAAAACCACTCTGTCTTCGATGTAGCCCATAATTTCATCGAGGTTTACCTTTACCTGGTCCCTGCCGAGAAGGTCGCTTATCTGAACCTCGCGGAGGGCTGTTACGCTTGCCTCGCCGCTGACTATCTGGTAAATTCCGGGAAGAGTTTTTACCTTACAGCCGGTAGTTTCGCAGATATCGAAAACGCGTTTTACGTCGGCTTTCGACGCCGCCGGCATTGCAATAAGTATTTCGTCTATCGCGTATTTTTCAACCAACGAAGGAATATCTTTGGTAGTTCCCGCAATTTTTACGCTGTAAATGCTTTTACCCGTCTTCGCCTCGTCGTCGTCCACAACGCAAAGCGGAAGATAGTTTATTTTATCGGTAGTCTGGATTTCGCGGATAAGCATTGTGCCTGCGTTGCCGCCCCCGACTATCATAACCCTGACTTTATTTTTATTCCCTCTCGTGAACGAATATTTGACCGCATAATAAATTCTTTTAGAAAATCTTATGAGCAGTGCGGATATGAATACAAGAATCGAGAAAGTTATACATTCCCTGAAATTCACGCCCTTTATAAATATGCAAAGCGTCATATTCGCGCCGAGAATGAGAAGAGACGCGCCCAGAGTTTTTAGCGTGTCTATAATTCCCACCGAAGTGAAAACTATGAAATACAGCCTGAACAGCGCGAAAAACAGAAATACCGTAGCGATATTTGCAAGATACCAATAAAGAAGGTCAAGGCAGAAAACTATTTTCCCCTCTACTATCAGTATGGACAGCAGTACCGACGCGCTTACGGCGAAAAGGTCGCAGGCGGCGAGAACGGCTATTTCCTTGATGATTTTACTTTTATTTTTCAATCCCTTATCCAATTAAAACTGTACTCCTTAGTTTTATTCTACCGTGACGCTCTTTGCGAGGTTGCGCGGTTTATCGACGTCGTTGCCCCTTAACACGCTTAAATAGTAAGCGAAAAGCTGTAAGGGGATAACCGCAAGGCTTGCGGTGAAATGTCCGTCCGTTTCGGGTATGCGGAACACCCTGTCAAAATCATCAGGAAGTTTTAAACCTTCGCTTGCAACCGCCGCGACGACTGCGCCGCGCGTCTGCGTTTCGGCAAGGTTGCTCACCGTTTTTTCAACAAGCATATCCTGCGTGAGAACGCCGAAAACAAGCGTGCCCTTTTCTATCAGGCTTATAGTACCGTGTTTGAGTTCGCCCGCCGCATATGCTTCCGAGTGAATATAACTTATTTCCTTTAACTTTAAACTGCCCTCTATGCTTACGGCGTAATCCACGCCGCGACCGAGAAAGAACACGTCCTCCTTGTCAACCGTACGGGAAGCAAACTTCTGAATGCTTTCCCTGTTTTCAAGCACGGACGAAATTTTTTCGGGCAGGGCGAACAACTCGTTTATAAGTTGTGAATAGTATGCGTCCGTTATCGTCTTTTTGACTTTCGCAAGTTTAACCGCAAACGCATAACCTGCTATCAGCTGCGAGCTGTAAGCTTTGGTCGTGGCGACGGAAATTTCCGGACCCGCTTTTGTGTAAATCACTTTATCCGCTTCCCTCGCTATCGACGAGCCGAGAACGTTTACAATAGCGAACGTTTTTAAGCCGCGCTCCTTCGCCGCGCGCAGTGCGGCAAGGCTGTCCGCCGTTTCGCCGCTCTGGCTAATTACTATCAGCAGCTCGCCGCTGGTTACGGGATTTCTGTAACGCAATTCCGAAGCAAGCTCAACCCTGACGGGGACGCGCGCAAGATCTTCTATAACGTACTGCATAACCACGCCGACATGATAAGCCGAGCCGCAACCCGCAATAATTATTCCGTTTATATTTTCAAGTTCGCCGTCGGTCAAACCGATTTCGGTAAAGTCGATTTCACCGCCGTGAAGGAGCGAGTTGAGCGTATCCTTTACGACTTTGGGCTGTTCGTGAATTTCTTTGAGCATAAAATGCTCGTAACCGTCTTTTTCAGCCGAAGCCGCGTCCCAAGTAATTTCAACGGGAGCTTTATCCTTCTCGTCTCCGTCTATATTGTAAAAAGAAACCGCACCCTTTTCAAGACGGGCGATTTCGAGATTTTCGACGTAGTAAACGTTGCGCGTATATTTCAAAATCGCGGGCACGTCCGAAGCGAGAAAGGTTTCGCCGTCGGCAACGCCGATAATCATAGGGCTGTCCTTTCGTATCGCAAAGATTGTCTGCGGATATTTTTCGAACATTACCGCAAGCGCATACGAGCCGCGCACGCGCAGTGAAAATTTGGAAATAGCTTCCAGCGGATCGCCGTATTTTTTGTAATAGTAGTCCACGAGCTTAGTGGCTACTTCAGTGTCTGTTTCCGAATAGAATTTATATCCGTGCCGTATAAGCTTTGCTTTGAGTTCGGCGTAATTTTCTATTATGCCGTTGTGAACAGCCGCGATAGACTGCTCGTCGTTAATATGAGGGTGTGCGTTTACTTCGTTTGGTTCGCCGTGAGTTGCCCAGCGCGTGTGTCCTATGCCGCAATTTCCGCGCAACTTTCTGCCGCCGTCCACAGCCTTTTTAAGTTCTTCAAGCTTGCCCTTAGCTTTGACCACGTCGATATTTCCGTCAGGGTTCAAAACTGCAACCCCTGCGGAATCATATCCTCTGTATTCAAGTTTGGTAAGACCGTCCAAAAGAACGGGCGCAGCCTGTTTAGGACCTAAATATCCGACTATACCGCACATTTATTTTTTTCCTCTTATTTTGAAACGTGTCCTTTTTCACGCAATACGGAAGCAATTTCTTCCGCGTAATTTTTGCAAAGTTCCTCGCTTTCGGCTTCCACCATTATCCTTATCAGCGGCTCCGTACCCGAAGCCCTGTAAAGTATTCTGCCCGCGCCGTTCAGCCTGTCCTCCGCGAGCTTGACCGCGCCGAGAACGTCCGCATCGCTTTGCGCTTTATTCTTATCCTTTACCCTTATGTTGAGAAGGTACTGCGGATAAATTTTCATCGGCTCGACAAGCTTTGCGAGCGTTGTCTTTTTCGCCATTATAACTTCCATAACTTTAAGGCTTGTCAATATGCCGTCGCCGGTAGTAGCGTATTTAGAAAATATGACGTGCCCAGACTGTTCGCCGCCCAGCCTGCAACCGTGTTCGCTCATATATTCGTAAACGAACTTATCGCCGACGGGCGTTTTCGCATAATCTATGCCTGCGCGTTCCAACGCCTTGTAAAGTCCGAAATTAGACATTACCGTCGTTACTACGGTGTTGTTGACAAGTTTGTCGCGTTCCTTCATATAAAGCCCGTAAAGGTAAATAATCTGGTCGCCGTTCACGATGTTGCCGTCGCCGTCTACGCAAAGGCATCTGTCCGCGTCGCCGTCGTAGGCAAAGCCGACGTCAAGCCCCTTTTCCTTTACAAGCCTGCACAGCCCGTCCATATGCGTAGAGCCTGCGTTTTCGTTTATATTCAATCCGTCAGGCTCGGCGTTGATAACGTAAGTCGTCGCTCCGAGCGCCTCGAACACGGATTTCGCAATGTTCCAGCTACTGCCGTTCGCACAGTCGAGTCCTACCCTCATTCCGCGAAACGAATACATTCCCAGCGAAATAAGATAACCTATATATCTGTTTCTGCCCGAAGAATAATCAACCGTTCTGCCTATGTTTTCACGGACGGCGTAAGGAAGCTCCTTCCACTTTTTGCCGAAAACTTTAAGCTTACCGTCTATAAAGTCCTCGATAAGTTCAATGGTTTGCTCTTCCATTTTTTCGCCGTGAGAATTTAAAAGCTTTATTCCGTTGTCGTAGAACGGGTTATGGCTTGCGGAAATCATTATTCCGCAGTCGAAGCCGTCCACGCGCGTAACGTATGCCACCGAAGGCGTGGTTGTAACGTGAAGCATATACGCGTCCGCGCCCGAAGCCGTAAGCCCCGAAATCAGTGTATACTCGAACATATAACTCGAACGGCGCGTATCCTTGCCGATAACTATTTTCGGCGGTTCGCCGTCGCCTGCGCGTTTTTTAAGTTCGCCGAAGTACCAGCCTATGAACCTGCCTACCTTGTAAGCGTGTTCGGCTGTCAGCGTAGCGTTCGCTTCGCCGCGAAATCCGTCCGTACCGAAATACTTTCCCATGTTTTTTTACCTTTTCTTATCCGCAACTATTCCGCCCGTCTTGTAAATGCTGTTTGCGGGTATTACCCCCCTCACGCACGACAGCGGATATATGTTTGTGTTCCTGCCTATTACCGTACCGGGATTCAAAACGCTGTTGCAACCCACTTCGACAAAGTCGCCGAGCATTGCCCCAACTTTTTTCAGTCCCGTTTCTATGCGTATTCCTTCGCCCTTTATGACGACGTTTTGTTTATCCGACTTAACGTTGGACGTAATCGAACCGGCACCCATATGCGATTTATAACCGAGAATACTGTCCCCTACATAATTGTAATGGGGCACCTGAACTCCGTCGAATAAAATCACGTTTTTAAGCTCCGTCGAATTGCCGACCACGCAACCGCAGCCGATTAGCGCACTGCCGCGTATAAAAGCGCAATGCCTCACTTCCGTATCCGCACCTATTATCAGCGGTGCGTTGAGGCACGCCGTAGGGGCGATTTTCGCCGTTCTGTGTATCCATACGGACGGCGATACTTCGTTGTACTCGTTTTTGTCGAGACTTTTTCCGAGCGTTAAAATAAATTCTTTAAGTCCCGAAAGCGCCTGCCACGCATATTTAAAGCCTTTCAGGTATTCCGCCGACAAAGTATGGTTCAAATCGTACAGTTGAGTAATTTCCAAATCGGCCTCCGAAAACGAATAATATTATGCGTATACAATATTTTAACACTTAGTCAATACAAAGTCAATAATATGGTAAAGCGTTTTACCAAAATTCGACAAAATTAGAGTTGTTTGGCATCGATTACACTTTGTTTTCAGTATGTGCAAATTTTCGCTTTTATAACAAAGCGCCGCCTTCCGAAATCACGGAAGGCGGCGCTTTCGCACATATATAATTTTTTTGTTTAAAGCGATCTAATAGATTCCACAGGCTTCTTTCTCGCGGCAAAGAATACGGGGAAAAACGTTGCCGCAAATGCAACCAGCGCCGCGATTGCAAGCATCATTCCCACCGAAGCGAAACCGAACACAAACATCGATATGCTTACGTCGAACAGCTCTTTTGTGACTCCGTTCAAAAGGAAGCACGCCGTCGCCGTACCTATCATTGCAAGCGCCGTGCAGATTACCGTTATAATCCCCGCTTCCGAGAAAAATATTTTAAACACGTCCGCGCCCCTCGCCCCGACCGCGCGGAGAATTCCTATTTCCTTGCGCTTATTGGATATGGAAACGGAAATGAAGTTAAACATTAAAAGCCCCGCAAACACGGCAAACGCTATTCCCGCCCCCAAAAACACGTTCCTAAGCGTATGCGCAAAAACATTCGCTTGGTCTACGCACATATAAAGATAAGAATTCAACTCGTAATAAACGTCGTTTTCGTTCCTGTTGTCCTCGCCCAACAGCTTGGACAGCCTTTTGAAAGTTTGCTCGGTCCCGTCGTAAGGGATTATTATTCCGCTGTACTTTTCCTCTCCCGTAGGCTTGTAATTGGTAATATAATCGTCGAAGCCCGATATTGCTTTCAAATGCGTTTCAAAGAAGTTTTCCGAAACGTAACAGCCGAGTATGTTGTTTGCCGTTCCGTCCATATAATCCGTATAAAAACCCGCAACTTTAAACGTATAATTTTCCGTTATATTTATATTTCCATAATATTTATGGTCTACCGATAAGGTAATACCGCCCTTGTAATCTATAAATTCTTTTACTGCGGCTTCGGCTTCCTTTAAATATTCGTCGCTGTAATCCCCGTCCGGTACTCGGGGGGCTCCAGACAGCGCGTTAATATAATTATCGAACTCCGATAGACAACCGCTCAATTCATTTTCGGTCAAATAGTTTAAATCCTCTTCGCTTAACTCGGGATTTTGCTCCGTTAAACGGGTGTATATTTCATTCCGCTTGAACTCCTTATATTCCTCGTAAAGCTTGGAAAAAGCCAACATTTCCACCGAGATAATAATTTCGTCGTCGGCAAGTTCCGTCTTTTCACCATCGGTAAAAATTACAGGAAACGCAACTTTTTCATAGCTTTGCACACCGTTAAAGCAAATGCCTTCATATAAAAATTGCCCTTTATAATATTTTACGAATTTTTCGGCTTCGAGTTTATGCGCTTCATGATAAGTTTCGCTTACCAGCACGAACTGATGTAAATTTTCGGCGAGCAAATAACTGAATTTGGCATGCAGAAGATAGTCGTCGACCGTCTTGCTTTTTAATTTTTCGTAGTCGGCTGAAATTTTTCCGCTGTCGAACACTCCCTTTATTTTCATTACGCGGATATCGCCGCCTGTAAGGTTACAGTTTATATACTTGCCTATCGCGTCGCTCGCGCTTGAAATTTCCGTTTTTTCCATCGTGGCGTTGCCCTGCCCGTCTTCTTTTAACGTGTAGAAATCGGAATTAATCAAAACGTCGAGGTAATATGAAGAAATGCAAATTTCATCGTCGTTTACGGGATAACTGCCGTAAATGATTTTTCCGCGCATAACGTGATTTTCGGGAATATAAGCGTAACCGGTTATATTCGACTGATAATACATGGAGTTCGTGCGCACATTTTCGACCACCGAATCGGACTTGTAGTAGCAAATGCTATCCTTACTGAATTCGCGCTTGAAATATTCGTACTCGTCGGGCGTAAAAGCCGCTTCCGCCGAATTGTTCCAGTTACTATCGGCGTCGTACTTATATGTGTATCTCTTTCCCAAATTGAAATACTCGGTATCGCTTTCCGCAAACGATTTAGCCGCAACCTTTACTCCGTCGTACACCATTAGCGTGGAAAATAATCCGAACATAACAAACGCTACGACCGATAACAATATCGTAAATACCAATCTTATGGGTTTTAACTTTAACCCCGTCGCGCCTATCTTTACGGCTTTCGCCGCAGGCAGGCGCGAACGTATAAACCTTCCGTCCTCTTCGGTGTACGCTTTTATCGGAACGGAGTCGGCAGAAGTATCCGCAAAGCTTTCCGCCGAATTGTCGCTCGCTATCCTGTTGGCTTTCCTGAACGCGGTAATCTGCGTTTCGCCCTTAGTTATGATAACGTCTTCGCCCGAACTTAAAATGAAATCTTTAATTGTTTTAATGTTCTTTGCCGATAAGCTCGAACCGCTTTTAACCGACAGAGTGTTTTCGCCTATAAGGCAAAGGTTTTCGTCAACCTCTGCGGGCGGAACGTTTACTTTGGAAACGTCGGAAATAATTTTGCCGTCTTTAAGCTCCACTATCCTGTCGCCGTAAATTTCCGCAAACTCCCTGTCGTGGGAAACAACCATGACGAGACGGGTTTTGGAAAGCTCTTTCAAAGTTTCGAACACCTGTTTGCCCGTCGCCGAATCGAGGGCTCCTGTCGGTTCGTCTGCCATTATTATCTGCGGCTCCTTTACAAGAGCGCGGGCTATCGCAATGCGCTGTTTCTGTCCGCCGGAAAGCGTGTTCGGCTTGCGCTTTGCATACGCTTCGAGCTCGACTTCTTTCAGAATAGAATATATTTTATCCCTGTCCTTAGGCTTGCCTTGAAGTTCGAGAGCGAGCGCAATGTTGTCTTCCACGTTGAATTCGTCCAGAATGTTGTATTCCTGAAAGACGAAACCGACGAAAGTATTCCTGTAACTGTCGAAATCCGACGCCGAAAACTCTTTTGAGCTTTTGCCCTTTACTATAATTTCCCCGTCCGTCGGAGCGTCAAGTCCGCCGCAGACGTTTAAAAGCGTGGACTTACCGGAGCCTGATTTTCCGAGAAGGAACACCAGTCCCGTTTCGCCAAAGGTTATGGAAACGCCGTCCAGCGCTTTGGTTTCGACACCGCCCTTAGATTTGTACGTTTTGGTTACGTTTTTAATTTCAATCATTTTATCACGCCCCTTGTATATATTCCAATATATCACATCATCCGTCTAAAATCAAGCTATGCGGTATAAACTTATGTTAATGCGCATAATTGTATAAAAATGCACCGTTAAAATAAGTTGACAAAATACGCCGTTTTTCGTAAAATTGAATAACTATAATATAAATATTACAATTTTTTCGGAGATTGACTTGAAAAACAAGAATTATATAATTACCATTCCGTCGTGCGAAAACACCGTTTTCGACTGTGCGCTGAGCTGCGCCGCCGTCAACGTTTTCGGTACGGACGGAAACAATATAGAGATAGAACATTCACGCCGTTGCCATGTAAAAGTAAGCGCGGACGCAAACACGATAAAAATAAAACAGATTAGAAAACCCCTTTTCCGCAAAACGGAAATAAACATTTACGTCCCCGACAGCTGCCTTGCGGACATAAGCATTAAGATAAAGCACGGCAGCGTAAAGCTTTACGGCGGAGAATTCAAAAATCTCAACGTCGAATGCGAGGACGCCGAAATCGGCGTAACCTCTTGCAATCTGAAAACTGCCGTGATAACGGGTCAAAAGATAAAAATGGACTGCGCGGACGTATCGGTAAACGATTCGTTTATATGCGTTGCGGAAAACGGCGAAGTTATAGCCGAAAACAGCAACTGCACGAAAACCGATATGACATTTGAATACGGCAATATGGGTATGTCCGGCTTCAAGTGCCGCGACAGCGCATTCCGCGTAAAAGAAGGCAGTATAAACATATGCCTGCACGGTGCGGAGGACGACTATTCACTCCGCCTCCTCTCTCCCAACGGCACATGCAACAGGGAAAACGTGAGCGGCGGAACATATGAACTTAAAGCATATACGGGAAGCGGCAACATCGTCGTGGATTTCGCAAACACCTGCACCGCCGCGCAAGGCGACCTTGCCTGCGGAGCTTAAACGTGGACGGAATAGAAAACAACGTTAAAAAACTGCTTGAAGATATTGCAGGCGGAAACCCTTTCGGTGAAAATGTAACGCTTGTCGCGGCGGTCAAGTTTCAGACCGTACAGGACATCAACCGCGCAGTTTCGGCAGGCATAACCGACATTGGCGACAACCACGTTCAGGAATTTAAAGAAAAGTACGCATCGATTACGGGCAATCCGCGCCGTCACTTTATCGGGCATTTGCAGACGAATAAAGTAAAATATCTTATAGGGAAAACCGACCTCTACCACTCGGTAGACAGGTTTGCGCTTGCCGAAGAGATTTCAAAGCGCAGTGAGAACGCCGGCATAGCTTCCGATGTTTTGTTGCAGGTAAATATAGGTGACGAACAGTCGAAGGGCGGTTTTTCTTATGAAGAAGCGTTAAAAGCATACAAAGTTCTGCTAAATATGCCGTCTTTGAACCCCAAAGGGCTTATGGCTATGCTCCCCTTTACCGACGATACGGCGTTACTGAAAAAGCTTGCCGCAAAAATGCGTGCGCTTTTCGAAAAGGTTAAGGATACGGACGGAGGCGCGCAGTTCCTTTCGATGGGAATGAGCGGCGACTTCCGCCTTTGCATCGATGCGGGAAGCAATATGATACGGCTGGGTACTTCGATTTTCGGCGCAAGAAACTATAACTAAAAAGCACCTCTCCTGCCCAAATCGGGTTGGGGAGGTATTTTTTTATATTGCATTTTGTAACTATTGTTCAAGAATTGTGAAATTTTCACTATATTTGCTTAAACGGTTTACAAAACGATTTAACAGTGATATAATATATTGCGATGATCGGACGGCGAAACGCCGTCCTGAGGAGATGATGAGGATGAGTATTTTAAAAAAATCACTGCGCTTTTTTGTTGCGGCGATACTCGTTGCAGCGTTCGCGTTCACGGTTACCGCCTGCCGCAAGGAAGACAAAACGGCGACCTACGCAGTAACGTTCGTTACAAGCGGCGGCACGCAGATTGCACCGCAATACGTCCGTGAAGGCGAAACGGCAACGAGACCCGAAGACCCCGTGCGCGACGGATTCATATTCGTGAACTGGTACGCGGACGACGCATGCGAAACGCTTTACGACTTCGCTTCGCCCGTTACGAAGAAGACTTCCGTATACGCAAAGTGGACGATAGACAGCGGAACTGACCCCGTACCCGACGATAAGAATGTTACGCTTACGCTCGATTACGGCTACGACGGCAAAATCGAACAGATTAAAATTTTAAAGGGTTCGGCTATTCCCTTCGACAAGCAGAAGCCCGAGCGCGCCGAATTCTATTTCGGCGGTTGGTTCAAGGATAAGGCTTGCACGGTTATGGCGAATCTGACCGAGAGCATAAACTCCGACTCCACCCTTTACGCGAAGTGGGTTAAAGACCCCGTTCAGGATCCCGACGGCACAGGCATAGACTTTTCCAAAGAATGGAACGGCACGGGCGGAACAGGCGGCGAGGACGGTTTTACTTTTGACAAAACCGTTTCAATAGGAAGCGTTACCGTAGACCCCGACACCCCCGAAACCCCGCAGACGAACGGTATTTATACCGTAGCGTTCAATTCAAACGGAGGCACCGACGTTTCGGCGCAGTCGGTTACGGCAAACTGCAAGGCTTCGGCGCCCAACGCACCCGAACGTGAAGGATATATGTTTTGCGGCTGGTACAAGGACAGTGCGCTCGGCACGCTTTACGACTTTAACCAAACCGTTGCAGGCAACCTTACTCTGCACGCAAAGTGGGCGCAGGTTGACTCAAAGATTAAAAAGGTAAAAGGCTATAACGAAAGCCTTGCTGTGGTTTTCAGCGAAAGCAATCCCGCAGGCGCATCCGTACAATATGCGTTAAAAGGCACTTCAAACTGGAAGAGCGTTGACTCTCCCCTTATCCGCAACGACGGAAGCGGCACCGCAAGGGTTGACGTTGTGGGACTTGCCGCAGGCGAATACAACGTTAAAATAAAAACTTCCGCCAATGCGGAAATCACCCTGCCCGAAGCAATTAAGGTTACCGCTTACGACCGTTCGGGTTACGCACATTTCAATTATAACGAGGGCGTAGGCGCGTACAACAGCGACGGTACCGTAAAGGACGGAGCGATAATAGTTTATGTAACCGACACAAACAAAAACACCGTAATGCGCGACGCCGTAGCACAGTACGAATATTTGGAAATGTTCAAGGTTCCCAACTACGGCGGCGGCAAAAACTGGAACGGTAAGGACGCCGAGAGCATAGGCTGGTGGCTCAACAACTCCCAGTACGGAATGAACAATCTGGCAAGCAGTTCGAACAAGCGTCCGAGCAATACTTACGTTGAAAACGCAACCGAACGCGCAAAACTCGGCTTCAATACCGCAAACGACACACACCCCATAGTAATAAGATTTATAGGCACAGTAACCGTGCCCGAAGGCTGTACCGCTTACAACAGCGAGGACGAAGGCGGTTCGGTAGGCGATAACGGCAATATGGCGCGTATGAAAAACTTCAAAAATATTACGCTCGAAGGTATCGGCGAAGACGCGACAATCAAGGGCTGGGGCTTCCACTTTATGGCGGGAACAGACCAGAAGAACGGTCAGGGCAAAAACTTCGAAGTAAGAAACCTTACGTTTACGGAATACACGGAAGACGCTATCGGTATGGAAGGCCAGGCGACGAGTACGAAAATAACCGGTCCTGTGGAAAGATGCTGGGTACACAACAACGTATTCCTGCCCGGCAGATGCGATAACCCCGCAGAATCCGACAAGAAAGAGGGCGACGGCAGCTGTGACTTCAAGCGCGGACAGTATTTCACCCTCTCCTACAACTACTTCGAATATTGCCACAAGACAAACCTTGTCGGCTCTTCCGACAGTTCGCTGCAATACAACATAACAATGCACCACAATATGTGGTATCAGTGCGGTTCTCGAATACCGCTTTTAAGGCAGTCGAACCTCCACTTCTACAACAACTATATTTTGGGCGATCAGACGGAAACCACTACCCCCTATCCCCACATTGCGAAACCCGCTTTAAGTTACGTTCATTCGCTGAGGGCGAAATCGCTTATGTTCAGTGAAAGCAACTATTACGACGGAAGTAAAAACATTGCCAAAAACGAAGGCGGCGGCGCTTTGGGGCTTGCCTGGAACAACGTTTACAATTCCTATGTAGGTTTGAAAAATTTGACCGAGCTTACGTCGCGTTCACAGATTGTAGAACAGGATTCCGGCAATCACTGCTCATATCAGGGAACGGACTACACGGGCTTCTGGGCAAACGAAAGTCTGTTCTACTACGACAAAGCCAACGACCGCAGCGACTGCTTACTTGACGACGCTATCGGCGCAAGAACTAGAGTTTTGCAAAGCGTCGGCGTGCTCGGCTTCGGTAAATCCGACGTTTCTATGAACAAGCACGAACCTTCGAAAGCAGTTCAGGCAGGGACGACCGTAAATGCATCCGCTTTAAGTAGCGAGGGCGAAGTGAACGGAGTACTGTTCAAGGACTTCAAGAGCGGCAAAGGCAAAGGACAGATAGTTACCTTTAAGATAACCGCTCCTATGGAAGTTACCGTTACCGGCGCAGGCGGAAAGGACGCGGAAAGCTATCCGCAGCTTTTGGACAGCTACGGCAGGATATGGCTGGAAAAATTCAGCGGAACGCGCACCGTTGTGCTTCCCGCAGGCACCTACTTCATCGCTACGGGACAGAAAGACAAAGAATCGACCTTAGGCACAATTTCTTTTGCGGATACGGCGGCCTCCTCCGAAGCGCGTGTAAATGCCGCAAAGGCAGCGCTCGGCGCCATTCCCGAGCAAATCGGTACGGCAAGCTATCCGCTGATAAAGGCGGCGAAAGACGCTTACGGCGCGTTAATGAGCGATGAAAGAAGCAAAATTTCCGACGAGCTTGTGTCAAGGCTTAAAAAAGCGGAAGCTGCTTACGACAAACTGACCGTCGAACGCGTTATTGCAAGGATTGATTATATAGGCGTCGTCAACGAGAACTCATATAACAAAATCAACGCGGCGCGAAACGAATACAACGAACTGCACGCAGATAAGCAGGCTTTGGTTACCAACCATAACAAGCTGGTCGAAGCGGAACACGCTTTTGCGCAATATGCCGCAAAGAACGTAACCGACAAAATTAACGATTTGCCCGATTTAAGCAAAGCTACGATAAGCACCGCCGACACCCTTTCGAGAGTGGAAAACTGGTTTAACGCGGTTGACAATGCTTACTCCGAACTTACAGAAGCACAGCAGGCTCAGGTAAAAAATTACGCTAAGGTCGGCGAAGGCTACGAAAAGCTTGCGGAATTTGCAAATATGATTAACTTCAAAGCGGCGCTCGAAGCGATAGATTTGCAAAACCTTAATCTCGGCGACGGCGCGGCGTTAAAGAAAATGTATTCCTCCCTTACCGAAACGCAGAAATCTCTGCTGACGTTCGCCGAAAAAGAAAAATATCAAAACGCCGAAGCAATTTACGCGGAGCTTGCAAGCCAAAGCAAATTAATAACCTTCAACAACGGCAAGGCGGAAACTCAGGACGGCGACAGTTACTGGACGGTTGCGGGAAAATTCAAAACCGATTTATCCGTTAATATAAACGGAACGTTGTTTACAAGCGGTTTGAAGCTGGACAACGGCGGTTCGCTTGAATTTACTACCGCTTCCAAACAAACGGTGAAAATTTACTATTCGAGGAAAGCAAGAATTAAAATAGACGGCGCAGACGTAAGCGGAACGGAAGAAAACGGATATTACGTGGCGACGGTTACGCTTGACGCAGGCAAACATTCCATAACCAAAGGCAAAGACGGCGAAAGCTATCTGCATATGGTGGAAATCACGCCTGAAAAGTAAAACAAAGCAAAAAAACACTTCCCTTAAAATTAAGGGAAGTGTTTTTTTACGTTTTAAATTTATTCCGCTTTGAAAGGAAGCAACGATGCCACTCTCGCACGCTTGATTGCGGTCGACAGCTCGCGCTGGTGCTTCGCGCAGGTACCGCTCATTCTGCGGGGAAGAATTTTTCCGCTTTCCGCCACGAACTTCTTTAAACGGGTTACGTCCTTATAATCGATTTCGGTAACCTTTTCCTGACAGAATACGCAAACCTTTTTGCGGGGAATTCTTTTATAGCTCTTTTTTACAGGCGCTGCTGCTACTGCTGTTTTATTTTCTTCCATTATTATTCTCCTTATAATTTTCAGAAGGGAATGTCCGCGTCGTCGTCAAACGCTTGCAGATTTGCGCGTTTTCCGCCCTGCGAGGGTGCGGAAGGCGCTCCGTCGTATCCGCCTTCGCCGTTTGCGCGCGGCGTTAAAAATTCAACGTCCTGCGCAACGATGTCTATTCCCGTGCGTTTTACACCCTGACTGTCCTCGTAATTACGAAGCTCGACCGAGCCGCTGACGGCAACCTTGTTGCCTTTTTTAGCGTAACGCGCCACGTTCTCACCCAAGCCGCGCCATGCAACGCAGTTGAAAAAGTCGGTCTGTCTTTCGCCGTTCGCAGAAGAATAACTTCTGTTTACCGCAATAGCAAACCTGCAAACGGATATTCCCGAAGTCGTTTCCGTAAGCTCGGGGTCGCGTGTTAAATTTCCTATTAAAAATACTTTGTTCATCTCTCGTTATTCCTTAATTTTTAACTGTCGTAACTACTCTCAACACTTCGGCGGAAAGATGCGCAACTCTGTCGAGCTCTTTCACTACCGAACCTTCCGCTTCGAAAGTCATTAAAACGTAATAGCCTTCGGTCTTATACTTAATTGCATAAGCCAGCTTCTTCACGCCCCACTTGTCTGTGGTAACGACTTTGCCGTTTGCGGACGTAACTATGTCCTCAAACTTTTTGACGTACGCTTCCTTTGCTTCATCGGAAATCGCCGCGTCCAAAACGTAAAGCATTTCGTAAGTTTTCATAAATTCACCTCCCGGACTTAATCGGCATACCACTCGCGGTATGCAAGGTTATTTCATTTTAATATAAAACGCCCGACTTGTCAAACGAATTGACGGGTCGG
The DNA here is from genome assembly GCA_910585705.1 of uncultured Christensenella sp. Taxonomy (GTDB): domain Bacteria; phylum Bacillota; class Clostridia; order Christensenellales; family Borkfalkiaceae; genus Coproplasma. Next base: position 993,647 of record CAJUER010000001.1, read on the forward strand.
GCGCAATATTTAATTTTGATCAGGAAACGGGCAGAAGCGACGAGGGATTATTTACAATAAATACCATTACGCCGATGACTTCGGATAAAGTCATTTCGCCGAGAATCTCGTCGTGAGCGCCGTTTGCGTCCTTCCACTTAACGTGAGAATCGAGGTCGGCTTTATTGTTGAATGTTAAGATACCCGCTTCGTCCAGCTCGCGCATGCTTGTGTTTTTGGTGTTCTTTGTTACGTTGCTTATCATCAGATTGATGTTTTTGAAGTTATACACCACCTCGTCCTGCATACCCGATTCGTCGGGTGCGGTATACAGAAGCAGTTTCCAGAGCGCGGAAGCGCCGCCGTAAGTGTAATACTGTTTATCGGCTGTGAGAGTTGAAAGCTTACCAAGATTTTCCGTGTCGGGATTGACCATAAAGTAGCTTCCGTCCTCGTCCTTTTCGTAATACACGAATTTTGCGTCGAATAGAATTTTACCTTCGCCGAAAGAATAATATTTGCCGTCGGCTAAACCTTCGTTATATTCTTCCTCAGTCAGCTTGCCGTTTATATCCGCAAGCACGAAGTTTCCGCCTTCGTTAACGTAATAGATAAAGTTTTCGTCATACCCCGTCGTATTTGCGGGCGAAGGCGTGCCGTCAACGGCAAGATAAATTTTCGACTCGGGGCTTTCCGTTCCGTCGGTGGGCGTAACGCGCGCGTATATGTCGTTTGAAAAGAGCTGTTGCACGCACACCGAATTTATATCTTCGGAAATCGTGTTGATAGTCGAGTTTTTGATAGAGCCGAGAATTTTATCGTCGGAAGGTATATCCACTATCTCGCCGATAGTCAAATCGTTACAAACGCCGTCAACGCGCGCATTGACATTATTGAGCGTAAGCGAAGGCGTAAACATTTCCGCGCCGTCTACAACGTATTTTGCGCCCGTGACCTTTCCGTCGGGTTCGGTTATAAGCGTGCAGTCGCGGATAATTCCGTTTTCGTCCTTGAATTTTGCGGAATAGGTCTGCGTTGCCTCGTCGTATTTGAGATTGCTTACTCCGTAGCAAAGATAGACGAGAATGGCATTATCCGCACGCGCACCGATAAGGCGCGCAACGTCTATTCTGTCCGCAAGCGATTTGACGTAGCTATCGAGCTCGCCCAGCTTTACGGCTTCAAGCTCGTTATCTTCTAAAAGCACGAACTGCGAAAGCGAGTCGCTCAACTTGTCGGTAAGCTTGCCGATAACGGGCAAAAGCTCCTCCGCCTCGCCCAAAGTTACGTTTTTGTAGTTCTTGGAAAGCGAAGTAATCTTTTTAACGAGATCGAGCACGGTAGACGCTCCGCCGTTTTCGGAATCCGCGTTGATATAGATGTAATTTCCCTCCGAATCCTTGTTCGCGCTTATTTTATCGAGCTTGTAATTAAGCGCGACCGCTACGGCAATTCCCACTGTCCCGCCTATTAAAATCAATGCGAAAAGAAAGCCGAGAAAGAATGCAAGTACGGGGTTCATACCCCTGCGTCTTGAATTTGACATAAATTTTCACCCCGCGCGAAGCTGTCGCGCAATTTTCTTTAATTATATTATACCGCCGTTTAAAATGCAACATTAATAATGAGAAAATTTTCCTCACCTTTTCAGCCGCATCTTTAAAGCGCAGTCGATAAGTTTGCTTTTTTCGTTTTTAAGTCTCTGCACAGCACAGCACTCCAACAGCCCTTGAAGCGCCGCGCCCGTATCCTGCGGCGCAATCCCTGCGGCGATAAGCTCGTCGCCGCGCACGTCAAGCTGCTTGACGGTAAAAGGAACGCCTTCGCCGCGCATATCTTCGTAAATCTTTTTCCACTTTGTAACGCACGGCGCTTCATATGTTTCGTCGCGGCAGGCGGAAAAGTCGGCTTGTTTTATTTGCAGCAGTTTTTCAAACAACGGAAAATGCCGCACGATAAACCGCCTTACCTTGCTCTCTCGGGCGTCAAGTCTCGCGTCGTACATATGCAGGGCGGTCAAAGCAACCGCCTCTTCGCGCCGCTTTTTCGGAACTTTAAGCCTGTTGCACACCTCTTCCGCTATTCGCGCGCCTTCCTTTTCGTGCGCGTAATAGTTGCCGTTTTTACTCATACAGTAAGGTTTGCCTATATCATGCACAAGCGCCGCAAGACGTATGCCCGCGTCCGCATACAAAACAGTGCGCAGGCTGTGTTCGAGAACATCGTGGTTGTGGAACTTTTCAGGCTGCGCCATACCCTTACCTTGTGCAAGTTCGGGCATAATTATCTCAAGCACTCCGGTCTGCTCCAACAGTTTTAATCCGTAATACTGCGCTCCTGCAACCTTGTATTTTCCGTCCGCGTGCAGAATAGCGTCCAGCTCCGTCCATACTCTTTCTGCGGCGACGTCCGCTACAAGCGAACGGTTTTTCGCCGCACCTTCGAGACATTCGTCCGAAGGCTTGAAGTCCGTTTGCGCCGCGATACGCGCAAGACGCATTAACCGAAGCCCGTCCTCGCCGAAAACTTTATCCGCTCTATCCACCGTAGAAAGCGTCCTGTCCGCAATGTCCTTCACTCCGCCGAGCGGGTCTATAAACGTTCCGTTGTTTACGTCGTAATAGACGGCGTTGCACTTAAAATCGCGGCGGCGCGCGTCGAGCGTGATATTCTCCGTAAAAAAAGTTCTGACGGGCGCATGCCCTCCGCGCACATACTCGTCCGAGCGAAAGGAAGCGAATTCGTATTCCTCCCTGCCGAACCTGATTTTTACCGTGCCCGTGTTTTTATATATTGTCGTAACCTCCGCTCCGCAAACCTCTGCAACGGAACAGAATTTTTCAAACGGCACGGGCGCGCATATATCGATATCGTGTTCCCCGCATTCGAGGCGCGCAAGAAAGTCGCGCACATAGCCGCCGACAACGTACAGCGGAAAGGAGCACGCGCCCGCAAGCGTTTTTAAATTTTCGGGTAAAGGCATTTTCATAAATTCTATTATAGCAACTTTTTAATTTAATTGCAATTAACGGACAAATGATATATAATAGTATGCGAAACTAATTTACGGATAAAACTATGCATCATCTGATAGTAAACAGACAGAAGCTGACGCGAAGAAATATGCGCAAACTTGCCGAAATCGAAAAAATTTTCAATGCGGCGGGCATAGATTACAAACTGCATGTGACCGACTACAAGGGCGAGTCCTGCGAGATTGTTAGAAATCTGACCTCCGCTAACGAAAAATGTTCGGTTATAGTTCTCGGCGGGGACGGCTCCCTCCACGATATTTTAAACGGCATAAACGATTTTGAAAACACGTCGCTCGGATTGATACCTTTCGGTACGGGCAACGACTTCGCCGCCTGCGCGCACATTCCTAACAACACGAAAAAAGCGGCAGAAATAATCGTGCGCGGAAGCACGCGCAAAATAGACTTTATCGAGCTTGCTTCGGGTTTACGTTCCCTTAATGCCGTCGGTATGGGAATCGACGTAGACGTTTTAAAGCGCGTTTACAACAGCAAAAATACGAAAAAATCAAAATACCTGCGCGCGTTTATCGTAAGCCTCGCAAAATACAAAAGCTGTAAATTCACCGTAAAATACGACGGAAAAGAGGAAGAGCATTTCGGGCTTATCTGCGGAATTTCGAACGGAACGCAAATAGGCGGCGGCATAAAGCTGTATCCCGAAGCCAAGATAGACGACGGGTACCTTGACCTTGTAATGGTTGACTATATTTCAAAAATTTCAACCGTATCGGCGTTCATAAAACTTATGCGCGGAAAAGTAAACCGCGTAAAACAAATTACCGCCGTAAAAGTAAAGCAGGCGCAAATTGTAGCGCACGGCGAAACGGCGATTCAGGCGGACGGTGAAATTTACCAAAACACACCCCTCGACGTAACGGTAGCCGAAGCGAAACTGAATTTTTATTTACCTTAAAATATGATTGAAAAATATTACAGGCGTATAATCGACGGCGTGCCGTCTGCGGTTATCGTCGCCGACCAAAACTTAAAAGCAGTGTTTACGAACGCCGCGTTCCGCGCGCTGTTCCCCGCCACCTCGCGCGGAAGCATAGGCAAAGCAACTTGCTGCGCCTCATCTTCGCAAAAGTGCGGCGGCGACGGTTGCAGAGGCTGTTCGCTTTACGACGCGTTTGACGACGCATTTTGCTCGAACAGACAAGTGAGCCGCAGGGTATACCAGAAGGTAAAAGACGGCGGTTTAAGCCGCGAAGTGTCCTACTCCATTACGGTAACCCCGCTTGGCGGCGGGCTTTGCATGGGCACTATCGACGACGCTTACGAACTTGAAATAGCCAAAGAACTGCAAACCGCAAAGGACATTCAGCAAAGGCTTCTGCCTGCGGGCAACTGGGCAGGCGGCAAAAGGTATTCTTATATGTATATTCCCTGCCGTGACATAGGCGGCGATTTGCCCGACGTTTACGCCGTTGACGGAAACGCATGCGGAGTTATCGCGGACGTTTCCGGCAAAGGTATTTCCGCAGGTATGCTTTCCGCCTTTGTAAAAGCCGCTTACGACAAAAAGGAATTTTCGCCGGCGCAGGCGATAAGAAAGCTTTCCGACAAGTTTTCCGAGCTTAATTTAGACGAGCGAAACTATGTTACCGTCGCCGCAGTGCGTATCGACGCGGAAACCATAACCTACTCTATGGCGGGGCACAACGTGCCGATACTTTTAAAGACGGACAGCGGCATTACACGCATAATGCTTAACTCCCCTCCCGTTTCAAACTGGTTTGACAACCCCTCGTACTTCGAGGACGTAATACCCTACAAAAAGGGCGACGTGCTCGTACTGTTGACAGACGGCGTAACCGAGTGCAGAAACGGTCGCGGTGAAATGTTCGGCGCGGACGGCGCGATTAAAACTCTTTCGGTATCGCGCACCGCCGAAGAATTTATAAAAAATTTGGAAGACAATCTTAAATCGTTCAGCAACGAGTTAAACGACGATATTACGGCGATAGCTTTCGACCTGTGACGACGGAAATATAAAAGGGAATTTATATGCAGTCCTTACGCGAAATTTACAAGATAGGGCGCGGACCTTCGAGTTCGCACACAATGGGTCCCGAAAGGGCGATAAATATTATGCGCGAACGCTACCCGAACGCGGATTTATTCAAAATTACGCTTTACGGCTCGCTTGCGCTTACGGGGAGCGGACACGGCACGGACACGGTGATTGCAAAGACCGCCGCGCCCGTTAAGTGCGAAGTTTCGTTCGACGCCGAAACGGCGTGTCCCGTCCACCCCAACACTATGAATATCGAAGTATACGAAAACGGCAAGGCGGTTTGCGCAAAGCGCGTTTACAGCGTAGGCGGCGGAACGGTAGTTTTCGAGGGCGAAAAAACCGAGCTTATAGAAAAATACGCGGACGACGGAATTTATCCGCATAATTCGTTCGCGGAAATAGCCGAGTATTGCAAGGACAAAAAGCTTAGGCTTTGGCAGTATGCCGAACAGTGCGAAGGCAAAGAAATTACGCAGTACCTGTTCGAAGTTTGGGAAAGAATGAAGGCGACTGTACACGAGGGACTGACGACTTCGGGCACGCTTCCCGGTTGCCTGAAAACGCAGAGGCGCGCGCAGAAGCTTTACAGCCAAAAGCACATAGACGAGTCCGCCCAGACAAAAGAAAACCGCCTCGTATGCTCGTATGCGTTCGCCACGAGCGAGCAGAACGCCGCAGGCGGAATTATAGTAACCGCGCCCACCTGCGGGGCATGCGGCGTCGTTCCGGCAGTACTTATGTATATGCAGGAAACGCGCGGATTTTCCGACCTGCAGATTGTGCACGCGCTTGCGGCGGGCGGAATTATCGGAAACATTATTAAAAAGAACGCTTCGATAAGCGGCGCGGAATGCGGCTGTCAGGCGGAAATAGGTTCTGCCTGCTGTATGGCTTCAGCCGCGCTTGCAGAACTTTTCGAGATGGGGCTCGACCAGATAGAATATGCGGCGGAGGTTGCAATGGAGCATCATCTCGGGCTTACCTGCGACCCCATCGCAGGGCTTGTGCAAATTCCCTGCATTGAGAGGAACGCCGTTGCCGCAATGCGCGCAATCAACGCAGTGTCGCTTGCGAACTTCCTTACAGACTCGCGCAAAATCAGCTTCGACCTTGTGGTAAAAACAATGTACAACACAGGCAAGGATTTGCTTAACGGCTACCGCGAAACTTCGGGCGGCGGACTTGCGAAGTACTATGAAATTAAAAATAACTGATCAAAGAAAACGCGCCCCGACTTTTAGTCGGGGCGCGTTATTTTACAAATTCAATCCTCTTCGGTTTGGGGCGGCTGGTCGCCGTAAATTACCGCCTTTATCTTCGCAACCGCGTCCGCACGGTTATCGACACCGATTTTCGAATATACTCCGCTTATATAGTTGCGCGCGGTACCGTCGGAAAGTTTCAGGGCGGAAGCTATCTGCCTGTTGGTAAAGCCGTCCTTAATCATAAATATGATATCCACTTCCTTGTCAGAAACATTGAAAGCCTTTTTCAGTTTTATCTCCTTATCGTTGGATACAAACATTGCCGCGTTGGTGATTTTACGCGCTATTTTAGAGGGTAAAATAGTATCTCCCTCGTAAGCGTTTTTGATTGCGGCAAACAACACGTGCGCGCTTATGTCCTTCAAAAGATAACCGCAGGCGCCGTTGTTGATTGCGCTTAAAATATAGTCGCTGTCGTCGAAGGTAGTCAATACGATGATTTTTATATTATCGTCGTATTCCTTTATGTGCTTCGTCGCCACTACGCCGTTCATAACCGGCATACGGATGTCCATTAAAACGACGTCAGGCTTAAATCTTCTCGCCATTCTGATAGCTTCCACGCCGTCTATCGCAATGCCCACAACCTCGAAATCGTTGCAGGTCTGCAAAACGCTTTTAAGCCCCTCAGCCAGAATAATCTGGTCGTCTACAAGTAAAATTTTTATCATAACTGCTCCTTTAATCTTTTATAAGGTAACGTAATTTCCACTTCCATTCCTTCGCCCGCCTCGCTCGTAATCATGCACGAGCCGCCGAGCTGTTCCGCCTTTTCCCTTATGCCTTTTAGTCCGAACCCTTCTTTCAGTCCGTCCGTCAAGCCGCAGCCGTTGTCGGAAATAAGCAACACCGCATTGGATAAAACGTTTTTCAGTTCTATATAAAACGCGGTTGCCTTGCCGTGACGGATACCGTTGGCAAGACACTCTTTAAGGCTGTTGCAGATGAAGCGGTATTCCTCTTCGCCCACGCTTAGCTCTTCTAAATCGCATCTTATTTTCAGCTCCGTTCCGCCTATTGTCTGGGCGATTATTTCCTCTATCTCGGCTTTAAGCGACGCGGAGGAATTTCTGCCGGCGAGAAGGTGAACGCTTTCGCGCATTTGTTCGAGCGCGTTTTTAGCCTGCAAATTTGCGGACACGATAGCGTTCTTCGCCTTTTCGGGGTCGGAATCCATTAAAAGTTTAGCCGCTTCCGTCTGCATGATTACGGTGGTCATAGAGTGACCCGCGTTGTCGTGTATGTCCTTTGCTATGCGGTTTCTTTCCTCGAACACCGCAGTGTGCAGAAGCTGTTCGGAAACTTCTTTAAGCTGGGACTTGTTTTCGTCCGCTTCCTTCAACGCAAGGCGCAGCTGGACGTTTTGCGAATAGAACTGTAAAATGAACGTGCAAATCAAAAAGTGAAGACAGATTATAAACACGCCGACAAAGCTGTCGCCGAGAATCTGCACTATACTTTCATAAAGCGAAACGCCCTTGTTTACGACAACCCAGCCCAAAACAAAGGATATCGTATAAAGCACGCAGCTTACGATAAACAGAATCGCTTTGGGCAGCGTCTCGTCTATGGAAATATAGAAGTCTGTAAGCACAAGACAGTAAAGCATTGACAGGTACGAGTTTCCCGTAAGCAAACAGATAATGAGAAGCAATACCGAGTTGAGCGAATAAAAAACAATTTTTGCGGCAAAGCGTTTTATCGCAAACGCGTTGATTATTTCCATTATGGCAAGCAAGCCGCAACTTACCACAACGGCGATAAGCTTACCTACGCCGCCCGAAGCCATATAAGTTGTTGCGTACTGGGCGCAGACGAGTATTTCCGTTACCAACAGCATGCCCGCCAAAAGCAATTTAAGATACTTTACAAACTGCTTTTCGTTTAAGTTGAGTTTAAAGCCCTTTTTCATAGGAAATCCATTTTATAGCTTTATCGAGGGAAACTTCCCGTTTGATAATATCGAGTCTGCCTTCCGAATGATAACTGTAAATATTATCTTGTCCGGCATAAATTATATGGTCGACGAAATCAACCCCGTTCATACTGCAAATTAGCTGAAGCTGTTTGGTAAACACGTCGTCGCTTTGGGAAGGCTTTGCGTTTCCGTTCAAATGATTGTGTGCAACCACTACTCCGTGCGGCTTTGCAAACGCGAACGCCTGCACTATCTTTTCGGCGGTGACCGAAACCCTGTTTATGTCTTCGGAGGTAAAGCTGAGAATTCTTTTTACCTTTCCGCTCTTCTGCGTGAGGTACAGTTCTAAAAACTCTTCGCTTTTGCCGCGAAGCCTAATGGACGCGAATTTTACCAAGTCGCCGTAAACCTTTAAGACAACCGCGCCTTCCGCCGAGCAGGAAATGCGTTTATAACACAGCCCGACCGTTTTTATATATCTCGCGGTGGACGCGCCTACACCGTCGACGGAAGCAAGCTCGTTTATGTCCGCCGCAAACACTTCGGACAAAGTTACGAATCTTTCCAACAGCGCGTGCGCTATCGGATTTGTGTTCAATCTCGGATACGCGTTGTATAAAAGAATTTCCAAAAGCTCGTGGTCGTAAAGCGTTTCTTCCGATTCGAGCTTACCGCACATTCTGCCTCTGTGTCCTTCGTGCAAAATTTTTCCCTCTTGCCAAAACTTTTATATTAAATTCATTTTACCATAAAAATAAAAAAGTGTATAATGTTTTTGAACAAAATTTTGAAATAGGATGCAAATATATGACAAATTATTTTGAACTTGCAGTAAAACACATCTCGGAAGCAGTCAAATTCGACAGTTCGCAGGGATTACCCGAAAGCGGAGCGCCGTTCGGTAAAGGCGCCGCCGACTGCCTGGAATACTTTTTAAACCTTGCTTCCTCCTTCGGCTTCGAAACAAAAAATTACGACGGTTATGCGGGCGAAGTAATTTTCGGCGAAGGCGAGGAATTCGCCGTTCTCGCCCACCTCGACGTAGTGCCTGCGGGCAGCGGCTGGACGCACGAGCCGTTCGGCGGCGAAGTGGATTACGGCAACGCAAAAATATGGGGCAGGGGCACGATGGACGACAAGGGTCCCGCCGTATGCGCTTTGCTTGCGATGAAAGTCATTAAAGACAAAGGGCTTTTACCTAAAAAGAAAATAAAGCTGATTGTCGGCTGTAACGAAGAGAGCGGCTGGGCGTGCATAGACTATTATAAGGCGCACGCGCACATGCCCGACACAGGCTTTTCGCCCGACGCAGACTTCCCAGTCATTTACGCAGAAAAAGGCATACTTCACTTAAAACTCGCGTTCCCGTCGAACAGCGCTTTTACAGGACTTCGCGGCGGAGAACGCGGAAATATGGTTTGCGACCTGTGCGAGGTGCGCACTGCCGCAGACGAAGCAAAGCTTAAAAAATATAACCTCGTTTACGAAAACGGCAAAGTGATTTCACGCGGAAAGTCCGCGCACGGCTCAACGCCCGAGTTAGGTATAAACGCCATTGCGCCCGTTCTTAAATATCTCGGATTGACTGATATGCACGCAAAGCTGTTCGAGGACGGCTTCGGCATATGCGGACTCGAGGACGAAACGGGCAGGCTTACCTTTTCGCCCAACGTTATAGAGCAGACCGAGCAAGGAATTTTCGTGACCTGCGACGTCCGCTATCCTGCGACGATGGACAGAAGCGACGTTCTCGGCGCGGTTGAAAAAGCAAAAATAAAATACGAAATCATTCACGAGCAAGCCCCTCTGTTTAACGACAAAAACTGCGAGCTTATAAAAACGCTTTGCGGCGTTTACAACGAGGTAACGGGTAAACATATGCAGCCCGTTGCAATCGGCGGCGGAACGTATGCGCGAGCGCTCAAATGCGGAGCGGCGTTCGGTCCCGAAGAAGACGGCGAAGAACAGACCATTCATAAACCCGACGAATACATTACGTTCGATAAAATACGCCTCTGTCTTGAAATTTACAGACTCGCGCTCGAAAGGCTGACGTGCGGATGATGAAAAGAAAACTTACCGCAAAAAACAAAGCCGCGTTGGCTTTTTCGGTGATAGCGACTGTTATCCTCGCCGCGTGCATAGGGTTGCAGATAGCCTTCACCGTCGCCGACACGATAAAGTGCTGGCGACCCGGTTACGAAAAAGTAAACCTTACGGAAATACTCGGCAAGGACAAGCTTTCCGCCGAAGATTACGAACTGTTGTATATGCAGACGGGATTGACCGAAACGGGAATAAAGCGCGCGCTTGCAAAAGGCGAAAACGGAAAACAGCGCATAAGGCAGATACAGGAAGATTTTTTTGCCGAGCACAAAGTAAATAACGACTTTTTCGCGCCCATAATCTGCACGGACTCGATAGAAAAAAAGGTGGCGAATATATATTTGGAAGAGGGCGACATTCTCGTAACCTCCTCCACCCACTTTTCGGGTTTCCGCATAGGTCACGCTGGGCTTGTGACCGACGCCGCGAACAATAAAGTTATTCAGGCGAGCGCGTACGGCTCGACAAGCGAAATCGGCACGGTTGGCGACTTCACGGACAGAGTGAATTTTATGATACTTTCCGTTAAAGACGCCGACGCCGCTACGAAAAAGAAGGTGGCCGAATTTGCGGACAAAAATTTACGAAACAAAGCCTATGACGTGACCGCAGGCGTATTTACAAAAAAGAACAGTTGCGAAAGAACGCAATGCGCGCACCTTGTATGGTATGCGTATAAACAATTCGGTATAGATATAGACGGAAACGGCGGACTTGTTGTTACACCGCGCAATATCGCCAACGCGCCGAATATCGAGCTTGTGCAGGTTTTCGGCTTCGACCCCGTAAAGCTGTGGCGGTAAACGTGGCGCGCCTTTGTTGACAAACTTTGCGCAATATGGTATATATTAAACTATCCGTAAAAGAAAAAAAATGAAACATCGATTAAAGGAGACATTTATGGCGGAAAAAGACACCAAACCGAAAACAACGGCTAAGCCCGCGCAGAAAGCGGCGAAGCCTGTTGCAAGCGGAAAAACAGCCACGGCTAAACAGACGGCAAAACCCGCTACTACTACCAAGCCTGCGACTGCGGCTAAACAGACGGCGAAGCCTGCAACCACAGCTAAACCTGCGGCGGCTAAACAGACGGAAAAGCCCGCAACGACAGCTAAGCCTGCGGCTGCAACAAAACAGACGGAAAAGCCCGCTGCTACTGCCAAACCTGCGGCAAGCGAAAAGAAAGCTACGAGCGGCGAAAGAGAAAAGACACAGGTTGCGGCAATAACCCCTGTCGACAAACGCGAAAAAACACAGAAACCCAAAAAGCAAAAATCTTCACAGTCGGGCGAAAACTACTCGCTGGTAGAAGCGATTAAGACCCACAAAGTAACCGCCATTATCATGGCTTCGGTTGCCTTCCTGCTTGTCATCGCAATCGTTATCGGCATAGTGCTCGGCGCAAAGTCGTGTAAAAAACCCATAGGATTTGACGGTACCGCACCTACCATTCTTCCCGGCAACAAAGTAGGCGACGACAATCCCACCACAGCTAAGCTGAACGCGGCAAGACCTGTTATAGCCCCCTCCGAAACAATTGAGGGTGAAAAATTCGAATATGAATACAAGGCGAATTCGGCAGTCGGCTTTTCCGCGCAATATAAAGGTAACACGGAAAGAAAGAGATCGAACGCTTACAAAGCCGACGGCACAACCGAAAGGTTAAACGAAGGCGAAACGTTTAATAACACCGCCTATCCCAAATACGGATATTCTTTAAAGGAAGTTTTAGGCGCAGATAAGACTCAGGCGAGACAGAACCTTATCGAAGAATCGGACTACTTCTGCGCACAAGGCACGAGTAACAATTCCGGCAACGGCAATAACGGCGATGCAAGCTTCACCTGGATGGACGCGGACGGCTACTTATACAGCGGCAGTACCGAAGAGCCCGTTCACGCAATTAATGCAGACGGCACGGAAAGAAAACTTTACAAACATGAGGTTGCCGAAGCAATGTACTACGGCGGCTATAAGAACTTACCCGATATTTCCGATGACGAACCCGGCATCGTAAAAGAAGTGACTATTCGTCCGCGCGGCTACGGCAGTTATTCGGTTACCGGCGTTTACGCGCCCGCAGGCGAAATTGTCAAAATAAAGATAAGCGAAGAAGATATGAACGCGACAGGCGGTCTTACAATACATATCGGTCAGGCGCTATACAACGGTCAGTCCAACAACATCTGGGCGGCGAAGGGTCAGATGCAACGCTTCCCCAACATACTCAACACGATGAACGTGAACAAACAAACGGCTACTCTCGAAGACGGATACTACACGGCTTATGTAGGTTCGTTTATCGGCGGACCTTTGTACATACGCAATACAAAAGCGTCGTTCACTGCTGAAATATCCGGCGGCGTGGCGTATTCGCACTTTATTCTCGGCTATACTACTCCCGAAGAATTCGAAAAGAACAACCGGTCAACCGTTCCCTATTTCGATCTCGAAGTCTGGAACTACGGCGTACTCCACTCCGGTTCCAAGCTTTACTCCGCTAAATTCTCTTACGACGATTTATACAAGGCGGCGGTGCTTTGGGAAAAGGTTGCAAGCGTAACCACGACGGGAAGCAGACAGGGCATAGTCTTCCTCTACGACCCGTTCGTAGCGGCAGGCGCTGCGGTTGCATTTCCCGGCAGAAGCTCGGTAAACTGCCCTGCTGATTGGATGAACGGCTCGCTGAACTATAACGGTATAGTAAGCTCGGGCGCGTGGGGCAACTTCCACGAATACCATCACAATTTTCAAGGCTACGGCGTTGGCGCGGGCGGCGAAGTTACAAACAACGGTATGACGCTCGTTTCATACGCGCTGTTTACGAAAATATCATCGAAGCGCGGAATTTCAAGCTACGGCGGTCAAGGCTTAGGCGGCTGGAACAATTACACCAGCGCGACGTGGGCGCTTAACGATATTCTCAAAATCAGAAACGGCGAAAGCCCTTCCAACGGCAACAAAGGCCTTGCCCTTTACGCAACGCTTTTGCACAACTTCGGCGCAAACAATTACATAAAGGCAAAAGTAAAAGGCGGCGGACAGACCTATCAGGCATATGCAAACGCTTGGGAAGCGGTTACGCACAACAATATGTCGTACTACTTTAACGACGTTTTGAAAGGCGGAATAACCTCCACTGCTCCGAGCGAGTATCCCATGTTCGTACCAGTTTCTTCCGTTTACCAGACTGGCAGAAGCTATATGTACGACGGCGAAAAGAAATATTTCAGGACTATGCAGCCTTATGTAATACCTTACGGAAAGGAATTCAACATAGACCTCAGCAATTACAACGCACCCAACGGACAGTACCAGAGCGGAAGCATTGTTATTCCCGATAACTTCATTTACAGAATTAAGAGCATTACGCAACCCGAAAACGGAACTATCGAAATTGTAGATAATTACAATTTCAAATACAAGCCCAACGGCAACAAGCTTTCGGGACAGATTATAGCAACGCTCGAAATCAAAGATAAGAATGACAAGTTCAAGGTTGACGACGTCGATTTGGTTCTCGAATTCGAACAATCGCACGAAACCAACAAGATGACGCTTGAAAGAACTACCTACACCTATACCGCCGATACAATGTACACGGACGCGGTGACGGCGTATGAAAGCGGATTTAAAAACCATTCTTCCGTAGTTGAAAAAGCAGACCACAGCAACCCCACGCAAAACTGCAACACCGATATCTGGTTCTATCCCGATACCGAACAGATGCGTAAAGATCATCCCAACTCGCCCGAAAACCATTTCGTCCACCCGAACACAATCGAGGTTCTGGAAGGCAAACTGTATTTCGAGGAAAAAGGCCAGTACAGGATTTTCCTTCGCGGAAGAACCAACTGCGCAGTATACTATTCGCTTGACGGCGGCAAGACTTATAAACTCGGCGCACAGGTGAAGAACGGAAGCGGCTCGGGATTCAGTAAACAAGAAGGAACTTATTTCGACGTAGACCTCAATGCAAATTCATGGGTACACGTCAAAGAAGTGCTTATCGTGCAGGATAAACCCGTAATAAGCTATGTCGGTCTCGGCTACGGCGAATGGGTTGAGCCCATGTTTACGACGGTCGAAAAATACTACGACGAAGACAATAATGAAGTTGCTTCTCCCGAAGACCCGAACTATCACCATACGGGAACGGTATATCTGAAACCTGACGGCAGCGTGGCGACCGATGAAGAAGTAAACAACGCAAAGCCTACCCCACCTACTAACGTTTCGTATATAAACGCGTACAGAAGCGATTACGAATTCCCCGATAACACCGGCTTCGAAGCAGATTACTTCTACACAAGGGAGTATAGCTATAACTATACCGGCGAAGAGAAATTTATCACGGCAAGCCAATCCATTGTCGAATCGCAATATCAACCGTGGGACAACACGCCGACGCATTCGATAAACAATCTCGTTGACGGCAACAGCGAAACGTTTATACACAGCAACAGAACTCCTATTTCAAAAGACAATCCTTTCCGTGTGACCGTTAAGCTGTCCGAAACCGTTACGGCGAGCCGTTTGATTTTTCACGGTTCTGCCAAGAGTTCGAATTACGCGACTTATATGCCTAAGGATTTCAAAATCTGGGTGAGCGGGAACGGAACCGAATGGACGCAGGTCAGCGACAAGACAAACGCGCCTTACAGCAATTTAAAACAGACTGTAGACTTTGACGGCGGCTTCCACACTTTCAGTTACTATAAAGTCGAAGTAACGTCAACGCACGCGCGTAATAATTTAGGTTATATTTGTCTCAGCAGAATAGAGTTGTCCTCCCTCCTCGTATTGTCCGGCGGTGAACAGTTCACACCCGACAACGATGCGTTTACTTACGGCGGCAACTGGCAAACCAAAAATACACAGTCCACCTTCGGGCACGTTTATGTAGGCGCGGCAAACGCGACAATGTCGTTTAAGTTCAACGGCAAAAGGCTTGTTCTCCTCTCCTCCGAAGCGTTCGGCAAAAACTTCGAAGTTACTATCGACGGAAAGAAAGCCGAAAGCTTACAGCTTAAACCCGTAACGAGCGGCTACGGCGCTTCCTTTATATCCGAACTGTTGGAAGATAAGGAACACACGGTAGTAATAAAGTGCAAGGGTGAAGCCAACCTCGATTCGGTGGTTGTGTACAAATAATATCCGACGTAAATATTTTAATTTTATCAAAACTTTTAAAAGTGTTTGACAAAAAAAAATATTTTTAGTAAAATGATAAAG
Organism: uncultured Christensenella sp.; assembly: GCA_910585705.1. Taxonomy (GTDB): domain Bacteria; phylum Bacillota; class Clostridia; order Christensenellales; family Borkfalkiaceae; genus Coproplasma. The sequence goes on from CAJUER010000001.1 coordinate 1,009,205, forward strand.
CTGTTTACAATAACAGTTGTAAACAGCTTCATATCGCACCGTTAGCTCAACTGGATAGAGCGTTGGTCTACGGAACCAAAGGCTAGGGATTCGAATTCCTTACGGTGCACCATACGCAACCTTATTCGAATAGTCGGGTAAGGTTGCGTTTTTATTTGTCAATAATTTTATTTTATAGTATAATAATTCAAACTAATTTAGGTGCTATTTTACTAATGACATCACAACAGACATCACAACTTGTTATTTTGGGAAATGGATTTGATTTACAATGCGGTTTAAAATCAAGCTATAAAGATTTTTTTCGTCAGGCTATACTTGATACAACCACAATAAATTTTGGCGTTAAGAAAATGCAAGCAGGCGTTTCGGGCTTTTGGGAAAATCTACTATTAGGATACTTTATTCAATACGGAGATAAAGATTATAAATGGTGCGATATTGAAGCTATAATTAAAAACACATTACTGAGTATTAATAATGATGAGTTTAAATCAGCTTTCATTTGTGTTTATAACAAACGCGACCCCATAGAAGCCGCAAGACATATTGATGACGAAATAAAAAGATACATATTTAGGTATTGTGCTGTAACGCTTTATAGCATTTCAACGCAAATGAAAGATTTTTCTGAACGAGAAATGTTATCTTTGCTAATGCGAAATTTATTGCAAGAATTAAATAATTTTGAAAGAAGATTTTGCAATTATATTAAAGATAATATCGTAAACCCGCGAAAAGAAAATGAGCTTAATACAAATTATATTATTAATGCAGTTAATTTACTTGAAAAAATTACAGGTTTTTCAAATCGAAATTTTGACACTATAGAGAACATTGTTCACAAAGAATTCAAAGAATTTGAAGAAATAATCAGCCCCTATCAGAAATCAAGAACGATTAAGGAAGCCAATGTTTTATCAAAAGAATTTTCAAATTTAAAACATACTCATATTTTAAGTTTTAATTATACAAATATCTTTGATATTTTAGAAGTTGAAAGCCCTTGCTTATATAGTAATGTACACGGCAAACTATGTAATTTACGCTGCGATGAGAGTTGCACATTATCAAATATAATTTTTGGAATAGACGATAACATTATCCAGTCCCAAAGCAAAGATACTGAACTGCATTTATTTAGCAAAACATACAGAAAAATGTTTAATACTAATACACCAACCAGTATTTTACCGCCAAATAATGATAACCCTATCACTTTAAAATTTTACGGGCATTCACTTAGTGAAGCAGATTATTCATATTTTCAAAGTATTTTTGATTATTATAATCTTTACAGCAACAGTAATATAAGTTTAAACTTTTACTATTCAGAAGGATATGAGCAAACAGATGCAATATATCGACTAATCAATATTTATGGCAAATCTCTTTCAAACAAAGAACAAGGCAAAAATTTAATACATAAATTGCTTTTAGAAAATAGACTTAATATTATTAAAATTTCATAGCAAAACATATTTAGAATTGAGTTTTCATTAAAATAAAAAATCGAGCCGTTAATTCGGTTCGATTTTCATTTTTGAAGCTATTATAATATAAAGCAAATTTTACAATTTGCTTGCTACCTTTTTCCAAAAGTCAATAAATTTATTAGCAAAATACTCAATATCATCTACTTGTATTTCCAATTGCTTATTTCTAAAAAAATTCCCTCTGATTTCGCCCTTAATTTTATCATTTCTGTAAAATCGAGAATTTATGTCAATTAAGTTTTTCTCAGCATTTCCGAATTGTCCGTGTTTTAGATAATTATCTACTTGACGAATTTCGTATATTTCCAAATTATGCTCTTTATCAAGATTAAGATTTATGTCTCGCTCTAATTCAGTTTTTAGTTCTGCAAAATCTTTACATTCAATCATAAGATAATAATCATTTAATTGATTTTCCCATAAAGAAACCAAATTTTGAAGAAAACCTGATAAACAATTATATTGCAAATCAATATAATTAGCAAATTCCTGAAAATCATTTTCTTGCCAAATGCAATAGTCGTTTTCATCCTTGTGTTGTGCTTTAAGCATTTTGATTTTCTTGGCATACGGCAAACAAGTGCTTGCAATGTCCTCACAAAATTCCATATATGCTTTTACATAATAATCACGAAAATATGACAATTCAAATATGTAAATATCTATAAGATTATGTCCGCAACCCATCATAATTACAACCAGTATTTATTTCTTAAACACAAATAAGTATTCGTGCGCTAACAGTAGGAAGTTATGCTTTATACTGTTAGTTTTCCAAAAGCCTGTTGCTTTGCAGTTATGTTGTTCTTTTATAATTATTTCTTTTGTTTTAAAGCCTGCAAGTTCGAATATACGCATCGTTTCAAAAGCAAGCGGTTGAACCATTCCTTTTTTGCGAGTATCGCCCAAAAGAATAGCGCAAAATTTATTTTTCTTTAAAACTCTGAAACATTCTTCCGCAACTTTGCCAATTTCCATTAGAAACGGTTTAATAGAAAGTAAAGATAAATCGCCGTCAATATCTTCGCTGTAATGAATTATATCGGCATAGGGTGGATGCGTGCATATCAAATCAATACTTTCATTTTCAAGAGTTAATTTTCTTGCATCGCCTTGCAAAATATCTACCAATGAAGTTGTCTCGCATTCAAAAGCACATTTACTTTTAGATATTTCAACAGCTTTGGAATTTATATCAATACCGATAAAATTGCGTCCTGTCAGCTTTGCTTCAACAGCAGTGGTGCCACCGCCGACGAACTGATCTAAAACAGTATCACCAACTTCTGAATAGCGCAAGATTATATTTCTCGGAATATAAGGCGACCAATTACCACGATATTTGGCATCGTGAGTTGCCCATTTCCCACGATTAGGAAAACTCCAAACTGTATTTGTTTCAAGTTCAAAATTTTCGGGCTGTAAAGGAGTTTTTTTCATATTATTTAAGCAACTCGCTTACAATTCCGTTTTCTAAATCTGCAATGCAATAGATATTGTCTAACACATCGAAAGTTTCTTCCAAGTTGTGCTTTGCGGACAGCCAACCAATACCGTCTGTGAACCATACAAAAGCAAAACCTTTAATTTCTTTTGCTTCCAAAGCAATAGTTTTATAACTTCTTGCCGTTTCGTTAAGTTTAGAACCGCCGCCAGTATAGAAATTAGTTTCAATTCCGTAAACTGTATTTTCTGTTTTAACAACAAAATCAAAACGCTTTTCTGTTTTACCTGTATTTGAAATATTAGATAAATCTAAATTCCAGCGTTTTTCCATATCGGATATGTACATTTCCTTAAAGTAGTCAACGCCCTTTACAAGACCAGCCTTTTGTAAATAGCCCTCAACAAGGTTTTCCATTAAATGACCGCCCCTATTTTTGCGACCGTTACTGTCAAGCCCTACTTCAACGCCTGTAACGTAATCAACCAAATTATTGATTATACGGTTTGAAATTAGATCAAACAGACCTGTTTTACGCATAAACATTTTATACTCGTCAACAGAGTAATTCATTTTCTTAAAATTGAAAATGTATTCGCCGTCGCTGTCAATAGTATAAATTTCACTGCCCCTAACTGCCAAAAGTATGGGAACACATTTTAACACTTTTGGATATTCTGAAATTAATGTTTCAAAATCATTCTCAATGTTCTTTGAGCCGATTAAAGAATTAAGAATATTCAATTCTACTTTTATGCTGTCAACATTACCGTAAACTTTTTCAAAGTTTACATAATAGCTATAATCGCAAATGCTTGCCCTAAAAGTTTTTAGCCACTCGTTAAAATCTCTCGTCATAATTATTTTCTCCCAGTAAATCCTGCTGTTGAAACTATTTTGAAAATATCATAATCAGTTTCAAGTAATTCATTAATAATACTTCCAAACATATATGCGTCTGGGCGGTTGGTCTTTTCTTGTGTAGAAAGTAATAGCATTAGAACAAAAAGAAAATCCACTGGATATTCACCATATAAATCAAGCTCTTTATATGAATCTATTTTGATTAGAGAATTATTGTGCTCAACTAAATTTTTTAATGTATTAAAATCATTATTTTGAAGTGGTGCACAGTTGTTCCAAATATTTTTGACTTCATTAAGAAACTTTATTGAGAGCTGTTTTTTGCATTGCATTTTTATTAGCATATCAACTGCCCAGTGAATATGTTTAGGTGTACGAATTCTTAGGTTGTCTTTTTTGTATTTAATTAAAATATCAAACTGAGATATATTACCTTGAAAAACATATAGTATATAATTATCAAATTCATATTCTATGATTGATTTTCTTGTATTACTATTTAAAGTTATTTCTTTTTGTCCTTGATGTATTTGCATAATTCACCTTAATTGCAGATAAGCAATTCTTTAATTTTTCCACGACCGTCCGACTTGCTGTTTATCATACGGTTTGCCTCGACTTTATTGATTTTGTATGATTTGTAAAGATCTTCAAAGAAAGTATCTTCTTCATTGATGTTTTGTGGGTCTGAATTGCTTAAAACAATTTTTGCACCAGTTTCATTTATTTCGTTAATAAAGTGCGCTAAACGAATTTGCTCGTTATCGTCAAAAACATCAGTGTTATAAGAAGTAAAACCCGAAGTTTCTGAAATAGGTCTGTAAGGGGGATCTAAATAAACAAAACTTTCTTCGTCTATTACGCACTTTGAAAGGGAGTAATCACCACAAACAATTTCAACGTTTTGCAATGCGTTCGAAACATTCCGCAGATTATCTTCATCACAAATACAAGGATTTTTATATGCCCCCATAGGAACGTTAAATTGTCCTTTGCGATTAACTCGATACAGACCGTTAAAGCAAGTTTTATTCAAGAATATAAATAAAGCAGCTTTTTCTATGGAATTATTTTCATTTAGTTCAAGATTATTGAATTTATCTCGTGCAGTGTAGTAAAAGTATTTGCGACCGTTTTCGTCCATAGGCAAAAACAATAATTGCATTTCAGTAAGTTTAGATATAAGTGCATCAACGTCATTTTTAATAGCCTTATAAGCATTTATAAGCTCTGCGTTTATATCGCTTATATAAACCTTATCAAAGTCAAACTTCGATAATACATTGAAAAGTAATGCGCCACCGCCGACCATTGGTTCAACGTATTTTGTTAAAACTCGTTCGCCGTCAGTTGGAAGCATTTTTTCAAGCTCGTTTACAAGCTGGCTTTTACCGCCAACCCATTTAACAAACGGTTTTAACTGTACAACATTTTGTTTCTCATATCTGATAGTGCGTTTATCAACAGGCTTTTCTGCGGTACTCGGAATTATCCACATATTACCGACCATCATTGCACCGTCAATACGATTTTCAGAGCAAAGAATTGCTACACGTCTTTGAGAAATATTCCATTTTTCAGCCGCTTCTTTTGCGGAAATAAAACTTAACATATTGCACCTCAAACTAATAAGAATATTATATTCTAAAACTCGAATAAAAGCAAGCAAATCTTTGTTAAATTATAAATTGGCACTGTGGCGGGTGCTTGAATAAACGAGCGCGCGGCTACGCCGCGCGTTCAAGCACCCGCCACAAAAGGAAACAACCGAATAAAAAGAAAGATATGAACGCCGAGCGGAAAGGGCGTTTGCGCTAAACCGCTTGCAAATCGCCCCATTCTTCGTGCGGCGGCGTAATTCATAACCTTATACTTTTTAGTATAGGGTTGTTTTTTTCTTTTAACGGTGGTGCGCCCAGTTTTCACTGCTTGCGACAATGCTTTGCAAAATTCCGCATATACTGTCATAATTTTCAGCTTTCAGCGGTGTAAACTGTCTTTTGCAAGGCATTCCGCAAAAAAATTTAAAAAATAATGTAAACAAATGTTTGACTTTATTCTTTTTGCGTTATATAATACTTGTACGCACAAAAAAAGTGCGGTTACAACTTAATATGAGTAACTGCGTCAATAGGAAATCTATTGTGCAGCTAAAACAGCATACCAGTGTATAGTTTAAGGTGCGAAGTAGCGATTGAGTGAAAAGCCGGCTCACCCCCAACACAAAGAAAAGGTGCAGAGTTGCGTTTTGATAAGAGAGAAGATAGCACACTCTTATTCAACGGGCGATGTACAAAGTTTTATGAGATTAAGTTCTCGTAAGATTTTGTACATCGCCCTTTTTTCGTGCAAATTTTTTCGATTTGGAGGACAGAAATTTGCAGGAAAACAAAACACAACAATTAGAAGTTATCACTATCGGAAAACCCGACATTCGGGCATTGACCGAAAGCGAGCGCACAGCTTTTTTTGAAACGCTTTTAGCAAGGCTTAAAGAGCTGAAACAACTAAACGGAAATTAAGGGGGAAAATGATATGCCATATATAGGAACAAAAGTGTATTCAGACGGCGGACATTATATCGCCATACCACCCGAAAATTTTCCGAGCAAACAGCGTAAACGGAAAAAGCCAAAACCTACTACTACACCAAAGACGGACGGAACACCACCTACTACGCCGAAAGAGAAATTTGAAACGGCGTACAAGGAAAGCCAAAGCCTACCCAAGCGAGAGCGGAAAAAGTATATTGCCGACAAGCTGAAAGCCGAGTTTAAAACCGCAGAGCAAGTAAAGGAATTTGTAGAAAGCAATATCGAGCGCAAGAAAAACAACGCTTATAAACGCTATACAAGACTATGGCGCAAAGTGCATTTACAAAAAGAATGGAATTATTTTGTAACCTTTACCTATTCGGACGAACAACATACCGAAGAAACCTTTAAGAAGAAGTTGCGGAACGCACTCAAACACGCCGTAAACCGTAACGGTTGGAAGTATATCGGCGTATGGGAACACAGTCCAGAGAAACAACGCCTACACTTTCACGGCATATTCTATATACCCGAAAACGCTATGATAGGCGAAATTGTGGAAGTTAAAGATTACAGCACAAAAAGCCACCGTATGCAGACAACATACCAAAATACCCACTTTCTAAAAGAGTTCGGGCGCAACGATTTCAAGGCAATAGATATTCCTAACGATATATCGCAGTCCGTTAAATACTTACTCAAATATATCGAGAAGTCTGGTGAAAAACTTGTTTACGGCGGTAAACTACCTACCTACTTCAAGAGCGATATTTTGGACGAAGATATAGCTTGCGGTTTTGGTGTGGACGAAAAGAAGTTACTACTGTTTGACAATTTTGAATGTATAGACGAGGGCGTACTTATGGGCAAAGTAAGTCCCGAAGTTATAGAGCAAATGCCCAAAGCCAATTAAATATTTTGTCTATCGACCGGCGGAGCGTAAACGGAAACGCACTCTGTTGCAAGGGTAAAATGCACTACAGGCGTAGCCCTTGCATCAGAGGAAGCCTTACGCTTCTGCGATGTATCTTAATTGCAAAAATTCAAGACTGGTATATCGCAAATCAAACTTGAATTTGCGTTTTCGTTTGTTCGCCCCTTGTCGAAAGACAAAATAAAAAATCTATTTTAAAAGGAGTTTAAAGAACTATGAAAACAGCAGTTATCTATGCAAGATACTCTTGCGATAACCAAACAGAACAAAGCATTGACGGACAGTTGAGAGTTTGTGAAGAATACGCACAGCGCAACAATATTCTCATACTCAATACTTATATTGACCGAGCTATGACAGGTACTAACGATAACAGACCAGACTTTCAAAAAATGCTTAAAGACAGCTCACGCAAAGAATGGAATTATGTGCTTGTATATAAGTTAGACCGTTTCAGCCGTAATAAGTACGAAACGGCAATACATAAAAAGACTTTAAGAGATAACGGCGTTAAGGTGCTTTCCGCTATGGAAAATATACCCGATACACCCGAAGGCATTATACTCGAAAGTTTGCTCGAAGGTATGAACCAATACTATTCAGCCGAGCTTGCACAAAAGGTAAGTCGTGGAATGAAAGAAACACGGCGCAAAGGTTTATATCAAGGCGGTGCGGTATTGTACGGTTACAAAATAGACGGACGGAAAATAGTAATTGACGAGAACGATGCCGAAGTAGTCCGCTATATGTACAAACAATATGCAAACGGCGTATTTGTTAGAGATTTAATCAAGGACTTGACCGATAAAGGAATTTTATACAAAGGCAAGCCGTTCGTTAAAAACAGCGTTTACAATATTTTGCGTAACGAAAAGTATTCGGGCGTATATAAACACGGCGAAGAAGTCATTGATAATATGTATCCGCAAATCGTTCCCACCGACATTTACGAAAAAGTCCGTATGAAAGTTACTAATAATAAGTACGGCAAAAAGAGCGTTAAAATTGATTTTCTGTTACGGCAAAAACTGATATGCGGAAATTGCGGACAGCCTATGCACGGCGAAAGCGGTACAACCCGAAACGGAACGAAAATTTATTACTACAAATGCAACGGACGGAAAAAGCGAATTAACGATTGCAACAAAGGTATGATACGCAAAGAAGTAATTGAAGATATTGTTACCAAGACCGCCTTTGAAGAATTAAGCAACCCCGAAAATATGAGCTATATTGTAAATGAGCTTTTGCAAATACAGGAAATGCAATTAAAAGAAAATTCCGTTTTAAAGGTTTTAACGAAACAGCAAAAGCAGGTTGAAACGGCTATAAACAATATGGTTAATGCCGTTGAGCGTGGTATTATAACTAACGCAACAAGTAAGCGTTTAAAAGAGCTTGAAAGCCAACAAGAGCTGTTAGAACGGCAGATACTCATAGAACGCAGTAAACAAGCCGTACAGTTTAAAGCAAGCGACATCAGAGAGTTTTACGAGAAAATGTTGCACGAGCCGAAAATGCTTATTACCTACCTTATAAAGCAAGTAGTCTTATATGACGATAAAATCAAAATACAATTTAACAGCCCCATAAGAATTAGTCCCGATGACGAAAGTTGTCGGGGCTTTTCCTTTTATTCGGAAACTATCGAATTGATAACTTTCAAATGGGCGAATACGAAACCTTATACGCAGAAAACACAAATTGAGTGCTATATATAGAGAGCCGTGAACAACGGCTATTTATTCCACAGTGCTATTGACTGAAACTTTTCTTGCGGTGTGTATATAGGCAAATAAGGGCGAAACACAGCAACCCACTGAGATAAATCTCGGTGGGTTTTGGTTTGCCTTTGGCGCACGAGCCTAACACACCGCAATTTCAGTCAATAGCCTTTTGCGGCATAAACCGCCGTTGCGCTTGATTTTTAAGTAAAAGAAAATAACCTAACCCGATACTTTTGTAAGTATTCGAATTAGGTTATGAATGGTGCACCACGACAAAGGGGGAAAGCGTTTGCTTTCCCCCTTTGTCGTGGTGCAAGATATGAGAAGCCATATGGATTCGCGCGAGGAGCGCAAGCGACGACGCTCTGCCGAAGGTTCCCGCTTGTAGAAAATGGCTAAATTCCTTACGGAAAATCATACTTAGTTTTTTCTGGAAAGAAGAAGTCGTGCCGTTATAATTACATTTCGACTTCATTTTTTATGCATAAATGGCAATCTTAAACGTATTATATAGTTGATTAAACTATAATCAATAATTTCCCCACTCACACAATGCAATAGTAAAAATATCAATATAATTTTCCAATTCATTTACATGAATTTTTCCGTTAAAGTAGATATTATGGTTAGGTTCGATTTTTGCTTGATAATCATATAAAAAAATTCCATTGTTATGTTTAATCTCAGACAGATAATATAATGGCAAATTCCCTGTTATTTTCAAAATTGCATGGGTTTTAAAATCAAAATCTAAACTTATAAAATTTCGCACATCTTCGTAATCAATCAAAAAAGAATCTGGTTCAATATTACAATACCTATCAGTAGATTTATAAAAATACCAAACTATGTCTATTAATTCTTCACACTCTACTTGACTCGGAGGAGTATGACCATCATATTCAATACCATTTCTTATCGAAATTAATTTGTTTATTAATAAGGGCTTGACTATACCCAACTCTTCTAATTTTTCTAATTTTTTCTTTTTACCAAATTTTTGAAAATTTAAATTATCTATTCCTAAATGCAAAAATAATGTGTTTATTCTATAATTGATAGCTTTGCGCAAATTAGAAATTACATCAGATAAATATAACTCGTCATTAATTTTTAAAAGTTAATAAGCATGATCAATTAAACGATATCCTTTTATACTATTTTCTGAGAAACAAGATGAAGATGATTCAAAATAACATGAATTATTAATCATCGCTTCCATCACATCACAAACTAAATACATACCCCCCCCCATATAAAGTTTTACTTCATAAACACAAACAAGTACTCGTGTGCTAACAGTAAAAAATTAAATTTTACACTGTTTGTTTTCCAATATCCCGTTGCTTTGCAATTGTGTTGTTCCTTTATTATTATTTCTTTTGCCTTAAAACCTGCGAGTTCAAATATTCGCATTGTTTCAAAAGCGAGCGGTTGCACCATTCCTTTATGCCGCATATCGCCCATAAGAATGGCGCAAAACTTGTCTTTTTTCAAAACACGATAACTTTCTTCGGCGACTTTGCCTATCTCAAATAAAAAATCTTTTTGGGGCAAAAGCGACAAATCTCCGTAAATATCTTCGCTGTAATGAATTATATCGGCATACGGCGGGTGCGTACAAATTAAATCAATAGAATTATCGAGTAAGTCCAATTTGCGCGCATCGCCATTTATGAGAGTAGTAGTATATTGTGTTTCAAAGTCAAAAGCACACTTATTTTTTGTTATTTCAATAGCCGATGGATTTATATCAATACCGATAAAATTGCGTTGCGTTAATTTTGCTTCGACTGCCGTTGTACCGCCACCGACAAACTGATCTAAAACAGTATCGCCTTCTTCCGAATAACGCAATATTATATTGCGCGGAATATAAGGCGACCAATTACCGCGATATTTTGCGTCGTGCGTTGCCCATTTGCCGCGATCGGGGAACGACCATATCGTATTTGTTTCGAGTTCAAAATTATCTGGTTGCAATGGAATTTGTTTCGGCATATCAATCAAACAACCTTTCGAGTATACCGTTTTCCAAATCAGCAATACAGTACATATTGTTTAAAACGTCAAAAGTTTCTTCCAAATTGTGCCGTGCTGATTTCCACCCGTTGTAACCATCCGTAAACCATACAAACGCAAAACCGTCAATATGTTTTGCTTCTAATGCAATCGTCTTGTAACTTCTCGCGATTTCATTTAATTTCGAACCACCGCCAGTATAAAAATTCGTTTCTATAGCGTAAATTGTTTTGCCCTTCTTGACAACGAAATCAAAACGTTTTTCGGCTTTGCCTTGATTGGAAATGCCAGATAAATCAATATTCCATTTTCTTTCAATAGCGGACAGCTTCATTTCCTTAAAGTATGTATTGCCTTTAACAAGTCCTGCTTTTAGAAGGTAATCTTCCACAAGGTTTTCCATTAAATGACCGCCGCGATTTTTACGCCCATTGCTATCAAGTCCAACTTCTACACCCGTAACATAATCGACAAGGTTGTTGATAACGTGATTTGCAATTAAATCAAACAAACCCGTCTTTTGCATAAACATAATGTATTCTTTCGCGGTATAGTTAGATTTAGCAAAGTTAAAAAGATATTCGCCGTCCCCGTCGATAGCATAAATTTCACAACCGCGAATGGCAAGTAAAATGGGAATGCATTTCAATACTTGCGGGTAATCGTTTATAATTTTATCAAAATCGTGTTCTATATTTTTCGATCCGATCAGCGAATTAAGAATACTCAATTCGACTTTTATGTTTTCAATATTGCCGTATACTTTATCAAAATCAACATAGTACCCATAATCGCAAATGCATGATTTGAATGTTTTAAGCCATTCGTTAAAATTTCTTTTCATAGGTTTATTCTCCTTAATTGCAAATAAGCAATTCGTTTATTTTTCCGCGACTGTCGGCTTTGCTGTTTATCATACGGGTTGCCGATACACGCTTAATTTGATATGCTTTATAGAGTTCGTCAAAAAATGTATCGTCGGGATTGACGTTTTTCGGATCGGAATTACTTAAAACTATTTTTGCGCCACTTACATTCATTTCATCTATGAATTTCGCAAGCCGTATTTGGTCATTATCGTCAAAAGTGTCGGAGTTATATGACGTAAACGCCGATGTTTCCGAAAGGGGACGGTACGGCGGATCGAGATAAACAAAAGTGTCTTTATCTATAAATTGTTTAGAAAGCGAATAATCGCCGCAAACGATTGTAACGTTTTGCAAAACTTTATTTATATTGCGCAAATTTTCTTCGTCACATATCAACGGATTTTTATATGAACCCATAGGCACGTTGAATTGTCCTTTGCGGTTTACGCGATAAAGACCGTTGAAGCAAGTTTTATTCAAAAATATAAAATACGCCGCTTTTTCCGTCGCAGTTGCTTCGCATAATTTTGTACCGTTGAATTTATCGCGTATCGAATAATAGTAAAATTTTCTGCCGTTCTCGTCCATAGGGCAAAACAGCAGTTGCATTTCTTGCAATCTTTCAATTAGATTATCAACGTTGCTTTTGATAATTTGATATGCGTTTATAAGTTCGGCGTTTATATCACTTATATATAATTGCTCAAAATCATATTTTGAAAGAATATTGAAAAACAATGCGCCGCCACCGACCATAGGTTCGCAATATTTTGTCAACACTTTTTCGCCGTCAATCGGTAACATCTTTTCAAGTTCGTCTATAAGTTGACTTTTACCGCCTACCCATTTAACAAACGGCTTCAATGATTTAGCGTGTATTTTATTACTACGTACAGTACGCTTGTCAATAGGTTTTTTAGCAATATTGGGAATTATCCACATATTGCCGACCATCATTGCTCCTTCAATGCGCTTTTGCGAACAAAGAATGGCAACACGGCGCTGAGATATATTCCATTTTTCTGCCGCCTCTTTTGCGGAAATAAAACTTAACATCTTGATACCTCAAACTAATAAAAATATTATATTCTAAAACTCGAATAAAAGCAAGTAATTCTTTATCAAATTTTAAACGACGCTTTGGCGGGAGCACAAATAAACGAGCGCGCGGCGTAAGCCGCGCGCTCGAATTATGTCACAAAAAACAACTTATTAATTATGTTACGCCGTGCGGAAAGGGCGTTCGCCGCTAAACCGCTTGTGTTTCAAAGTTTTTCAAAGCGGACGTAAACTCCGTCCTCTTCGGTGCCAAAGTTTAATTCAAAATTTTTGCAGAGTTTTTTTTCTGAAATTTCATCGCAGGTTTTAACAGTTATGCCGCTTTGCGTATCGGTTACTTCAAACTCCTTTATCCTGCGGTAAAAATCTTCCACATTGCGCCTTTCACAATTTAATTTATATTTACAACCCGCAACCACGTCGAAAATGAATTCATATTTGCTTGCTTGAATTTGCAAAAGATGCGCCGGCAGGTAAATCAGCTCCGAAGCGCCGTATTCCTCTTCTTCGCTCGCTTTAAGACCGTAAGCGGGACATCTTAGGTGATAAGTGTTTTCCGCGTCCGTGAGTTTGGTTAAAAGATAGTAGTGTACCTTTCCGCCGTTGGTATTCTCTTCTATAAACAGAAATCTGTCCGCGTAAATTTCCGCAGAATAGCTTTCGCCTTTTTTGTTCAGGCTTTCCACATTCGTTTTTATCTCTTCAAGCGTTGCGTCCGTGCCGAAACGCTGATACTCGGGGTCGGCATGCCTTCCTCTCGTAACCTTTACGGGCAGCTTGAAATTGCAGTCTTCGTGCAGTCTGCAATAGCTTATGACGTCTTTAAGCGGAGACGGGCACGCCAACATTCCGCACCCCGCAAAAGCAACACATGCCGCCGCCGCACATATGTAAGCGAATAATTTAAACAGCTTTTTCATTTTGTATACCCTTCCCCTTTATATATAACTCGTTTCAGAGCACGCAAAACTTTCACATCGTAAAAAAATTTTTGTATTGACATATGCGTGCAAATTTATATATAATTTAATCGGGGAAATTATGGAACTCGATTTGAAGGACAAGCGTAAAACCGAAAAAGTTGTTGAAGCGTATTCGGATATGATTATGCGCATAGCATACCAGAATTTAAAGTGCGTACACGAAGCCGAAGACGTTATGCAGGAGGTTTTTCTTGCGCTTATTAACAAACGCAAATTTGCGGACGACGAACATTTGAAAGCGTGGCTTATACGCGTAACGGTAAACAAGTGCCGCGACGTACTGCGTAAAAAGCGGCGCAGCGATTTACCTTTAGGCGTTGCGGAAAGCTTTTTGTTTTCACCCGAACAGAGCGGGATTTTAGAGGAAATTTTCGAACTTCCGCCCGACGACAGAACGGTGATTTACCTGCACTATTACGAGGGATACAATGCGGCTGAAATAGGCAAAATTTTAAAAAAATCGGAAAACGCAATTTACATAAAGCTTACGCGGGCGCGTGAGAAGCTTAAAGATATACTTTTAAAGGAGGGCGAAAATGAATAAATATATGCAGTCGATTGAATTAATAAAAGCGGGCGAAGACACAAAACAGACCGTTATAGCGAATATTCAGGCTGCGGCTTTGAAAAAGAATACGCGCAGGAAAATACTCAAATCGGTTATACTCGCCGTATGCGCCGCGCTTGCCGTCGGAATAAGCATATTCTTTTCGATAGTGCTGCGTCCCGCCGCAAGCGCCCCTCCCGAAGACGAAAGCAGTAAAAACGCGCAAATCTTTGCACTTGACGGATTGCAAAATATGTGATATAATTCATATATCAAAATTTTAATCAGAGGATATAAAAAATTATGGCAAACGTATTATCTTGCAAAACTTTTAAAATCAAACCCGAAAATCAGGTTACCGCAGAAGCCGTAGTTGCTAACTGCAAATACGCAGGCTCGGTAAGCGTAGGCTTCGGACCCTTTTCCAAAGTCACGCACGTTTATAAGGTTTACGTCGAAATCGAAGGCGTTGAAAAACTCGTCGTCATAAAGGTTAAGGAAAAAGACGGCTGGAATGCGGACATCGTACACTCCATCAACTCTTTTTCGCGCAGTAAGCAGCTGCCTGTAAATATCGGCGATAAGTTATCGGTTATTTACGACAAAGCAAAGCCCAAAAAGTGCAACATAATTCAATAAATAATTGTGCCGCGCCGTTTATCGGCGCGGTTTTATTTTGGCAATATTTTCTTGTTTACGCCTTACGGCGGCAAAGGTAAACTTTCAAGTCTGCAAACTTATCGGAATAAAATTGAAAATATACGCTCGTTGCGTGGCAAAGCCCCTTGCAATGAACTTAAAAATATGATAAAATAAACCAAATGGGAAAAGCTCTTTTAAAAAAACTTAAAGAATCGCTTATATCGGTACTGCCCGTTACGGTAATTGTGCTGATAATATCATTCACGCCTATCTGCGACCTTTCCGTAAAGGAAACCGTCGCTTTTTCGGTTTCGGCGGTGTTCCTAGTTCTGGGAATCGGGCTTTTCAATCTCGGAGCCGACCTTGCTATGACGCCTATGGGCGAGCATGTGGGTTCAGGTCTTACCAAATCAAAAAAAATTACAGTACTGCTTTCCGTATGCTTTTTTATGGGGCTTTTAATCACCGTTGCCGAGCCAGACCTTTCCGTGCTTGCGGAACAGGTGAGCACGGTTATGAACAGCACGGTGCTCATTGTTACCGTCGGCGTGGGCGTAGGGCTTTTCCTCGTCGTAGCCGTACTTAAAATTATTCTGCGCATAAATTTGTCGCAGCTTTTGATGTTCTTTTACATGGCTCTGTTCGCGCTGTGCGCAATACTTATAGAGTGCGGCAAAATGCAATTCCTCCCCCTCTCTTTTGACTCGGGCGGGGTTACCACAGGTCCCGTAACCGTACCGTTTATTATGGCTTTGGGCGTCGGAATCGCAACGACGATAGGCGGAAGAAACGCAAGCGAAAACAGCTTCGGACTTGTCGCATTATGTTCGATAGGACCGATGATTGCCGTTATGGCGCTTGCACTTACCTCTTCGGGTACGATAGATTATGAACTTGCCGACTACTCCGTAGAATCGGCTTTAAATGGCTTCGGGCATATTCTTCTCGAACACTCGCTCGACGTTCTCAAAGCTCTCGGACTGATAGTTCTGTTTTTCATAGTTTTACAGCTTGCCGTTTTGAAACTGCCGAAAAAGAAAATAATACAAATTGCCATAGGAATTTTATATACCTTTACGGGTCTTGTTATTTTCCTCGTCGCGGTGACCGTCGGATTTATGCCCATAGGCTTCAAACTCGGTCAGCAGGTCGCGGAATACAATCAGGCGCTGTTGGCGGTGTTCGGCTTTATTCTCGGTCTTGTGGTCGTGCTTGCCGAGCCTGCGGTGCACGTTCTTAACAAACAGGTTGAAGAAATTACGGGCGGCGGCGTTAAAAAGATAGAAATGCTTATCGCGCTTTCGCTTGCGGTAGGCGTATCAATTGCGCTTTCGATAATAAGAATGATTTTCGGCTTCTCCCTGCTGTATTATCTGATACCCGGCTATATTATTTCGTTGGGGCTGTCGTTCTTCGTTCCGAAAATATACACGGCGATTGCGTTCGACTCGGGCGGAGTTGCAAGCGGACCGCTGACCTCCAGCTTTATACTTCCGCTCGCCATAGGCGCGTGCGCGGCGCTGGGCGGAGGAACGCAAAACATTCTGACCGACGCGTTCGGCGTGGTTGCAATGGTCGCAATGACCCCCCTCATCACTATTCAGGCACTGGGCTTCAAAGCCGTAATCTCATCAAAGGTAAGGCAGAAGATTGCAATGAAGCGCATACTCTCCGCCGACGACGAGCAGATTATTTACTTCAAATAGGAGAATTCTATGGCGGAAAAGTCAACCGTAAAAAAGAAAATATCCGCAACGAAAAAGCAGGTTAAAGAACAGGTCAAAAAGAAGGTTTCACAGCGCAAAAATTCAAACCCCAACGCGGTAACCCAAAACAGGCTGAAACTTTTAATAACCATTGTCGCGAGGAACAAAGCGGAATATTTTGTGGATTTACTGCAATCGTTCGAAGTTAACCTGCAATCGATTCTGCTTGCCGAAGGCACGGCTAACGCAAACACTTTAAATCTTCTCGGATTTGCAAACACCGAAAAAGCGGTGATTTTAAGCGTAATTCAGGAAAACAGAATACCCGACGCACTGCACACGCTCGAAGAAAAATTCAGCACGATAAAAGAGGGCAAAGGCGTTGCGTGCACCGTTCCTTTAACCAGCGTTATAGGCACGCTTATATACGGATTTTTAAGCAACAACAGGCTTGCCGTTAAGGAGGGCAAATAAATGGAAAAACACGAAATGATACTGTGCATAGTAAACACGGGATTTTCGGAAACAGTTATGGACGCGGCGAAAGAAGTCGGCGCGCGCGGCGGCACGGTAATACACGCACGCGGCACGGCGAACAAGGAAGCCGAACAATTTTTCCATATATCCATTCAGCCCGACAAGGAAATAGTACTCATTCTCGTGCCCGAAAAAATAAAGGACGACGTTCTGCACGCTATTTACCGTTCGGCAGGGTTGAAGTCGGAAGGTCAGGGCATTGCTTTTTCACTTCCCGTTGACGACGTTGTGGGGCTTACCCCCGCCGCGCCAGTACCTCCTCCCGAAAATAAAGAAACCGACGCTTCCGACAAGGCGGAAGATAAAAAAGATTGAATTTAAAAGCGGCTGACCTTTTAAGGTCAGCCGCTCTTTTATTTACTTCGAATTTTAAATGACAACCGTGCAGACTTTATTCGCCTTTAAATCCCCGTCCCATACGTTTTCGTTTGCGAATTGAATTGCATAGGCAGGCTTGCCGCCGCGTTCTTCGCCGTAAACGCAGAGATAAACCTCAAATTCGCCGCTGCCGAAGTTCTTTTGCGTTTCGGCGGAAATCTGCCCGCCGCCGTTAAAATCCTGCGCCTGAACCTGTGCGGCAACAGCGCCGTCCTTCACAAACAGCAGTTTGCATTTCTTTATTTTGTTAAAATTTCCGAAGCCGAGATTTTTCACCTTTACGCCCACTTTAAGCGTATCGGAATTTTCGACCGAGCAACCCGTTGCAACAAAGCGGTAACCCAAACGGTTCTCTATATAAGTGAACGCGGTTTTTCCGTAATAAGCCGCGTCGTCGCCGCACGCCTCAGTGTAAGCGCTGTTCTTCCACTTTTCTATTACCAGATTGTTCCACTCGATATTCAGATAACTCAAATTAAGCTTAAACATTTCCGCCGTGCACTTGTCTATATCGTGCAGACTGCTATTCGGTATCACTACCTCTCCGCCGAACGGCAGGTGGTCCGTCTGTCCGCATAAAAATTCAATATCGCGCGGTCTGTCCGAATACGTTCCGAGATCCGTTTCCGAACCGAGATAGCCGTCGTTAAATATACCCAGTCTGTAAGCCTTATCTTCTTCGCTAATTTTTGCTTCGGGCGCGTCTTTCACAGAGATTCCCAGATAATCGTAAATCATCTGCGGCGTCCTCACAAGCACAGGCGCGGCATTAATTTCCGTAAGCAGTTTTTCCGTCATCGGGGTTATGTAATTTTTGTTCGCGATTTTACTGGAATGCATTTCGCCCCAAGGTCCGATAAGCCCCGCCTCCACCGCCGTCACCGTCAAAGGAAATTTATTTACTACTGCGGCAAACTGCGCAATATGGTTTAAAAGCACGTCAAACGGCGGCTCGTAATCCTTATGGCCTTCATAACCCTTGTCGTAAGCAAAGCGCACTATTGCGCTTTTTTCGCGCGCGTAAAGCGTGTTTAAAAGGTTTCCAAGCCCGTCCAGCGCCGCGTCCGTAATCGGTTTATCCGCGCCGCCTGCGTTGGCGGAAAATGCGCTTATGTCTATCCTCAGATGATAAAGTTGCGTAAAATCGCTTATAAAGCTTTGGTTGAAGCTTGCGCCGTTTTCAGTTAGGCGGACGTATAAAGGACGGTAAAAGCCCTGATCGGGATTATTAATTCTTTCCGTGCTTTCCGTATAGCTTTCATTATTTTCGTCAAACGGCGGAAGCGTTTCCTCTTTTTTACAGCTTGCGGCGCACAGCGTTGCCGAAAACACCATCGCAAGACCGAGCAGCATTGCAAGCGCAACTTTAAAAAATTTGTTTTTCATAATGCAAATATCTTATCATAAATTTAAAATTTTTGCAAGCGCAAGCCGTCCGCATACAAAGTTTCTTGATCCCACAAAATGTTTAAATATTCATAATTTTGCATAAAAATAAATTTTGTGCTTAAAAACGCTTTACTTATAAAGTTAATAATGATAATATATTTTTTGTTAAATTAAGATTGAAAGAGGTTTTAAAAATGAAGAAAGCAATTATAAGTTTAGCCGTTGCGGCGGTTTCTGCGGTTTCGGTAACGGCGTTCGCCGCTTGCGACAACTCGGATAAAATATACGTCGATACAAATGCATTTTTCGCGCCGTTCGAATATTACGACGGCGACCGGATTGTGGGCGTGGACGTTGACATTATGAACCTTGTCGGCGAAAAGCTCGGCAAAAAAGTTGTGTTTGAAAATACCGAATTCGGACCTATTATAGATAACGTTTCGTCGGGCAAAAAGTACGACTGCGGCGCGGCGGGAATAACCATAACCGAAGAAAGGCAGTCAAAGGTTGACTTTTCAATACCGTACTACACTTCCGTGCAGTATGTAATTTACAAGGGCGACACGCTTTCCGTCGACGGCACTGCGGCTGACGGCACGGAGTACGTTTTATGGTCTTCGCTCGCAGGCAAAAAAATAGGCGTTCAGACCGAAACGACGGGCGACATTTACGTCAACGGCGAAATCACGGGCGACGGCTTCGACGGAGTTTTGAAGGACTCCGGCGCAAAGTGCGTACAGTATGACAACGCGCAAATTGCAGTCGACGCTATCGGCAGCGGTCAGATTGACACGGTCGTTGTGGATATGCTTCCCGCGCAGTACATGGTCGGCAAAAACGACAGCCTCCACTGCTATGCGCTCTATTACAGTGCGGAAAAGGCAACCGAAGAACAATATGCCATATGCGTAACTAAGGGCAATACCGAGCTTCTCAACGCCATCAACGGGGTTTTGGAAGAGCTGGGCAAAGACGGCATAGACAAGCTTGTGGCAAAACATCTCGGATTGAACTGAAAAAATGATTTTTTCGGGAACTGCCGCAAGCGGTTCCCGTTTATTTTCTACGGAGTATTATGGTAAGCAATCTTTCGGCGGGGTTCTTTGAAAACTTCGCAAAAATATTTTCCGAAGCCAAATTTATGAATATGATTTGGACGGGGCTTCGCACCACTCTCATAGTTTCGGTCGGCGCGGCGGTTCTCGGTCTGATTTTGGGAACGCTTGTCGCGTTCGTTAAAATTCAGCCCAAAACAAATAAGTGGATGATTATACCCAACGCCGTCTGCGACGTTTACGTTACGGTTATTCGCGGCACGCCTATGGCGTTACAGCTGTTTATTATGGCGTTTGTTATTTTTGCGATTCGCGGCTTCCCCACAGAAATCATAGCGATAATTTCATTCGGCATAAACAGCGGCGCATACGTTTCGGAAAATATCCGCGCAGGCATACTTTCCGTAGACAAGGGACAAACGGAGGCAGGGCGCGCGCTCGGCGTATCAAGCGGACGCACGCTTATGCGCATTGTAATTCCGCAGGGTATGAAAAACGTTATCCCAGCAATCGGAAACGAGCTTATAGCGCTCATTAAAGAAACTTCTATCGTGAGTATGATAGGTATGTTCGACTTGACTCAGGCGGCGAAAGTCATCGGTTCGGGTCAGAACCTTGCAACCTACTTCGCACCTATGGCGGTCGCGGCGGTGTTCTACCTTTTGATAGTTTACGCGCTTACCGTCTGCATAAAGCTTATTGAAAGGAGACTGCGCAAGAGTGAAAAACTTTAAAGGCGAAAAATTTTTAAAGACCGAAAAAACGCCCGTAGAGCCGTACGACGAGAACGCGCTTTTGGAAGTTCAGCACCTGACAAAAAGCTTCGGCGCGCTTAAAGTTCTCGACGACATAAGCGAGAAGATTTACGAAGGTGAAAAAATTGCCGTCATAGGACCTTCCGGCAGCGGCAAAAGCACGTTTTTGCGCTGTTTGAACGTGTTGGAGGACCCTACCGACGGGTATGTATTTTTTGAAGGCAACAACCTTTGCAACCTTAAAGTCGATATAAACATACAGCGCCGCAGAATGGGCATGGTGTTCCAGCACTTCAACCTGTTCAATAATATGAGCGTACTCAAAAACATAACTTTTGCGCCCGTATACGTCGAAATGCAGGAAAGGCGCAAAATACGGCTTAAAAACTTCCGCAAGCGGTTATTGAACCTTTTCAGAAAAAAGGATGAAAAACTGCCCGCCGAAGAGACCAAAAGCGCAAAGACTATCAAGGAAGAAGCCAACGCCAACGCTATGCGGCTGTTGGAAAGAATAGGGCTTGCAGATAAGGCAAACGTTTACCCCTCCACCCTTTCGGGAGGTCAAAGGCAGAGAATAGCTATTGTCCGCGCGCTTGCAATGAACCCCAAAGTAATGCTTTTCGACGAGCCCACTTCCGCGCTCGACCCCGAGATGGTCGGTGAAGTTTTACAGCTAATTAAAGACGTTGCCGACGATGGAATGACTATGGTTATCGTTACCCATGAAATGAACTTCGCAAAGGAAGTCGCAACGCGCGTACTGTTTATGGACGGAGGAAAGATAACAGAACAAGGCACGCCCGAAAATATTTTCGGCGCACCGAAAAGCGAGAGATTGAAAGACTTCCTTTCAAAGGTACTTTGATTAAAAATAAACGGCGCGCTTATAACTATATTTTGGAATAATCCCCCTGAAAGGCGGCGCAAAGAGCTCAACAAAAAAAATCAACGAACATTTTATTATGAAAAACACAGTCCGCTCTCTTCGCTTGAAGAGAGCGGACTTTTTATAAAAAAGAAGCTGTCTGTAACGCTAATCTCTTTCAACGTCGCTGTTATTTGCTTAATATAACTATATAAATAGCAAAAATATTCTAAAATTTACTTCAAATATGGAATATGTAGTTCTCTTAAAATCTTTTTAAAATCACTTATAGGATCCGGATTACCCTTTAAAATCAAGTACTTGACGCCCCTTGCTTTCAATTGATTACAATTTTGCTCGCTTAGCGTATCCGCCACGAATATATTTGAATCTCTTGCAATAGTTGCGTCAGCGCTTTCGGGATTTCCTTTTCCCATCAATTTTACTTCTATGCGGTAAGTTTTGTTTTCTTCAGAAATTAACTTATAATCGACTTCTCTGTCAAATGGTTTATCTTTATTTTTTATAAAATGCGAATTATCTATATTTTTATTCGGCACACCTGCCAACTCGCATAATTTATCCAATAACGGCTTTTCAACCTTTTTACCTATAGAGCTCCAAGCGCCTCCTCGTATTTGAATTTTCTTAGTAGCTAAGGCATTTATCACTAATAAACTTTCCGACAGAGATAAGTCAACCGTAACTTCATTATAAGAAATTTTAATTGATATTGCCAATCCTGATATTGAATCAGCTTCCAATTCGTTTATTAAATTACTCAGATATTCAAAATTTGCGTTTGCAACGTCTAAAACAATTGCCTTGTTAGCGCTTCCGTAAATATTTGTTATTGTTTTTTTATTTATACCCGCAAATATAGCAGCCTCATCAGCAGTAAAATTGCAGGAATTAATAAAATATTTTTTGTACCAATCTAAAGTAATTCCTTCGGAATTCATTTTTGCTTTAACAATTTCTTTAAAAAAGTTAATTGTAAAATCCAAAAATACGGCATTTATAGATCTTATAACTTCTTCTCTATAATCTTGACCGTTAATTAATTTATTTACGGTGCTGTCAACAACTTCAGTTTCGAACGTCATACTTAACTTTCCCCCCTTTAATCAGTTTAACATAATCCTCGTCCAATTCACACATAACCGGAATTCTACCCATTGCGTTGGCTACTTTCCCAAACGTTCCGGAACCGGCAAACGGGTCCAAAACCGTGTCGCCTTTAAAAGAATAATATTTTAAAATTCGGCGGCATAACTCTTCCGGAAAAACCGCCGGATGGTTTTTATTGCTTTTAGGCGTTATATACCAACAATTTGTTGTATCGATTGCTTCGTCTTTAAACTTATCATAAACTTTATATTCGTTTATGTTTTTATCTAAAAGAAAGGGGCATTTTTTCCTATAAACTAATATACTTTCAGTAATACAATTAGGTTTATAGCTTAACGCTTTACGCGTTTGCTCATAACCTCCTATCCTGTTTTTAACACAAGGCTCAGGCTTTATCCAAATAATTTCATCTATAAAATAAAATCCGGATTCGTCTAATATTTTATGAAAATCAAAATGTATCGGATATCTTATACTTTCAAATTCTCTACCAGGCCTTTTTGTAATCACCGGCGATACATTCACTATTAAAAAACGTCCGTCTTCAATTACTCTGTTGCATTGAATAAAAACATTTTTCATTTTCTGCAAATATTCATTATATGAATGATAGTCAGAATAAATTTTTGCATTATAATAAGGAGGAGAAGTAAAGGCAAGTTGAATACAATTATCCGGTAAACTTAACAAAGTTTTCTCACAATCGCCTATTAAGAGCAACGGATTTATTACTTTGTTCTTATTTATTCTATGGTCAGATTGTTTATAATCATAAAATTCTTGCATTTTATTCAAAATTTCGTTTTTATAAAATTCAAGAATTCTAAACTGCAAATTTTTAAATCTTTCATCGCTCTTTGACTTATATAAACACGTTCTAAACATTTGATAAACATATTCCATAATAATCGAATTTTTAAAAGCATTATCTTCGATAAACTCGATTATTTTTTCGTTGTCGTTATGTCTTCCGATAGAGGAAACTACTTCCCGTTTAATTTCGACCGGTAAATCTTGTTCGAACAGATTCATCAGCAGAATTAAATTTTCTTCTGTTCTGTGCGCGCCAAGATTTTTGATATAATCAATCGTATAATTTTTTTTGTCCAAAACAACTTCCCTCAAAATAGCTCAATTACATTATTTGTAGTACTTATGGATAATGCTGAATTTCAATTTTTTTTAATTATACCAAAATAAAAATTTATTTTCAATGAAATCGATAAGCTATACATAATTTTAACCGACGATTTGTCAAAGGCTATTCTCCCCAACCCTTCTTTTCCGCTTTAATTTGAGTTTGCGTTTTTTACGGTTTAACAGCGCCTTTGCGCGAAGCTCCGCCGCAGTCGGTATATATCTGCCTGCATAGCCGTAACGGGTTCGGTAAACCGTCTGGAAAATTACCGCTACAATAAGCGCCGCGCCGTCGGCAAACAGCGAAGCCGTCCACACGCCGTCAAGACCCATAATAATAGGCAGAACCATTACCGCAGAAATCTGGAAAACGATAGTCCTCAAAAAAGACATAATCGCGGAAATAAGTCCGTTGTTCAAGGACGTGAAAAGCGACGAAGTATATACGTTGATTCCGACAATCAGAAAAATGAACGCATAAATTCTGAAACCGCGCAAAGTCATTTCATACAATTCTTTTTCGTAACCGAAGATTTTTATGAACGGACCCGCAAGCGCTTCCGAAGCGGCGAACATCGCTATGCCCGTTACCGCCATAATTATAAGGCTTTTTTTGTAAAGATTTCGCATTTCCCTCTTGTTCTGCGCACCGTAGTTAAAGCCCATAAGCGGCGCACAGCCGACAGAATAGCCCATAAATATCGCAAAGAATATCATTGCAATATACATTATCGAGCCGTATGCCGCAACGCCGTTGTTCCCGACAAGCTTGCTAATCTGGTAATTGTACAAAATAACGACGAGCGCGGAAGAAACGTTTGACAGAAACTCCGAAGAGCCGTTAGTACAGGATTTAACAAACGCTTTCGGATAGAATTTGGTTTTCGTAAGCCGAAGCAAACTGTTATTTTTACTGAAAAAGTACACGAGCGGAAACACTCCGCCGAAAACTTCGCTTGCGGCTGTTGCGACCGCCGCGCCCGTAAGTCCCCAGCCGAAGCCGACGACAAAGACAGCGTCGAGTATCATATTCAAAACGCCTGCGGAAGCCGTTGCAATAAGTCCCAGACGGGGCTTTTCTGCCGTGACGAAGAAGCTTTGGAAAATGTTCTGCAAAATAAAGAAAGGCTGTGTTGCAAGCAGAATTCTTCCGTAACGCTCGCAATACTCGTAAACCTTTTCGCCCTCTTCCGCGCGGCAAATAAGCTTAACCACCGACGGCACGGCAAACTGTCCCATAACCGCAATAAACACGCCTATGCCGAACGTTATGTAAACGAGCATGGAAAAATACTTGTTCGCCTTGATTTTGTCGCCCTCGCCCAAAGTTTTGGAAACAAGCGCGCTTCCGCCCGCGCCGAGCATGAAGCCGATAGAGCCGAACACCATAAACAGAGGATAAATATAATTAATTGCCGCAACAGCGTCGGAACCCGCAAAATTCGCAACAAAAAGTCCGTCCACCACGCTGTACACGCCGGTGAACACCATCATGATTATCGACGGCGCGACAAAGGTCAACAACTTTTTATAAGTGAAATGATCGGATAACTGTATACGCATAATTAAACCTCAATATAGAAAAAAGGCGTTACGGTCGTTTTAAAACCGGCACACCCGACGTCTTATCAACCTTACCACAGCGGCGGCAGGTTCTCCGACAAGTTTTAATTGTGTAAAACGTATTATATATGTTTATAAAATATATGTCAAACAATTTACGCCTTTTTTGCAAAACGCTTGACCTTTAAAGGCTAAATATATATTATAATAGGACTGACACTCCAACGGAAAAACATATGAAACACAATACAATGATAGAAGAAAAAACTCTCGACGAAGAGCGTGCGCTTTATAATCTTAAAGACGCATATGTTCGCGGATGTATATTCGCAGGACCCGCCGACGGCGAATCCGCGCTCAAAGAATGCCGTAAAATCACGGTTGAAGATTGCAAATTTTCACTGCGCTACCCCATCTGGCATACGAAGGAATTCACCGTGCAAAACTGCAGTATGGACGAAAAGACGCGCGCCGCGCTTTGGTACTGCAAGCAGGGCAAAATACATAACAGCATGCTCGGCGGAATTAAAGCTTTGCGCGAGTGTGAAGACGTAACAATAGAAAACTGCGTTATCAATTCTCCCGAATTCGGTTGGCGCAGCCGCACGATAACGTTGAGAAACTGCGAAGCCGAAAGCGAATATTTTATGTTCGAAGGTGCGAAGCTGAATTTTTCAAACGTAAAATTCAAAGGCAAATATTCGTTCCAGTACGTTAAAAAGGCGATAATAGAGAACTGCGATTTTTCCACTAAGGACGCTTTCTGGCATTCTAAAAACGTAACCGTCAGAAATTCCGTTTTGCGCGGCGAATATCTCGGCTGGTATTCGGAAAATCTTACGCTTGAAAACTGCCTGATTATCGGCACGCAACCCCTCTGCTACTGCAAAAATCTGACTCTTAAAAACTGCCGTATGGAAGGCTGCGACCTTTCTTTCGAATACTCCGCCGTGAACGCAACGGTTAACGGTGAAATAACTTCCGTCAAAAACCCCAAAAGCGGAAAAATTATCGCCGACGGATTCGGTGAAATTATTTTTGCCGATGCAAACGTTCCTTGCAAGGGCAGAGTGATTACAAGAAAACCCGATGTGGATAACGCAAAGGAAAATTATGTTAATTAATGTCGAATAAACGGTTAATTTTGTTTATACATTAAAAATGTGGATAAATTGTGGATAAAACATTTAAACATATGTACGTTACGTTTATTCACAGTAAATTATGTGGACAACTTTCAGTGGATAACCCGCCTGTTTTTGCCCGTAAAACGCCTAAAACGCGCATTTATCCACAAAGGCTTCGGAATATAATATTCACAGGAAACAATATTATTCATATAAAACAGTCCGCCATACCGGCTTTAAGGTATGGCGGATTTAAATTTTTATTTGCATCTTTTGAATTTTCTACCGAGATTCGCGGAAAGTAAATCATTCAAATCACCTATTGTGCCTTGCTTTAAATCGTTTTTCGGAATAACAAAAGTCTGCATTCTGGAAATAAACAGAAAATAAGCGTCTTTCGTCTCCTCTGCCTTGAAAAAGCATGAGTATTTTGCAACGGCATTATCTTCGAACTCGTTTTCTTCACCGTTACCGCACTTCTTTATCTGAGTAATTTCAAGCTTATCGGGATAGAACCGAAAGGCTTGCAGCGTTTCCGAGCTCATTATGTAAAAAGATTTAATATGGTAATTTTGCAACACCTTTACGAGAAGAATAACCAGCGGAGAAAATATTGCACCGAAAACGATAAAATAAACGCCCAAAAATAAATCCTGCACGTCTTCGCGACAAACTATGCCAAGAATGCCGAGCAACATAATTATTACGCTTTAACCGCCGATGAACCACATCATCCTTTTTAAAGTACGGTTATTTAATTTTTTGATTATATTTTCATCAAATTTGCCCTGAAATTCAATCATAACTTCCTCACCGTTATTGCTTATCTATCTTCGCACCGTAAACCGCCGAAACCTCGTTGGAAAATTTGTGCATTTTTCCGCACGATTTAAGCGAAACTGTGTCCTCGAAGTCGTCAAGCCTTTTAATCTGCTCACGCGAGAGCTTTTGCGGCACGTCTATTTCAACCGTTACATACAGGTTGCCCGTTCCGTTCACCGTGCGCACGCCCTTACCGCGCAGACAAAAGCGCGTGCCCGACGGCGTGCATTCGGGTATGTTGAGTTCGAGAGTTTCGTCTATACCCGGTACGGAAATTTTACCGCCCGTAACCGCCGTCCTGTAAGAAATAGGCACGGTTGCATACAAATCTTTATCCTGACGTTTGAGGATACGGTGCGGCTCGATATTGAAATAAATATATAAATCGCCGCTCTCGCCGCCTGCGCCAGCCGCCTGACCGAAGCCGCGTTTTCTTAAACTGCTGTCCTTATCAACGCCTGCGGGAATATTGATAATGAAGCGCGTTTCCTTTTTCTGAAATCCCCTGCCTTTACAGTCGGGGCATTTATCGGTAATCTGCTTGCCAGTGCCGTTACATTCGGAACATGCCCCCACCTGTATGGTTCTGCCGAAAATGGTATCCTGCTGATATTTCACCCTGCCGGTACCCGCACAGCGCGGACATTTTTTGAACGCCGTGCCGCCCTTTGCGCCCGTGCCGCCGCAGGGTGCACAAGGTTCGTTGCGGGTGTAGCTTATTTCCTTAGAACAGCCCTTTATAGCGTCGAGGAAGGAAAGGCGCACCGTCTGCTCGATATCCGCGCCGCGCGCCTTACGCTGCTGGGCTGCGCCGCCCATTCCGCCGAAACCGCCGAAAACCGAGCTTATAATATCCTCGAAGCCGCCCATTCCTCCCATTCCGCCGAAACCGCCGAAAGGGTTGCCGCTCATACCGGGATGCTCTAACTCGTAATCGTACTGCTTTCTTTTCTGCTCGTCGGACAGTACCGCATTTGCTTCGTTAATTTGCTTAAACTTTTCCGCAGCCGCCGCGTCGTTGGGATGAAAGTCGGGGTGGTACTGCTTCGCCATTTTTCTGTAAGCCGACTTGATTTCGTCCTGCGTGGCGTTTTTGGAAACGCCCAGAATATCGTAATAATTTTTATCCGCCATAAATATTTCCTTAAAACCGCCTTAAAGGGGTGCGTACTAACACCCCTTTAGCGAAAATCTGCGAACTTTGATTAATGCTGTCTGAATTCGGTATCGTCGTCGCCGCCGGGATTTGCCGCGCCTGCGCCGCCTGCCTGCTGATACATTTTTGCAACTACGGGCTGAATTTCCGTCTGCAAAGTTTCGATAGCCGCTTTTATTCTGTCGTTATCGCCCGACTCAAGCTCGCTCTTAGCCTTTGCGACTGCGTCTTCAACCGTCTTTTTATCGTCGTCGGAAAGCTTGTCGCCCGCTTCCTTTACAGTCTTTTCGAGGCTGTCGATCATACTTTCGAGAGTATTTTTATTGTCAACCGCTTCCTTGCGCTTCTTGTCTTCTTCCGCGTATTTTTCCGCGTCTTTGACGGCTTTGTCGATATCCTCGTCGGAAAGGTTTGTAGAAGCCGTAATTGTGATGTTCGTGCTCTTACCCGTGCCCAAGTCCTTCGCGGTTACGTTTACAATTCCGTTTGCGTCCACGTCGAAAGTAACTTCTATCTGAGGCACGCCGCGCGGTGCGGGAGGAATATCCGTAAGCATAAATTTACCCAACGATTTATTGTCGCGCGCGAACTTTCTTTCGCCCTGCAACACGTTGATTTCGACTCCGGGCTGATTGTCTGCGGCGGTTGAGAACACCTGGCTCTTCTTTACGGGGATAGTCGTGTTCCTTTCGATAAGCGGGGTGGAAACTCCGCCGAGAGTTTCTATTCCGAGCGTTAAAGGCATTACGTCGAGAAGAAGCACGTCCTTAACTTCTCCCGATAAAACGCCGCCCTGAATTGCCGCGCCGATAGCAACGCATTCGTCGGGGTTGATGCCCTTGAACGGCTCTTTACCCGTTACCGATTTAACTTTGTCGAATACGGCGGGAATACGCGTGGAGCCGCCGACCATAATAACCTTTGCAATATCGCTGTAAGAAAGCCCCGCGTCCTGCATAGCTTTGCGCATAGGCTCGACC
Source organism: uncultured Christensenella sp. (assembly GCA_910585705.1). GTDB lineage: Bacteria > Bacillota > Clostridia > Christensenellales > Borkfalkiaceae > Coproplasma. Next base: position 1,038,927 of record CAJUER010000001.1, read on the forward strand.
GTTCTTTCGACGAGATCTGCCGTCAGGCTGTCGAACTTCTGTTTCGATATATCGATATCAAGGTGCTGGGGCGCGCCGTCCACAACGGTGATGAAAGGCAGGTTTACGTTCGTAGTGCTCATACCCGAAAGCTCGATTTTTGCCTTTTCTGCGGCTTCTTTAAGTCTCTGCATAGCCATTTTATCTTTCGAAAGGTCTACGCCCGTTTCCTTTTTGAAGGTATCGGCAAGATAGTCTATAACCTTATTGTCGAAGTCGTCGCCGCCGAGATGAGTATCGCCGTTGGTTGCAAGTACCTCGAAAACTCCGTCGCCGATTTCGAGAATGGAAACGTCGAACGTGCCGCCGCCCAAATCATAAATCATAACCTTCTGGCTGCCTTCCTGCTTATCCAGTCCGTAAGCAAGCGCAGCCGCCGTAGGCTCGTTAATGATACGCAAAACGTTAAGACCTGCGATTTTGCCCGCGTCCTTAGTGGCCTGACGCTGGCTGTCGTTGAAATATGCGGGACAGGTTATGACCGCGTCGGTAACCTTTCCGCCTAGATAGCTTTCCGCGTCCGCTTTGAGCTTGGAAAGTACCATTGCGGAAATTTCCTGCGGAGAGTAGCCCTTTTCGATATTTACCTTGTATGCTTCGCCCATATGGCGTTTAATTGAAATTACGGTTTTGTCGGGTGAAGCGACGGCAAGACGTTTTGCCGCCTGTCCCACTATACGGCTTCCGTCCTGTTTAAACGAAACTACCGAAGGGGTTGTTCTGTTGCCTTCGCTATTGGCGATTACGACGGGCTCGCCGCCTTCCATTACCGCCACGCAAGAGTTTGTCGTTCCTAAATCGATTCCTATTACTTTTCCCATTTAATATTATCTCCTTTAAATCTTATTGAATTTATTTGCCGCAGCGATTACTCGCCCGTTACCGTAACCTGTGCAAAGCGTATAACCTTTTCACCCTGACGGTAACCCTTTTTAAGAACCTGCTTAACCGTGTTCGGCTGTTCGCCGTCTTCGCACGGCAAGCTCATAACGGCTTCCATTTCGTCCTCGTTGAAGGGCGCACCCGCTGAAATCGCGATTTCCTCGACCCCTAACGAGTTTAAAATGGTGTTAAAGCTTTTTATTACTTTGTCGATTCCCGCTTTCGTCTTTTCGTCTGAAGCAGAATCGAGCGCGTAGCCGAAGTTGTCCGCCACAGGCAAAAGCTTTAAAACGGCTTCCGCCGCGCCGTCCGCGTAGGCTTTGGAAACGGACGCCGAATTGCGCTTTCTGTAATTGTCGTACTCGGCGGAAACCGCGTACCACTTGCGCTTGTAATCTTCGGCAAGCGCCTGCGCTTTTTCAAGTTCGCTTCCCTCTGCTTCCGTCACAATTTCGGGCTGCCCGTCCTGCACGTCTTCGGGCTGCTTCTTATCTTTTTCCTTCTTTTCCTTCATAAAAATCTCGCTTTGTTTTTATCTACAATAATTATATAAACTTTAAATATGGCGTTAAACAGAAAAATCACACTTTTTTAACCGTTGAAAAAAGTATTTTTGCGCCCCTTTTTATACGGCGTAACTGTATAAAAATAATATTCTGTCACATAATAATGTATAAAAATTATTTTTACGGTACATATAACGCTTGTTTATACATAGTATTTACAATTATTATAGCTTTTCACTTGATTTGATTAATTGAATATGATATTATAATAATGTATAAAGAAACACTGTAATTTTTTACAGTGGCAGAGAGGTTTGACTATGAGCAAATTGAAAAAACTGATTTTTGCATTACTTGCCACTTGCGTCGCCGTAGGCGTAGGCGCGGGCGCTGCGGCGTGCACAAAGAATTTTTCCAAGTACCCCGAATATAAGCAGCCCGCAAACTATAACCCTGCCGACAAAGACCCGAGCGGAGACGGCAACGACGAAAAGTACAACGGCGTTTATATCATCCACGTCCAATCTATGGGCGGACTTAAACTGAACGGCGTTTCCGTTACGGCAGTTGCCAGAAACGGTTCCGCGTCCATGTCGGGAATTTCGTTGGACGGCGTTGTGGAGTTCGCGCTTGAAAAGGGAATTTACGATATAGAAATAGACCAGAGCACCCTGCCCGAAGGCTATTATATTCCCGAAGACAAGGAATTCGTTACCGAACCCGAAAAAGCTAACGTTGAGGTAAATATTCCCTCACGCGTAATTTCGCACACCGCGTCGTCCAACACAAGATACAGTCTCGGCGACATTATGTACGATTTCGGATACAGCGAAATCGAAGGAACAAAGTATACGCTTGCGGGACTCTTCGACGACCCGAACATAAAGGCGGTTGTACTGAACTTCTTCTTTACAACCTGTTCGCCCTGCCAGGCGGAGTTCCCCGCAATAGAAAAGGCTTACCAGGCTTACAACGGCAAGCTGGCTTTGATTGCGCTTTCGAACCAGGACACGCTTAGCGACATTAAATCGTTTAAGGAATCTTACGGACTTTCCTTCCATATGGCTTACGACAGTGCGGGCATTACAAGTATGTTCTCGATAAACAACTTCCCCACAACCGTTATTATAGACAGATACGGTTCGGTTGCATACCGCAGCATGGGAACACTTCCCAACGAAGCGGTTTGGAAAGGACTTTTCAATAAATATACGTCAGACGACTATCAGCAGGAAAATCCCGACGAAAAACCTGACGATACGTTGCCGACAGAGCGCGTTAAACCCACTCCGGGACTTGAAATGCCCTCTTCCGAATCAATAAGTCAAGCAATAAACGGCAAGGGTACGGACGGAAAAGTTTACGACTACCGCCCCGAAACCAACGAGAAGGACGCAGAATACAGCTGGCCCTGGATAATAGAAAAAGACGCGGGCAACGTCAGCAGTATCACAGCTTCGAACTCGAAAGGCGGATTTTCGTTTGCAATAATCTATGCAACCGTCGAACTGAATAACGGCGAAGCGCTTTCCTACGAATACAACGTTGACACCGAAGCCGAACACGATTACCTGTATTCGCTTATAAACGGTCAGATTGTAGGAACGCATAGCGGCAACAGCGACGGCTGGAAAGAAGCGCAAGCCGTATATATTGCAGACCATAAGGTCACGCTTACCCTTTCATTTATCTATATTAAAGACCAGCAAAAAGACGTCGGCGCAGACAAAGCGTCGATAAGAAACATAAATATCCGTCCTATAAGCGAAATTCAGACGACGGTTGACCAACGTATTGCGGTTGTGGACTCGCTTACGCTCGAAAACGGCAAATATATGAAGGACGGAGAACTTTTCGAAGTCGGATATATAAAAGAGCCTACGGCAAACGATCCTTACTATTATGTAAACTACGTTGACCTCAACGGTAAAATGCAAACAGCGCTGTTGCTTGTAGACTTTAATTTCTCAACCCTCTGGGCAGAAAAGCATCTCGGCTCGTCCAAATTCGTTACCTCTAATAATTCACAAAAAGACGCTACGCTTTACTTGCTTTCGTTCTTTAATATGTCTAATCACGACAGCGTCGAAGCCGACGGCTCGAAAGCCAGCCTCGAATTTAATTACGGACACAGCGAGGAGTTGATTGAAAGCTATTATTTGCAGAACTTCTCCGACAACCAACTGCTCCCCATTAACAAAGAGCGTAAAGCTATTCTCGACGCGTTTATAAAGGAATTCTACAACTCGAACAAAGCGCTTCTTACCGAAGGCGACCAATACTACGAAGACCAGTGGCTTGAATTCTGCTACTACTTCATGCACTTCGGTGGCAAGCACGAGGACGGCGTAATCTGTTCGCAAACAGATAACCCTATTATGGGGCTTTCCTATGAAACCGCGTTTAAAGCTCAGCTCGGCAAAAACCACGTCAACGTAACCAAAATGCTTAATCTCGGCGACGGCGGCGGCGTTAAATACTCGTTCGTTCCCGAACATACCGGTGTTTACCTGTTCCGTTCGGAAACCATAAAGACGGGCGTTGATCCTTTGGTTATAGTACTTGATAATGACAAAAACGAGCTCGCGGAACAGGACGACGATTTAAGGCTGGGACATTACTCGAACGACAACTTCTACGTTTATGTATACCTTGAAGCGGGCAAAACGTACTATGTGCACGGCGCTATGCATTACGCGCTTTCAACCGGCGAATACAATATGTATATCGAGTACACAGGCGAAACGTACAAGGAAATGCTGAGAACCGCCTCTACCGCTTACGGTATGTGGACGTACGACCCCGATAATACCGATTACGAGTATTATCTGGCGATAAACGCGTCAATTAATCCAAACGACGGTTATTACCATCATGTAACCGACGACTATAACTACGGTTCTGTTGTGTACGTCGATTTCCTGCATTCGAATTACTTTGACAGTAACGGTCACACGCTTTTGGAACTGATTGAAAACGGAGTATTCAATTTCAAAACTGTGGATTATACGGCAAGGATAAAACAGTATTATTACAAATCGATAAACAACAAGAAACCCGACGATGAAAAGTACGGACTTGTCGAAGCGGATAAAACGCTTGTAAGCATACTGAATACGCTTATCCGTATGACTCACGGTAACGGACCCGAAGCAAACGCATGGATGATGTTCGCCTGCTATTACGAAAGCTACGGCGTTCCTTCCGGAAATTAACACGCATAGTAAGCTCCCTTTTAAGGGAGCTTATTTTTTGCATAAAAATTTATATAAGTATGAATAATATTCATTATAAACAACTTTTATAAATGTGACCGCATTAAAACGCTTTTTTTATTCGTTTTCCCCTTGCATATACAACGAAAATGTTATATAATAATGTTAATTAAAAATCAGGAGGCTTATATGATTAAAACTTTAAAAAGACTTACTCTCACACTCGCAATTTCCGTTGCCGTAATTTGCGCCTGCGCATTTGCCGCAGCCTGCAATAAGGAAGATGACGCTCCGACAGGCGACTCCTATGTAATAACCGTTCTTTATCCCGACGGAAAAGCGGTAAACGGACTGACTGACGGCACCGGCGGCGTTAAACCCGGTTCCGACGGCGAAGCAGGCACTTTCGTGCAGGTTCAGTTCTGTGACGCGGATAACGAATCAGTTTGCTACAGAAAGCTTAATCTCGGCGCAGACGGCAAACTTTCCATTGACGCAAACGAGCTTGAAAACGCTCTTTCAGGCGCAAGCAATTTTGCCGTACATCTTACGGGATTACCCAAAGGCTACACCTACGACAACAACTATACGGTTTCTAAAACCTCAAAAACGCTCACAATCAATTTAAAAAATGTTTAAAGGAAATATAAATGACTAATAAAAAGAAGTTGTTAATCGCGCTTCTTTCCACAGCCTGTTTAACCGCAGGCGCTTGCGGAATTGCAGCGTGTAAAAAAGATAATAAAGACCCAGATCCCCCTCCCGTAGAATATGCGTATACGGTAACGGCGAAAGACAATAACAATAATCCCGTTAAGGACGTATGGTTCAAGATAGGTTATGTCGATAGAACAATCTGGAAGTTTGTTCCCGTAACTAAAACCGTAGACGGCAAACAAGTTACGCTTGTCGCAAAAAGCGGCGAGGACGGCAAAGCGGGCTTCGACTTTGAGCCTCAGGAAGGGATAACCTACCAGGTTCAGCTTGCAAACCCTGAAGATATCGGCAACAATTCAAGAAGTTACCCTTACGGTTACAAAGCCATTACCTCTTCCGCCGTTTATCCCGCCGACACTACAAGCATAGAATATTCGTTCGAATATATGCCGAACGGATATTATGAAAACGACCGTAAAACATTAAACTATAAACGCATATACGACGAAGAAACCAAAGGCGTAAAAGAAATCAAAGACGAAAACAAGCTGACGCTTACAAAGGACAGATATTCCTATTTCGTCTTCCAGCCTTACGAGGCGTTGAAAGGCGGCGGCGAGCAGGCAGACGAGCTGCGTACGCTTTACACTCAGGCGGCGGCAGGCGTTTACGAAATAAGTTACTCAACTACTTCCTCCGCAAATATTACGATGTTCAATTTTTCGGCAACAGAAGCTTTCTGTTCTGTTGACAGCGAAGGCAAGCCCACAGCAAAAATCGATACGGTGACATCCTCAGAGTCTAAGATTACTCTCAGCCTTACCGTTTACGGAAATTTATCGCGTGCGGTACAATACTTTGCGATTTACGCAGATGCGGACTGCGAGGTAACGATTAACGCGGTCAGAAAGGGCGACGCAAAAGAACCCGTAATAGTAGAAACGGAAGACGCGGAGTTTACCACCCCCGCCTCGAAATTCGAAAATCAACCCGGCAAAAAGCTTTCGCTTATGCCGCTGGACGGAAATCTTGAAGTTGTCAAAGGCGACGACGGATACTACCACGTCGGTTCAAAAAACGGACCTCTACTGCTTGTAAATCTTACGAAAACAATCTCCCGTGCCGGTGAAACTTCTATCCAACAGCTACCCTCAGCGTCGGGCAGAAACGTGTTTGTCGTAGGCAAATACGAAGGCAACACCCTTGTATCAAAGATTGATTACAGCAAGCTTGTTAACGCTTATTGCGCCAAAGTAAATTCTGACGGAGTTTATCCCGTCAACGACGATTTGTACACATTCCTCGACGAATTTAAATCGCAGTGGATTACTTCAGTCAACTCACAATACGACTGGCTTATTCCCTGCCAGTACTACGCACCCGAAGACGGCTTCGAAGCTAAAGGCGAAGGAACGGAAGAAAAACCCTTCGTGCTACTGGAAGGAAAAAGCAAACTGTCGAATACGGGCGCAAGCACTTGGGTTTCTTACACAGCCACAATGACGGGCGTTTACTCTTTCAACCCCGCAAGCGGCGAGCTTGCAGTTCCTAACGGGGTTATTTCGACGACAAAGAACGGCTTGCTGTATATCACCCTTAAAGAAGGTGAAACGGTTAAAATGCAGCTTAATTCGGCTTCGGCAAACACGAGCGTTGAAACTGTTTCTGCCGCTAACGGCGTACTTGAAGCAAGTACAAGGGAAGTTAAGGACGCAGAAGGCAATACCATAGTAGAACCTGGTCCCGGCTCCTCAGCAACAGACGCACTTTCGGTATACAAGCTCGGACTTTTTGCTTATGTAATCGACGAGAATTTGACCGAAAACGGTTTATACATCAAGATACCTGCAATTGTAGACGGAACTTATACGCTGAACGTTTACGGTGAAGGCGCTTCGGTTACCCTCAACGGCGAGGCTGTTTCAACGATAACGGCCGTCGGCGGAACGGATTATGTATTGCTACTCGACGCACCGGAATCCGGCGTTTATATGCTTGAAATAGCATTTGTCGCAGACAACTCCGAAAATAGTTATACGATAAAATTCGAAGATTCTTATACCTCCACCTTATTCGAATTCACGGCTGCCGTTTCAGGTTGGTACAAATTTATGCTTCCCGAAAATTCGCCTATTGACTACATCGAATTTAATGGAAAACAAATGATTAAAGAAGAATTCGATGCAAACAATGAATTTGTCGGATACTCGTTCGTTTCTTTCTATATAGAAGAGGGCGAAACTTTTGAATTCTATTTATCTTCGAATAAATCCGGAAGTTATTCTTTCTGGATAGTCGAAGGCGAACCCGAAGAAACCGTGAAGCTGAAAATCGGCGAATCCGTTAATGTGACGGTTCCCAGCGGTATGGACGGATGCATCACCAATGTTACGGTACCGAAGAACGGCACATATTCTTTTGAAATCGAAGCTTCGCCGATGATATCGCAGACAAATTTCGAAATCTACGTTTACAGCAGTATGAGCGCTATGCCAGCTAAATACACAATCAGCGCGACAACCGGTTTTAAAGCCGACGTATTGTTTGAAAACAATGACGGAAACAATGAATATGAAATTGTAATCTGTTCTTCAAACATGAATGACTTAGATATAAGGGTTACGATAAACGAAAAAACCGCGTAATCGTGATTCTTGATTGAAATTAAAACAAAACCACTAGTAAACTAGTGGTTTGCACAGACCCTAGAAGGGATTAA